>ONGG01000010.1 GCA_900317305.1 uncultured Prevotellaceae bacterium | reverse complement strand
ATTTGGGACCTAAATCTCTTCTTTCCGTTTCGCATATTATAATAACAAGGAATAATCCTTAATGTATTAATAAATGTGTAAAATGAAAACAATTAGAGAAGTATCAGAATTATGGAAGCAGGACAAACGAAGGTTTGTCAAGTCATCAACAATTGCAGTTTATACACTCCATCTGGAGAATCATTTACTGCCAAAATTCGGGAAGAAAAAGACCTTGCAAGAACAAGAGGTGCAGGACTTCGTTCTTGAATGCTTGAGAAAAGGGCTTAGTCTGAAGTCGGTTAAGGATATGCTTATAGTCCTGAAAATGGTGGTTAAGTTTGGTGCCAAACATGGCTGGTTACAATATCAGGACTGGTACATCAAGTACCCTACAGAACATAAAAGCAAAGAGTTGGAAGTGTTAACCATCAATCACCAGAAGAAGCTGATGCAGTATGTCACAGATAATTTCACTTTCCGCAACCTCGGTATATATATCTGCCTGAGTACAGGAATGCGGATCGGAGAGGTATGTGCCTTGAAGTGGAGCGATATAGACTTGGGCACAGAGACCATCCATGTAAACAGAACCATAGAGCGAATCTACATCATTGAAGGTGATGAAAGGCGTACAGAACTGGTCATTGGTACACCCAAAACGAAAAACTCCATCCGCGAGATTCCAATCAGCAAGGAACTCATGAAACTTATCCGTCCTCTAAAGAAACTGATGAATGATGACTACTTTGTGATAACCAATGAGGCAAAGCCGACAGAGCCGCGTACCTACCGCAACTATTACAAGCAACTACTGAAACAACTCGGCATACCGGATTTAAAGTTTCACGGGCTCCGCCACTCATTTGCCACAAGATGCATTGAAAGCCAGTGTGACTATAAGACCGTTAGTGTAATTCTAGGCCATGCCAATATTAGCACGACGCTCAATCTCTACGTTCACCCTAATATGGATCAAAAGAAAAAATGCATCAACAAAATGTTCAAATCGTTGAAATGAATTTGCTAGTTAAAAAATGGGAAGTAGCAGAAAAACTTTCATGAGTAGCAGAAAAAGGTAGCAGAAAAGGTGAATGTAAACGTCACAGAAACGTCACAGAAAACGTCACAGAAACGGGCTAAAAGGTTGACAGAAAAGTTATCAGAAAACCGAACTGAAACCGAAAATCGAAGTGAAAGGTTGACAGGAAACCGCCCTGGGTTGATAGAAAAGCATCAAAAGTTGATAGAAAAGTTGATAGAAAAAGCAGCTCGACAAGGAGACAAGTTGACAGGAAATAGGATTTCCATCCTTCGTTTAGTGATGGAGGACCCATATATATCAAAAGCAGATTTGTCAAAACTTGTAGGTATCAGTGTTGCAGCCATAAGTGCGAATATCGAAGTCATGCGAGGCAAATATCTCCGTCGTGTCGGCCCTGACAAAGGCGGTTTCTGGGAAATAATAGAAGAATAGTAAATCAGAGAAAACCAGAGGGACCTGTCCCATTGATTCCCGGGGGTTGAAGCCCTTGCCTTAGTTCACTTTCCACACGTTGAGTGTGATGCCGCCCTGCTGAGACCTGTCGGGAGCGCATACGAAGATGGCGTTGTTGAGCCAAGCGTATGGGCTGTCGCTGGGTGCCTCGAACCGCGGGGCGGCCCTGAAATAGAACGAAGGGCGGCCGTCATCGCCGGTGAGGCTGCTGATGACACCTTTGTTGCGCACGTGAATATAGACCCCGTCGTCGGTCTTGATAGAGTAGATGGCCTCTATCTCCGTACGGTTGGTCTTGGGGTCGGCCAACTGATAGTCGGCACCGCCATTGATGATGGTTCCCTTCACTTTCGGTCCTTCAAACGTGCCTCCGGTGATGGGGATAACCGTGCGGCGGCCATGGGGCGTCTCGCCCACGGAATAGGCCTGTCCGAGCGTTACCCGCAGTTGCAATACGAACTCCAATTGGGGTGTCTGTTGGGGTGAGGGTGCCTGGGCTGACAAGGTAAACGCAACTAAGGCCATGCTGAGGGTAAGCATTAGTTTTTTCATGTCTCTTGAGGTTAAAGTCAGTTATTATCGTGTTTTGGGATTTCATCATGAACAGGATCCGCGGTGACGGAATCACAGACATAGACCAGATACACATAACAAACGCCAACCACGGCGATTTATTGTTGCCAACAGCCCCGAAACCTCTCGTCTCCTTGGCTCTCTGAATCAATTTGTCAATCATCGGGGACGGTTCTCTTGATCCACTTTTTGTCTGTTTAATTGCAATTCTCCTTCTAAAGTCCTATTTTAGCATGCTACCTGCCCAAAATACAACTATGCCAAAGAAAAACCGAGAGAAAAGCGCCACAGGAATCTACCATGTCATGCTGCGAAGCATCAACCGACAAGACATCTTTGAAGATGCCGAAGACTACAAGCAGTTCATCAAATTGTTTCGATTGCTCGTTGACCGGAAAGATGACAATAATCTACCCTTGCCTCCACTCAGTACGGTATACGCCTATTGCCTGACGAACAACCATGTCCACCTGCTGATTAGAGAGGAAAGCGAAAATATGAACTCCTAACGAACTGCTTTATTTCTCTAAAATCACAAAAAAATGTGCAAGTTTAGAGATTTAAAGCACCTTATTTCTCTAAAATCACTAAAAAAATACAAGTTTAGAGATTTAAAGCACTTTATTTCTCTAAAACCGAATATTTTTGTATCTTTGCAGAGATTTAAAGCAAATGTGATATGCAAATCATTGGAAGGAAATGTGAAATAGAGGAGTTGGAAGCTCTCTATAACAGTGGAAAGCCTGAGTTCGTAGCTCTTTATGGTCGCAGACGTGTAGGCAAGACCTATTTAGTGAAAGAATTGTTTAAAGACCGGTTCACCTTCTGGCACACGGGCTTGTCACCATACGATAGAGAACGAAAATTTCTCATGCGTGACCAGTTGCAGGCATTCTATTATTCTTTGCAAGACTATGGTCTCACAGGAGAATCTTGTCCTAAATCTTGGCTTGAAGCTTTCAGGCTATTAGAAAGGTTGCTCATACAGAAAAACGATGGAAAGCGTCTGTTGGTTTTCATTGACGAGTTGCCCTGGATGGACACGGCACGCTCCAGGTTCATTCCCGCTTTTGAACATTTTTGGAATGGCTGGGCAGTGAAACATGACAATATCATGCTGATTGTATGCGGCTCTGCAACAACGTGGATGACAGACAATGTGATCAACAACAAAGGCGGTCTCTACAACAGGCTGACTACAGAGATACGGCTCAATCCTTTTACATTATCAGAATGCGAGGATTATTTCCGCTATCAAAATATTATGATGAGCCGATACGATATAGTACAGGCTTATATGACATTCGGTGGCATCCCACATTATCTGAGCCTATTCGACAAGCGCTTCAGCCTTTCACAGAATATAGACGCCTTGCTCTTCAACAGAAATGCTAAACTACAAAATGAGTTTGACCGGCTTTTCGGCTCACTCTTCAAGAATGAGGAAGACTATATGAAGGTTGTTCGCCATTTGGCAACTCGTCGGAGCGGATATAGCAGGGAGGAAATACTGAAAGCTACAAAAATCAAGGATGGTGGTGGTGCATCGGACATTCTCCGCGCACTTGCTGCTAGTGATTTCATCACTGCCTACCAGCCTTTCGGACAGCCCAAGCTCATTTATTACAGGCTATGCGACCACTTTTGTTTGTTCTATCTCCAATTTCTTGACAAGGCAGAGAAACCAGAAGAGCATTTCTGGCAGAACAATTATATGTCGGGCAAACTTAATGCATGGCGTGGTCATGCATTCGAAGAAGTGTGCCTCAGTCATACCTCTCAAATAAAAGCAGCATTAGGTATCAGTGGGATAAACACCAAAGAAAGTTCATGGATAGCGCGTGATGCTAATGGCAAACCTCTTTCACAGATGGATCTTATCATTGAACGGGCAGACAACAATGTCAATCTATGCGAAATAAAATTCTGCGGTTCGACCTTTGAAATAGACAAGAGATATGACGCCATACTTCGCGACCGAGTGCAGATTCTCATCGATAAATTGTCACCAAAACAGACCGTCAAACTGACTACCATCACAACCTTCGGACTGAAGCGAAACGAGTATAGCGGACAAGTGCAGTCATCCATAACAATAGACGACCTCTTTTAATTGCAAGAGTGGAACGTTAGAATGGATGAAACGTAAGGTCTATCAACAGGGCAATAAGTGAATCAGCAGAGTCCCCGTGATCCAGGTGATTTTGCAACAAAAGTGACGAAGTTCCATCCATGTTGCACCAAAAACAAAAGAGTGCGCTGTAACTCATTGAGAGTCAGCGCACTACTTCATTTTCTGCGTACCCAGAGCCGGAACAGAACCGCTTCAAAGAAAGGAAAGAAAAGGAAAATAAATAATTGATAATCAAGTATTTAAGCAATTACCTACTTTTTCTATTTCTTGACAAAATTGCCTATTTTTACCCTTGTTATGCTAAAATTAACACCTTTTTAACACCCCAATTCAGAAAGATTTTATACCTTTGCAAACACCGATGAATAAAGGGAAAACAAAAGGATAATAAAGAAAAAAACATCAAAGATATGGCAGAAACAAGAGGGAAAAACAAAAATCTGATAGAGGCAGGCAACCCACGATTGTTGAAGAAGCCGGTGAAAAATGGCACAGAGTATAGTCTGTACCTGGAGTATCAGATGGGGTATAACCACGACACCGGTACATCTGTCCGCAAGAAAGAAAGCTTGTCGCTGTACATCATGGCATCGCCACGCAATACCGTCCAACGGCAACAAGTCAAGGAGACGTTGGAGTTGGCCAAGAAAATCCGCTTCGAACGTGAGCAGCAGTTCCTGGAGAACAGGGAAGGGTACAGACTGAAAAAAGACAAGGGCGTCAACTTTCACGACTTCTGCCAGACCTACGCCGACGAGTACACCAAGAAGGACATCCGTATGATAACCATTGCCATCAGCCGCTTTAAGGATTTCCTGGCGAAATACCATCCGCTGATGAAAGACTATATCAAGCCGGATGCCATCACCCATGAGATGATGGTGAAGTTTGCTGAGTACCTTCAGACTCGCAGCGTGGGCGAGGGAGCAAAGAGCATCTTGCAGCGATTCAAGAAAATTGTTCGTGCCGCCATCGACCAGGGCATCATGGCGAAAGACCCTTGCAAAGGCGTGGTCTGTGTGGTCGATGACCAGGCATTGAAAAAAGATGTCCTCTCGCAAGAAGAGATCGTTAAACTTATCAACACCCACTATCAGTTTGAGAAAGAGAACGTGCGCAACGCCTTTATCTTCTGTCTCTATACAGGCATGCGCTTCTGCGATGTCAAAGACTTGCGTTACTCAAATATCGACTACGCCAACAAACTCCTGCGCTTCGAACAGGACAAGACCAAAGGGCACTCAGTCCGTAGCTGGGTCACAATCCCCCTCAACGACGGCCTCATCCGATTGATTGGCCGACCTGGAGAAGGGGAGACCAAGGAATCCCTCATCTTCAATCTCCCATCCTACGAGAGTTGCTGCAAGTCAGTGAAGCGATGGGTGAAACGTGCCGGCATCGACAAGCATATCAGTTGGCACTGTGCCCGCCATTCTTGCGCCGTCAACCTTCTCAACAATGGCTCTAACATCAAGACCGTGGCAAGCATCCTTGGTCATAGCGGATTGAAACACATCGAGAAATATACCCGTGCCATAGACAAACTGAAGCAGGATGCCATCAACAGCCTGCCGGAACTGAACATATAAGCAGCTGATGTCGAACAAAAGGGAAATAGAATCTCTTTTTTCTTTCCCTTTTGTCCCGATAATAAGTTTGGTACGAATTGCGCATATATAGCAATGGGATGGACTAAACTGTCAAAGAAACTCCAACGCATCGTTGGAGAAATCCAAACGTCGAAAAACCAAGACACTATAATACTTTACCAAGTTGGTAAAGTATTAGAAAATGGATGTGAATTTCTGAAACGGGCTGTTTCAGAATTGCTGTAATTAGAGAGTCTAAGCGAAGCAAAACTGCACCAGCTTGATGCAGAATTTGCCAATGTGAAATCCACCATGTTGGTGGAGAAATTCTGATTTCAATTGCACTGGGAAAAATGCAACGGGTCGTTGCAGAAAGCAGACCATTGGGGCAAAATGAATAAATCACATTGAGGACAGTCCCCAATGATCATATATCCCATGCTTTGGAAAACCTAATCAATCCTTACAAGATTGAAAAATAATCAAAGTGATTATGGTCACTTCTTTTCATTCTCGTGTCCTTTCTATCATAACGAACAACTTGCTGAGTTTCAATATTGGCCGGCCAAGGTAGGTTGAAGTGTTATATCCATTGACCTTTGCCCAATCAACAATGTCATTTCGATTTTCCCCTGGGTAGTAAATAGATAGGAGTTTCTGGTCAACCATGTCCTTCCAAATCAATGGCGTCTCCATAGCCTCTATATTACCGACAGAGGTTATTCCAAGGGCAATTGCCGTGGGACTTTTTACCAAATCTCCTTTCTCTGGTGTTGGAGTTGTTGCAAGATTTTTCTTTACATCATCAATAAACAACTTGAGTGTCAATAGGTCTTGAGCAAGTTCCAATTCTGCGATGAGGTCAATCTCTGTATTCACACGCTGATGCAACATGCTTCCTTCTGCGTGGCCTAACTGCTTCAGTCCCCAATGAGTTTGAAAACGAAGGGTCTCAACGGCTCTCTTCTTTGAGAGAACATCTCTTTTTTTCTGATTCTTTTTCTTTGCCATAATAAATGAAATATTGACGTCTGCCTTATATATTATACGATAGAATTTTCCTTTAGAGGGTAAAATCGCCATATAGGTATGCAAAAACGCTGCATAGAATATAAAATAAATTAAAAAATCCCGGTTATCTTTATGGTATGAATACATTATTCCTATGTTTTTATACCTTTGCATACAATACATTGAAAAAACATGATAAGCAAAACAATCAATCGATATATCTGGCTGCTGGATACCTTACAAAAGAAGAAGAAACTGACCTTTGAGGAAATCTGCGACTTATGGAGAGAGAGCGGTATCGGGGATGGCAAGCCCCTGCCGCTTCGTACCTTTCATCAGCATCGCGATGCTATTGAGGAATTGTTTGGAGTGAAAATCAAATGCGACCTCAAAGATGGTTATCAATATTTCATCGACAATCCCCAGGCGATGCGTGATGACAGAACCCGTCGATGGCTGCTCAATTCGTTCTCGCTGTCGAACATGATTATTGCTGGGCACAATATGAATGGCAGAATTCTATTTGAGAACGTTCCTCGTGGCACAGAATATCTGCAACCAGTGATTGAATCAATGCAACAGAACAAGGTGTTGAAGTTGGATTATCAATCGTTTAGCGAACATCTTAAAACCTATCATATGGAGGCATACGCTATGAAGGTATACCGTCAACGATGGTACATTGTAGGTAGGCTTCAAGAACAGGATGCTATCCGGCAACTTGCATTAGACAGAATAATGGAGATGGAGATGACTGATGATTCGTATGAGGTGCCAAATTCTTTCGATGCAGAAAAGTATTACGCAAATACCATTGGTGTTTTCGTGAATGAGGAACTAAAACCCCAAAAGGTACGCATCCGTGTCTATGGAAAACAAGTGGAGTATCTGCGTACACTTCCATTACACCGTTCTCAAGAAGAAGTGCTGACCAAGCATGAGCAGTTCAGTGAATTTCAGTATCGGCTATGTCTTAATCCTGAACTCTCCACCCAATTGTTGGCAATGGGTGAGAATGTAGAGGTGCTGGAACCGATGGAACTGAGAGAGGAGATTAAAAGGAGATTAGAAGAATGTTTAACTAAATACAAATAGAGTCATTATGGAATTCAAATTTAACAAAAGAAGTAAAAAATGGCGTGAAATCGAAACGGTAAAAGATTGGATAGACAGTTTCCGTAAGAGTAGCAAAAGTGAAGATGGACGTAGTGCTTTAAGCCTTGCAAAATTCTGTGATTTAAAAAATTTTGATGACATCATTGTGACATGGTTGTTGCCTATTGTTTCTCAATCACAAATCAAATTGGAAACCGCACAACCTGAAAAATCATCTAGATTCGACAATTACAGTAAGCAAAGGATTCATGATTTAGCAATATATGGAGAAACGGGAACTGGTTGTTCTATTTTTATTGGTATAGAGGCAAAGGTTGCTGAAACATACAATGGTACTCTTTCGTCTATCTACCAAAAAGCCAAAAACAATAAGGAAAAAGGAATAAATACTTATATTCCTCAAAGAATAGAACAATTGATACAAGTTTATTTTCCAAAACTTTCCATAGATTCTAAAATTCGATATCAACTATTGTATGCCATCGCAGGAACCCTTTGTGAACAGAAGGACTACAATATATTACTATTTCTGACTTTTAAAACCGACAAGTATAATTCAAAGGCAGCAGAAAGGAACAAGAAGGATCTTCAAGAACTACTTAACGATGTAGACCATGAAACTATTGCTGAGGGTTATTATAAATGCAATTTCAATGAGCATATTCTATATATCATTAAATCCTCTGCAACGTTTTTGCACACCATCACGGTGATTTCCCCTAAATCTCCATTTCCTTTTCGTATAATATATATAGGCACATCTAAATATGATATATGGAAAAGGACATGATTAAAGGACGTTGGAGTGAACCGACAGAGACAATCTTTCCACAGGTGAAGGATGTCACATTGCCCACAACGGAGGAGCAAATGGATATGATTGCTCGTATCCAACAAGGTAGTAAGGAAGCAGAGGAAGAACTGAAGAGGGCGAATATCCGCTTCGTGGCGAGCCTTGCAAAACAGTATCTGGATATGGGAATAAATGACGATGAACTTCTCTCGGCTGGGATGGAAGGACTTGTTGTTGCTGGTCACCGATACGATGCAAGCAGGGGTTATAAGTTCGTCACCTATGCTATTTGGTGGGTCAGACAGGCTATCTTAAATGCTCTTCAAGACTCTGGTAATGAAGAGGGTAAAAAGGTGTGGCAGAAAGAAAAAGAGCGAGTCGCGAAAAACGAGGTATTTACACATCTCCTCGAAAGCGGGCATCTTACCGAGGACGTTTCGTCTGCCATTGAGGCACTCGAACCTCAATCGAAACAAATTATCTTGCTCACCTATGGCATAGATTGTGACAAGTGTACGGATGAGGAAATCTGCGAAAAACTTGGCCTGACAAAACCAAGTCTTCTGCAAATAAGATGTATCGCAATAATCAAACTAAGAAGGAAGTACTTCAAATATGACTCGCCTGGGATCGAGTAATATAAATCGGAGAGCGTACCATCCGATATATTAGGAAAAGAAAAAAGATAAACCAAATATTATGAACATTACATTTAATAAACTAAAGGGCGATTCCAAGATATTTGAAGAGCTCAAAAAGAATCCGTCCTGGTGGACAAGATTCAAAAATGATAAATCTCTCTACATAGAGATTCGCAAGGACAATCAAGTCAACGTGTATTTCGAAGGCGGAAGCATTGCACGTATTCACTACTGCAGTAAGCATAAGAAGTTGCAAGTGTTTACACATCATAAATATCTGAATCTGCCAGCACCATCAAAGAGTAATGCATACATAGAATGCAGTGACATCATTGAGAAACCAATTAAGAAAGATTCTGAGATTTTGGTTTGCGATAAAGTTATAGAAAGGGTGAAGACCTGTTATTCACAGAAGCATGCAATTAACGGAGTGATAGACAAGCAAAAGTGGTCTGAGAAATACATTCAAGGCTCTATAATTGTACAATCATCAGCATCCCATCTTGATTCGGAATTTGCCTATAACGATGATATTTCTCAGAATAGAATAGACCTCGTTAATTGTGACGATGGTATTGTGACATTCGTTGAACTAAAAAGGATGAGCGATGGCAGGATGCTTCACAAAACAGAAGAATCACCCGAGATTGTTAAGCAAATGCAACGATACCGTAATTTTATAATGAGGTACTCCAACGAACTGCTTGTTTATTATCAAAGGCTTTATGACATAAAGGTTGAACTCGAACTTCCTGTTCCAAAATCACGTCCTACATCCATAGAACCAGAACCCCATCTGCTTATCTTTGATACATGGGAAAAGAATACACCAGGAAGAGACACACATAGACGCAGACTTCAGGAGATACTTCAACGAGAAAAAATAGAATATAGTATTAAGACTGATTTGTAAAATGGCAGAAGTCAAGATTCATCGAGGGCTTGACCAGATAGGCGGTTGCATAACCGAAATTTCGACAGATACATCAAGAGTATTCATCGACTTTGGACAAAATCTGCCTGGCAATGGTGAGCCAACAACACCAGAAGAAGACGAAAAATTGGTTTCTAGCATATTTGCAAGTAACCTAAAAGGATATGAGGCGGTATTCTATACACATGGCCATGAGGATCACGTTGGCTTGTTTGAATATATTCCAGACAATGTACCACAATTCATGAGCGAAGGAACCAAGGCTCTCCTTTCCATAAAATATGATGTATTGTATGAAGGTGCAAAACTGAAGGTCGAGGAGTTGCAAAACAAAGAATGTGAGGAGAAGGAACATAGTGATGCCATCAACAGTCTCGTAAATGCAGACAACAAGCGTAAACTTCTTAATAGAATGAATGTTTGGCCAAGGATTTTACCTCGCAAAGGACCTGAAGGCATTGTTGTTGGCGATATCAAGGTGACTCCGTTCTTCAATTGTCATAGCATCTATGATTCGCACATGTTTCTTATCGAGGCCGACGGCATGCGCATTTGGCACACCGGCGATTATCGTGAACATGGTTACATGGGTAAGGGGCTGTTCCCTACGCTGAAGAAATATGCCACCGACATAGATGTGCTAATCACAGAAGGAACAATGCTGAAGGATGATGACAAATGCATTCACGAGTATGAAGTCTCACAGAAGATGGCGAGCGCGATGCAAGCTTTCAAATATGTATTTGTCCTTGCGTCTGCCACAGACATAGAAAGACTGGCTACCATAAAGGAAGCCGCAAAAAGCGCAGGAAAACCTTTGTATATTTGGTCCTTGTTTATGAAGAGGACAATGGGGTTATTTACAGAGCGTGAATCGAAATTGTCGTATGGCTTGTTTGCATTTACCCCTCTATTCTATAGAGAACGGTTGTACAGAAAACTGAAACGCAAAGGATTTGCAATGATTGTTGGAACATCGCAGATAGATCGAGTCAGAGAACTTCTTGACAATCTTCCACAAGGTGAAACTCTCCTGATATACTCTTCCTGGGATGGCTATTACAAGGACCCTGAGCAAGTGAAAGTGAATCCTAAATACAAGGAGTATCGTGAGATGTTCCACAATGTGGTTGACATCCACACATCTGGACATGCCGACAGAAGCACCATCAAGAGAGTAGTAGAAACTATTCACGCAAAAGAAGTTATCTGTATTCACAAGGAAGCAGATGCGGAATTATAATAAAGCCGAATATTTATTCGAGTGAGACAAGTTCGGTAGGGATTACGTATATATAGGGATGGTGCAGACTAAGCATTCTAAAAACTCCAACGTATCGTTGGAGAAATACAAATGTCAATAAGCCAAGACACCATAAAACTTTACCAAGCTGGTGAAGAATTGGAATAGGAATGTCAATTTCTAAAACGGGCTGTTTCACAATTGCAACAATTCGGGAATCAGAACAAAGCAAAACTGCATCAGCTTGGTGCAGAATTTGCCAATGCGAAACTCCACCAAGTTGGTGGAGAAATTTTGATATCAATTGCACTGGGAAAAAATGCAACGAGTGGTTGCTGAAATTCCGAACCATCGAGGACAAAAAGTGAGAAAAACAACAATATGGTAAGTCTTATTATTAAACAATGCTTGTCTTTGTTCATATTTGTCATTTTTTTTATGTACTTTTGTATGCAAAACCTAATCATATCCACTATGGACAAAGGCGGTTTTGGGAAATCATTGCAAAGGAAATAGCTCGTCTATGACAGATATAAACAAGATATTCGACAAACTCCGTTACCACCCAGAGAACGAGGTGGTGGAGTTCAAGAAAGCCGAGAACAATTTCGACTTCGATGACTTGGGCAAGTACTTCTCGGCATTGAGCAATGAGGCGAATCTGAGATACAAGGATTTCGCTTGGTTGGTGTTCGGAGTATATGACAAGACACGTGAGATTATTGGCACCACATATAAGAACAGCGACAAAAGTTTGCAGAAGTTGAAGCATGACATCGCCCAACATATAACAGATAACAATACATTCCGTGACATCCATGAACTGATCGTTGAAGGGAAGCGAGTACTATTGTTCCAAATACCTGCTGCTCCACGGGGCATTCCCATCGCTTGGCAAGGACATTTCTATGGCAGAAGAGGCGAGAGTCTGGTGGCACTTGACATGAACAAGTATGATGAAATCCGTCGGCAGACAGTTGATGAGGATTGGTCAAAGCAGATTGTGGACGGTGCCACTGTAGCAGATTTGGATAAAGAAGCAGTAGAAGTTGCCCGCAAAGGTTTCAAGGAGCACTATCCCAAATTGAAGAAAGAGGTGGACGGATGGAGTGACGAGGTGTTCTTGAACAAGGCGAAGTTGACGATAGACGGGAAGATTACAAAGGCTGCCATCCTGCTGCTTGGCAAGCCTGAGTCGGTGCATTATCTTGACTATATCGGCGAGATTGTTTGGCGGTTGGCTACCAAGGACAATGTGGGTCAGGTGTTCTCCATACCGTTCCTGTTGACCACTACAGAGGTGATGCATAGAATCCGGAACTATCCGTTCAAGATATTCCCAAACAACAGGCTGATTCCAAGTGAAGGGATGAAGTATGATAATGAATCGATACTTGAAGCTCTCCATAACTGCATTGCACACCAAGACTACATGCGGAATGCCAGAATCATTGTGATTGAGCGTGAGAACGAGTTGGAGTTCCAGAACTGCGGGCGTTTCTTTGATGGTTCTTACGAAGACTATATTGCTGGCGACCGCATACCCAAGCATTATCGCAATCCTTTCTTGGCTCAGGCGATGGCGAACATCAAGATGATTGACACTGAGGGATTCGGTATCCACAAAATGTATGTCTCACAGAAAGAACGTTTCCTTCCCATGCCGGATTATGACAAGAGCGACGATTCCAATGTTGTACTGACCATTCCGGGTAACGTGATAGACGAAAACTACAGCCTCCTGCTCATTGAGAATGCGGACATCGACCTAACCACAGCGGTTTTGTTGGATAAAGTGCAAAAGGGAAAGCCCATTAGCGATGATGCCATCAAGATGCTTCGAAAAAGGAAACTGATTGAGGGACGCAAACCCCATCTATATGTCTCCAAACGAATAGCAAAAGCAACCAATAAGGAAGTGGAATACACACTGAGAAAGGGATTTGACGATGCAGAATGCCGTGAATGGATAATCAAGGCCCTCAAAGACCATACGGTTTTAAGCCGACAGCAAATCAATGAATTATTATGGAGCAAACTGCCAATAGATTATACAGAAGAACAGAAATATAATAAAGTCAAGAACCTGTTATATAGCATGCGTAAAAAAGGTGTGATTAAGTTGGATGAAGACAGGCATTGGCGTATAGGTAAAATTTAGACAAAAAAAGACAGATTTTAGACGAGTTTAGACGGGACTTAAGACACAAATTACGTGTATATTTAAGTGGAGTTAAGCGAGATTTAAGCGACGAACAACCATCCAAAAACCACAAGTAGTTGATTACCAACACTTTAATAAAATGCCAATTTAAGCGAGATAATTGAGATTTACGTGACGCAATAAGACGAGATTAAGACAAGTTTAGACGAGATTTATCCCACTTTACCCAGATTTAGACGGGAATATCCAAGAAAAGCCCAACTGATTCGCATTATCAGTTGGGCTTTTTGACATCAAGTAGCAAAGTCACTTTTTGAACTTGCTTTCCCATCCCTTCATCAAGTGGGCATCATACATATCCTCAATCATCTGGGGGTCGCTGCGCCACTGCTTGTGCCAGAAATCCCACCGCTCGGGTTCTTGCATCCGTATGAAACGTCCGAAGTTGGCGGCTTCGTGATTGGCATCGTACCATTGTCTCAGTTCGGTCTCCCTCTTATCCAGAGAGCAAGACTTGACAGTGCATGTGCCCATGATAAAAGCAGCACCAGCAATATAAACCCACAGGAAGCACCGTTCCCACTTGAAGTATTTGAGCAGTTTTTCCAACCGCGACACATCATCCTTGTCGAAATGGGCAGTCATTTCGGTGGGTGTATTTTCAATTATCTTTTGAATGGCCACCGTGTTCTGTCTCATATCTACAATTCCTTTTTTCAGCATTTCGTGCATTCCCTTCATCAACTCATAGTTGGTGAAATCCCGGATGGTACCGTCCTCGTTGAGGAGGTATCGGCCTATGCCGTCGGCGGCACTTGACACGATATTGGCATTCTTCTCCAGGTTCTTGGCCGTTTCCAGCAGCTCCTTGGTGATTTCGGACTGTTCGTCCATTGCACTATTGCCCGTCTCTTGATTGTGGCTTGCGGACTGCGAGAAACTCATGTCCTCGGCAAAGTCCATTTGTTTTCTGTTATTCTTCATGACAATTTCTGTTTATGAATTTTAGCCATCAACTGCTCCAACTCTGCCATCGTCCGGGGGGTGGCTCCTTCGGTGTTGAAGTGGCGGGCAATCTGGTTCAAGTTGTTGGCCATATTGATAAAAATTCTTCTCTCTCTTCTCGCCTCGTCGCTCATATCAGCCACCTTTTGCTTCAGGCAGCGCAGGCGGCAGAAATCGCTCGGCGAGTGGCCGTTTCTAAGCGCGTCGTCGAGAATGGCTTGCTTCTCGGCTGGCGTGACACGGAAGGTGATGTATTCTGTGCGGTGCGGCCTTTCCTTTCTCTTGCCGGACTGGGAATGAACCACTGCCGGCGGATAATTGTTTCTTTCCATTATTTATTGTTTTTATAAGATGATTATCGTGATATTACATAGAGCGCCCACCTCTTCTGCGCCATTCCTCATCGGAATCCTCATAGCGGCCTTTGGAAACCTCGTCCTCCCTTGAATAACCGCCAGACTGCCCCTCTGCACTATTGAGAACTCTCCCAGCCTTTTTTACGGCATGGGTGATGGAACCAGAGGGGGAAGGAGTAGTTCTTTTCCTTTCAGAAGCTAGATTCTTGTTGGAAGGCTCCTTTTTTACCTTTGGAGGAATCACCAACAGTGGAGTGACTAGTTCATTGTCCACGTCCAACTGGGCGAAGGTGTAAGTGCGCTCCTTGTCATCTTCAAAAGTAACGGTCACGCCCCATCCTTTTGGCAACTGGCAAAGAGTCATTCCCTCGGATTTCAACTTTTCGGCGAAGTTGGCAGCAGTGGACTCGCGGGCTATCCGTTCGATGTTCCGTTTCAGCATCGCCTTGCGCCTTTCAGCCTTCTCCACGGCCTCCCTTCGTCGCATACGATCCTGAATATTCTCTGTAGTGTTCGACTGGCGGTTTCGCACACGTCGAGAGCCTTTTACATTGGCATCGCGTTCACCCGTGGCCACCTGATGGGCAATCTCGTTTCTCAATGCCTTTGGCGCAGCCCTCAGCCCGAAGTCCTCCGAAATTTTAGCAGCGGCACGAATGGCGTTCTTCTTGATGTAGCTGTCGTGGATGTGCTCGCCATCGATGGTGGTGGTGAGCACCGTCATATGAAAGTGCTCATTGTCGGTGTTGCCGTGACGAGCCACCACGAAGGGACAGTCGGTAATGTTGGTACCGCGTTTCTCCATCTCAGCGATGAATGCCTTGATGATATCACGCTCGAACCTGTACCTACGTCCTTCTTCCATCTGTCTGATTTTTTCAGTGTCCTCGTCATCGAACGACAGGATGATATTGTAAGCCTTCACCCTGAAGGATGGCTTGGACATGGCATTGAGGTCGGCGGCCTGCTCCTCTGGGGAGACCGTCATATCGACGTGCTGGAAGAGGAGGACTTCGCCTCCCTTCCGCTCGTCCTGTCCATACATCACCGCCCGGGTGATGTGGGAAGTGGAGTTAACCTTCGCTATCATTTTTGATAATTTTGAGAAAAAGTGAGCACAGCGAGCACCGTGGGGTCAAGGGGGGCTCCCCCTTGCAAGAGTGTCGGAGTGGACATTGAGTGGAGCGAAAATGTGCAACGCAGACACCTCTTGCCGTTGCTGAAAATCTGCGGCACATTTGCTCGTCATTCAGACATTCCTTTAAGGAGATCTTTGTTCCTCTATAGTCGGAAACCTCTCCTTGTAGCCTCCTCATCCAAGGTCACTTCGACAGTCTTGACGACTTTGGGTTTTCGTTTCGATGTCGTTTCAAGCGGAGTCTTTTGAACCTGCTTGTTGGGATTTGCGACTATCATTTGCTGAGGATTCAGACATTTATCCAACCGATTCCTTGTCACACGGAGGTTGGCATCAAGGGAGTCGGCAAAAGTCATATGTCCTTTATACAGTCTGGAGGAATTGATGGCACTGCCCTGACAGATGTCAACAAATTTCTCATAATCTGCCTTGCCTCCTTCATTGTTGGGGACAAAGCAACAGACGTTGTAATACCCACTGTTGGCATGGATGTGACGGAGTGCCTCGTCCATGTTCCTCTGTCCGTTGATGACGAGGAAGCGGTCGTTGGCGAAAAACGGCTCCATGCCGAGAGTCTGCCTCATTTGCTTCAGGGCAAGGAAATCGAGAGGGTTGGTGAACACGCAAAGCATCTGGGTGTCTCTTTTAGGGCCGATAATTGTAATGCCCTCATCTCCTATCGTGTGCCACTTGTCACCTTCCAAACTGTAATAGCCACCATGACCATTGGGGAACAGCAGCACGTGGTGTTCCTTGCCATCCTTGATGCCAATGTAGGTGCCTTGCTTCAAGTGTTCGTAGGCGATTTTCTCTGATATGCCCATACTGTAGATGGGACGGAGAAGGTCGAAATCGAAGATGGTACTGACTTCTACGGGAACCTGCACCTTGGAGTGCGTGAACTGGATAGTACTCGGTAGCGGCGTCATGGCGACGTTGCGCACCGTGTCAATAATGGACTGGAGCATATCATCATTTGACGGAAGGGAAAAGAAATGCTCTGCGAGGTCGGTGACCTTGCCGCCCATGTCTGGGTTGGTGCATGTCCACTCGTTCCTATCCATATTGACAAAGACGATGCGGTCGGACTCGTTTCCGCCAGGCTGGAACGATATGAATTTTCGCATATTGCCTGTCTGTTCAAAGAATATGGCACCCATGCCTATCAGGTAGTCGCTGACCGACACATAATCGTCGACCAACTTTTTGCTAAGAATGATATTTTGCATAATTTTTTACTTTTGATGGTTGAATTAATTGATACCAAGCTCATCGCCAAAGAGGTTTTGAGGGTCTGGTTTATGTTGGTTCTCCTTAGATATGCCCTGTGCCAAACTGTACGTCTTATCATGTTTGACAATGAGGTTGCGCGACATCAGCCATTTTGCGAGAGAAACCAGTGTGTTACGGCCTCGTTCATAACCAATGGAGGCATAGCCACGTTTCAGCGCTTCAATCAGGTTGTTGTAACCTTGGATGCCTCCTTTATTAAATGCGGTGACAAGAGCCTCACTATGTTTATTGTCGGGGAGATCGGTCAATGCGACACGTTCCGGTTTCTTCTGACATTCATAGTCGACAACCAGTTCAGGCAGTGACTCTTCATTGATTCGGAAGGCAAATGGCTCAAAATCCTTGTCACGGATATGCATTGCCTTTACCTCGCTGACGTTGGCATCCAATAGGCTTTTGGTCACTTGCAACACGGTTTCAGCCTTGTTGTTCAGTTCGGTGCCGATATGTCCACGGGTGTTGTCATCACCTTTGTTCAAGTGCAGCACGGTGTGGATATGCAAGTTGAAACTGCTCGACCATCGCATCAGCAGATTGATGATCTCGGTGGACTCCGTAGGATTGTTGATGTCGTACATCAGGTCGCGGACTCCATCGATGATGACCAAACCCAATCCTTTGATATTGGAGAGTATGAAGTCGATAACTGCGCGCCGCTTCTCTGGAGATAATTCCCGCATGGCGACAAACAGCAGATTTGGGTTTTCTTGCTGCTCGGGTAAACCGGCTAAACGAAGGATGCGTTTCATCACCTTCTGACAATGGTACTTGCTTTGCTCGGTGTCGATGTAAAGTACCTTGCGCTTGTCATCAGGAAAAGAAGCAGAATAGCAAAGTACCTCCTTGTTACTGAGTGCCGCTGCCACGATGGCAGAGACATTGAAGGTTTTCTTGCTCTTTGCCTTTCCGGTTGATGCACTAAAGTTGCCAAGAGTCCCGATGGTGGAGCCGTTCACCCGAAGTATTTCGGGTGGCACGGCATACTCATCGGTCGTTTTCAAATGAATGGACTGCCAGATGACCCGGAATTCCTCACGGGTCATCTGCTCCCTAATGGGGCTATTGGAATGTTGCGTCTCCATGGCATCACTTGTGGGTTAAGAGGTACCTCTGCGCTTCCTGCGCAATCTGTTCCTGGGTCTTCACCGGGTTCTGCCGGAGCCACTCTTCCAAGGCGGTCTTCTCGAAGTAGATCATCTTGCCCTGGGGCTTGTAATGGGGAATCACTCCTGCCGAGGTGAGCTTATAAAGGTAGCTCTTCGACAGGTTGAGAAACCTGCTGGCTTCCTCGAAACTCAGCACGTTCTTTGAAAGGTAAATAAGGTTTTCAAGTTCCTCAATCCTTTCCTCTATGCTTTTTTTTGTTTCCATTTTAAAAAACTTAGAAATTAGACAATAGGAGTGCATGCCCTCCGAATTTTGAATTCGAGTGCAAAGGTATTTTTCTAAGTTTGAGAGGTCAAGAAAAAGGTTTGAGGTCTCAAACAGCTCTCAAACCTTTTTCTTTTTCTTTACAATTGTTCCGATGCTTACTGTTTTTTCAGTTGTTGGATGTAGTTGCTGATTTTCAAGTAATTTCCGCTTTCCTGGCACTTATTCAAATAGTTGCAGGCAGAAGAGAGGTCTGATTGGTTGATATAATCGTCCTTTCGGGATGAAATGAACAACTTATGTTTGGCGACAACCGACTGCCACGACTCGGTGATGTATTCACGGTAGCTCAGTTGGCTGAAGAATTGGGCAAGCAAACGGTTGTTCTTTGATTTGAGCGGCACCTTCACCTTGCAGTCGAAGATGGCTCTCATTTCTTCCTCGGTCACGTCCTTACCCCAAAACAAATGGACTTTATTGACCACCTCTGCAAGGAAGGCTATCTGGCTGTCAGTGAATTTGTGATTGAACGGATTGGTTTCTTCCGTGAGTATTTCAATGGGCTTTTCTGACGGATTTTCTACCTCTTCCACGCTACGTAAGGCAGCGTCTTCTCTTCTTTGCACTTCGGTATGCCTCACACTCAACTTCTCTTCCATATCGGATATGATGGCATCCACTTCCGCCAATATCTTCTCGGTCTCTTTCTTTCTCCTCCTTTTCTCACGGAACTGTCTGAGTTCATTCCTTTGTCCCATTCTCTCCAACAAGAATTGGGCATATTTCTCATTCGTCACCACTTTATATATGGCGGAGAATAAGGGACAATCATCATCGAAGGATGTGTTGTCATTGCAGAAATCGGAATAATTGCCCATTATCGGCTGGTGATGCCATTTCCGTTTCTGTTCCATGGTCAAATTCTCCAAGAAATCGCTCTGCCAGATATAGTCGGGTAGATGCAAATAATCCTCGATATGTTGGACAGCAGGGAAACGGACGTATGTCTGAGTCAATTCTTCCATGGCTCGGTCATACTCCTTCTGTTCCACCTCGTCCATTTTGTCATCGGATAAGTGTTCCGCTCTCGTTTCTATCGACTCTTTAATCGGGGTAATCAAAATGCCTGCTGACATTTGTGGTGTGAGATTTGACAGTATATGCCGTAAGACGATTTTTGCCATCAAATTCATTTGTAAAAGTCAGTGTGTCATTTTTATATTTATCATTATAAACATATATCTTGGCTATTGGATGGGATGGAACATATCCTCCTATTTCCCCTGTAAGATACTTTGCCATCAGTATGCTCGTATCAAAAAGACTCATAAACAGAGCAATTCCAGAACGGGGAGAATTGACGGTCATGTCATATACTATGTGTTTATGTTGTGTATTTCCATAATAATCACCTGTGACTATGACATCTGTTACAAGACTGTCTTTCCAAATATACTTATATTCAGGTGTATCAGTCCATGTCGTTGTCGCACTTATCATATGGCCATGTGCATCATAATTATACTCATAGTCTTCTTTCCAGTTAGGACGAACATTCTCACTATCTGGCAAACTTTCGTTTACAGGGATGTCGTTACCCTGATTATCAACAAAAATCGTCAATGTATCATTCCATCCAACTTTCTCATTCTTATTGGTAATATAGGTTCTGTTGCTAAGTACTGTCATATATCTACTCAACAATTGCCCCTTATACTCTTTAGTATTAAGGTTATTATTGCAACTTGAGAGACTTGTCAGAAATAGCAATAGAAATGCAATAAACAATGAGACGATTCCAAAATTTCTTGATTTCATATATTTTCCAATGAAGATGAAAAAGTAGATTGCAAAGATAGTGAAAGTAGGAGGTGATGCCAAAAATACAACATGTTTTAACATCGGCCTGTAGAAAAGCAAAGACAAGGATAAGAAAAGAGGAGGAAGAAAGGCCACAAAAGCATTTTCTTTTTGTTGCGCAGAATTAACACCTTTTTAACACCTCGGAAAATAAAAACACCTTGTAAATCAACGACTTACAAGGTGTTTGCGGTACCCAGAGCCGAGATTGAAGGTATTAAACGATATTGAATAAGATTAAACAAAATTAAAGGTTGAAAATGGTTTAATACTGTTGAATATCAATCATTTACACGAATTGTATTAAATTGTTTTCAAATGTTAATATTTATTATAAATCAAGAGATGTGGAGCAAATGTGGAGCAAGGTGGAGCAAGATTTTGTAACTTTGCTCCGCGAAGTCAGGCATCGGCTCGGATATGAAAACAAAACTGCATTTTGCTTTGCATTTCTCTCGCCTTGCACTGCTTTGCCCCGCATAAAAAACACATCTCAATGAAACTATTATTCCTAATCCGAAAAAAGGCCAAGGCAACAGACCTTGAAACACAGGTTCCGATATATGTCAGGATGCGTGAAGGACGGAAGTTTGACAAATGGATTCCCACCCGCATCATGGTGAATCCCAATTATTGGGACTCAAGGGAAGAGTGTGTCAAGAAGCGTGTGATCTGCGACGAAGCCATGCGGCTGCATGTCGATGGCGAGGTGAAGAAACTACGCCGTTTCATCGAGGATGGATATGAGAAGGAGCGCAACAGCGTGGATGCGGAATGGCCCAATAACATTGTGGCACGTTACTATCATCCTGAAGACTTCGTCGAAGAGGTGGAGGAAGAAGAGAAGCATTATATGCTGTTGGAACTCTTTGACCTTTTCTTGTCGAAGCACAAGATGTCGGATGTGAGGAAGAAGAATTTCATGGTAATCAAACGTGTGCTTCAACGTTATGAACTGTTCCTTCAAATCAAGAAACGGGACAAAAGGATCAAACTCGACATCGACACCATCACGCAGGACGACCTCGCCGCCATGAAGGAGTATTTCAGGACGGAGTATCAGTATGCCGATGAGACAAATGAGAACTACAAGCGTTTCAAGAAGCTCTTCACGCTCGTCCCTGAATCAAGAGAGCCTTCCCAAAGAGGAGAGAACACCTTGGTGGACTATTTCAACAAGATACGCACCTTCTTCCGCTGGTGCTATGACTATGGCTATACCACCAACCGGCCATTCGATAAGTTCAAGGTCGGGACGGCGATTTACGGCACACCCTTCTACATCAATCTCGACGAGCGCAACCAACTGTACGCATTCGATTTTTCTAATCATCCTCGGTTGGAGCGGCAGCGCGATATCTTTGTGTTCCAAACGTTGATTGGTTGCCGCGTGGGAGACCTGTATGGCTTGACGAAGTCGAATATCGTGGACGGGGCTGTGGAATACATTCAGGACAAGACGATTGAGAACAACCCACGGACGATACGGGTACCGCTGAACGCCCTGGCATTGGAGATATTGGAGAAATACAAGGACACCCCAGGGGATAGCCTCTTCCCTCTGGTCGCCGAACAACAATACAATGAGGATATCAAGACGATTTTGAAGATGGCCGGCATCGACCGCATGGTCACCGTCTTGAACCCGTTGACACGCAAGGAGGAGCAGCACCCGATTTACGATGTGGCCAGTAGCCACATGGCGAGACGGACATTCATAGGCAACCTCTATAAAAAGGTGAAAGACCCAAATCTGGTGGGTGCTCTCTCTGGCCACGTTGAAGGCAGCAAGGCGTTTGCTCGCTATCGTGACATCGACGAAGACATCAAGAAGGATTTGGTGAGTCTTCTGGATTGAGGTTTCGGGAAAAACATGTAATTTTGCAATGTAGGTCTAAAAACATATACAGCCATGACTAAGGAAGAACTTCTTCAAAGACTGACAGATATAGAGTGGGACGACTTCGAGGTGAAGGAAGCACAGAACAAGTTGCCGAATAATGTTTGGGAAACCGTCTCTGCTTTCAGCAACACGTCCGGTGGATGGATTGTGTTCGGAGTCAAGCAGAAAGGCAAGCGGTTTGAGGTGCAAGGTGTGGAAAACGGGGAGAAGACTGAGTCTGATTTCCTCAACATACTGCGGAATGGGCAGAAGTTCAACACCAAGATACACCCCAAATGCAAGAAGTATTACATTGACGGGAAATTGGTGCTGGCGTTCTTTGTGGAATCCTCGAAGGTGAAGCCTATCTATTTCGGCAATCCCATCAACACATTTATCCGTTCGGGTAGTGGCGACCGCCAAGCCGATGAGTCGGAAATCTCGGCGATGATGCGCGACCAGGCTTTTGGGGTAAGAAGCGAGATGGCTGTCGACGGCACTTCTCTCGATGACATCAAAGCCGAATCATTCAATAGTTACCGCAACCATATCGTCAACTTCAATCCAGAGTTTCCTTTCAAGAGTCTGCCTCATGAGGAGTTTTGTGAGAACATAGGTATCACCAAGGACGGGAAGTTGACCTACGCCAGCATCCTGACGTTCGGCAAGAGATTGTGTGTTCAACGCCATATCAACAACTTCTGGATTGATTATCTTGAAATCCCTGGCACAAGTTACACGGATGCAGCCACCAGATACACCTACCGGATGCCGGAGCAGGACAACTTATGGGATTATTACGAGACCCTCATCCAGCGTCTTCGCCTTCACGTCGATGCACCTTTCACGGCTGGCCCCAACGGTTTCTCTCCAGACGACAACTCACAGTTGTATGCGCTGCGCGAAGGATTGGTCAACATGGAGGCTCATGCCGATTTTTTCAGTCCCATGCACTGCACCATCCGGGTTTATGACAACCGCATTGAGTTCCAGAATCCAGGCCGTTTTATGCGAGATATGAAAACGCTTCGTGAGGTCATCAAGTCCAACCCAAGAAACCCAAGCATCATCAAGTTCTTCAGATACGCAAAGTTGGGGGAGAACGCGGGCTATGGCATACACAAGATGATGGGTTGGGAGCAGTTGACCGGCGAGAAAGTGACTTTTGACTCTGACATCGACTCGTCCACCGTTACCTATTACCGTCCGAAAATTGGGGCAAAGAATGGGGGTAGTACTGACCCCAAAACTGACCCCAAAACTGACCCCAAGAAAAAGAATACAGCGGATGCTGTTTTAAGAATAATACGATCAACTCCTAATATATCAAAAGAAGAAATCTCCAAATTATTAGGTCTGTCTTTATCTGGTGTAAAATATAATATTGACAAATTAAGAAAAGCAGGGAGATTGGAATGGGAAGGACATAGCCGGACAGGACGATGGGTTATCAAGAAATAGCTTAAACTGCATACGGAAGTGGTTTTCTATCAGGTAGATGGAAACATAAGTGGCGAGAGAAATGGGGAGAGAAATGGGGAGAGAAGTGACGAGAGAAATGAGAGTAATATAACCAAAAGAATGCTTTGTCCATCATCAAGCGCCATCTATCAACTGAAGATTTAGAGTCTGACGGGGGTAGTACTACCCCCATCACTACCCCCAAACTCCCCCCATCACTACCCCCATTACTACACCCGTTACTACACCCATATACTGACCCAAAAAACTGACCCCAAAACCAGACAAGCAGACCGTCAGGCAATGAAGAACAACAATTAAAAAATAGCATCAAAAATGAAATTAGACAAAGAACGATTTATTCAGGATTTAGAAGAATGGCACGAGAGTCATCTTGACTATTATGCCAATTTCGTGGAGCACATCAAGGAAGATGGCCACAATGGATTGTCTGGCATGATGAATGTGATGTCGGAGTTTTATCCTAATACCCAGCCACAAATTCGTGACGGTATGAACAACCCCTCCAACGATTTGTCATCTGCCATCGAGAGAGTGAAGTCATCCGGATTCACGGAAGAATTGGTTGGGCGGTTCCAGAAGGGCGATGACCAAGCAGCCGCAGCACTCTATTTCATCATGATTGGTGGTGGTCTGATCATTATGTTCACCATTGCATACGATTTATGGCACGACAAAAAACTTTCGCTCAAATCCTTGGGCCTCTCCAGGCTATTGCTCAGCAAACTGTGCAAGAGACTGGTCAAGACAAGTCTGGTTGCCGGTTACGATACCGCCGAGGATTGGAGGGAGGCCATCAATACCATTTATGAGGGACAAGAGAACAAGCCGGATATAGAGGAATACCTGACCGCTTATGCTGTCCCTGAAGAACTCAATGGCATCAATCCCCATTCCTCGCAAATTGAGGAAGAGGCTCCAGAGCAAACAGAAACTCCAGTACAAGATGATGGGGAAAAAGCAGTTGAGGAACCAGAAGCAACTCCAAACAGCACCATGAAGCCAGAAAAAGAGCAGCCTCTCTCTGCTTTCATATTCTGTGAAGAAGACAAAAAGGAGCAAGTGGTTGATTTCATTATCAAAGAACTAACACGTGATAATTCTGGCAAATCCGTCGCTTGTCTGAAACTGGCGTTGGAAGAACTTCATCTTTCACCAGAAGGCAAATTAAAGCCCTTCCATCTGTCATTGGAGAAAATGGTGAAGGTTGTCAGTTATCGGCAATCGAACCGCGAATATCAGAACCATTCCTACCTGCTTGGACGCGAAATGGAAAATTGTACTACTGATGAAGACCGGGAATATAGAAGAATCATATCAGGGTATGCAGAAGGCGTAAAGAAAATTCTATGGAAGGGTGATGAAGCATAAACCGCATCACTCTTTTTGAGGTAAACTCCATGTCACTTCGTGTCACTTTATGTCACTTTATGTCACTCGATGTCACTTTTTTCCAAACCTCTGTAAATAAGCATTATATGCAGATTTAATTCCCTTTCACCTATATTAATTTTGCACTCGCAATCGGACGAACCGGTTGCGAGTTTTTGCTTATGGCCATAGCAGACTCTATGTGAAATTTAATCATTTTAGTAATGAAAAATAATTGCATTGAGCTTTTGAAAGAGAAGGTGAAGGAGAATCTTTCCCAAAGTTTCCAAGACCCTTCGGAAGGGAAAACAGGAAGCAATGCTACCTCTCCCTTCATCGTGATGACCAACGAGCAGTTGGAACAGTATTGTCTTCGTATGGTGGATGGTGTGATCACCGCCCTCGTCACTGTCTTCGGCCTCACGGACGAGAAAGAGAAGTTGGTATCCAAGAGGGAGGCCATGCAGCAATTCGGTGTATGCGAGACCACCTTGTATCTATGGGGCAAGAAAGGTTACCTGAAGCCCGTGAAGGTAGGCAACCGAGTGATGTATCGCACGGACGACATCAACCGCATCATTGGTAGTAACATCTAAAATCCCAACATTATGGCAACAAATCAAAAGAAAAAGAGCTTCGTGCTGTTCGCAGATTTCGTGACAGCCGTTAGTGTGCTCACCGACGAACAGGCGGGTAGGTTGTTCAAGTTGATTTTCGCATATGTCAATGACATGGAGGTTTCCAAGTCCCAGGATCTTGCCATCGCCGCCATGTTCGAGATGTTCCGCACGCAAATCGACCGTGAAGCGGAGAAATGGGCGGAGAAATGCAGGAGGAACAAGGAATACTCCCACATGAGGAAATGCTATGCAAGAAAGGTATCGGCTGATGTCGGAAGGCATCTGCCGGTATCGGACGATAACCCTGCGCATCCAACGGCATCGGACGTTATCCTTAATGATAATGTCAATGATACTGATAATGAAAATGTCAGTGTCAATGAAAGTGATAGTGAAGGCTTGGAAACTGTCGTTCCCATGAAGCCTAAGGCGGACGAGCGGTACACCTTCGATGAGATCTGGAGGATGTATGGCAAGAACGTCGGGAATGTTTCGACTTTAAGGGAAAAGTGGAATCTCCTTTCCGAGGCGGACAAGGCCGCCATCTTTGAATACGTTCCAAGGTATGTCGCCTCACGACCCGAGGTCAGGTACCGGAGGAACTTCGAGAATTTCCTTTCCCTTAGAGTCTGGGAGAATGAACCGTTAACCAATGACAGTCATGGAAATGAAACAAGCCACCAGCCAAATGCGTCAAGACGGCAGTCTGCCGTGCAGGACGCATCAGGACTCATGCGGGAGTACCTTGATGACAAGCAACCAGATGCCTGAAGCGTGCGTTTCTTTGATGGGCAAATACGCAACCATCATTGATTTCCTGAATGCCTGTAACCCTTCCATGCAGTTGCAGGTATGCAAGGACGCATCATCCTGCTTCTTCAGCGACTTCCCCACGTTGTCCATCATTGACAGGACATACGGGGAAAGGAAGTCGAGAGCCTGGCTCATACCGCAACTGGTGGACCTGAGCCTCTGCTGCGGACTGAAGGAGGATGCGTCGAGGGAACAGCTCGAATTCACGGCGACGTTCATCGCCACCGACTTCCACTGGCTGAAGACCAGCGAACTGATGCTCTTCTTCTACCGCTTCAAGGCTGGGTGCTATGAGCGGTTCTACAGCCGCTTCGACCCGCAGGCCGTCCTCTCAAGCCTGAGGATGTTCATTCAGGAGCGTGCCAGGGCATACGATGCTCGTGACGAGGAATTGCGCCGACGAAAGGAAGCCGAGCATAAAACCCGCTGCATCTCATACGAGGAATATTGCAAGCGGAATGGCCTCGACCCGGAACATCACAGGTTGGGAATGTTGCCCGAAAATGAGGACAGCCAGCAGCATCCAATCTCACCGACCTGACATGTAAAAGAGAGGGGGGGCAAGATGTGCCGAATGTGTACACATCGGCCACTTGCCCACCCCAAGGGTCGGGAGTTCAGGTCGCTCGAAACTCGCATTCCCTTTTATGTATTTTGCATGTTATGGTATTTGCATATTTGCTATTTATACGAAAACACATTTTTAATCTTTTAGATTTTACATTTTATGGAAAAAATAAAAAACAAGAACTCACAACTTCATGTGAGGATGGATCAGGACACTATGGATGTCCTGGAGAAGAAGGCCGAGGACAAAGGACTGACGATGAGCAGTTACATCCGCTACCTTATCCACCGTGCGGACGTGGAACCTGCAGTCCATACCGGACTGATATCCGACAACGGTACCAGTCAATTGCTCGTTGGCATGATAGGAGAACTCGTGACACTTTTTCGGGGGATTTTGGCTGAGTTTGGAAAGACGGGCAACAACCTCAACCAGGCAGTCCGCGACATGAACACTTCGTTGAAGGCTGGTTCCAAAAGCGTCAGCCGGAAAGATGTGTTGACGGTGGAGGCGTGCTTCGCCAGCATGTCGGAATGTGCCAAGGGAATAGGGGCGGGGCTCAGAAGCCTGAAACAAATCGTAAAGGAACTATGATAACGAAGAAACTACGTCAGGCCGGCGGCGGGCGGTTCCCTGCCGCCGGTTACAATGAGGGAAAGGTGCTCGAAGGGGTCGCCGACCTGTTGTTGGCAAGGAACGTGGACGAGCGTTTCCTGCGGCAACTGGACATCATGCATGCCGTGGGCATCAACGCTGCCGGTGAGGTGGAGCGGTACATGAGGGAGCATTCGCAGACCTACGGCAACTCCAAGACGCAGAACAAGCAGTTCCACGTTGCACTGTCCGTGAAAGAACATGGGATGGACAGGTATGAACTGGCCGACTTCGCTGAGAAGTTCATGGAGAGGATGGGGTACGGTGGCCAACCGTACTTCGTCTATTTCCACCATGACACGGGAAACAACCATGTGCACATCCTCTCCACACGCATCAACCGCTACGGCATCGCCATCAGCGACAGCTTCGACAAGATGAGGATGCAGCGCGTGACGGACGAGATTCTTGGTATCACCCCCGAGAAGGAAAGGCGGAAGTTGTTCTCCTATAGTTTCCAGACGGAAGGACAGTTCCTATGCGTGGCCAGATCCTGCGGTTACAACCCGAAGGAGGAAGTCGTCGATGGCGAGGACCGTCTTACGCTCTTCCGCAACCATTATCCCCAACTCACCATCCCAAAGGTGGAGGTCATGAAACGGATGGTTCCTAAAGAGGACAGCCTAGAGACGAGGAAGCGCAAGGAACGCGCCCGGCAACTGAAAGCCATACTGCTGAAATACCGCCAGATGAGTCTCCAGCAGCAGTTCCCGACAAAAAAGGACAAGGCCGTTACAAAGTCAGACCTTGAAGAGAGAAAGACTTTGGCATTGTCGGGGTTGCGGCATAAGGACGGCACTTCCTTCAATGAGGCGGAGAAACTTCAGGTGAAATGGATGCTGAAAGAACTGCGGCAGAAACTGGGTGTTGACATCCACTGGCAGAAGGACAAGAACGGCATCATTCGTGGTTACGGCATCGTCGACCACAAGACCAAGACGGCGTTCGACGGCAGCCAGGTGCTGAGGATGGGTGAATGGATGGACATCCAGACAAAGAGGAACGAGGAAAAGATTCAAAAGTCCAAAGAACAAGCAAGCGAGAGCAGACGGGAACATGTTTCCAGTATGCCGAGCGGAAGTACCTTCGGCGAAGCCAAAGGTTCAAAGGCTCAAAAGTCCATCGGCTCATCGGGTCAACACATAGCCATAAACACGGACTCTATCACCATCGCCAAGCACAAGAATGGCAAGCATTACCTCCGAGTTATCTTTAACAACTTTGGCCATTCGGAGATATTCTTCCTTTCCAAAGAAGAGACACGTGCCTACCTGTTGGCGACAAATGCCCAAGAGCGCGAACGGCTCAAACAACAGTTCACCCTCAAATACTTGTTCCAAGCCATGGGCGGGAGCCACGACCAGAACAGGGAATGGGAAGTTGGAAATGGATATGATGGCGATAATGGAATGGGGATGAAAAGATAATCATATGTTTCCATATCAACTTAGGGTCCTACCTATGTGGCAGGTATTACTATAATTGCTATAGCATAAAAATGTCATAACAATGTCATACTCCAATTATTTCTAATTAAGAAAAAAACAATACCTTTGAAACCAAAATAGTCATTTGTTCTTGGCACAATTATTTATTAAGACATGAAAATTCTTGTTGTTGATGACGAGTTGGATATCTGTGAGATACTTCAATACAACCTTGAAACAGAAGGGTATGAGGTTGTAACCGCAAATTCCGCAGAGGAGGCACTTGAACTTACCCTGCAGGAGTATGCGATGATTATACTGGATGTGATGATGGGTGAAATGTCTGGTTTCCAAATGGCTCGCAAGCTGAAGGACAATCCTGCTACGTCACAGATTCCCATCATTTTTATCACGGCACTCGAAGGAGAGGACAATCTGGTGAAAGGACTGAATATCGGTGCGGACGACTATATCTCCAAACCGCTGAGTATGAAAGAAGTGAAAGCCAGAGTCAAGGCTGTGCTCAGACGTTCGTCCCTTTTGCATTATCAGCATGCCGTCACAACCTCTGACAGTATGATTTGTTATGAAGGAATTACGCTCGATTATGCTGCTAAGACAGTTATTCTGAACGGACAGAACTTATCACTTACAAAGTTGGAATATGAACTTTTGTCGCTTTTTCTGCAACATCCTGGCAAAGTTTTTTCACGCGAGGAACTGTTGAAATATTGCTGGCCACAAGATGTGCTTGTACTCGACCGGACGGTGGATGTGAACATCACCAGATTACGCAAGAAGATAGGCTGTTATGGCAGACAGATAAAAACACGTGTGGGTTATGGCTACTGCTTTGAAAAGTAATACTTTCCAACGGAATCTGCTGATTAGTATTTGCGGTGTGTTCCTGCTCTTTTCTATCTGTTTCAGCGTATATCAGTACCGACGCGAAAAGGAGTACAAGATAGACATCCTTCATTCGCGGCTGCAGATGTACAACTATGAAATGGTGCAGACGCTTGGCGAGGACAGCCTTACCAACAACCGTCTGTTTCGCAATTACGTGGAGCGGCATAACGTGAAGGGGCTTCGTGTGTCTATTATAGATAAAAATGGGCGGGTGATCCTCGACAGCTATGATGCCAATGTTGATTCGCTGGGCAACCACCTCGAACGAACGGAAATCCATCAGGCATTGCTTGAGGGCAATGGTTATGACATCAAGCGCATATCACAATCCACTCACGAGACATACTTCTACTCTGCAACAAAGTTCGGCGATATCATCGTGCGTGCAGCCGTGCCCTATTCTGCCGAGTTGACGCGCTCTCTTCAGGCCGACAATACATACATCTATTTTGCCGTTGCCCTGACCTTGCTACTTGGTATCGTGCTATATCTGATAACCCATCGCATCAGCCGCCACATCGGTTATCTGCGGGAATTTGCCCTTAAAGCCGAAGAGGGCGAGGAACTCGACCACGAACTGGAGCGTCAACTGCCAAATGACGAGTTAGGCGAAATCAGTCACACTATCATAAAGCTATATTGGAAATTGCGCCATTCCGAGGAGGACAAGGTACGCATCAAACGCCAACTCACGCAGAACGCTGCCCATGAGCTGAAGACGCCTGCCGCCAGCATTTATGGCTATCTTGAGAGCATACTCGACAATCCTGATATGCCAGAGGAAAAGAAAAAACACTTTCTGGAACGTTGCCATGCTCAAAGCGAACGTATGAACAAGCTCCTGCTTGACATGAGTACCCTCACCAAGTTGGACGAGATGGATAGTGACAAACTCAGAATCCAAAAGGAGTACCGACAGGTCAATGTCTTGCAAGTTATACAGAATGTACTTGACGACACCGCTCTTCAGCTCCAAGAGAAAGGCATCTTCCCATTAACAGATATGCCAAAGCATGTCGAAGTCCAAGGCGATCCAAGTCTGATTTACAGTATCTTCCGCAACCTCATCGACAATATCATTTCCCATGCCACGGGGGCATCTTGGCTGAAGATAGTCTGCGCTGAGATTGAAGACAAAGGCCGTCATTTCTACAAGTTCGTTATAAGTGACAACGGAGCCGGAGTGGAACTGGTGCACATGGAACATCTCTTCGAACGCTTCTACCGCATAGACAAAGGGCGCAGACGTAAGCTCGGAGGCACTGGTCTTGGCCTTGCCATTGTGAAAAATGCTGTTGCTGCCCACGGAGGAACAACAACGGCACAGCTTACACCCGGAGGAGGACTAACAATAAGTTTCACACTCGCAAGGTTTTAACCTTGTCCATTTTAAGGCTTGTCCTCAAAGTCGTTGTTTAATCTCTTCCCTGCTTGCACCACGTTCATCACATAGTCGCCAAGACGTTCGCATTCAGAGATAAAGTCAACATAGAACACGCCGAGCTGATACCCGTAAAGACCATTATTTACATCATATAGGTTCTGGTTTTTCAGTTGCGTACGGTAGTTGTTGATTTCGTGCTCAATGTTTGTGGATGTCGTAATTTTGTTTTTAGTCGATGGTGACTCTATGCGTTTTAGCATTTCTATAAGTGCACTTCCTACAAGGTGCAGCATCGTCTGCATGTGTTGTATTTGCTCAGGAGTGAACTCATCTTGGCAATGCATGCGGTGACGATTCAAGGTGCGACCGAGATTATACACTGAGTCACCGATTGACTCCAGTTCGGATATCTGTCGCAACATCTTCTGTATCTGACTCTTTGATGCATCCGACAGACGTCCTTCGCTTACCTTGTTCAGATACCCAGCTATCTCCATCTCCATTGAATCAGTGATGCTTTCGTACTTCCCAATGCGCGAGAAAAGTTTGTTAAATTCCACCTCTCCTTTTGTCTGCATCAGTTCCGAGACAAAACCGAACATCTTTTGGCAACGCTCAGCGAAATTGACAATCTCCTTCTGGGCTTCCATAATGCTGAGCTCAGCTGTAGAGAGCAAGCCTCCGCTAATGAACTTTAGACGGTAATCTTCAACCGGTTCCTTCATCGGCAGTATTTTGCAAACAAGAATCTCTATCTGCTTTACGAAACCGATGAGCAACAACGTGTTGATGATGTTGAAAGCGGTATGGAAAGCTGAGAGTTTAAAGAGGTCGTTGCCTCCACCCATCACGCAGTCGACAAACCAGCTGACGGCGTTGCAGGCAGGATAGAAAACGATGAGAAACGCCACTACGCCGAAGACATTAAAAAACATGTGGGCGAGGGCTGCACGGCGCGCCTGAGTATTGGCGGTAAACGAAGCCATAAATGCCGTGATGGTGGTACCTATGTTCTGACCCATGGCCAATGCGGCAGCTTGCTCAAATCCAAATCCGGGGATGTTCATACCGAAAAGCATCAGCGTGATGGCCATCGTCGCAGCAGAAGCCTGTACGATCATGGTCACTGCGGCACCGACAAAGACGAAAAGGAGTATCGTGAAAAACGAATCCTGGGGCACATGTGCCAGCATGCCAGCCACCATGTCACCTATGTTCATGGCTGTAGCCGTTTCCTGCAGGAATGACAGACCCAAGAACAGGAACGAGAAGCCGAAAATGAACTCCCCGATGTTTTTTCTATAGCCCTTTTTGCTGAAAATCAATGGCATCCCGATAGCAAGCAATGGGATAGCAAAGGCGGCAATGTTCACCTTGAAGCCGACAGCAGAGATAATCCAAGCTGTGATAGTAGTACCAATGTTGGCTCCCATGATGACACCGATGGATTGAGATAGTGTCATCAGTCCGGCATTCACGAAACTGACCACCATCACAGTGGTGGCACTCGATGACTGGATGAGTGCCGTGATGAGGATGCCCGTCAGCACGCCCATCACACGGTTCTTGGTCATAGCCGCAAGGATGCTGCGTAGACGGTCGCCCGCAAACTTTTCAAGCCCTTCCGACATCGTCTTCATTCCGAAAAGGAACAATGCCAGAGAACCCACAAGAGAGAAGATGTTGATAATTAATTCCATTTGGAGATTTTCTGTAGACATAGCAAAGGTATTACGAACTTGTTACGCCTGTGTTACACTGGTATTACAACCCTGTTACAATCGCTATCGTAACCTCTTTATCATAGTATTGAAATGATTTTGTAATAAAATAAGGCTATCATTGCAGCAATAAAAACCAATAATTTGTTCATATAATGGAAAAGGAAAAAGCAGAAAGAATTATCAAGATTTACAATTGGGTGAGATTCATCATCCTTGTATTGTTACTCACAGCTGTCTTTGTAGGATTGACAAAAGCACAAACAACCAATGGTTATGGCATGATGGTGAAAAAAGCCTCAGCGACAGTATGTAGTCAAAAAGGATGAATTCTGTATTTCTCGGAATAATAATATTCCTTATAGTGCTTGCCGTCTTCGATCTTGTGGTGGGCGTGAGTAACGATGCTGTTAACTTCCTGAATTCAGCCATTGGTGCAAAAGTGGCAAAATACAAAACGATAGTGTCAATAGCTGCTTTTGGCGTGTTTGTTGGAGCTGCCCTGAGTAATGGCATGATGGATGTGGCCCGGCATGGCATCATGACACCGGAGTACTTCTCGTTTTATGATGTGATGTGTGTGTTTCTAGCTGTGATGGTGACGGATGTTGTGCTGCTGGATGTGTTCAACACCTTGGGCATGCCTACTTCGACTACGGTGAGCATGGTATTTGAACTGCTTGGTGGCGCCTTTGCCATCGCACTGCTTCAAATAGCCCATGGGACAACAGCGGCAGACGGCAACTTGCTCTCATTGGGCGACTTGCTCAATACGGAGAAAGCCATTTCGGTCATTCTAGGCATCTTTCTCTCTGTGGCAATAGCATTCATTCTTGGCATTTTTGTACAATGGGCTGCACGCATTGTCTTCACCTTTACCTATCGCGTGAACGGAAGGACTACTGACCAGTCGGGCAAAATGGAGGGCTGGCTCTCATCGTCACTCAAGATAGGCATCTTCGGCGGACTTTCGGTGACGGCCATCTTCTGGTTCTTGCTTATCAACGGATTGAAGGGCTGCAGTCTGATGACGGTGGACGTGAAAGAAGTAATTAATCAGAATAAGTGGCTGATTATCGGCGGGGGCATCGCCGTATTCTCGTTGCTGATGACTCTGCTGAGCGCCGTAAGAATGCCTGTACTGAAATTCGTAGTGCTGTTTGGCACGTTTGCCCTAGCGATGGCGTTTGCAGGCAACGACCTCGTCAACTTTGTAGGTGTGCCACTGACTGGTCTTGAAGCCTATCAAGACTATATGGCAAACAGCAATGGCGATGCTCAGGGATTTATGATGAAGAGCCTGATGGACAGTGCCCATACACCCGCACTCTATCTCGTCGCGGCAGGCGTGGTGATGGTTTTCTCCCTCGTCTTCTCGAAGAAGGCGCAGAACGTGGTGAAAACATCGGTTGACCTCTCGCGACAGGATGAAGGCGATGAGATGTTTGGTTCAAGCGGAGTGGCGCGGACATTGGTTCGCACGTCGAGAAGTATGGCTAACGGCATAATGGCAGTTGTGCCGATAAGTGTGGCGCACTGGATTGACTCACGCTTCAATGCTGATTCTGCTGTCATGAAGAAAGGTGCCGCCTTTGATGAAATCCGAGCCTCAGTCAATCTCGTGCTTGCTGGTGTACTTGTGGCATTGGGCACATCGCTCAAACTGCCCTTGTCCACAACGTACGTCACATTCATGGTGGCAATGGGAACCTCGCTTGCCGACCGTGCATGGAGTCGTGAAAGTGCAGTGTTCCGCATCACGGGCGTACTGTCTGTTATTGGTGGGTGGTTCATTACGGCTGGTGTGGCATTCATATTGTGCTTCCTCATCTGCATCTCCCTGTTCTTCGGGTCGTTTGTGGCTATGGCTGTTGCAACAGCGCTGGCTTTTTTCCTGATCATTCGAAGCCACCTGCGTTACGAAAAGTACAATAAGGCTAGCGAGGCAGACAAACTGTTTGAAAGGATTCTGCATTGCAATGACAAAACCGAATGCTGGACGTTGCTACGTATTCATGTGGGGCTTACTGTAAAGAATAGTATCCGAATGGTGATTGCTGATTATGAAGCATTGACCACAGCTTTTTTCTGTGAGGATTATCGCAGGTTGAAGCATGCCTGTATCGAGGTGGACAATCAGCGCAAGGACATGAAGCGTCATCGTCGGAAGCAGATTATAGCCCTGCGTCGCACGGATCCGATGGTTAGTGTAGAGAAAGGCACTTGGTACTTTCTCATCGCAAACTCTCTTTCCCAGATGTTTTACTGTTTGAAACGCATGGGTGAGCCATGCAAGGAGCATGTTGGCAACAATTTCAGTCCAGTCCCTGGTGATTATGCCAATCATTTTCTGTGCTTTAGCAAAGAGATTTTGAGATTGTTTAACCGTGCTATCACCTCTGAAAGCACTGCTCTAATCCGTGACGATGCCCTAAAATTGCAGTCTTCACTATCCGATTATCGAAAAAGCATCATCAATGACATTCAAACAAAGCAACTCAACATAGAGAGCATGACCATCTTTCTAAACCTTGTTCAGGAGTCGCAAGAACTCCTCAGTGCCCTGCGCCATACAATGAGAGGCATAAGCAAGTTAGAATATAGCGAGACAATTTCATCAAAGTCACCGTAAATGTAAGTGATGGTGTTTTGCAACCAGTACAACATTTGGAAAGAATCAATTGATTGTACAGGACTTGTGGAGCAAATGTGGAGCAAATTAACACCCTATAGTAAAGCGAAAGAGCCGGGGTCGAACCGGCACGGGTTGCCCCACTGGTGTTTGAGACCAGCGCGTCTACCGATTCCGCCATCTGGGCTTTTTGCGGTGCAAAGTTACGATTATTTTCTGAAATGGCAAATTTTTACATGAAAAAACACTAAAAACTTGATTATGCCGTTATTATATCGTAATTTAGTGCGCTAATTTTAAATCTAAGAGAATATATGCCCATCAATACGAAGAATTATTGTGTGATTCTGGCTGGCGGAAGAGGAAAAAGACTGTGGCCTTGCAGCCGTATGGGATACCCCAAGCAGTTCATCGACCTGTTCGGCACCGGACGCACCCAACTCCAACAGACTTACGACAGGATATCCAAAATCATCCCCATAGAGAATATTTTCGTCACCACCAACGATGAGTTCCAACCCATCGCGCGCGAGCAACTGCCGATGCTTCCCGAGGAGAATTTCCTGGGCGAGCCGGTGAACCGCAACACGGCCCCCAGCGTGACATGGGGCTGCTACCGCATTCTGGGCCACTGTGCCGACGCCAACGTGATCATCATCCCATCCGACCAGGCCATCATCGGCGAGGAGGCCTTCGAGCGGTGCATGAACGATGCGCTGGACTTCGTGTCGGGCCACGACGGCATCATCGCCATGGGCGTGCGACCCTCACGTCCCGAACCCGGCTACGGCTACATACAGATGGGCGACGAGAGCATGGAATGTCATCTGCACAGCATCAGGTCGTTCAGCGAGAAACCCGAGCGCGAGTTTGCCCAGGTGTTCATGGACAGCGGAGAGTTTCTGTGGAACACCGGCATCTTCGTCTCGAACGTGCGCCACCTGCTCCACCACTCGAAAGCCGCCATGCCCGCCGTGTTCAAGCAGATAGAGCTCGACGGCTTCTCGTTCGACAACGCCAACATCAAGGACGAGGCCCAACTGGTGTGGGACTACTTCTCGCTCTTCCCCAACCTCTCGATCGACTACAGCGTGCTCGAGCATGCCGACGATGCCTATGTGATGTCGTGCGACTTCGGATGGGCCGACCTGGGCACCTGGCACTCCATCTACGAGGCCGAGAGCCATGGCGAGGGCGACAACGTGGTGCTCGACAGCAACGTGATGCTCGAGAACTGCAGCGACAACATCATCAAGTTGCCGAAGGGCCGGCTTGGCGTATTCAGCGACCTCGACGGGTATATCGTGGTAGAAAACGAAAATGTGCTGATGGTCTGCAAGAAAAGCGACTCATCAGCACAAATACGCAAGTTCGTCAACGAGGTGCAGGTGCGCCTTGGCGAGGAGTTTATTTGAACTCCTCGCGGATCCTCGCCGCGATATTCTCGAACTCCTCTTGAGAAAGTTGCAGTTTGGGGTTGGAGAACAGCATGTCTTTCTCGCTCTGCATCGGCACGAGGTGGATGTGGGCGTGAGGCACTTCCAGCCCCAGCACGGCCATGCCCACCTTCACGCATGGGAAGGCTTTCTTGATGGCCACAGCCACACGCTTGGCGAAGACGGTCATCTCTGCCAATTCGTCGTCGTCGAGGTCGAAGATATAGTCTACCTCACGGCGCGGAATGACCAGCGTATGGCCTTTCACGAGCGGGTTGATGTCAAGGAAGGCATAGAACTTCTCGTTCTCTGCACATTTGTAGCTGGGAATCTCGCCAGCCGCGATCTTGGAGAATATGCTCATAATCAAATAGATATTTTGTCGATTCTCAGGCGGATGGTGCCGCGTGGTATTTTGATTTCCACCTCGTCGCCCACCTTCTTGTTGAGCAAGCCCTGGGCAATGGGGGTCTTGATGGAGATCTTGCCGGCACGCAGGTCGGCCTCGTTCTCGCTCACGATGGTGTACGTCATCTTCGACTTGGTGGTGAGGTTGGTCATCTCCACCTTCGAGAGAATCTGCACAGCCTCCGAGCTCAGACGCGAAACGTCCACGATCTTGGCCTCGGAGATGGCCAGTTTCAGGCGGTTGATCTTATCCTCGAGATGGGCTTGGGCTTCTTTGGCGGCATCATACTCGGAATTCTCGCTCAGGTCGCCTTTGTCGCGTGCCTCAGCGATGGCAGCAGAGGCCTTCGGGCGCTCCACCGACTCCAAGCGTGTGAGTTCGGCTATCATCTTGTCGTAGCCTTCCTGTGACATGTAAGTCATGATGTTATGGTTTTTAAAGTTAATCGATTTTGCAACAAAAAAATGATGAATTCCAACAATTATCAGTTGTCGGAATTCAGCAGAATTTTGGTATTGTATAGATTTTTCGATGCAAAGGTAGCACTTTTTTTCCATTCCACAATTTTTTTCGGCCAAAAGTTACGGATTAAATAAAGATTTGCTATTTTTGCATTTTGGTATTTCACACGAAAAAGACACATTATCATATTGTTATGTTGCCCAAGGAAGAAAGAGAATCAATCATCCGCCTGATGCACGAACAGGTGGTGCCCGCCGTGGGCTGCACCGAACCCATAGCTGTGGCCCTGTGCGTGGCCAAGGCCCGTGAGTTGCTCGGTACCATGCCCGAGCGGGTGAAGTTGAGCCTGAGTGCCAACATCGTGAAGAACGCCATGGGCGTGGGTATCCCCGGCACAGGCATGATAGGCCTGCCCATCGCCGTGGCCCTGGGGGTGCTCATCGGGAAGTCGGAATACCAGCTCGAAGTGCTCAAGGACAGCAACAAAGAGGCGGTGACACGCGGCCGACAGTTCATTGACGAGGGCCGCATCGACATCGCCCTCGAGGAGGAAGACCCCGACAAGCTCTACATCAGGGTGCTATGTCTGGGAGAAGGGCATGAGTCGGAAGCCATCATCAAGGGCCACCACACCCATTTCGCCTTCCTGCGACGCGACAGCGACATACTGCTCGACGAGCGCCGCCATGTGCAGGAAGACGATGAACAGACCTGCGTGCCCCTCACCCTGCGCAAAGTGTATGACTTTGCCACCACCACCGATATTGAGGAAATCCGATTCATTCTCGAAGCCAAGCGGCTCAACGAGGCCGCCTCGGCCGACGGCCTGCGCGAGAACTACGGCCACCAGTTGGGCAAGACGCTGTGCAGTCCGCTGGGACGCGGCATCATGGGCGACAGCATCTTCTCGAAAATCCTCTCACAAACCAGTTGCGCCTGCGACGCCCGTATGGCCGGTGCGATGATACCCGTGATGAGCAACAGCGGCAGCGGCAACCAAGGCATCTGCGCCACCATGCCCGTGGTGGTGTTTGCCGAGGAGAACCACAACACCGAGGAGGAACTCATCCGCTCCCTCACCCTGAGCAACCTGGCCGCCATCTACATGAAGCAGAGCCTCGGGTCGCTCTCGGCCCTCTGTGGCTGCGTGGTGGCCAGCACCGGCAGCAGTTGCGGCATCACCCTGCTGATGGGCGGCGGCTACGACGAGGTGTGCTGGGCCGTGAAGAACATGATAGCCAACCTCACCGGCATGATCTGCGACGGAGCCAAGCCCAGTTGCGCCCTGAAACTCACCACTGGCGTAGGAACGGCCGTGCTGAGCGCCATGCTCGCCATACAGCACAAGCACGTGACCTCGGTAGAGGGCATCATCGACGACGACGTGGACCAGAGCATCCACAACCTCACTGCTATTGGCAGCCGTGGCATGGACGTGACCGACCGCTATGTGCTCGACATCATGACCCACAAGAAATAAGAAAACCCAACCTACAATTCAATATGAATCATCAACACAACAGCAGCAAGCGCCTCGCCATGGCAAGGCACCTCTTGCTTCTCCTAACCCTCTTTCTCTTTACGGCCGCCAGCGCACAAGAGATGCCCGTGAAGTTCACCGTGCAGCAAAAGCAAGTGTCGCCCACCGAGGTCGACGTGGTGTTCACCGCCAAGATCGACAAGGGCTGGCACGTCTACTCCACCAACATCCCCGACGGCGGTCCGACGGCAGCGACCATGCACACCGACAAGGCCGAGGGCGCACAGCCCATGGGCGCCCTGATCAAGCAGGGCAAAGAGATCAGCGAGGACGACCAGATCTTCGGCATGCGCCTGAGCTATTTCGAGAATGCAGTCACCTTCATCCAGAAATACAAGATCACCGCCAAGACCTACAATATCAAAGGCTACCTGGAGTATGGCGCCTGCAACGACGAGATGTGCATGCCCCCCTCGACGGTGGATTTCGAATACTCGGGCAAGGGTCCCGAGGAGGCTCCCGCCGCTGAGCCCGCCAAGGAAGAGCCCGCTGCCGCCGCCACTACCGACCCCGCCACCGTTGGTGCCGCAGCCCTCGTGAGCACCACCGACACCACCAAGGCCGACACCCTGGCCGGAGCGATGTCTGCCGTGGTCGACTCCGCCCTCGTCGCCTCGTCGCAAGACAAATGGTGGCAGCCCGCCGTCGACAAGCTGAAGGCCCTCAACGGCGGAAACATCTCCGACCGCTCATGGCTCTATATCTTCCTCATGGGACTGCTCTACGGACTGCTCGCCGTCTTCACCCCCTGCGTGTGGCCCATCATCCCCATGACCGTGAGTTTCTTCCTGAAGCGCAGCAAGGACAAGAAGAAAGGCATCCGCGACGCCATCACCTACGGCATCTCCATCATCGTCATCTACCTGGCACTCGGACTGCTGGTGACCGCCCTCTTCGGTGCGCAGACCCTCAACGCCCTCTCCACCAACGCCGTGTTCAACCTCATCTTCTGCGCACTGCTCGTGGTGTTCGCCCTCTCGTTCTTCGGATGGTTCGAACTCACGCTGCCCTCGTCATGGACCAACAAGGTAGACAACAAGGCATCGGAGACCAGCGGCCTGCTCTCTATCTTCCTCATGGCCTTCACCCTCACGCTCGTGAGCTTCTCGTGCACCGGCCCCATCATCGGACTGCTGCTCGTGGAGACCACGACCTCGGGCAACTGGCTGGGTCCGGCCATCGGCATGCTTGGCTTCGCCATCGCCCTGGCCCTGCCCTTCACCCTCTTCGCCCTCTTCCCCACCTGGCTCAAGCAAGCCCCCAAGTCGGGCTCGTGGATGAACACCATCAAGGTGGTGCTGGGATTCATCGAGCTGGCCTTCGCACTGAAATTCTTCTCCGTGGCCGACCTGGCCTACGGATGGCGCCTGCTCGACCGCGAGGTGTTCCTGGCCCTGTGGATAGCCATCTTCCTGCTTCTGGGCCTCTACCTCATCGGCAAACTGAAGTTCCAGAGCGACCAAGGCAACGACAAGGCCATGCCCGTGCCCTGCATCATGCTCGGCTTGATCTCCATCGCCTTCTCCATCTATATGCTGCCTGGTCTTTGGGGCGCACCCTGCCGCGCCGTGAGCGCCTTCGCACCGCCACTCTATACCCAGGATTTCAACCTGAACACCAAGGAGGTGCGCGCCGCCTACACCAACTACGAGGAAGGCATGGCCGCCGCCAAGGCCACTGGCAAGCCCGTGATGCTCGACTTCACCGGATTCGGCTGCGTGAACTGCCGCAAGATGGAAATAGCCGTGTGGACCGACCCCACCGTGGCCGACAAGCTCAACAAAGACTATGTGCTCATCTCGCTCTTCGTCGACGACAAGACGCCACTCGACCAGCCCGTCGAGGTGGAGTACAACGGCAAGAAACGCACCCTGCGCACCATCGGCGACAAATGGAGCTATCTTGAGGAAATGAAATTTGGCTACCTCACCCAGCCACTCTATGTACTCGTCGACAACGACGGCAACCCGCTCGCCCGCTCGTTCAGCTACAAGGAAGACGTGGACGACTACCTGAAATTCCTCGGCGAAGGACTCAACCAATACAAGAAGAGGTAACAATCACCCCTCTTTTTCGCAGCGCCTCCTTTCGGATTGAAAGCAAACAGTCGGAAAGGAGGCGCAATTGATATATGTCAAGAAATCATCAGGTTTGAATATTTTTGTCAAAAGCCATTTGCGTAAATAGAATAATGTAAATATCTTTGCATTGTGTTTTTCATAGTATTAGATTTAAGGTTAACAAGGAAAGGGACTCGGCGGAGCCCCATTTTTTTTGCCCGTTACTGAAGAGCCGGCCCGATTTGGCAAAAAATAACAGTTTTTATTTTGAATTGACCACGATTTGCAGTATCTTTGCTGATGAATCCGCGCAACTGTCTATTCTTACAATAAACTACTATATACTTTTATGAAAACAAATTATGAGATTCGCTATGCGGCCCACCCTGAGGACGCAAAAAGTTATGACACCAAACGCATACGCCGCGACTTCCTTATCGAGAGAGTGTTTGCCGACGACGAGGTGAACATGGTATACTCGATGTACGACCGCATGGTCGTGGGCGGTGCCAAACCCGTGAAAGAGGAGCTCAAACTCGAGGCCATCGACCCCCTGAAGGCACCATTCTTCACCACCCGCCGCGAGATCGGTATCTTCAACGTAGGCGGCGACGGCTGCGTGAAAGTGGGCGACGAAATCTTTGAGCTCGGCTTCAAGGAAGCACTCTACATTGGCAGCGGCGACCGCGACGTGGTGTTCGCCAGCAAGGATGCCTGCAAGCCCGCCAAGTTCTACTTCAACAGCACCACAGCCCACAAGCAGTATCCCTGCAAGAAAGTGACCAAGGCCGATGCCGTGGTGGCTCACATGGGTAGTCTGGAGATGAGCAACGAGCGCAACATCAACAAGATGATCGTGAACCAGGTGCTTCCCACTTGCCAGTTGCAGATGGGTATGACCGAGTTGGCCACTGGCAGCGTGTGGAACACGATGCCCGCTCACGTGCACAGCCGCCGTATGGAAGCCTATTTCTATTTCGAGGTACCCGACGACCAGGCCGTTTGCCACTTCATGGGTGAGGTAGACGAGACCCGTCACATCTGGATGCGCGGCGACCAGGCCGTGCTGTCGCCCGAATGGAGCATCCACAGTGCCGCCGCCACGCACAACTACACCTTCATCTGGGGTATGGGTGGCGAGAATCTCGATTATGGCGACCAAGACTTCTCACTGATTACAGATTTGAAATAATACTCCTGAACTCCAAAAAATTAATCATCAATGACAACAAATCCATTCTCGCTAGAGGGAAAAAACGCCTGGATCACGGGCGCATCCTATGGTATCGGTTTCAACATTGCCAAGGCATTCGTGGCCGCCGGTATCAAAACCATCATTTTCAACGACATCAACGAGGCCGCCCTTGAGCGCGGACTCAACAACTACAAGGAAGCTGGAATCGACAACGTGAAAGGCTATGTGTGCGACGTGACCAAGGAAGACGACGTGAAAGCCCTCGTGGAGAAGATTCATGAGGAGGTGGGAGCCATCGACATCCTCGTCAACAACGCCGGCATCATCAAGCGCATACCCATGCACGAGATGAAGCGTGCCGAATTCCAGCAGGTGATCGATATCGACCTCGTTGGTCCATTCATCTGCTCATCGGCCGTCATCCCCGAGATGATGGAGCGCCGTGAGGGAAAAATCATCAACATCTGCTCGATGATGTCGGAACTCGGCCGCGAGACCGTGAGCGCATACGCCGCCGCCAAGGGCGGACTGAAGATGCTCACCCGCAACATCTGCTCGGAATATGGCGAGTATAACATCCAGTGCAACGGCATCGGCCCGGGCTACATCGCCACACCACAGACCGCACCGCTGCGCGAGCGCCAGCCCGATGGCTCACGCCACCCGTTCGACTTGTTCATCTGTGCCAAGACACCCGCCGGCCGCTGGCTCAACCCCGAGGAACTGGGCGGTCCCGCCGTGTTCCTGGCCTCACACGCCTCGGATGCCGTGAACGGACATATCCTCTACGTAGATGGCGGTATCCTCGCCTATATCGGCAAGCAGCCATAAAGGAAGAAAAGAGCCGAGCGAAAGTAAAACGCGAAAAAACAAATCAGGCAACCTCATTTCGGGGTTGCCTGATTGTATTATGAATTTCTTTTACAAAATTATTACAAAGCATCAGCCAGGTCAGCACCAGCCTTGAATTTGGCCACTTTCTTCTCTGGAATCTGAATCTTCTCATTGCTGCGGGGGTTGATACCCTCACGGGCGGCACGTGTGTTCACACTGAATGTACCGAAGCCGATAAGAGCAACCTTGTCACCAGCCACGAGAGCCTCTTTGATAGCCTCAATTGTAGCGTCCAATGCCTTCTTGGCATCTACCTTTGTCAGTTTTGATTTCTCGGCAATCTTGTCGATTAATTCTGTTTTGTTCATAATTTTAGTTTTAATAATTGGTGATTACTAATATCGTAAGATTATTTTTGGGCAAATATAGATGTTTCATTTCATAAAACAAACAAATTGCCTAAAAATTTATTGAAAATCCCCAAAAAAAGTATGTATAGCGCTGATTTTATGCGGAATAAAAGATATTTTTAGTAATTTTGCCGACGTTTAATCAACCAAACGACCATTCGTCATGCGTAGCATACCCACAATTACAAAAAACCTTCTGATTATAAACATCTTGGCTTTCGCAGCCTACTATGTGCTCACATTCCGGAACATCGACCTCAACGACATACTCGGATTGCACTTCTTCCTGGCATCGGATTTCAAGATTTATCAACTGCTCACCTACATGTTCATGCACGGTGGATTGGAGCATTTGTTCTTCAATATGTTTGCCCTGTGGATGTTCGGTTGCGTGGTAGAGAATATATGGGGTCCTAAGAAATTCCTTTTTTATTACATTTTCTGCGGAATCGGAGCTGGATTGGTGCAAGAATTGGCCCAATATGTACAGTATTCGATGGAAGGTCTTGCCGCATATGATAGCGTGATGTCGACAGATGGGATAAAAGTCCCCATGGACAGCTATCTCAACCTATGGACCACGGTGGGAGCCTCTGGCGCCATCTATGCCATCCTTCTGGCCTTCGGCATGTCGTTCCCCGAGGAGCGCATCTTCATCTTCCCCCTTCCCATCCCCATCAAGGCCAAGTGGTTCATTACCATTTATATCGCCATCGAGGTGTTCACGGCATTCTTCACCACGAGCAACGTGGCCCATTTCGCCCACCTTGGCGGCATGCTCTTCGGTTTCCTGCTCATCAAATACTGGCGCCGTCATCCAGAAGACAGCTATTTCGGCAGCAACAGCGGCTCGCCCATCATCGAGAAGTTACGCAAGAACTGGGAGAAACACACGGGCAAGAATGCCAGTGGCAATGAGGCAAGCGGCAACCCCGACTGGGACTACAATGCCCGGCAGAAAGCCTCGGAGGAGGAGATAGACCGCATACTCGACAAGATACGCAAAAATGGGTATGCCAGCCTCACGAAGGAGGAAAAACAGAAATTGTTTGATAGCAGCAACAAGCATTAGAAATGGGCATTGTCCGCAAATTCAAGAAACTTACGCTACACCTTCTCGCCACGGCCAACATATTGGTCGTGGTTGCCCTTTTAGTCACAGGCTATGCCGGGCACGTGAGTCCGGCCTCCCACCCCACTTTCGAGGTACTTGCCCTTGCCTTTCCCATTATTCTGCTGCTGAACCTCTCCTATCTGCTTTTCTGGTTGGTTTTCCACTACAAGTACGCCTTGATTCCCATTGCGGGTTTTCTGCTGTGCGCCTCTCCCCTTCGCCACTACTGCCCCATCAATTTCGGCAAGAAAGCACCCACCGGTGGCATCAAGGTCATGTCGTTCAATGCCAACGACTTCCACTACTTTGACGCGAAGGAACTGCCCAATCCCGCCATGGACTACATCTGCGGCAGCGGTGCCGATATCATTTGCTTGCAAGAATCCAACATCTACAAGAACAGAAGAAAACTCACCGAGCAGATGGAGGGCACCTACCGCTACGTGGCATACGAACAAGACAAGCACCACGAACGCTTAGCCGTTCTCAGCAAATACCCCATCGTGAGACACGAGATGATTCCGGTGAACTGCAAGAGAAACGCTTGTGCCGCCTTCTATCTGAAAATGGGGGCCGACACCCTGCTCGTTGTCAACTGCCACTTCCAGACCTCCGCCCTGAGCGACAAGGAACGAGACCAGTTTAGTGACCTCGTGACCCGCAGGAGCAACCACATCAACGAGCAGTCTATCCTCAACAAGCTCAAGACTATGGGCAGACGGCATGCCAAGCAAGCCAACGGCGTGATGGCATACATCAAGAAGCACCGCACCAAGAACATGAGCGTGCTGGTGTGCGGCGACTTCAACGACCCACCTGTGACGTATGCCCACCATGTGTTTGCCAAGGAGTTTGTCGACTGCCACACCGCCGCATCCACAGGTCCCGGATTCACCCACCACGCCAATGGCATGCTCGTGCGCATCGACCACATCTTCTGCTCGTCGGACTGGGAACCCTTCGGGTGCGAAATTGGCTCAAAAGTGGAAATCAGCGACCATTATTCCATCTCTTGCACGCTAAAAAAACGGCAAAAGTCCAAAAAATGAATAATTTCCGACTGAAATTTCGATAAGTGTGAAAAAATCACTATCTTTGCACGCTATTACGCAAATTGGAGAGAAACAACGAATTAAATAACATAAAACAGAAATGCAAAACAAAGGAATTGTAATTGTTACAGCGGTCTTACTGACCCTGGCAAGTATCTTCTATTTGTCGTTCTCTGTGGCTTCGAGTTACTACGACAAGAAAGCCGCGGAAATCAAAGACCCCATCGCCCAGCAAGACTACAAAGACTCCGTGAAATATCTCGGTGTCTACTCCTACCAGAAGTGTCTGGAGACACAGGTAGGCCTTGGTCTGGACCTGAAGGGTGGTATGAACGTCATCCTCGAGGTGTCGGTACCCGACCTCATCGAGAACCTTGCCGGCTACAAGAAAGACCCTGCTTTCGTCAAGACGATGAAGGCTGCGAGAGCCGAGGAAGAAACCACACAGAATGATTTCATCTCACTGTTCATCAAGCACTATCAGGCCAACGCTCCTGGCCACAGACTCGCCGAGGTGTTCGCCACCCAGCAGCTTCAGGAGGTGAAGACCAACAGCACCGACAGAGAGGTGGAGAGCATTCTCCGCAGCAAAGTGGCAGAGACCGTGGCCGATGCAAAGAACGTGATCACCAACCGTATCGACCAGTTTGGTGTGGTACAGCCCAACATACAGATGCTCGAGGGCCAGGAAGGCCGCATCATGGTGGAGATGCCTGGTGTGAAAGATCCCGAGCGTATGCGTAAGCTCCTCCAGGGAAGCGCCAACCTCGAGTTCTGGGAGACCTATGCCTCTCAGGAGATTGCCCCCTACCTGCAGCAGCTCGACAGCCGTCTGGCCAATGGCGAGACCGCTCCTGCCGACAGCACTGCCGCTGAGGCTACCGAGGCTGCTCCTGCTGAGGAGAAGGGTCTGACTCTTGGCAATGACGCCAAACCCGACTCGACCAAGGCCGTGGCCGATGCCAAGGCCGAGGAGAAGAAAGCCGCCGACCTGGCAGCCCAGGAGCACCCACTGCTCACCAAGCTGAGCGTGAATGGTGACGCTGGCTGTATTGTGGGTATGGCCAATGTGGCCGACACCGCCGTCATCAATTCCTATATCCACTCCGACCTGGCCAAGGCCATCCTTCCTGCCGACGTGAAACTCCTCTGGAGTGCCAAACCCTCCGACAGGATTCCCAACAACAAGCGCATCTACGAGCTCTACTGTCTGCGTCTTACCGGCAGCGACAACCGCGCACCCCTCGAGGGCGACGTGATTGAGAGCGCCAAGGACGACTTCGACCACTTCACCGGCAAGCCCGTGGTGACCATGCAGATGAATGAGGATGGCGCGCGCGAGTGGGCCAACCTCACCAAGAAGAACGTAGGCAAGCCCGTTGCCATCGTGCTCGACGACCTCGTCTACAGCGCTCCTAACGTGAACCAGGAGATTACCGGTGGTAACTCACAGATCTCGGGTAGCTTCACCGTGGAGGACACCAAAGACTTGGCCAACACGCTGAAGTCGGGTCGTATGAAGGCTCCCGTGCGCATCGTGCAGGAGGAAGTCGTAGGTCCGTCGCTCGGTGCACAGTCTATCCGTCAGGGTATCATCTCGTTCATCGTGGCATTCATCGTGCTGATGCTCTACATGATCCTGATGTACGGATTCATCCCCGGTATGATGGCCAACTGCGCCCTCATCATCAACCTCTTCTTCACCATGGGTATCATGGCGTCGTTCCAGTCGGCGCTCACCATGCCTGGTATCGCCGGTATCGTGCTTACCCTCGGTATGGCTGTCGACGCCAACGTGCTTATCTATGAGCGCACCAAGGAAGAGCTGAAAGCCGGAAAGAACACGCGTCAGGCACTGCAGGCAGGTTACAGCAACGCCTTCTCTGCCATCTTCGACTCCAACCTTACCTCTATCATCACCGGTGTGATTCTGGCCGTTATCGGTACTGGTCCTGTGAAGGGCTTCGCCGTGACCCTCATCATCGGTATCTGCTGCTCGTTCTTCACCGCCGTGTTCCTCACCCGTCTGGTCTACGAGTACATGATGAAGAAAGACAAGTGGCTGAACCTCACCTTCACCACTCCGTTCTCGCGCAACTTCATGCAGAACATCCATGTCAACTTCATGAGCAAGTATAAGACCTCTTATACCATCTGGGGTATCCTCGCCCTTATCTTCATCGGCTTCTTCGCCATCCGCGGACTCTCGAAGAGTATCGACTTCACCGGTGGCCGCAACTATGTGGTGACCCTGGCCAAGGAGACTCCTGTGGAGCAAGTGCGTACCGCCCTGGCTGGTGTATTCGTCAACGACCTTGGTGAGAACAAGGGCAAGGAGGCCAACACCAGCGTCATCGCCCTTGGTACCGATGGCAAGACCATCCGTGTGTCGACCAACTGGAACATCGAGTCGAACAGTCCTACCATGGACGACGAGGCCGAGACCAAGTTGTTCAACGCCCTGAAGAAGGCAGGCGTGGTGACCCAGGAGAAAGAGGCTGACTTCAAGGATCCCGACGTGCGCGAGGGTGGCTCTATCATCAGCAGCACCAAGGTGGGTCCGTCTATCGCCCGCGATGTGACCAACAAGGCCATCATCTCGGTGATTGTAGCCTTGATCGCCATCTTCCTCTACATCCTGCTCCGTTTCCGCAACGTGGCATTCTCTATCGGTTCGATTGTGGCTCTGGCATTCGATACCCTGATCGTCATCGGTTTCTTCTCTGCTCTGTGGGGCATCGTTCCCTTCTCGCTCGAGATCGACCAGACCTTCATCGGTGCTATCCTTACCGTGATTGGTTACTCCATCAACGACAAGGTGGTGGTGTTCGACCGTGTGCGTGAGAACCTGCGCCTCTATCGCAAGCGCGACCGCCAGACCCTCTTCAACGACTCGCTCAACCAGACGTTGGCCCGTACAATCAACACCTCAGTATCTACATTGATCGTGTTGCTCTGTATCTTCATCTTTGGTGGTGCCAGCATCCGCAGCTTCTCGTTCGCCATGATTCTCGGTGTGGTATTCGGAACCCTGTCGTCTATCTTCATCGCAGCCCCCACGGCTTATCTCACCATGGGTCGCAAGATCAAGGAAGAAGACGTGAACGAGGAAGTGGCTGTTGCCAAGAAGTAAGAACATCTTCTCACACATCAATAACCAAAAGTTCCCCGCAGGCCTCGGCTTGTGGGGAACTTGCTTTTGGGGCAAAAATAGAAGCCCTAGCTTCCCAGGACAACTAGATTAACTAGGGGAACTAGAGTAACTAGAATAACTAGAATTGACTAGAATAACTAGAGTAACTAGAATTGACTAGGATTAACTAGAATAACTAGTCATCCTCGGCAATTGTCGGCAAGATAGTTGTAGAAATCCTCCACCACCACCGACATCTCATGAGGCAGGTAGCTGTTGGCGCGCTCTATCATCCAGTTGGGCACATCGTAGTAGGCCTCGGCTATGGAGCCGGCGATAGCCGCCTTGGTGTCGGTGTCGCCGCCCGCCATCACTGCGATGCGGATCACCTCCTCGAAACTGTGGGCATCAAGAAAACAGCGTATGGCCATGGGCACCGTCTCCTGGCAGGTGCCGTCGAAATGGCCCTCACCACCTATTTTATATATATCGGCCAGTGATGGGATGACATATCCGAAGCGGCGCCGCACGGCGCGCTCCACATCGTCTTTGTAGATACGCACGGTGCGCAGCCAGTAGATGAGGGCAGCCACACACTGGGCACCTTTCACCCCTTCAGGATGGTCGTGGCTCACGATGGCCGTCTGTCGTGCCACCTCGAGCACCTCGTCGAAGTCGTCGACGAGCCACCCCACGCTGCTCACACGCATGGCCGCGCCATTGCCGTAGCTTCCCATGGGCTGTGGGTCGTCGGACCGCACCCAGTTGTAGAACCGGTTGCCATACGAGCCTATGGGGTCGGGATAGCGCCGGCACCACTCATGGAGCGTTTGCTTGAAGTCTTTCTTGTGGATGAGGGCATCGGCAATGGCGATGGTGCAGATGGTATCGTCGGTGAAGTTACACTCATCGGTAAACAGTTCGAAACCCGCTTTGGGTGCCGAAGTGAACTCGAAACGAGAACCAACAATATCTCCGATTATTGCTCCAAACATGGGGATGGTTTGAGGTTTTAGGTTTGAGATTCAGTAGTGCGCCTCGGCATACAGAAAGCAAGCATTGACTTTATTGAATTCTGTCGCAATTCGGCCAAATTGATGCAAGCATCATTTGGCTCTCGCTGCTCCATCATTTCGTCTGCACTCGGTTTGCACGACAATTGATATTTGAGGTGGATTAAAAACTAGTGATTATTGATGCTTTTCAAGGTTGTAGTTCCACCGGGAATCGAACCCGGATCTAATCTTTAGGAGAGACTTATTCTATCCATTGAACTATGGAACCCCATTTCGCTTGCAAAGGTAGTGAAAGCGGAGCGGAAAACAAAATAAAAGCCAAAGAAATTGAATTCTAATGACCTATTGGGTTGAAAAATGACACCGCCAACGTCATCACGTGGCGGTGTCATGGTTTTCCCTACCTATCATGGTGATGGTGAGGAATGGCGTTATTTCACCTGGCTGCCAGGTTTCACCTCTTTCAGCAAAGTGGTGACACTCAGGTCGCCGTCGTAGTTCTCGGCCGAGAGAATCATACCCTGGCTCTCGATGCCCATGAGCTTGCGTGGAGCCAGATTGGCGATGAAGAGCACATCGCGCCCGATGAGATCCTCGGGTTGGTAGAACTTGGCGATGCCGCTCACAATGGTGCGGTCGTTGCCACTGCCATCATCGAGGGTGAACTTCAGCAGTTTGTTGGCTTTCTTCATCTTCTCGCAGTTCTTCACATGTCCCACGCGGATGTCGAGTTTCTCGAAGTCGGCAAAGTCGATGACGGGCTTCACCTCAGGAGCTTTGTAGTTGGCTGCGAGGTTGGCCTTCTTCGTATCCTCGAGTTTCTTGAGCTGGGCGGCAATCACATCGTCCTCGATTTTCTCGAAGAGCAGTGCCGGCTCTGCCAGCTGGTGTCCGGGTTTCAGGATATCGGTCTCACCCAGTTGGTTCCACTCGAAAGCATCGATGTTGAGCATTCCTCTGAGTCGCTTGCTGCTGAACGGCAGGAACGGCTCGAAAGCGATGGCAAGGTTGGCCACGAGTTGCAGCGAGATATAGAGTATGGTCTCCACCCGCTTGGGGTCGGTCTTCCACACTTTCCATGGCTCACACTCGGTGATATACCGGTTGCCGATGCGTGCCAGGTTCATGGCCTCTTTCTGTGCCTCGCGGAACTTGAACACGTCGAGCAGACTCTCCACGTTTTTCTTCACGTCCTTGAATTCCTCGAGTGCGTTCTTGTCCACCTCGGTGAGCTCGCCACATTCGGGCACCACCCCACCCCAGTATTTCTTGGTGAGTTGCAGGGCACGGTTCACGAAGTTGCCATAGATGGCCACCAGTTCGTTGTTATTGCGGTCCTGGAAGTCCTTCCAGGTGAAGTTGTTGTCCTTGGTCTCGGGAGCATTGGCTGTGAGCACATAGCGCAGCACATCCTGTTTGCCAGGCAGGTCGACGAGGTATTCGTGGAGCCAGACGGCCCAGTTCTTCGAGGTCGAGATCTTGTCGTCCTCAAGGTTGAGGAACTCGTTTGCCGGCACGTTGTCGGGCATGATATACTCACCATGGGCGCGCATCATCACGGGGAAGATGATGCAGTGGAAGACGATATTGTCTTTGCCGATGAAATGCACCAGTCGTGTGTCTTCGTCTTTCCACCATTTCTCCCAAGAACCCCAGCGCTCGGGATTGGCGTCGCACAGTTCCTTGGTGTTCGAGATGTATCCGATGGGAGCGTCGAACCACACATAGAGCACCTTGCCCTCAGCATCCTCCACGGGAACGGGGATACCCCAGTCGAGGTCACGTGTCATGGCACGGGGCTGCAGGTCCATCTCCAGCCAGCTCTTGCACTGTCCGTAGACATTCGAGCGCCACTCCTTGTGCTCTTCCAGAATCCATTGGCGGAGCCACTCCTGGTATTCGTTGAGAGGCAGGTACCAGTTCTTCGTGTCGCGCATCACCGGCGTGGAGTCGCTGCGCTTGCTGCGCGGGTTGATGAGTTCTTCGGGCGAGAGGTCGCGGCCACAACCATTCTCACACTGGTTGCCATAGGCCAGTTTGCCACAATAGGGGCATTCGCCCTCGATATCGCGGTCGGTGAGGAAGGCATGCACCTTCTCGTCGTAGTATTGTTTGGTGGTTTTCTCGATGAGTTTTCCCTCGTCGTAGAGACGCCTGAAGAAGTCGGAAGCCAGTTTGTGGTGTGTGGCCGATGTGGTGCGCGAGTAGATATCGAACGAGATGCCGAACTCCTCGAACGATTTCTTGATGAGGTTATGGTAGCGGTCTACCACGTCTTGAGGTGTAATGCCTTCTTTTCTTGCTCTCAGCGTAATGGGCACGCCATGCTCATCGCTTCCGCCAATGAACACCACCTCTTGTTTTTTCAGGCGCAGGTATCTCACATAGATGTCGGCTGGCACGTATACGCCGGCCAGGTGACCGATATGCACGCCACCATTGGCATAGGGCAAGGCGGCGGTCACGGTCGTACGTTTGAAATTCTTCTGTTGCATGTGTTTCGTCTATTTTTCTGCAAAGGTACGATTAAGCGAGTAAAAAGCAAAAAAAATTTTGCTTTTTCGAGCGTAAGTACCTTCGCGACGCAGTCGCAAAGGTAGTGCAAGGTGAGCGAAAAGCAAAATAAAACGTAGTTTTTTTGCTTTTCCGAACCGAAGCCTACCTTCGCCGCGAAGCGGCAAAGGTGCGATTAAGCGAGTAAAAAGCAAAAAATGGAGTGAAAAGGTCAAAAAAATTGGAGGCTGCTCTTTATCAAAAAGAACAGCCATCCTTTAATTATTTCTTCAGCAATGTGTAGTATTCGGCAGCACCTAGGAGGAAACAGCCTGTGCCGTAGTCCTCAAAGTCGGGTACCTTGGTATAGGTGACAGGCTGGCCAGCCGAGGGGTCTTTTCCCGTTCCCTGCACATAGCCTAGGAAACCGTCGGCATGCACGCAGTCGCGCACCATGGCGTTCCAGGCACGGTCGCAGGCACCTTTGTATTTCTTTGCCTTCAGCACACCGTTATTGATTCCCCAACTCATGCCATAGAGGAAGAGGGCCGTGCCGGTGAGTTCCTTGCCACCATAGGTAACGGGCGACACGAGCGAGGGGTTCCACAAGCCATCCTCGCGCTGACATTTGAGCAAGGCCTCGCTCATCATCACGAAATCCTTTTTCAGCCGCTTGTAGTATTTGTCTTTCTTTCCGATATCAGTCATCACCTTCACCAAGGCGGCATACACCCAACCGCTGCCACGGCTCCAATAGCAGTTCTGTCCGTCGCTCTCCTTGTAGGGCGGCACGTAGTCGGCGTCACGCCACCATAGCCCCTCGGCAGTGTTGAAGAGACCACCGCCACAGGTGTCGCGGCTCCAGGTATACATCTGCATGGCAAAGTCAAGATAGCGCCGCTCGCCAGTTGCCTTGTACATCTTGCTATATACAGGCATGGCCATCTGTATGGCATCAATCCACGTCCAGTAGCCCACCTTGCCCGAGTTCATCTGGTGCTCCAGATTCTCCTTCACATGCTCTATCATGCGGTTGTCGCGGGTCATCATATAGCGGTCGATATAGGTCTGGGCACAGCACTGGTCGTCGGCATCGGTGGTAGTGATGCCATTACGGGGCGTCCATTTATGGTGGTTGGCCCAGCGGTCGGTGTAGTCGATGTATTTCTGGTCGGAGTCGATGGCGTAGAGCGACATCAGTCCCTCGTAGTACACGCCACGGGTCCAGAGGCTGCTCGGACGAATGCGGCCCACATTGGTGTTAAGGGTGGGGTCGGCATGCTTGGCCATGAAGTAGTTGTTCACTTTTCGTGCCACGGAGAGCACGTCGTCGGCAACGGCGGTCTGCGCCGAGACACTTGCCGACAGGATGGTCAGGATTAGTAGAAGGATAGTTTTTTTCATCTGATTTCGCATGTTTTAGTGCAAAGATACATTATTTCTGCCATTTTCCATCCTCACAATATGTACATTTTAGCGGTAATTTTGTACGGATTGGGAGGAATTATTGCTTTTCGCTCAACTTGCACTACTTTGCGACTGCGTCGCGAAAATACTCTCACTCGAAAAAGCAAAATAAAATTTTGCTTTTTACTCGCTTAATCGTACTTTGCCGCTTCGCGGCGAAGGTAGGCGTCGGTTCGGAAAAGAAAGCAAAAAACTTCGTGTTTTGCTTTGCTTTTCGCTCACCTTGCACTACCTTTGCAAGCAAGCAATGTATGGCAATGAATAGACTACTGACAACCTTCTCTCTCTGTCTCTATATACTCGTTTCCTGGGGACAGATAGAGCTGAAATACCGTGACCTAAGCACAGAAGATGGACTGCCGAGCAACTCCATTATCAATATCGTGCAAGACCCCCAAGGCTACATCTGGATGGCCACGTCGGACGGGCTCTGCCGCTACGACGGCTATTCTTCCGACGTGCTCCGTCATGAGGAGAACGGCAACAACAAGCTGCTGCTCACCAACCAGTTGCGGTGGCTCTTCCAAAATCCCAACGGACTGCTCTTCATCCGGCTCCAAGGCGAACGATACAGTTGCTATGACACCAACAAGCGGCGGTTTGTTCGCTTCATCCCCGATGGCAACGACCAGAAAAACTACTGCGACTGTGTATTCACTCCCGAGGGCGACACCTGGCTCTGGTATAGTTACTCGGGCTGTATCGAGGTGAAATACCACGAGGGAAAGATCACCAGCCGGGAGTATAACGAGAGCAACGGACAACTGGGCAGCAACGACGTGCGGTTCATCCTGCCCGACAGCCGGCACAAAGTATGGATAGGCACCGCCAAGGGCCTTTATGTGAAAGAGGAGAAAACAGGCAACACGCTGCGCTGCGTGAACAGTCAGCACACCTTCACCAATGCTGTGGAGATGGGAAACAACATCTATTTCGCCACCTCCGACCGACAAATCATGCATGTCGACACCCAGGGACGGCTCCATACCGACATTTCCACCTTCCCCTCCTGGACTGCGGGAAACCGCATCCGTGGACTGGCGGCGATAGACGACAACCACATGCTTGTCATCACCAACACCACCACCTATCGGTATGACACCACAACCCACAGCGTGGCTGTCAACGACATCCAAATGCCCGAGGGAACGGTTTATCGCGACAATGCCGGAAACTACTATATTGGCGACAACCATGTGAACGTCTATTACATCGACAGGAAAAGGCACGACATCTACACCTTCAACGTCCTCGACCGTCAACTGCTGCGCAAGCGCGGCATCACACCCTACATGGTGGAGACCGGAAAAGACGGAAAGATATGGATTACGACCACAGGCAATGGCCTCTTCGTCTACGACCCCGCCACCCGTCAGCAGATGCACTTCTCGCCCAAGAGCGGTCCGTCGCCCATCAAGAGCGACTATCTCTATGGTCAGCTCATCGACCGTTCGGGGAACATCTGGGTATCGCAGGAGAACATGGGCATCAGCGTGATTACCGACATGCCCCCGGGGGTGAGGCGATGCTATGCCGCTCCCAGCCTATCGCCCGACTACGTGAACCTCTTCCGCTCACTCCGCCAGACCAGCGACCTGCGCATTTGGGTGGGCAACCTCATGGGAGGCACCTACATGCTGGAGGGTGGAAACACACTGCGGCCAACCAGTATCGGTGTCGACGACGACATGCTCTCGGTGTGTGTCGACCCCAAGGGCCACACCTGGATAGGCACGCGCAACAAGGGGGTGAGTGTCGACGGCCGTTTCTACAGCAATGTGGCCGACGACCCCACGTCGCTGCCCTTGGGAAAGGTGTTCGACCTGTTCTGCGACAACAAGCAGCGCATGTGGGTAGCGGTGAACAGAGGAGCCTTGTGCCTTGCCCTTCCCCAAGCCGACGGCACCTATAAGTTCCGCAGGTTCCTGTACGAGGAACCACTCATGCGCAATTTCACCAAACTGGTGCAGACGCGCTCGGGAGCCATCTTCGCTGGTTGCAGCGACGGAGTGGTGGTGTTCTATCCCGAGCAGCTCATCAGCGATCCCCACGGATATCACCACTACAACTCTGAGAACAGCATCTTGGGCCTGTTCGAGATCCGCGACATTCTGGAAGATGCCGCCGGACAAGTGTGGCTGGCCTCGGCCGGCGGAGGCATCTACAAGGTGACCAACACCGACGACATCGACCATCTGAAGTTTGAGCAGTTCGACACCCGTCACGGTCTGGCCGACAACACCGCCAACAGCATCGTCGCCGACGCGTCGGGCCTGTTATGGATAGGCACCAACTACGGACTCTCCAAACTCGACCCCAAGACCATGGCGTTCACCACCTATTTCCTCTCGGCCGACAAACTGGGTGACGTGTACAGCGAGAACTCCTCGTGCCGCATGGCCGATGGCACCCTGGTGCTGGGCACCAACAACGGCGTGGTGTGCTTCAACCCACAGACCACCCTGCTTGGCAGCAGCGAGGGGCGCCATCTCGTGGTGACCAACCTCCTTGTCAACGGTACGATGTACGCTGACGATGAGCCCAATGGCGACGTAAGGCTCTCACACCGGCAGAACTCGCTCACCTTCCGCTTCTCGGATATGGTGTTCGACTTCCCCCACAACACCGAGTATGAGTACATGCTCGAGGGCGTGGACCGGACATGGAGCCAGCCCACCCGTCAGAACGAGGCGGTGTACAAGGATCTGGAACCCGGCTCCTACGTGTTCCATGTGCGTATCGTGGGCGAGGACCCTGGCAAAGAAGCCACCATGAAGGTGGTCATCCGGCAACCGTGGTGGAACACCTGGTGGGCATGGCTCATCTACCTCACCGTGGTGGGTTTCATCGCCTGGTATATCATCCGGCTGCTGCTCATCACCTACTCCATGCGCAACCACATTCGCATGGAGCGTGAGATCAGCGACTTCAAGCAGAAACTCTTCATGGACCTCAGCCATGAGTTCCGCACCCCGCTCACCCTCATACAGGGGTCGATGGACCGCATGAGAAAGGCCGGTGAACTGCCCGCCAACCTGCGTCAGCCCATGAGCAATATGAGGCGGAGCACCGACCGCATGATGCGGCTCATCAACCAGTTGCTCGAGATGCACAAACTGCAGAATGGCAAACTCTCGCTGCGCCTACAGGAGACCGACGTCATCCGATTCCTGCGCGACATCACCATGACCTTCAGCGACCTGGCACAAAACCGCGAGATGAACCTGCTCTTCGTGCCTTTCGCCCAGCATCACACCATGTTCGTAGACCGCAGTTGTCTCGACAAAATCGTCTACAACCTGCTCAGCAATGCTTTCAAGTACACCCCGCGCAAAGGAGATGTCACCGTGCGGGTGAAATTGGCCGACGGAAAACTCGTCATCCGTGTGGAGGATACGGGCGTGGGAGTGCCCAAGGACCGCCAGCCCACCCTCTTCACCCGGTTCATGCAGGCCGGCAATGCCGCCAACAGCACCGGCATAGGCCTCAACTTCACCGAACAGTTGGCATTGGCGCATCATGGCGAGATATCGTTCGAGGAGAATCCCGCCGGAGGCAGCATCTTCATCGTGAGGATTCCCGAGTCGGCAGAGAGCTACCAACCCGAGGAGTTCATGGAGGAGAACGGGATTGACCAGGTGGCCGACCAAGAGACGGGCACTTCGGAACAATGGCGGCAATACCGCGAACTGGCCTCGGCACCCCTCAACGACCGTCGGGTGCTCGTGGTCGACGACGACGATGACCTGCGTGAGTATATCCGGGGCGAACTGGCACCTTTCTTCACCATCGAGGTGGCACAGAACGGGGCGGAGGCCCTGGAGCGCATCGGTCAGGCTCCGGCCATCGACCTGGTGGTGAGCGACATCAAGATGCCACAGATGGACGGCATAGAACTGCTCAAGCGCATGCGTGCCGACGACGAGGTGTTCGACATCCCCTTCATCCTGCTCACTGCCCTCGGAAGCATCGAGAAGCAGTTGCAGGGAGCACGCTTCGGGGCCGATGCCTATATCCCGAAGCCTTTCAACTCGGCGCTGCTCGTAGGCAAGTGCATCGGGCTGCTCGAGCAGCGCGACAGGCTGCGCAAGGCCTACTCGGCTCCACAGACAACGGAGGCCGGCCCTTCGGCCAAAACGGCAGAGACCTCGCCCCTCATTGCCAGTGAGCGCGACCGCAAGTTCCGCGAGATTGTCGACATGAAGATCAGCCACAACCTCTCTAATCCCGACTTCGTGGTCGACGACCTGGCACAGGCCACAGGCTATGGCCGCTCGCAGTTCTACAGCAAGATGACAGAGGTGACGGGCATGACTCCCAAGGAATATATCCGGCAGAAGCGCATGGCACGTGCCGCCGAACTGCTGCGTGGCGGAGAGATGATCACCGTGGCCGAGGTGGCCTATCAGGTGGGCTTCACCGACTCGCTCTACTTTAGCCGTTGCTTCAAGCAGCATTTTGGCGTCACGCCATCGAAATACCAGAAGGGATAAAAACAAGCGTTGGCCGTCTGTCACAGACGACCAACGCGACTCTTTTTTACCTAAAACCTAAAAATTAACCTATCAAATAAGAGTCATTGTCTGATAAATGAATTTGGGCAATGAATAAAACTGCATGAGTATTTATGATTAGTATCCTGGATTCTGCCATGCGGCCTTCTGCGCGTCGCTCAGGTTGGTTCCATCCTCGTTCTGCAGCATGTCGATGAATGCCTGTGGGATGGGGCGCAGCTCGTGCTTGTTGGCCGTGATGTTGGGAGCAGCCTCGGGGTTAAAGGCCTTGGCACGCTTGATGAGCAGGCCTGCGCGGCTCAGCTCTTCCCAGCGGTTCCACTCACCCAGCAACTCGCGTGTGCGCTCGTTGAAGATGAAGTTGAGCATGCGGTCGTAGTCGCTGGTGCATCCCAGTTTCTGGAGCACGGCCTCGTCCTCGGCAGGCAACTGGGTGTAACTGGATATCTGCAGATTCGAAGCGGCAGTGGTGCGCTCGATGCCGGTAGAGAGATAGTAGGAGTTCTTCCAGGGATTGGACTTCTCCCATACCTTCTGGTTCGACATCTTGGTGTTGGTCTCATCTACGCAGGCGCTGGTGGCACCATTGGTGGAATTGTCGGCGAAGGCGATGGAGCCGTCGACGTAGTGCTCACGATCCTCACCATCTTTCCACTGGCCACGTGCGCGCAATTTGTTCACGGTGTTGATGGCCTCCTGATAGTTGCCCAGGCGCACCTGTGCCTCGGCTTTCACGAGATAGGTCTCGCCAGTGCGGGCCATAATCACGTCGCGGTGTGCGTCGCCCTTCTCAGCGGTGCGCGAGCCGTCGGTGGTCTTGTTAATGCCGCAGAACACATTGGATGTGGCGGTATTGCCGCTCACGCCGTAGTTATACAAGGCATATTTGCCACCCAGGTAAACGGGGAACACGTTGGGCACCCATTTGCCCGTCTCGGGGTGTACGAAGGAGTGGGCCTGAGCGCCACGTCCGAAGGTGCCGTAGGTCGACTCGTCCTGGAAGCGTGGGTCGTCCTTCTTGTTGAGGATGAACACGATGGCATAGTCGCCGATGTTGGGCACGGCCTCCAGAGCGATGCCGTTGTCGGCAGCCACTTTTTCGGGGTCATAGACAGAGACTTCCTTGCCGTCGGCATTCTTTACCTTCTTCATCACGGGGATGTTGTTCAGGCCATACACGGTCTTGAAGGTCTTCCACATACGAGCATCGTTCACGTTGTCGAAGATGGCATAGGTATACTCTGTGGGACGGCAGCGCTGGAAGTCCATCTCGCCGATGAACTGGCCACGCTTCACCCACGAGCCCGAGAAGTTGGAGAACTGCGGACCAAAGTAGTTGTAGGTGCGGTTGCCAAAGCGGCCCTGGGTAGAAGTGGCATCATTGTGCTCGGCGCACATCAGCACCTCTTTCGATCCCTCGATATTGCAGTCCACGCCCGTCCAGTTGGCATAGAGGTTGGCATAGTCGGCCTCGAGCGGGCAGGCGGCGATCACCTCGTCACAAAGTGCGATGACGCGGTTCAGGTCGGTTGCCTTGTCGTATTTGGCATTCCAGCTGGCGCAGCGCTCACTCTGGCGGAAGAGCAGGGCCTTGGCCAGGAAGTGTGCGGCGGTGTATTTAGTCCATGTGCCGTTGCCGCGCCATTTGTCGGTGCGCAGCAGGTTGTAGGCCTCCTCGAAGTCGGCGATCACCTGGTTGAGGGTCTCCTCCTCTGAGGCGCGGGTGTAGTTTTTGTTCACGCCAGAGGCAGGCTCGGTCTGCAGCACCACGCCACCATATTGTGCGAACAGTCGGTAGTAGTTGTATCCACGGAGGAAGTGGGCCTCGCCCAGTGCGCTCTTGCGCGACTGTTCGTTGGCCACCTGCTCGGCGCGTGCGATGACGAGGTTGGCGGTAGAGATGCCGTAGTACATCTGGTTCCAGAGTCCCGATACGGGCGGGCAGTTGTTGTTGGCGGCTCCCAGTGCCCTCGTGCAGTCGAGGGGCTGTAGGCGGTTGTCGTAGGTGTTCCATGGCTCAGAGGTAAGGTCGGCGCCGTTGGTGAACTCGTCGCAACCGTAGAGGGTGATGCCATAGGCCCACTCATAACCGAAATGCCAGCGAATGTTGCCATAGAGACCGGCAGCCATGGCGAGGGCGCCGTCCTCGGTCTTCAGCAGGTCCTCGGAGAGCAGGTGTCCGCCGTCCTCCTCAAGGAAGCTGTCTGTACATGATGTGCCGCCGAATGCGAGAAGCAGGGCCACCACACCAGTTGTGATTTTATTGATGGTATTCATAATTGTTCTATATGGTTATGGTTTGACGATGTGTGATTAGAAATCAAGTTGCAGACCCACGGTGAAACCTCTGTTGAAGTAGGTGGCTCCGGTGTCGAGATCCATGAAGTCGACCGACGAGGCGAGCATGCCGAGGTTGCGGCCCTGAATGTAGACTTTGGCACCACTGATGCCGATGCGGTCGCAGAGGGTCTTGTCGAGGCGGTAGCCCAGCGACAGGTTGCGAATCTTGATGAACGAGGCGTTCTTGAAACCGAGCAGGCTGGAGTAGCTGTCGCCGCCGGCAGTGCTGTAGACGGGTTTCTGCCATTCGGCTCCGGTGTTGTCGGGAGTCCAGTAGTCGATCTCGCGCTGTGCGTACATACCATACTGTCCTTCACCGCCTGTACTGATCATATACTTGAATCGTCCGAAGAGGTCGATGGAGAGTTCCAGTCCCTTCCATGAGAAGGTGTTGCTCCATCCGAGGGTCCAGCGTGGGTTCCTGTTGCCCAGGATCACACGGTCTTTGTCGTCGATCACATAGTCGCCATTCTGGTCTACGGGGCGCACGCTACCGGCAGTGAACTTGTGTCCCTTCTCATTGAACTTGGCCATCTCGGCGGCGTCGCTCTCCTGCCACAGTCCGTTATTGTCGTAACCGTAGTAAACGGCGATGCTCTCACCGATAAACCATGAGTTGGCGATGTCGTCTTCCTTGCCGTTGGCCAGCTCCACGATCTCGTCTTTCTGGTAGGCGGCATTGATGGTGCTGCTCCACTCGAATCCAGCCACGCGGATGGGGATGACATTGAGGGTGAGGTCGAAACCTTTGTTCTTGGTCTCACCGATGTTGGCCATCATCGAGGGATAGCCGGTGAGCGACGGCAGCGACTGCTGCAGGAGCAGGTCCTTGGTGCGCGAGGTATAGAAGTCGAGGCTACCGTTGATGCGGCCGCGCAGGAAGCTGAAGTCGATACCGAGGTTATACTGCGTGGTGCGCTCCCAGCCCAGGTCTTTGTTGGCCATGCGGGTCTGGTTGTTGGTGTAGTAAGGCTCGTTGGTGATGAGGATACGCTCGTTGGCGGTGCTGAACGGCATGTAGAACGACTGGATGGTGCCCAGGGTGCCATAGGCGCCCACTGAGGCGTTGCCGGTGGTACCCACACCGAAGCGGAGTTTCAACTGGTCGAGCCAGTTCACGTCCTTGAGGAAGCTTTCCTGCTCCATGCGCCATCCGATGGCCATCGAGGGGAAGAAGCTCCACTTGTTGCCCTCTGCGAGCACCGAAGCGCCGTCGTAGCGGCCCGATACGGTGAGCAGGTAGCGGTCCTTGAACGAGTAGTTGACGCGTGCCATGTAGGAGAGCAACTGGTTCTGCGAGAAGCCTGAGCCCATGCTGGCCTGGTTGTCGGTGTTGGTCACGTCGATGTCGCCGAAGTTGTTCCAGAGGAACGAAGGCATATAGATGCGCTGTGCGCTCATGTTGCCGCTCTCTGAATTGTATTTGGTGGCACTGTGGAGCAGGGTCACGCCCACGGAGTGGTCGCCGAAGATGCGGTTGTAGAGCAGCATGTTGTCGAGGGTCCAGGTGAAGTGGCGGTCGTCGGCACGGCGGGCATAGTTGTTGCCGCCCTTACGGGTGGCCGAGCTGGAGTCGAGGAACTGTCCGGTGCGTGAGTAGCGGAAGTCGGGACCGAACTGCACCTTGTACATCAGGCCCTGGAGGGGCTCGATGATCTTGCCGAAGTCGATCTGGGCATAGAAGCTACCCATGGCGCGGAAGTACTCGCGGTTGTCCTTCGATTTCTTCCACTCGTCGATCACGGTATAGGCGTTCACCACCGAACCACCGGGCTGGTCGATGATATCGCCCGAGTCGTCGAAGGGTACGGTGTAGCGTGGCAGGGCCTTGGCGGCGTTGTAGATATCGGTGGGGCCCGATGAGGTGCCCACCTGTCCGGTGCGCGAGTATCCGTATTTCTGCTTGCTCCAAGAGGCGTTGATCGAACCGCCCATCTTGAACCACTTGGTGGCCTGGATGTCGGTGGTCAGGGCAGCGTTGTAGCGTTTGAATTGCTGACCTTTCTGGGTTCCCTCATTGTCGAGGTAGCCAAAGGAGAACGAACTCTGGATATCTTTCGTTCCGCCCGATGCGCGGAGGTTGTGCTCCTGGGTGATGCCGGTCTGTGTCACATAGCTGGCCCAGTCGGTGTTGTCGACGAGCGAGCCGTTCCATGTGCCGTTGGCCCATCCCTTATTCACATTGGCCAGCGCGTAGGGGTCGCCCGAGAAGTAGTCCTGGTCGCGGTCCTGGTTGGGTTGGTCGCCACGGGGATTGGTGGCGGGGTCGGCATTGTAGTAGGCCCAGCGGCGCCAGGTGATATAGTCGGAAGCACTGAAGGCAGGACTCTTGTCGACGAGTTTCTCGAAGGTCACGCTACCCGAGTAGGTGAGCTGCAACTTGCCCTCCTTACCGCGCTTGGTGGTGATGAGCACCACGCCGTTGGCACCACGGCTACCGTAGATAGCTGTCGAGGAGGCGTCTTTAAGAATGTCGATGGCCTCGATGTCGCGGGGGTTGAGGTTGTCGATGCCGTCGCTCACGGGGATGCCGTCGACCACGTAGAGAGGAGAGTTGCTGGCATTGATGGAGCGGGTACCACGGATGAGGATGCTACCCACCGTTCCCGGTCGCTCACTGGTGGTGATGTCCACACCGGCGGCCTTGCCCTGCAGGGCCTCAAAGGCATTGCTCACGGGTCGGTTGTTGAGTTGTTCTTCGTTCACGCGGGTCAGGGCACCCGTCACATCGCTCTTGCGCTGGATGCCGTATCCCACAACCACCACCTCGTCGAGCAGTGCGTTGTCTTCCTTGAGGGTGATGTTGAGGATGGATCGGCCACCGAGTTTCACGTTCTGGGTGAGGTAGCCCACATAGCTGAACGTGAGGGTGGCGTTGGGAGCAGCCTCGAGCGAGTAGTTACCGTCGAGGTCGGTGATGGCACCCACGCTGGCTCCGTTCTCGATGACCGTCACGCCGATGAGGGGTTCACCGGCCTCGTCGGTCACCGTTCCTGTCACTTGCTGCTTCTGCGCACCTTGCGCAAACATCGCCTGCGACACGCCGAAGAGCATGCCCAGAGAGATGAAAAGCATCAAAAAAATGTGTTTCTTTGACATAGGTTTTTAATTAGGTGAATGATTAGTTATTGAATGAATTGTATGGTCGGGTGAGATTGTTGTGCTGCAAAATTATGCGAATCCAGGGGCTGTCGCCATGCGATTTCGTCCGATTTTCATGTGTTTCTGTCTGTTTTATGCGTTTTTTTCCAAAAAACCGGCGTGTCTGCCCCTTTGTCGGCGCATCAGCGTGAGCCCAGTCCGTCGGGGGTGTCGACATGGTCCATCACCAGGCCTTCCACATCGGTGGTGATGATAGAGGGACGGCTGTCGGGCTGGTCGAGCATGAAGGTGACATGGCTCAGCTGCAACCCGCGCACGTGGCGGGCGAAGAGGCCATAGGCGGGACAAGTGCCCAGGAATTTTGCTGGTTCGGGATACTTGGTGCCCAGTTCGGGATAGTCGACGGGCACTTGCCGCTGCACGCCGCCGCGGTAGCGTATCTGGATGTTGCTCAGGCGGATGTTCTCAATGGGGTAGCCGGGCATGCCCGTGATCTGTATGCCCGAGAGCGAGTCGCAGTCGTCGATGGTCACGTTGCTGATCTGTATGTCGCGTGCCGACGACACGTCGGTGCGCTCCTTGGGTCCGCGGTTGCGGCATCCGGTGGTGATGTAGATGGGATAGTGGTGCACGTGGCTCATCGAGATGTTGCTCACCACGATGTTCTCCATCTTGCCCTGGTCTACCTCCTCGAAGGCCAGTCCGCTGCTGTAGAAGCAGTTGCAGCCGGTGATGGTGATGTTGCGATAGCCGCCATTGCTCTCCGTACCCAGTTTGATACGTCCGCACACCCAGTTCACCTTCTCGGGCACATAGGTGGCGTCGAGCACGGTGCCCACCTTGTAGCCAGTCACCAGACAGTTGGCGATGAGGATGTTCTCGCACACCACGGGGCGCTTCAGGGCATACGAGCTTTTGAGCACGAGGGCATCGTCGTGAGGGGTATTGATCTTGCAGTTCGACACGGTGGTGAACCGGCAGCAGTCGATGTCGATGCCGTCGCGGTTGGTGTCGATGAGCACGTTGTCGATAGTGGCGAAGTCGCAACCGGTGATGATGATGGCGAAGTGGCCGCCACGGTAGATGGTGATGTCGCGGATGAGCACGTTGCGGCAGAGTTTCAGTGCGATGGCCTTGTCGCCGGTGCCGATGCTCCCGCCCTGCACCTGTCCGGCTGTCTCGGTGTCGTGACGGGTGAGTCCGCGCCCGTCAATCATCCCGCGCCCGGTGATCGACACGTTGGTCTGGCCCTCGGCCCAGATGAGTGAGTTGTGGAAATAGGTGTGACCGCCATCCTGGTATTCAGGTCCGCCGAAGGTCTCCGAGGGGTCGTAGGCTCCCCGCTCGTCGGTGGCGGTGATGGTGGCGCCGGCGGTCAGGTGCAACTCGATGTTGCTCTTCAGGTGTATGCTTCCCGAGAGGTAATTGCCAGCGGGCAGCACCACGGTGCCACCGCCCTGCTGTGCGCAATGGTCGATGGCGGCATTGATGGCTGGCGAGTCGAGGGTTTGTCCGTCGCCTTTGGCGCCGAAGTCTTTTACGTTCACATCGGTGGCTGCGGCATGCAGGAATGCAGTCGCAAGAAGGGCAAAAAAGAGTAGGAATGCTTTTTTCATTTTGGTGGTGGTAGTGATAGGTTGTTGAGGTTTTTCAGGTTTTCAACCGCAAAGATAATGCATTCGCTCGCGTATGTTTTTGTGAAGATTGTCCGAAAAAGTGGTGATTTTGTACAAAAACACTTGAAATTAAGATGAAAATAGGGGTTCGGGAAAAGAAAAATATGCTAATTTTGTGGCATCATCCGATTTTTCAAACTACAATCTATATTTCAATTCAAAAGACCTACAACTATGAAACGATTTGCATTCAAAATGTTCCTGAAGCCAGGATGTGAGAAAGAGTATGCCCGCCGCCACGCTGCCATTTGGCCCGAGTTAGTGAAGATGATCAAGGATGCCGGTGTGTGCAACTACAGCATCTACTGGGACAAGGACACCAACATTCTCTTCGGCTATCAAGAGTGCACCAGCGACACCAACAGCCAGGATACCAGCGATGTGGACCCCATAACCCAGAAGTGGTGGGACATGATGGCCGACATCATGGAGGTGAACCCCGACAACTCGCCGGTGTCTATCCCCATCGAGGAAGTGTTCCACTTAGACTAGCCGCAGTGATGAGAATAGTTCTGATGCTCGCTACTTGGTGTCTGGCCGCCTCGGGAGCCATGGCCCAGACCGGAACATATGACGTGGACATCAACAGCGCCCAGTATTTCTCGGTGGCGGTGCCCGATGGCAACTACAAGGTGACGGTCACTTTGGGGAGCAAGAAGCGCAAGGCTGAGACGGTGGTGAGGGCGGAGTCGCGCCGCCTGATGGTGGAGGGTGTCTCCACCCGGCGCGGACAGTTTGTCGACTGCTCCTTCATCGTCAACAAGCGGTCGCCTCGCTTCCTCATGGCCACCGACAAAGGCCCCCGCGAGGAGACGGTGCGCCTGAAAGACCGTGAGAAGACTTACCTGAACTGGGACGACAGCCTCACCTTGGAGTTCAATGGTGCGGCTCCTGCTGTGCGCCGCATCTGCATTGAGCCCGACACCACGGCCACCACCATCTTCCTTTGTGGCAACTCCACGGTGGTAGACCAGAATGCAGAGCCGTGGGCCAGCTGGGGCCAGATGATCACACGGTGGTTCGACAACCGGGTGGCCATCTCCAACCACGCCGAGAGTGGACTCACCGCCCGCACCTTCCTCGGGGGCAACCGCCTGGAGAAGATCCTCACCATGATGCGCCCAGGCGATTATGTGGTGTGCGAGTTCGGCCATAACGACGAGAAGGAGCACCGTCCGGGCGACGGGGCATGGTATCACTATGTCTACAACCTGAAGATTTTCGTCGACAAGGTGCGTCAGGCAGGTGGTAACATCATCTTCTGCACGCCCACCCAGCGGCGGTTCTGGCAAGACGACAACCGCCATATCAAGGACACCCATGGCGACTTCCCTGCCGCCATGTTGTCGGTGGCTGAGCGTGAGCAAGTGCCGTTGATCGACCTCAACGGCATGACGCGCACTTTCTTCGAGACGCTCGGATTTGAGGACAGCAAGCGCGCACTCGTGCATTATCCTGCCAATACTTATCCTGGACAGGACAAGGCGCTGGCCGACAACACCCATTTCAACCCCTATGGGGCCTACGAGGTGGCGAAGATGGTGGTACAAGGGATGGTCGACCTGAAGTTGCCCGTGGTAAGCGCCCTTCGCGCCGACTGGCAGGCTTTCGACCCTGCCCATCCCGACGACTTCACCACTTTCCGCTGGTATGATGCCAAGAGCCTCGACACCCAGAAGCCCGACGGCAACTGACTCACTTGGCGTTATAGAACGAACACGTATCGACCGAATTTTCACGAAAAATTATTTATACTTTAGTATTCGTGAAAATTCGGTCGATTCGTGCTCGACTTCTTCTATAGGTTCTACGATAAATCTCGTGTACCTACTCTATAGTTTCGTAGTGATTATTTCAGGTATTTGGCCAGGGACGAGTGGATTTGTTTCAGGGCTGTGCGCACACTCTGGGCGTTGGCCTTGGCCCCCTTGAGCGACGAGTGGGTGTGGTCGTGATTGAAATAGGCAGCCACGCGCTTCTCGCCCAGTTTGTCGTATTTGTCGGCCGTCACGTTGTGCACATCGATGAACTCTACACCAGTCTGCTCCACCACCTCGCGGTACCAACGGCCATAAGAGTCGTTGCGACGCTCGATGTGTCCGTCGCGCCAGATATTGCGCGGGGTGAGCGAGACGAGGATGGGCGTGCCACCCTTCTCTCTGACATCGTTGATGAACTTGCGCAGATACCAACCGAAGGAATAGACCACCTCGTACTTGCCATTCGACTTGAGATGGTAGACATGGCAAGTGTCGGCCGTACCAGTGATGGCGGCACGCTCCTTAAGGCTGTCGATGGCTCCCACGTCGTTGTGACCAAACTGGATGAGCACGTAGTCGCCAGGCTTGATGCTGTTGTAGACCTGGTCCCACCGGCCCTCGTTGAGGTAGGTGCGGCACGAGCGTCCCGCCTTGGCACAGTTGGCCACGGTAATCTTTCGGGCGTCGAAGATATCGGTGGCCACGGCACCCCATCCCCACATGCCATCCTCTTCCTTGTCGTTGTTCTTCACCGTACTGTCGCCGGTGAGGAACACCACGGGCTTGCCCTCCTCGCGCTTCACGTCGACCACGGGCAGGTCGACCCCCACGAGGCACGACTTGAGGTAGGCGATCCACGGATGCTGGCAGGCAGCGATGCCCTCGGCAGCACTCCGTGCGTTCATCATGGCACCAAACTTACTGGTGTGTATCTTGTCGCCAAAAAAGTAGTAGTTCATTTTATCGGGTCCGAAGCCCTCGAGTTTAGTGGCCGAGATATCGTTGAGGTCGATATAAGGCACCTGCTCCTCGTCGGCCACTTTTTGGCACCACTCACTGTGTATCTTACGCACTACCCGTCCGTCTTCCCATGCGTTGCGCGGGGTGAGCGACATGAGCACCGGCATGGCACCGGCTGCCCGCGTCTCGTTGATGAAGCGGCGCAGATAGCCACCATAGCTATACACGTCCTCGGCACGGTAGAGGGTGTCGCCCTTCTGGATTTCCTGCACGTTGACATGCAGCACCGTATCCTTGTCGATGCCGGGGATGCTGGCGCGAGCGCGCCCCGTGTCGTAAGGACCATTGTCGTTGTGCCCGATGCTGATGATGACCCAGTCGCCGGGCTTGAGGGCCTTGCGGATATCAGGCCACAGCAACCGGTAGAACGTACGGCTGCTGGTGCCGCCGAGCGCCTGGTTCTCGACGGTGATCTTGTCTTTGTCGAAGAACTCCTCGGCATAATAGCCCCAGCCCCACTGTCCGTTGTTGCCGTTGCCCAGCGTACCGTTGCGCATGGTGCTGTTGCCGATGAGGAAGAGCACGGGATTGTTGCCCCGGCGGCTACTGCCAGGCTTCACGCGCGCCTGTCGCACCTTGTCGAGGCTGTCGAGGGTCAGGTCTTTCACTTTGTTGACGTCCTCCATACCCTGGAGGCGGCTTTGTGCCATACATCCCGTGCTGCAGACCAAGGCGAGCACCAGGAACAGATATTTTCTCATTGTGCTGTAGATTAGGTAGGTTGGTTATTTGTCGAAGGTACAAGGAAGAGCGAGCAACTGATACATGACGGTGCGAGCCATGCGCACATGACCGGCATCATTGGGGTGGAGCTGGTCGGTGGCATTATGGCAATATACGATGTGCTCGTCGACGAGGGGATAGAAGCCGCAGGTGGCATTGAGGTCGATGACAGGCACGGCCCAGATGTTGGCCGCCTCTTTCACGCTCTGCACATAGGCATCCACCCACTCGCCTATCTCGTTGGTATAGGCCTCGGTAGGCTGGATGTTCTTCTCGTTGCCATAGAAATAGCCCCGATGGATGGGCGTGATGAGCACCACCTGCTTGGTGGGGAACATCTGCTTGATGCGCTGCATGGCGATGTTGATGCGCCCGCGGTAGGTGTCTTTGTTCATCGACGGTTGGCGGTGGCGCCGGAGCACGGTGGCCCTGGGCTTGTGGACAGCGGCCTCGACGGAGTCCTCGGTGATGGTATACCAGTCGCCGATGGGAACGGCGGCATTGAAGTCGTTGGTGCCGATGAAGATGAGGATGGCGTCGAAATCGTCGCCATGCTCTGCCTTGAGTTTCTCGGCCTGGTTGGGGATGTCGTTCCACTGACGTCCGCTGATGGCATAGACATAAGGCTCGATGTTGAGCCACGACTGCAGCCAGTGCCACCATTTCTTCTGCGAGCCGCTGTTACGGGGGTCGGTGATACTGTCGCCGAAATAGGCCACCCGCTTTCCCTGCCAGGGGTGCTGCACCTGCATCACGGCCTGTGCGCCGGCTGCCATGGTGAACGTGAGGAAAGAGGTGAGGAGTAGTGCTTTGATTGTTTTCATGATGTTTGTAGATATGGAGTTTGTCTTTCGGTTTGAGGGCTTATTTGCTGTGCCGTTGCATGAACTCCGCCGTCTGCACCATGGCGAAACCATATTGGCGCAGGGGCTGGAAGCGGTGGTCGTCGTGGGTCTGCTGCAGGCGTCCGTCGGGCAGCACGTCGTAGCAGAAGTCGCGCCCGAGCATGGGGTTGTGTATGAAGCACGAGGCACTGTCGCGTGCCACAATCTGGGTGTCGGAGGTATAGAACACCTGCTGGCGCCGCTCGCGGAGCAAGTCGACACCGAATCCGTCGTAGTCGTAACCAATGTGCATCAGTCCGAGCAAGGTGGGCATCACGTCGACCTGTGTGCCCAGACCATCGTAGAGTGCGGGCTGGATGCCAGGTCCGAAAATGATCAGCGGGATGTGATTGTAAGACTGTGGCAGTTCGGAGTCCATCTCGCCCACCAGTTTTCCATGGTCGGCAAGGATGACGAAGAGCGTGTTGTCGTACCATGGCTGTTGGCGGGCCTCGGCAAGAAAATGTCCGATGCACCAGTCGGCATACTCCACAATCTGGGTCTCAGGCTCCTTGGTGCGGGTCTTCATCCACTGGGGCACGATATAGGGCGGGTGGTTGCTGATGGTGAGCAGGGTGGCCATGAACGGTTCTCCGGCGCTTGCCGCCTTGTTGATGACAGGCAGGGCATAGTCGAAGAGGTATTTGTCGGGCACACCGAAACTGTTGGCCACCTCGCTGGCGGGATAACTCTCCTGCGAGTAGATCTCATCGTATCCATTGGTGCGGAAGAAGGCATTCATGTTGTCGTACTGCGACTCATGGGTCATGAAGAACAAGTTGTGATAGCCCTCTTGCTTGAGCACGGTGGGCAGTCCACTGCGTCGTGGCGTCACGGTGCCTTTCATCAGATTGCGCATCATGAGCGCGGGGAAGGAGTAGAGCGTGGCGGTGAGTCCGTGGTTGGTGTGTATGCCCGCCGAATAGAAATGGGTGAAAGCGAGCGAATGCCGGTAGAGGCTGTCGAGTGTGGGGGTAAGGGGTTGGGGCTGGCCGAAGGTCTGCATGAGACTGGCCGACATCGACTCCATAAGGATGATGACCACATTGGGCTTGGTGGCGGCACTGTCGGCAGCGACATGGCGGTGGAGCACCGCCGTACTGTCTACCACTCCGGTGATGCCCAGCGACTGGCGTACATCGTCCACCGCCTGGTCGTAGGGCATGAGGTGTAGCTCGGCATTCTCCTTCCGCAGGTCGTCGAGGGCACTGGTGAGCAGGTTATAGGTAGGTGATATGCCCAGCTGGTTGAGGAAGGGGTCGTCGCAGTAGTAGGCTTGGCTGATCTTGATGGGGTTGTATCCCATGCGTCCACGGATGCCGAAGATGCAGATGCCGATGAAGGCTGCCGAGACGCAGAGTTTGGCCAAGAAGGCGAATGCTGTTGTTTTTCGGGAAGCGAGGGGAGATGGAGTGGATTGGGGTGAACTGATGCAGCGGTCGGTGATTTTATACCACTTTCTCACGCCGAGGGCGAAGAGCAGGGCGGAGACGAGGAACAGGATGATGTATGGCCAATAGGACGCCTCGCCCACGAGCATGCCCGTGGTGGTGCCCACATATCCGAACCATCCGAAGATGGAAGAGTCGAGGTTCTTGAAGAAATAGGCGAAATAAGGGATGTTGGCGGCAGCGATGCCCATGAACACGATGAAGAAAACCGTGAGCCAGATGGCCGCCGCCTTGCGCAACCACTTGGCATAATAGCCGAAGGTGGCAGCAATGAGCAACACGGCGAGCGGCACGACCATCACATAGCAGGCGATGACATTGTCGAACCACACGCCCTTGACGAAAGCGGTAGATACGGGAGCCACCCCGTCTTTGGCCATCATGGAGTGGAGCGCCCCAAACTGTGCCAGGCGGAAGAGCGACAACATGAACAGCCCGGCAACATGAATGCCAAGCAAGAAGGCTATCAGTCGTAGGAATCTTCTCATGGTCAGCAGGTCATTCGCCGGCAGGTTTCACGGGTTTGATCTCTATTTTCTCCTGTAAGTCGGTGACAGTGGGTTTGGGTACGATATCAGCCTTGGGAATGATGACCTCGGGCTTGGACTCGTTCACCACCTCTGGCTTCTTGGCTTCCTCACGGTGCTCCACTTGGGTTTTGGGCTTCTCCTCGGGTTTGGTGACAGTGGGCATCACCGGCTCGCCGTTGGCACCACTCACTCCAGTGAGGCGGTCGCCATTGGCATCATAGGTGGCGCGGCGCAGGTCGGTGGTCACCACATACTCGTCTTTCTCGTGGGCTACCCTACCCTTGTCGATGATCTCGAGCGACATGTCGTCGGCACTCAGGCGGTAGAGTCCGAACTCTGTGTTTCCAGGATTCCGGGCGGCCACGATGACGACATAGTGCTCATTGGGCGTGAGGTAGGCGCTGAGCACGCCACTGCCACGGTAGTCGACCACGGCCTTGGGGTTGAGCTGTTGCAGTTCGATGACGGAGTCGCGCTTGGTGCTGGCGTCGAAGACGCACAGTTTGCCATCCTGCAGATAGAGCAGGCAGTGGCGTTTCTTGTCGGGGAACTTGGCCACGATGGTGGAGCTCTGGTAAAGTTCCATCTCCATGCTGTCGACCACCTCCTTGAGGGAGTTGTCTACCTGGTCGTTGAGGCTCAGCGTCTCCTGCTCCATCATCCTCACGGCGATATAGATGCCCAGGACAGCGAAAGAAAGCAGGATGATGACGATGGAGATGATGATGGTAGAAGTGGAGAACCGCTTGCCGATTTTCTCGTCGAACTCCTTTTTCACCACCTCGGTCTCATGCTTCAGCTGGTCGATTACGGCATGGTGGTGCTTTTCAGGCACTTCCTCACCATCGGCATTGCCGTCGTCGGCAGAAGTCTCCACGACTTCCTCCTCCGTCTCGGCCACAGGCTCCTCTACCAAGTCGTCGGCAGGGCTGACTTGCTCCTCACCTTCAAGCATGTCGGTCTCCTCATCGACCGAGGAGAACATGGTCTCACACTTGCAATAGGGGCAAATCTGCGCATATTTGTATATCGGCCTGTTGCACTCAGGACAATTTCGCGTTCTTTCGTTCATGGCAGGATATGTTGGGCTAAGAATGGTTTATTTGTTGAGTTTCCAAGTGACGCCGTCCTTGGTGTCTTTCACCTCGAATCCGGCCTCGCTCAGGGCATCCCTGATCTGGTCGCTGGTGGCCCAGTCCTTGGCCGCCTTGGCCTTGGCCCTGAGTTCGAGCACCATGTCGACGACACGTCCGAAGGCCTCCTCGCGCGCACTGCTCGAGTTGCCTTTCTCGTTGCGCAGTCCGAGCAGGTCGAAGGCGAAGAGCCTCATGGTGTCGGCCAACTCCTTCAGATCGTCGGCGCTGATGGTGCCCTTGTGGTCGATGAGGATATTCACCTGGCGGCAAGCCTCGAAGAGCGTGCTGATGACGACGGGTGTCTGGAAGTCATCGTTCATGGCATCGTAGCACTTCTGGCGCAGCGTGCTCACCAATTGGTGGGTTTCGTTGTCGGATGTGGGAGCCACCACGATTCTGTCAAGGTCTGCAATGCCGTCGAGCAGTCGCTGCAAACCCTTTTCGCTGGCTTTCAGCGCGTCGTTGGAGAAGTCGACAGTGCCACGGTAGTGGGCCGAGAGGATGAAGAACCGGATGGTCATCGGTGAGTAGGCCTGTGTGAGTGTGGGGTGTGAGCCGGTGAAGAACTGCTCGAGGGTGATGAAGTTGCCGAGGCTCTTCCCCATCTTCTGCCCGTTGATGGTAATCATATTGTTGTGCATCCAGTAGCGCACCATCTGGTCGCCTTGACTGGCCACCGCCTGTGCGATCTCGCACTCGTGGTGGGGGAAGATGAGGTCCATGCCACCACCGTGGATGTCGAAATGCGCACCCAGGTACTTGCGGCCCATGGCCGTGCACTCGCAGTGCCATCCAGGGAATCCGTCGCTCCACTTGCTGGGCCAGCGCATGATATGCTCGGGCTGTGCTTTCTTCCAGAGGGCGAAGTCGGCCTGGTTGTGCTTCTCGCCCACGCCGTCGAGTTCGCGGCTGGCGTTGACCACATTGTCGAGGTTACGTCCGGAGAGGATGCCATAATGATATTTCTCGTTGTATTTCTCGATATCGAAATACACGCTGCCGTTGCTCTCGTAGGCAAAGCCATTTTCGAGAATCTCGCTCACCAGCTGCTGCTGCTCGATGATATGTCCGGTGGCGTGGGGCTCGATGCTGGGAGGCAGCACATTGAGTGCCTCCATGGCTTGGTGGTAGCGGTTGGTATAGTGCTGGGCAATCTCCATTGGCTCGAGTTGCTCGAGCCTTGCCTTCTTGGCTATCTTGTCGTCGCCATCGTCGGCATCGTGCTCCAGGTGCCCCACATCGGTGATGTTGCGCACATAGCGCACCTTGTAGCCCAGGTGGCGGAGGTATCTGAACACGAGGTCGAAGGTGATGGCCGGCCGGGCGTGGCCCAGATGTGGGTCGCCATAGACGGTGGGACCACACACATACATTCCCACGTTGGGTGCATGGAGTGGTTTGAACGGTTCTTTCCTTCGGCTGAGGGTGTTGTAGATAATGAGTGTCTGTTCCATTTGCTGAATATGTGATTGTGGCTGTTTGAAACTACAAAGGTAGTGGATTCTGATGAAAAATCAAAGGGCCAGGTCGGTTTTCCTTTGTTTTGCCCGCTTTTTTGCCCGATGAGGGAGCGAGCCGAGGCACTCAACTCTGTATGAGTGCCTGTATCTCGTCGTCGGTGGCGAGGTTGAAGTCGCCCTCGAAGGTGTATTTCAGGGTGGAGGCGGCCAATGCATAGTCGAGGATGCGCTGGTTGTCGTCGGGGTAGGCCAACATGGCATGTATCTGTCCGGCGGCGAAGGCATCGCCCACGCCCATGGGGTCTACCATGTCGGCGATGTCGTAGATGCGCGTGCTGTAGAGACGGTCCTCGCTCCAAAGGAGCGCCGTGAGCAGGTGGTGGCTGGCATTCACCTGGTTGCGCATGCCCATGAGCCACTTCTGGCACCTTGGGAACCGCTTGACAATGTCGTGGAACCACTCGCGGTAGGGCTCCAGGTCCATCTGGTAGCTGGGGTCGGTGGCCTTGAAGGGAATCTTGGGATGCTTGGTGAGGAACTCAAACTCGATCACATCGCCAAACATCACATCGGCATACTCGAGCATGCGGCTCAGCGTCTCCTCGGGCTGTGCACCTGGGTAGCGCCACAGGTTCTTGCGGTGGTTGATATCGAAAGAGATGGTGAGTCCCATCTCGTCGGCTACCTGCAGGGCCTCGAAGGTGGTATCGGCGGCATCTTGGTTGAGTGCGGCCGCGATGCCCGAGGTGTGGAAGACCGAGGCGCCCCGAAGCACCTCATGCCAGTCGATCATGCCTGGCTTGAGCTGGGCGAAGGCAGAGTTGGCGCGGTCGTAAGTGACTGCGGAGTTGCGCAAGGCGGCGGCACCCTCGAAATAGTAGGTGCCCATGCGGTCGCCGTCGACCATCACATGGTCCACACCCAAATGATACTGCCGGAGCATCATCTTGGCGGCCAGTCCGATTTGTGTGTTGGGCAGTCGGGTGACATAGTCGACCTGGTTGCCGAGCGTGGCGAGCGAGATGGCCACATTGGCCTCGCTACCACCGAAATTGCCAAGCAGTTCCTCACGCTGCGTGAACCTTCTATGCGCACTTTTCGAGAAGCGTAGCAACAGTTCTCCGAAAGTGACGATACGTTTGTTTTCTCTCATTTTACAAAACTATTTGATGTGCAAAATTAGGAAAAAAAAAGATAGGAAGCCCCAAAACCCAAAATAAAGTGCGAATTATTTGCGGTTTTGGGCGAATTCAACTAACTTTGCAGCCGTTAATTATCAAAAACACATCATCCTAATATGGCTTATACACTTCTGACTGCTGCTGAAGCAGCGTCGCTTATCAAAAACGGTGAGAACCTTGCACTCAGCGGTTTCACACCTGCGGGAGTAGCAAAGGCAGTGACCAAAGAGCTTGCCAAGATTGCCTTGGCAGAGCATGAGGCTGGTCGTCCTTTCAAAGTGGGCATCTTCACTGGTGCCTCGACAGGTCAGAGCACTGATGGTGACCTGGCTGTGGCCAACGCCATCAAGTATCGTGCCCCCTACACCACGAACAACGATTTCCGCAAGCACGTGAACATGGGTGAGATACCCTACAACGACCTCCACCTGAGCCACATGGCCCAGGAGTTGCGCTATGGTTTCTATGGTGATGTAGACTGGGCCATCCTCGAGGTATGCGATATCGAAGAGTGTGGTGACATCTACAAGGCCTACCTCACCGCCGCCGGTGGCATCAGTCCCACGGCTGCCCGTCTGGCCAAGCGTGTGATTCTGGAGCTCAACTCGTTCCACAATCCCAACGCCAAATTCATCCACGACGTCTATGAGCCTCTCGACCCACCCTACCGTCTTCCCATCCCCATCACCAAGGTGAGCGACCGTATTGGCAAGCCCTATGTGGAGATACCGAAGGAGAAACTCGTGGGTGTGGTGGAGTGCAACATCCCCGACGAGGCCCGCTCCTTCAAGGACAGCGACCCTGTGACCGACCGCATCGGCTACCTCACCGCCGAGTTCCTTGTCGACGAGCTTCATGCCGGCCGCATCCCCAAGGAGTTCCTTCCATTGCAGAGTGGTGTGGGCTCTACCGCCAACGCCATCCTCGGTGCCCTGGGTGCCGACAAGCATGTGCCCGACTTCAACATCTATACTGAGGTGATTCAGAACTCCGTGATCGACATGATGCTCTCGGGCCGTGTGAAGGACGCCTCGGCTTGCTCGCTCACCGTGAGCAACGAGTGCCTGAAGCAGGTGTACGACAATATGGACTACTTCAAAGACCACCTCACCCTGCGCCAGAGTGAGATCTCGAACTCTCCCGAGGTGATTCGCCGACTGGGTGTCATCGCCATCAACACCGCCATCGAGTGCGACCTCTACGGCAACGTGAACTCCACGCAGATCAGCGGCGTGAAGATGATGAACGGCATCGGTGGTTCTGGCGACTTCGAGCGCAACGCCTACCTGAGCATCTTCACCTGTCCGTCGACAGCCAAGGGCGGTCTCATCAGCTCCATCGTACCTTTCGTGAGCCATCAGGACCACTCCGAGCACGATGTGAACGTCATCGTCACCGAACAGGGTGTGGCCGACCTGCGCGGCAAGAGCCCCATGCAGCGTGCCCAGCTCATTATCGACAACTGCGCACACCCCGACTACAAGCAGTTGCTCACCGACTATCTGAAGATTGGCAAGGGTGGTCACACCAAGCACTGCCTGCCCGCCGCCTTCGCCATGCATGACACGCTGGCACGCAAGGGCGACATGCACCTTACCGACTTTGCCGAATACGTGAAATAATTCTCACACCTTGCATAATTTTATCGAAGGGGGGTGGACCGCTGTTGGCCCACCCCCCTGTTTTTTCCTTTTCTGAATAGATGCTGTTCGTGTGATGTTCGCCACAGGCGGCTGACGATAGAGAATGATTATCTCACGCCGCCACCTGAGCCACCGCCGTGGAAGCCACCGCCGCCACCAAATGACGAACGTCCGCCGCCACCCGAGTTGCGTGACTCCACCGACTGCTTAATGCTGGTGGCTGTAGACGATGTTGTGGCCAGGAGCATAGGCACCACCCTACGGTCGGTGAGGTTGCGCGAGATCTGGTTCATCTGCAGATACTCGGGGTTGATCTGCTTCATATCGGCCATCACCTGGTCGGCAATGCCGAAGAGCGTGGCGTAGACCAGATAGTCGTTCCACAATGACACCTCGCTCACATGACGCTCGTTGGCAAGGGTGAAGTCCTGAAGGTATTTCTTCAGTCCGAACACCTTCTTCGTGTCTTCGATTTCCGCTTTCGCCTGTTTGAGCGAGACAGACTCCTTCAGCAACTTGACGAAAGCCATCACCTCGTCTTCATGGCGTCCCATCCACTTCTTGAGTTCCCTAGGCTGTAGCACCAAGTCCTCGCCCGAAGCCATGCGGAACATATCGTATAGCTTACGGATGGGTGCGGCATTGATGAGACGGTTGCGCTCATTGAACTCCTTGATGATGATACAAGGTTGCACCTTGCCCTCGGCACCCATGATTCGCCTCAGGCCAGTGGGCATCACAATCCGGTCTTCTATGGTGAGCGTGCCCGTGCGGATGAGCCGCAGCACCATGGCACTGATCATATCCTCGTCGGTAATGCCGCCACCCAAGTAGAACGCGTCGAAGAGTCCGCGTGCATGCACCAGATCGCCGTTGATGGGTATATCCCGATACCAGTCGATGGTCTTGAGCAGTTTCTTCCGTTCGCGTGAGACTCTAATACCCGACCATATTGCCCAGAGACCAAGCAATCCTCCTAAAAGAAGGCCGAAGAACACGCCAGGCTCCTCCGTGATGAAGTTCCACAGCTTCTGATACCACGCAGGCTCCTTGTAGTCGCTGCCCTCGAACGCCCTCTCCTTCACCTCCTCGAACGTCTCCTTCTCTTGCATGGTGGGATGGAGAATGCCCTTGTCGAGTTCGAGCATCACAATCATGGCACTCTTCTCGGTCATGGGCTCGGTGGTATAGGAAACGACCTCTCCATCGGCAATCTCGTTCTCGCCGTAGAAGCCGAAAGACCACACCCTGACCGAGTCTTTGGGCAGACCATTGGCCAGATGTGGAGCCTTGATGGTGACGGAAGCCTCCTGCGGACTGGGTTTCATGTTGCGGGTCACGAACATGTAGTTGAAACCGTCGGTCTCGCCATAGTCACGCACCAGGTCGGTGACGGTATACCGCACGATATACGTACGCTCTCCGGGCATACCCAGTCCCCAGCACAGTTCGTAGCCATCGCTTTTGGTCACGATGCCACATCGCTGGGTCTTTTCGATGCGAGTGCGGTCAACATTCCATCTACCTTCGTTGATATATTCGGCACCCGACTCGTCGGTGACCCTGAAGTCGGTAATGTTGCTACCCGCCAGATTGCCGATGACAATATAGCACTCTGTGCCTTCATTGTCGATGGTCATCGTGCGCATCTCTACAATATCGGCATCACCATTGTCTTTCAGCGACACCTCAATTTCGAGGTTGTGCAACACCGGCCCCGCCGCCGCCTGTAGGGCAGCGGTGAGCAAGATGAGCAACGAAGGAATGATTTTCTTATTAATTGAAAGCCTCATCCAAGTTGGGGTAACTAGATTTCTTCTCCTCGTCGACGGTCAGGTATTCCTTCTCACGGAAGTTCAGCATAGAGGCGACGAACGATGACGGCCACTGGCGCACCATGCGGTTCATCTTGGTGGCGGTGTCGTTGTACACCATACGGCTCATGCGCACTTTCTCCTCGTATTCGGTAATGCCACTCTGCGCGTTGATGAACAAATCGTTGGCTTTCAGTTCGGGATAAGCCTCTCCGATGGCCATGAGTCGGCCCAGGATAGACGAGAGTTCTCCCTGCTGGGCATTCACCTGTTCGGCGGTGACCACCTGTGTCTGGCGGCGAGCGTTAATGGTATTGATGATGGTCTCCGACTCGTGCTTGGCATATTTTGATGCCATCTTGGCCAATGCCAGCACGGCATCCCAACGAGAGTTGAGTTGCACGGCAATCTGGCTCATGGCATTCTTGCAGAGCTCGTCGAGGTTCACCAGTTGGCGCTGGGTGTTATAGATATAAAGCAGCACGGCGATCACCAAGACGATGATGATGCCCAAGATAAGTAATACGGCAATTAGCATAGTTGTGGTTGTTTTAAGAAGTTAGATGATACCTGCCGGGCCCAGAAAGATGAGGTCATGGCAGGGGATTGTCGTTGACAAAGATACTACAAAAATGGTTTCGCTCAAAGAAAAACTATGCTTTTTTGTAAGAATTTCGGCAAATCTGCTTTCAGAGTCTCATTTGTTTGCAAAATTCCCATAGCACGATGCCTGCCGTCACCGACACGTTCATCGAGTGCTTGGTGCCCCACTGGGGGATTTCGATGCAGTCGTCGCACAGGTCGACCACCTCCTGATGCACGCCTTTCACCTCATTGCCGAACACCACGGCATATCTCACTCCCTCTTCCACTTGCAAGTGCTGCAGGAGCGTGCTGCCCTCGGCCTGTTCGATGGCGCACACCCGGTAACCCTCCTGATGCAGATACTCCACAGCCTCGACAGCGGTCTTGAAATATCGCCAGTCGACACTATCCTCTCCTCCCAAAGCCGTCTTGTGGATCTCAGGGTGTGGCGGCGTGGCGGTGATGCCGCATAGGCACACCCCCGCCACCCTGAAGGCATCACAGGTGCGGAACACGCTGCCCACGTTATAGAGCGATCTCACATCGTCGAGCACCACCATCAGCGGCAGTTTCTCGGCGGCATGGAATTCCTCCACCGTCATGCGGTGCATCTCTATGGTACGCAGTTTACGCATCTTCCTGGGTTTTGAAAGCCAGGGCATAAACCCTTATCTGCTTCACCATGGCGAGCAGTCCGTTGCTCCGGGTGGGACTGAGGTGGTCTTTCAGACCTATCTGCTCGATGAAATAGAGGTCGGCGTCGAGGATTTCCTGTGGGGTATGTCCGCTGAGCACGCGCAGCAGGAGGGCGATGAGTCCTTTCACGATGAGGGCATCGCTCTCGGCGGTGAAGTACACCAGCCCGTCATGGTAGTCGGCTTGTATCCACACCCTACTCTGGCATCCGTTGATGAGGTTGCTCTCGTTCTTGTATTTCTCGTCGAGGGGCTCCAATTCGTTGCCCAGATCGATGAGGAGTTGGTACTTGTCCATCCAGTCGGTGAAGTCGGAAAATTCGGCTATCACCTCGTCTTGCAATTCGTCTATGGTCATTTTTTTTTATTATTTTGAGGGGCTAGGGAACTTAGGTTTTTTCTAGGGGTACTAGGGGTACTAGGATAACTAGTTTCCCTAGAGAGCCTGGTTTTTCTAAGGCATGTCCGCCCTCTTATGGAGTATCTGTCTCGTTATCGGGCACCAGTTTGAAGAGTTTGTCGCTGGGCCTTACCTTGGCGGGCACGGGGATGGAGATGTGCTGCCCTTTGTGGGCGGTGTCGACGGGCTGGAGTTCGTAGCGTATCTCTGTGGCATCGACGTACATCACGCCCGTGGTAGGCCCAGTGATGAGCAGTTTGTCGCCCACGCTGAACTCCGCGGCATCGCAAGTGAACTCGGCCACCCCCAAGCGGGAGTAGTATTTCACGCCCCTGCCCACATACACTTTACGCACGGTGGCGTTGCTGCCGTAGCGCTTGTTCCACTCGCCCAACCGCTGTCCAAGGTAGTAACCATTCCAGAACCCACGGTTGAACACGCTGGCCAGCCGGGCGTCCCACTCGTCCTTGCGCTCTTCGGTGAACGTTCCTTCCACCACACTTCTGATGGCCTCTTTGTAGCATCTCACCACGGTGTAGACATACTCTGGTCCACGTGCGCGGCCCTCGATTTTGAACACCCTCACCCCGGCTTTCATCAACCGGTCGATGAAGCGGAGGGTCTTCAGGTCTTTCGGACTCATCACATATTTATTGTCAATCTCGAGTTGGGTTCCCGTCTCGTTGTCGGTCACGGTGTACGACCGTCGGCAGAGTTGCATACATTCACCCCGGTTGGCCGAGCGGGCCGCATTGTCGAGGCTCAGGTAGCATTTGCCGCTGATGGCCATGCACAGTGCGCCATGGCAGAACATCTCGATGCGCACACGCTTTCCGCTTGGTCCGCACACATTCTGCTCGTCTATCTGCCGGGCAATCTCGGCCACCTGTGTGAGGTTGAGCTCACGTGCCAGCACCACCACATCGGCAAACTGCGCATAGAATTTCAGCGCCTCTATATTACTGATGTTGAGTTGGGTGGAGAGATGCACTTCCTGACCGATGCTGCGGCAGTAGTTCATCACGGCGATATCGCAGGCAATAACGGCAGTGATGCCCGCCTGGTGTGCGGCATCGACGATGGTGTGCATGGTGTCGATGTCCTCGCCGTAGATGATGGTGTTGACGGTGAGGTAGGTCTTGATGCCATGAGCCTGGCACTCGGTGGCGATATGCCTGAGGTCGTCGATGGTGAACGCGTTGGCGGAGTGGGCACGCATGTTAAGCTGTCCGATGCCGAAATACACGGAGTCGGCACCAGCCTGGATAGCTGCGGACAGCGACTCGCGGGAACCCACGGGAGCCATCACCTCAAAATCGGAGTATTCATAAGTCATGCTGCAAAGGTAGTGCAAGGTGAGCGAAAAGCAAAATAAAAAACGGGAAATGAGGTGTGATGTGTTGGAAAATGCGTAATTTTGCGGCAAAATGAGCAGAAACCTCATGAGGCATTTCATTCCCATCATCATTGCTCTCACATTCGTCGTCTCGTCGTGCAGCAAGTCGGGAGGCGAGGAAACGCAGCCTGAACCAGAGCAATTCCACATCGATATCAGGTTGAAGACCACCCCGGTAAAGAGCCAGGGAGCGAGCGACCTGTGCTGGATTTACGCCATGCTGGCCACCATCGAGACCGAGCACCTGATGGCAGGCGACTCCATCGACCTGTCGGCCATTTTCCTGGGCCGTCGCCTGCTTGAGGAGCAAACCCTCCGCCATTATGCCAACGAGAATGCCCCCATCACGCTGCGTGGCATGATGCCCACCACCCTTCGCCTGTTGCAGCGCCATGGCGCCATGCCCTTCACCTCATACCGCCAACCCAAGGACGCCAACCTAAGAAGTCTTGCCCGACAGTTGCAACAGCAGTCGGATCAGGCCCGTGCACACCGAAAGGGAATGCAGGCATTGGCGGAAGACACACAGCGCCTGCTCGACGATGCCATAGGGCCCGTCCCCTCCTGGGTTTTCATGCTCGGTTGCCAATACACCTATCTGGAGTTTGCCCACAGCATCTGTCAGCCACGTGAGTATACCGCGCTCACCAGTTTCACCCACCACCCCTTTGGCAGCAAGTTTGTGCTCGAAGTGCCCGACAATAATTACGGAGAGGAGTTCCTCAACGTGCCCATCGACACCCTGACGACCTATATCGACCACGCCCTGCGCACCCGACATCCCGTGTGCTGGGAAGGCGACACCAGTGAACCTGGGTTCGGCCATGGCATCGCTGTGCTCCCCGAGGGACACAAAAGCGTGACTCAAGACTCCCGCCAGCGGATGTTCGACCACTTCGACACCACCGACAACCACTGTATGGCCATCATTGGCCTTGCCCATGACGACCACGGAAAGAAATACTACATTTGCAAAAACTCCTGGGGCAAGAACACTGCTTATGGAGGATACGTCTATATGGAGGAAGACTACCTGAAGGCGAAGACCATTGCCGTGGTCATTCCCTCCAAAGCCATTTATAACCAACCCTGAACCCCATGCAAGAGAAAAAACTCATCATGCTCGACTTCGACGGGACGATTGGCGACACCCAACATCTCATTGTCAGCACCATGCAGAAAACCCTCGCTCACCTGAACCTGCCGCCACGCTCTGCCGAGGCATGCAAGAGGATGATTGGTTTGCCGCTGAAGCAGACCTTCACCCACCTCATTGAGATGAGCGATGAGATGGGCGACCAATGCGTAGACGTCTACCGAAGGATCTTCGACGAGGACAATGGCCCAGGTGTTGTGCCTGTCTTTCCCCATGTGATAGAAACCATCAAGATGCTGAAAGAACGTGGCAAGACCCTTACCATCGCCAGCAGCCGGGCTACCGCCACGCTCATGCAGTTTGTGCGCGACATGCAGTTGGAACCCTACATCTCACTGGTGCTGAGTTGCGACGACATCACTCACTCCAAACCACACCCTGAGACCGCACTCATCACCTTGCAACAGACAGGGTTCTCGCCCGAGGAAGCCATCGTGGTGGGCGACTCCCAATACGATATCCTTATGGGTCGCAATGCGGGATGCGCCACCGTGGGAGTGAGCTACGGCAACGGAACGGTAGAGGAACTCATCCAAGCCGGAGCCGACCATATCATCGACGATTTTGCCAAGCTGGTCGACCTGGTGTGACTTCGTTCTGGAGTCCAAGCCATCCGTCTTTTCTGATTGTTGGCATAGTGTGGTTTTTGTTAATTAAAGTTAACAAAAACCACACTATTTTGTTTTTGGTATTATTTTTGTGTTTTATAATGTCAAAAACTATTTTACAACCTGTTGCTGATGGTCACGAAATGGAACGATGAATACTGGCTGCTGCTCATGCAGCTCTACCTGCGCAAGCCGATGGGCACCAAGCCCCTCTACTCACGCGGGATGGTGGACCTGGCCCTCGAACTGCACCTGTCGCCACAATACCTTTACCGCAAGATGATGCAACTGCGCCGTCTCGACACCCCCCGTATCGAACGGCTATGGAACACCTATGCCAACAATCCCCATGAACTGAGCAAGGGCGTGAAGCTGCTCCGCAAGATGCAAGGGTTCAACAATGCCGCCACTTTCTATGAGGGAGTGGAGGTGAACGAGTCGTTTGAGACAGAATTCAAACCCCTGCCCGAGTGCGACCAACTCACCCCGATGATGCTGGTCATCATCCTCGACCTGTATTTTCACCTCACCCCCAACACCATGGTGGAAGACACACCCGAGATCAAGTCGCTCGCCAAGATGATGGGCATTCGTACCTCGCTCATCATCGAAGTGATGGACATCTTCCAGGTGCTCGACCCCTGTCTTCGCCGCACCGACATGCCCGACAGCTGTCTGGCAGTCCCCTGCAAACAAGTATGGCAACGCTTTGGCAACGACGACCCCACCCGGCTGGCAGCCTATGCCGCCCAACTCCACGAATACTTCAGATAGCCATGGCCACCAAACAGATACAGAAACAAACCCAACAGCAGAAAGCCAAGCAACGCCTCACTCCCCAGCAGGTGCTCGTGGGACAAATGATAGAGAAACCCATCGACCAACTGACCGAGTTTCTGAACCAGCAGATGCACGAGAACCCTGCCCTGGAGGAAAGTGGTGACAACTCCTGGGAGACAGAGCCTACCCCTTCGGTTGCAGAGATGGCCCCCGCGGTCGACGAGCACAGCTACAACGACGATGACTATCTGCCCGTCTACACCACTGGCAAGACGATGGAGCCATCCGACATGATGTCGTTCTACGACAAATTGAAGGAGCAGATGATGGAACTGGAACTCGACGAGCGCCAGCGGTTTATCATGGAATACCTGATAGGCACGCTCGACAGCGACGGTCTGCTGCGCAAGAGTCTCGACGCCATCAGCGACGAGATGGCCATCTACCACAATTTCGAAGCCACCACCGAGGAGATAGGCGAGGTGCTCAGATGCCTGCAGACATTCGACCCACCTGGAGTGGGTGCGAGCGACCTGCGCGAGTGCCTGCTGCTGCAAGTGGAGCGCAAGAAAGACCTCCGCATGCGGGAAGTGCTTACCAAGATTATCGGCAACTACTTCGACGACCTGCTGAAGAACCACTGGGAAAAACTGCAACACGTGCTCCATCTCACCGATGAGGAGAAAGTGGCGGCACGGCAGGAGATACGCAAGCTCAACCCCCGTCCAGGGTCGGCCCTGGGCGAAGTGATGGGATTCAACATCCACCAGATCACCCCCGACTTCATCGTGGAGACCAACGACGACGGACGGGTGGTCTTCACGCTGAACCGCGGTCACATGCCCGCTCTCGAGGTGTCGCAGTCGTATATCGAGTCGCTCGACAGCATGAAGTACCTCTCGAAACGCGAGAAGGAGGCCATTCCCACACTGCGCCGTGACATCGACAAGGCCAAGGGTCTCATCGACGCCATCCAGCAGCGGCAGGAAACCCTCAAGAAGACCATGGCCGCCATCATCCGGCGCCAGGAACGGTTTTTCATCGACGGCGACGAGGCCGACCTTCGTCCGATGACGCTGAAGGACGTGGCCTCCGACACAGGCCTCGACATCTCCACCATCTCGCGCGTGACCAACGAGAAATATGCCGAGACCCACTGGGGCATCTTCCGCCTCCGGTTCTTCTTCACCGACAAGATCGACATCGACGGTGAGGAGGTATCAACCCGCAAACTGAAAATCCTTTTGCAGGAAATCATCGACAAGGAAGACAAGAGCCACCCACTTACCGACATGCAGATAGAACAAGAGATGAAACAGAAAGGCTTCCCCATAGCCCGACGCACCATCGTGAAATACAGAGAACAGTTGGGCATTCCCAAATCCACACTCAGAAGGCAATGAAAGCAAAACACCTCATCCTGATGGCCAAGGCGCTGAGCGCCATTTTCTCGCCCTTCCACCTGCCTGTGGTTGGACTGGTCATCTTGTTTCTCTTCAGTTACCTGAGTTTCCTGCCCTTAGGCGTGAAAATCTACATCCTGCTGATGGTATACACCTTCACCATCCTTCTTCCCACCGCCATGATACGCCTTTACCGCCGCTATCAGGGATGGACCCGTATCCAACTGGGTGTGAAGGAGCGGCGCGTGGTGCCCTATGTCATCTCCATCATGTGCTATCTCACCTGCTATTACCTGCTCACAATCAACCATGCCTCGCATTTCATCGGCAGCATCGTGATGGCCTCGCTCATCATCCAGGTGGTGTGCGCCATCATCAATCTATGGTGGAAAATCTCCACCCACTCGGCAGCCATCGGGGGCGTGACGGGAGCCCTGGTGGCCTTCGCTATGATCTTCAACTTCAACCCCGTGTGGTGGATCTGCCTGTTGCTCCTGCTCGCCGGCATGGTGGGCACCAGCCGCATCATCCTCAAGCAGCACACCCTTGAACAGGTGGTGGCCGGCTACCTCGTCGGCATCGTCTGCGCCTTCCTGTCGGTAGTATATGTATAAACCCAACAAAACCATAACGACATGAATCCTATCGTAAGCATCATCATGGGAAGCACCAGCGACCTGCCCGTGATGGAGAAAGCCATGCAAATGCTTGAAGACATGGCCATACCCTTTGAAGTGAACGCCCTCTCCGCACACCGCACTCCCGATGCCGTGGAGCAATTCGCACGTCAGGCCAAAAACCGTGGCATCAAGGTGATTATCGCAGCCGCCGGCATGGCCGCAGCCCTGCCCGGTGTGATCGCCGCATCGACCACCGTGCCTGTCATCGGAGTGCCCATCAAGGGCATGCTCGACGGTCTCGATGCCATGCTGAGCATCATCCAGATGCCTCCGGGCATCCCCGTGGCCACCGTGGGAGTGAACGCGGCCGCCAATGCCGCCATCCTGGCCGCCGAGATGATAGCCATCGCCGACACCGAGGTGGCCTCACGCGTGGAAGCCTACAAGGCCAACCTGGGCGAGAAGATAGAAAAGGCCAACCGCCAGTTGGCCGAGATCAAGAACTACCAATTCAAGACCAACTGAGCGATGACCGACCTGTTTAACTATACCCGCCGCGAGACGTGGGAGGTGAATGTGGGTGGTGTGCCCATGGGTGGCGACAACCCCATCCGCGTGCAGTCGATGGCCACCGTGTTGACCAACGACACCGAGGGATGTGTGGCACAGGCCAAACGTATCATCGAGGCTGGTGGCGAGTATGTGAGATTCACCACTCAAGGCACCCGAGAGGCCGAGAACCTACGCCATATCAACGCCGGTCTGCGCAGCCAGGGCATCAACACCCCCCTTGTGGCCGACGTACATTTCAATCCCCATGTGGCCGAGGTGGCCGCACGCTATGCCGAGAAGGTGCGCATCAACCCCGGCAACTACGTCGACCCGGCCCGCACTTTCCGGAAACTCGAGTATACCGACGAGGAGTATGCCGCCGAACTGAAGAAGATAGAGGACACCCTGCTGCCCTTGTTGCAGATTTGCCGAGAACACCACACCGCCCTGCGCATCGGAGTGAACCACGGTTCGCTCTCCGACCGTATCATGTCGCGCTATGGCGACACCCCCGAGGGCATCGTGGAGAGTTGCATGGAGTTTCTGCGTATCTGCCACCGTGAGGCCTTCGACAACGTGGTCATCTCGATCAAGGCCTCCAACACCGTGGTGATGGTGCGGTCGGTAAGGCTCCTGGTGCACCAGATGGACCAGGAAGACATGCACTACCCCCTGCATTTAGGCGTGACCGAAGCTGGCGAGGGCGAGGACGGACGCATCAAGAGTGCCGTGGGCATCGGAGCCCTGTTGGCCGACGGCATCGGCGACACCGTGCGGGTGTCGCTAAGCGAGGAGCCCGAGTGCGAGATTCCCGTGGCCCGGCATCTTGTGGACTACATCACAGCCCGCGCCCACCACACGCTCATCCCCACCTCCGCAGCAAAAGACTTCGACTACCTGCGCCCCACACGGCGCAAGACCCACGCCGTGGGCAACATCGGTGGCTGCAATGTGCCCGTAGTGGTGATCTCGGCCGATGGCGACGTGAGCGACGGTGAGCAGAAGCCCGACTATATCTACTCCGGACAAACCGTCCCCTCCTCTGTCGGCAAGCAACGCTACATCGTAGACTACAACGTGTTTGATGGGCGGGAGAACACCTACCCCATCTTCCCCCATACCGCCATGCCGCTTATCGCCTCGGTAAAGGCCGACGTGAAATTCCTGGTGCTCAACTACGGCGCCAACCTTGAGGAATACACGGCCTGCCTGAAAGCCCACCCCGAGGTGGTGGCAGTGTGCGTGAGCCGACATGTCAACCGTCTGGGCGAGCAGCGCGCCTTCGTGCACGAACTGATGAAGGCCGGTGTCGACAATCCTGTGGTGTTTGCCCAAGCCTATGCCCATTCGAAAGAAGAGAAGAGCGACTTCCAGATAGAATCCGCCGCCGACATGGGTGCCCTTATGATTGATGGACTGACCGATGGACTATGGCTGCTCAACGACGGCGACCTGCCAACCACCGATATTCTCTCCACCTCGCTGGGCATCCTGCAAGCCGCCCGTCTGCGCACCAGCAAGACCGAGTATATCAGTTGTCCTGGATGTGGCCGCACGCTCTACGACCTGCAAGCCACCATTGCCCGCATCAAAGCGGCCACCAAGCACCTGAAAGGTCTGAAAATCGGTATCATGGGCTGCATCGTGAACGGTCCGGGCGAGATGGCCGACGCCGACTACGGATATGTAGGTGCCGGCCGAGGCAAGATCTCTCTTTACCGCGGCAAGGAATGTGTGGAGAAAAACATCCCCGAGGCCGAGGCCGTGGAACACCTGCTCCAACTTATTGACAACGACAAAACCCCAAAACCATGAACATCAAGCCCCAATACATCGCTTCACCCGACCGTTATGAACAGTCGGACGTGCTCTTCCGCCGCTGCGGCAAGAGTGGCATCCTGCTGCCCAAAGTGTCGCTGGGATTCTGGCACAATTTCGGCGACGTAGACCCCTACCAGCGCAGCCGCGATATCACCCACTACGCTTTCGACCATGGCATCACCCACTTCGACCTGGCCAACAACTATGGTCCGCCATACGGCACTGCCGAAGAGACCATGGGCAGGCTGATGGTAGAGGATTTCGCTCCCTACCGCGACGAACTCTTCATCAGTTCGAAAGCCGGCTACGATATGTGGGCCCCTATGGCAACTGGGGCTCACGCAAGTATCTCTTCGCCAGTCTTGACCAAAGCCTGCGGCGCATGCACCTCGACTACGTCGACCTGTTCTACAGTCACCGCTACGACCCCGAGACCCCTCTCGAGGAGACCCTCCAGGCGCTCGTCGACATCGTGCGCTCGGGCAAGGCACTCTATGTAGGCATCTCGCGCTGGCCCCTCGAGGCCCTGCGCTTTGCCGATGAGTACCTGCGCAGCCGCGATGTGCCCCTGCTCATCTATCAGGGCAAGCTCAACTTGCTCGACCGCTCACCCCTGGATGAAGGTATCCTCGACTACTGCCATGAGCACGGTATCGGGTTCATCTCGTTCTCGCCCCTGGCACAGGGCCTGCTCACCGACCGCTACCTGAACGGCATTCCGGCCGACTCGCGCATGTCGCGCGGCGGCTCGCTCAGCAGCAAGGACCTTACGCCCCAACTGCTTCAACAGTTGCGCGACCTCAACAGTCAGGCCGAGGCACGTGGGGAGACCCTCGCCGAGATGGCCCTGTCGTGGATCCTGGCCCAAAAGGGTGTCACCTCGGTGCTCGTGGGTGCCAGCAGCACCGCCCAGTTGGAGAAGAACATGCGTTGCATCCATGCCAAGCCTTTCGAATAGCGTCATTCCGCATCACGCTAAGGCATCAACCATAAAAATCGCTAATCACCTGTTGGATGATTAGCGATTTTTATTTTTGTGCCCCAAGAAGCACATTGTGCCCCGGAAGCATATCCATTATCATTTCACACGGCAACATCATCTTGTTGCCGACAAGAGACATCGGCGACTATTCCTCGCTGAAATCCTCTTTGCCTACTCCACAGATGGGGCAAACCCAATCTTCTGGAAGGTCCTCGAAAGCAGTTCCGGGCTCAATGCCGTTGTCGGGGTCGCCCACCTCGGGGTCGTAAACCCAACCACAAGTGTCACATACGTACTTCATAATGTAAAAATGTATTAAGTGAGTAAAAAAATCATCGATGATCGAGCACATACTCCACCCGCTCCACCACCATTTCGGGCGTGATGTTGCGCAGACAGGCCCAGTCGCCCCTCATACAGGGTTTGTTGCCATAGATGCTGCAGGGGCGGCAAGGCAGGTTTACCTGCACAACGTTGGCATCGGTCTGGCCCCATCCCAGGAATCCCGCATAAGGGTGGGTAGCCCCCCACACGCTCACCACGGGAGTGCCCACAAGCGACGCCAGGTGCTGGTTGGCACTATCCATCGACACCATCAAGTCGAGATGGCTCATCAGAATCAATTCCTCAGAAATGCCTTTAAGAAGGTCGGCGGCGGCAAAGCACCTCGGTATGTCGGCGCACCATCTCGCGAAAACATCGCGTTCTTTCCTTCCTCCGCCAAAAAGGAAGATGCGGGCATTGGGATGCTTTTGCAGCAACATACGCACCACCTGCTCGGTCTTCTCAGGCTCGAGCACCTTGCCCTGATGGGCGGCGAAAGGAGCCACGCCAATCCATTTCTCAAACGTCTTCTTCTCCTGTAAGTCGGCAGGCGAGAGCAGACGAAGGTTGCCACCCTGAGGAGGGAAAATTGACTTGAACTCCAAATTCACGGGATAACCCAGGCGGGAGAGTACCTCGGCATAGTTCTGAAACGAGGTAGGCTGCTGCACCATCTGCTTGTCTTTCGGTCTGACGAGCCGGCGCTTGCCGGAACGGTGCTTGTTGATATGCGCCACATGGAAACCATCGATAAGGAAACGCTGGCGCAGGTAATGGGTGCGCAGCACCCCGTGCATATCGGCCACGGCGGTGAAATGCTTGGCCTTGAGTCGCCGATAGAGCGCATTGAGTCCCGTGATGCCCTTCACCTCCTTCTTCAGGTCGACCTCCATGAACCCTACGTTGTGGGCAAGGCCATCGAAGAAGGGCCGGGCGAAGTCGCGACTGAGCACCGTTATCCTGAGATGGGGATACTGTGTGGCCAGCGAATAGACCACAGGCACCATCATCGCCACGTCGCCCAGCGCAGAAAAACGGATAATCAGGAGATGTTCGTTACTTGATGACATGACTCTACTTTTTCTTGTAAAGCACGGGATTGGTAGAAGGGTCGTTATACATCTTCATCTGCCGATAGGTCTTCATATACTTACGGCCGGCAGCGATGTCGTCGAGCAACTGGTCGATGGCCGTCGACAGGTCGCGTTGCTGCTCGAGCAACACGGCCAGTTTCCCCCTGCAGCGCTCCAGATGAGCCTGGTCGGCATCCTTACGCTCCACCTGCTCACGCATGTGGTAGATTTTCAGCGAGAGGATAGAGAGCCTGTCGATGGCCCAAGCCGGACTCTCGGTATTGATACGGGCGTCGGGCAGCACGTTCACGTCGCTATACTGGTGCAGGAAATAGGAGTCAATCTGCTCCACCAGATCGGTACGGTCCTGATTGCTGCGGTCGATGCGCCGCTTGAGCGAGAGCGCCTCCAGCGGGTCGATGTGCGGGTCGCGGATCAGGTCCTCAAGGTGCCACTGCACGGCATCAATCCAGCACTTCAGGTAAAGACGGTTCTCAAGCGAGTCACGGTCGTAGGGATTGTTGATGGGCGTGTCGACATTGTCGAGGACATGATAATCGTTGACAGCCTTGCTGAAAACCTCGTTGTATTTATCAGTGTTTGACATATATTTCGTATATTAATGATTTAAGTCCCTACAAGGACGAACAATATGCAAATATAACAATTATTCAAAGACATCCCAAATTATTGCCTCTTTTTTTTCCCAATGGGGGCAAAAATTTGCACAATCGTATGGTGTTTGTGCAATGCGACTTGCTTTTTTCCAAAAAAAATTTGCACACATGGATAAAAATTCGCACCTTTGCACCCGGATTTCAAAAAAAGAATATTAATAATCATTTTAAAGCAAAAGTATTATGTCAGAAATCGAGAAAAAAGTTAGGGACATTATCGTTGACAAACTCTGTATAAGTGAAGATGAGATTAAGCCAGAGGCAAGCTTCCAGAATGACCTGGGTGCAGACTCTCTCGACACCGTAGAGTTGATTATGGAGTTTGAGCGTGTATTCGAGGTGAACATCCCCGACGAGGACGCTGAGAAGATCGCCACTGTTGGTGACGCCATCTCCTATATCGAGGAGCACAGCAAATAACCCTACCTCCATACCTTTTTTTATGGTTTATAGTTGTCGGCACCGATAGTACATGCCGCACTATAAACCATAAAATTTAATGTTGAATTTCAATTGATAACTTAATGGAACTTAAGAGAGTAGTAGTAACAGGCCTTGGTGCCGTCACACCATTGGGCAACTCACCCGAGGAAACTTGGAAGAACGCATTAGCTGGTGTGAGTGGTGCGGCCGAAATAAAAGGTTTCGACAGCAGTCTCTTCAAGACACATTTCGCCTGTGAGGTGAAAGACCTGGCCATCACCGACTTCCTTGATGGAAAGGAGGCCCGTAAGATGGACCGCTACACCCAACTAGCCATGATAGCCGCCATCCAGGCCGTGAAGGACAGCGGCATGGATCTTGACCAGGAAGACAAGAACCGCATCGGCGTGATTTACGGTGTGGGCATTGGCGGAATCAAGACTTTTGAGACCGAAGTGAAAATGTATGGCGCCCATGAGGCCGCCGGTCCGAAATTCAGTCCGTTCTTCATCCCGAAGATGATTGCCGACATTGCTTCCGGACAGATTTCCATCCATTTCGGTTTCCATGGCCCCAACTATACCACCACATCGGCCTGTGCCTCTTCGAGCAATGCCCTGGCCGATGCCTTCAACCAGATTCGTCTGGGCAAGGCCAATGCCATCGTAGCCGGTGGTGCCGAGGCAGCCATCTGCGCCTGCGGCGTAGGCGGCTTCAATGCGATGAAAGCCCTCTCCACCCGCAACGACGACCCCACCACCGCCTCACGCCCCTTCAGCAAGAGCCGCGACGGTTTCGTGATGGGCGAGGGTGCCGGATGCCTTATCCTTGAGGAACTGGAGCACGCCAAGGCCCGTGGAGCCAAGATTTATGCCGAGATGGTGGGCGAGGGCGAGAGTGCCGACGCCTATCATATCACCGCCTCACACCCCGAGGGTCTGGGAGCCCGCCTGGTGATGGAGAATGCCCTCCGCGACTCCGGTCTGCGCCCAGAGGACATCGACTACATCAACGTTCATGGCACCTCTACCCATGTGGGTGACATCTCCGAGGCCAAGGCCATCAAGGAAGTGTTTGGCGAGTCGGCCTACAAGCTCAATATTAGCAGTACGAAGTCGATGACGGGTCACCTGCTCGGTGCCGCTGGTGCCGTGGAAGCCATGCTCACCATCCTTGCCGTACAGAACGACATTATTCCTCCCACCATCAACCACGAGGAGGACGACAAGGACGAGGAGATCGACTACAACCTCAACTTCACCTTCAACAAGGCACAGAAGCGCACCGTGAGAGCTGCTATCAGCAACACCTTCGGCTTTGGCGGTCACAACGCATGTGTCGTTTTCAAGAAATATGCTGAATAATCTTATTGACAGGATAAGGCTCCCTTTCCGCAAGGAAAAGGAGCTTTATTTGTCTATTTACCACATCCTGGGATTCTTCCCCAAAGACATCAGTTACTACAAGCAAGCCTTGATGCACAAGAGCATCATGAGGCGTGAGAAAGGCAAGCCCATCAACAACGAGCGGCTGGAGTTTCTCGGCGACGCCATCCTCGACGCCGTGGTAGGCGACATCGTGTACCACCATTTCGAGGGCAAGCGCGAGGGATTCCTCACCAATACCCGTAGCAAGATCGTACAGCGCGAGACCCTCAACAAACTCGCCAACGAACTGGGCATCACCAAACTCATCCTGTCGTCGGGCAACAACGGCTCACACAACAGTTACCTGGGAGGCAACGCCTTCGAGGCGCTGGTGGGTGCCGTCTATCTCGACCAAGGTTACAGCGCTTGCATGCGCTTCATGGAGAAACGCATTCTCGGCCAACTCATCGACATCGACAAGGTGGCCTACAAGGAGGTGAACTTCAAGAGCAAACTCATCGAGTGGAGCCAGAAAAACCGCGTCGACATCGAGTTCCGCCTCCTCGAGCAGAAGAAAGACCAGGGAGGCAGTCCCACCTTCTGCTACCAGGTGTTCATCGAAGGAAGAGAAGGCGGTGTAGGCAGCGGATACTCGAAGAAGGAGAGCCAGCAACTGGCCTCAAAACTCACGCTCGAGAAACTGCGCCGCAAGCCTCAGTTCATTGAGGCCGTCTTCAATGCCAAGGCCAACCGCACCAAGATGGAGGAGATGCCTGTGGAGAACGTGCCCGACACCGAGCAGAAAGAAGACTTCATCATCACCCAATCCAATACCGAAGAGAAAGCCCCACGCAACAAGAAGAGCGCCAAGCGCCGCACGGAAAACGAAACGGAAATCCCCGCTGAGCAACCCCCGACGATGGACACCGATGAGGTGGACGAGTTCGACCTGAGCGACATCACCGCCACCCCCAAGAACAGTCGCGAGGACATCATTGCCGCCGCCGAGGAAGCCGCCTTCGCCAGCGAATGACCTTTTCGTGCATCCCCACCCATAAAGCACGCACATCCGTGCTACGAATCTCCCTCTGCTGTGCACAGCAGGGGGATTGCCGTTAAAAATAGTGAAAACCTCAAGTATTACAAAAGTTTGGGGTAAATTTGCATTTCCATAGTTTTGCCCTACGGGCAATATCACAAAACGAAATAATGAGCATAACGAAAATAGCCAGTTTGGTCTTCTCTGCCCGGCAGAAAGAACTCGACCGCCACTATCATGATGCCGAAGCACTCCAGAACCAAGTGATGCACCGGCTGATAGAACGTGCCCGTGACACCGAATATGGCATCAACCATCTGTTCAGTTCCACCAAGAACTATGAGCAATTCGCACAGAACGTGCCTGTGAACACCTACGAGGAACTGAAGAACGACATCGACCGCATGCGTCATGGTGAGCACGACGTGCTTTGGCCTGGCAGCGTGAAATGGTACGCCAAGTCGTCGGGCACCACCAACGACAAGAGCAAGTTCATCCCCGTGAGCAACGAGGGACTCCAGCATATACACTATGCCGGCGGGTTCGACTCCGTGGCCCTCTACCTGCGCAACAACCCCAAGAGCCGCCTCTTCGACGGCAGGGCCCTCATCCTCGGTGGCAGCCATGCGCCCAACTACGACTTCAGCAACTCGTTGGTGGGCGACCTGAGCGCCATCCTCATCGAGAACATCAACCCCCTGGCCAACCTGGTGCGCGTGCCGTGCAAGAAGACCACTCTGCTCTCCGACTTCGAGGTGAAACGCGACCGCATTGCCCGTGAGACCATCAACAAGAAAGTGACCAACATCTCGGGCGTGCCCTCATGGATGCTCTCCGTGCTTACCCGTGTGCTCGAGATCTCAGGCAAGAGCAACATCACCGAGGTATGGCCCGACCTTGAGGTGTTCTTCCACGGTGGCGTGGCCTTCACTCCCTACCGCCAGCAGTACAAGGAGATCATCCCCTCGCCCAACATGCACTACATGGAGACCTACAACGCCAGCGAGGGCTTCTTCGGCCTGCAAGACGACCCCAACGACAGTGCCATGCTCCTCATGCTCGACTACGACATCTTCTACGAGTTCATCCCCATGGAGGAGATCGACAAGGAGCATCCCACCGTGGTGCCACTGAGCGGTGTGCAGACAGGGCGCAACTACGCCATGGTCATCTCCACCTCGTGCGGACTCTGGAGATACCTTATCGGCGACACTGTCACTTTCACCTCGAAAAACCCCTATAAGTTCATCATCACCGGGCGCACCAAGCACTTCATCAATGCCTTCGGCGAGGAACTTATCGTAGACAACGCAGAGAAAGGCCTCGCCTACGCCTGCGAGCAGACCGGAGCCGAGGTGCTCGAATACACCGCTGCCCCTGTGTTTATGGACAACAAGGCCAAGTGCCGGCACCAGTGGATGATAGAATTCGCCAAGGAGCCCGACGACCTTGACCGCTTCGCACATCTGCTCGACCAGAAACTGCAGGAGATCAACAGCGACTACGAGGCCAAGCGCTACAAAGACATTACCCTGCAGCACCTCGAGGTCATCAAAGCCCGTCGCGACCTCTTCAACCAATGGATGAAATCAAAAGGCAAACTGGGCGGACAGCACAAGGTGCCCCGCCTCTCCAACAGCCGACGGGTAATCAACGAACTCATTGAGATGAACGCATGAGAAAACCATTTCTCTACATATTGACCCTCACCCTCGTGGCCCTCTCTGGCTGTGCCCGCATGGGGCAGCCCGATGGTGGATGGTATGACGAAACACCCCCTCGCGTGGTAGGTGCCGTGCCTGCCGACATGGCCACGGGTGTCGACTCCAGACACATCACCATCTATTTCGACGAGTTCATCAAAATCGATAATCCCACGGAGAACGTGGTGGTGTCACCTCCACAACTGGAGGTGCCTGAGATCAAGGGTGCCGGCAAGCGCATCATCGTTCAACTCAACGACTCGCTCCAGCCCAACACCACCTACACCATCGACTTCTCGGATGCCATCACCGACAACAACGAGGACAATCCCCTCGGTAACTTCACCTACAGCTTCTCCACCGGGACCGTCATCGACACCATGGAGGTGGCCGGATATGTGCTCGAGGCCGAGAATCTGGAACCCGTGAAAGGCATCCTCGTGGGACTCTACGACAACCTGAACGACACCGCCTTCACCACCACCCCCATGATCAGGGTGGCACGCACCGACCCCTCAGGACACTTCGTGGTGAAAGGCGTGGCTCCTGGCCAATACCACATCTATGCGCTGCAAGATACCGACGGCAACTATATGTTCTCTCAGAAAAGTGAGAAAATAGCCTTCAACAGCGACATCATCGTACCCACGTCGAAGCCCGACGTGCGCCAAGACACCATCTGGCGTGACTCCCTCCATATCGAGAACATCAACCAGACAGGCTATACCCACTTCCTGCCCGACGATATCGTGCTGCGTGCCTTCACCGAGACACAGACCGAGCGCTATCTGGTGAAAAACGAGCGCAAGGAAGCCGACCACTTCACGCTCTTCTTCAGTGCCGGACACGAGCAGACGCCCACCTTCCGCGGACTGAACTTCGACGAGCACGACGCCTTCTTGCTTGAGGCCTCAGAGCGCCGCGACACCCTCACCTACTGGCTGCGCGACACCCTGTTGGTGAACCAAGACACCCTTGAGGTGGAAGTGAAATTCCTGGGCACCGACACCACTGGCGTGTTGGCAGCCAAGACCGACACCCTCTCCATCCTCTCGAAGAACCCATTAGCCAAACGCCTGAAACAGCAGCAAAAGGAATTTGAGACTTGGCAGAAAAAACAGGAAAAGGCCAAGAAGAAGGGCGAGAAGTTTGAGACCGAGATGGCAGCAAAACCCCTCGAACTGAAACTGCAAATCGCCTCCGACATGAACCCCTTCGACTATGTGGGTATTGAGTCGGCCACACCTATCGCCCGTATCGACACCGCCGGCATACGCCTCTATGCGAAGAACGATACCCTATGGGAGGAGCGGCCATTCGTGCTCGCCGACCGCACACTCGACGCCGACAAAAACATCCCACCCGCCCAACGCATATTCGTGTTGCGGCCCGACACCACAGCCAACCTGTGGAGCCTTGGCAGGGAATACAAACTCGAGATCGACTCTGCCGCCTTCGTCGACATCTACGGCAAAGCCTGTGCTGCCACGAGAAAAGGCACCCGCGTAAGGACAGCCGATGATTTCAGCACCATTATCTTCCACATCGTGCGCGACCAAGATGTGCCCTATGTGGGTGAGCTCATCGACAAATCGCAACGGGTGCAACGGCAACTGTCTTCGTCCACTGGCGACTTCACCTTCGAGTATGTGAAGCCCGGCGAGTACTACCTGCGCGTGTTTGCCGATGCCAACGACAACGGCCGCTGGGATACCGGCGAGTATGCAAACAACCAACAGGCCGAGACCGTGTACTACTACCCCGAAAAGATAGAGTGCAAGGCCCGCTGGCCTTTTGAGCGCAATTGGAACCCGGCTTCCACACCCGCTTACCGGCAGAAGCCCAGTGCCCTCATCAAGCAGAAGGCCGAGAAAAAGAAAAAGACCAGAAACAGAAATGCAGAAAGAGCCCAGAAACTGGGCATCATCTACATACCCCAAAATTATTAACGCGGACAGGCTGGGGCACCCCATGCCATTCCGTCATTGTCATACTTAAGACATACCACCATGCAGAAAATAAGAACCACCCTTTTCGCATTGCTGACCCTCTTCGCATCGTCGGTCATGGCACAATGCCCGCTCACCAATACCGCTTTCAAATCGGGTGAGACGCTTACCTACAACCTCTACTTCAACTGGAAGTTCGTCTGGGTGAAAGTGGGCTTGGCATCGCTCACTACCTCCCAAACCAAATACCAGGGCAAAGACGCCTTCAGGAGCAGCCTCATCACCAGAGGCAACGGCAAACTCGACAAGTTCTTCGTCATGCGCGACACCCTCACCGGATATGTCACCCCCACCCTATCGCCCCTTTACTTCAGGAAAGGAGCCGTAGAGGGCAAGCGCTACACCGTAGACGAAGTGTGGTACGACTACCCCAACAGCAAATGCAAGTTGAAGATGCACAGGCTGAGGCATGATGGCACCCACGCCCGCAGCGAGAAGACCAGCGAGCAATGTGTCTACGACATGCTCAACATCTTCAGCCGCGCCCGCAGCCTCGACCCCTCGGGATGGAAGAAAGGCCATACCGAGAAGTTCCTGGTGGCCGATGGCGACGGAACCACCACCGCCCTTCTGCGCTACGACGGCAAAGAGACCGTGAAAGGCGACAACAACGTGAAATACCGCTGTATGAAACTCACCTATCTGGAGTGGAAAGAGTCGAAAAAGGCATACCGGCAGTATGCCACCTTTTTCGTGACCGACGACAGCAACCACGTGCCCGTACGCATCGACATCACGCTCAACTTCGGCAACGCCAAGGCCTTCGTCACCACGATGAAAGGCAACCGCAACCCTCTTACCTCTATCATTAAATAGACCATCCAAGTACTGTATTGTAAAACCATACCATTCCAAATATGTCTGCTATCACTATCAAGAAAGTAGAGACCAAGAAAGATTTGAAGAAATTCATCGAGTTCCACTACGACCTCTACAAAGGCAATCCCTATGATGCCCCCGTGCTCTACAGTGACGACCTGTCAACCCTCAGCCGCGACAAGAACGCGGCCTTCGAGTTCTGCGAGTCGGAGTATTACCTTGCCTACAAAGATGGCAAACTCGTGGGGCGCGTGGCTGCTATCATCAACCACAAGGCCAACAAGAAATGGAACCGGCCATGCGTACGCTTCGGATGGATTGACTTCATCGACGACATCGAGGTGTCGCGTGCCCTCATCCAGGCCGTGGAAGACTACGGCAGACGGAACGGAATGACCGAGGTTGTGGGACCGCTCGGCTTCACCGACATGGACCCCGAGGGCATGCTCACCGAAGGCTTCGACCAACTCGGCACTTTGGCCACCATCTACAACTACCCCTACTATCCCAAGCATATTGAGCAACAAGGCTTTGAGAAAGACAACGACTATGTAGAGTTCAAAATTTTCATCCCCACCGAAGTGCCTGCCAAAATAGCCAAAATAGCCAGCATGATCGAACGGCGCTACAACCTGCATGCCAAGAAACTCACCCGCAAGGAGGTGTTCGAGGGTGGCTATGGCAAGCGCGTCTTCGCCGTGCTCAACGAGTGCATGAAAGACCTCTACTCCTTCTCCGAACTCACGGAGCGCCAAATCGACCAATACGTGGGTATGTACATGCCCATGGCCGACCTCAACCTCTTCACCGTGGTCGAGGACTGGAGCGTGGAGCCCCACAAGATCGTGGGTGTGGGCCTCACCCTTCCCTCACTGAGCAAGGCCCTGCAGAAATGCCACAAGGGACGTCTATGGCCCTTTGGATGGTGGCACATGCTGCGCGCCATCAAGGCCCACAAGACCAACATCGTGGACCTCTACCTCATCGGCATCCTGCCCGAATACCGCAAGAAGGGTGCCAACGCGCTGCTCTTCGCCGACCTCATACCCTGGTACATCAAATACGGTTTTGAATGGGGTGAGAGCAACATCGAGATGGAGAGCAACGTCAACGTACAGAGCCAATGGGAATTCTTCGATACCCAGCTCCACAAGCGCCGCCGCTGCTTCAAGCGTCCCATCACCACGGGCCAGTAAACCCATGCCCCGAGGCCATATGCATTAAGAAATAAAGATTCCAACATGAACAACGATATCACCGACATCAACACCCCAAATGTAGACTATACCGACGACAACATCGTCCACCTTGAAGACAGCGAGCACATCCGCACCCGCCCTGGTATGTATATCGGCCGTCTGGGCGACGGCTCATTACCCGAGGATGGCATCTACGTGCTGCTCAAGGAAGTCATCGACAACTCCATCGACGAGTTCAAGATGAACGCCGGCAAGCGCATCGAGGTAGACATTGAGGATAACCTGCGCGTGCGTGTGCGCGACTACGGCCGCGGCATCCCCCAAGGCAAACTTATCGAAGCCGTGAGCAAACTCAACACTGGCGGCAAATACGACTCAAAGGCCTTCAAGAAGAGCGTGGGCCTCAATGGTGTGGGTGTGAAGGCTGTGAATGCCCTGAGTACCCGCTTCGAGGTGCGCTCCTACCGCGACGGCCAGGTGCGCAAAGCCACCTTCGAACGCGGTCAGTTGCAGACCGACACCACTGAACCCACCGCCGATGAGACCGGCACCTACATCTGGTTCGAACCCGACAATACCCTGTTCAAGAACTACCGTTTCCACGACGAGATTGTGGAGACGATGCTGCGCAACTACACCTACCTGAACACCGGGCTCACCATCATGTACAACGGCCGCCGCATCCTGAGCCGCAACGGGCTCGAGGACCTGCTCAACGACAAGATGACCAGTCCGGGCATCTACCCCATCATCCACGTCAAGGGCGAGGATATCGAGATTGCCTTCACCCACACCAACCAGTATGGCGAGGAATACCACTCTTTCGTCAACGGTCAGCACACCACTCAAGGCGGCACCCACCAGAGTGCCTTCAAGGAGCACATCGCCAAGACCATCAAGGAGTTCTCCGGAAAGAACTACGAGTATGGCGACATCAGGAACGGACTGGTGGCGGCCATCGCCGTGAACATCGAGGAACCGATGTTCGAGAGCCAGACCAAGATCAAGTTGGGATCGCTCACGATGAGTCCCGACGGCGTGTCGGTGAACAAGTACGTGGGCGACTTCATCAAACAGGAGGTGGACAACTACCTGCACATGAACCCCGACGTGGCTGAAACCATGCTTCAGAAAATCGCCGAGAGCGAGAAAGAGCGCAAGGCCATGGCCGGTGTCACCAAACTCGCCCGCGAGCGCGCCAAGAAAGCCAACCTGCACAACCGCAAGTTACGCGACTGCCGCATCCACTACAGCGACACCAAGAACGACCGCAAGGAGGAGAGCAGCATCTTCATCACCGAGGGCGACTCGGCCAGCGGCAGCATCACCAAGAGCCGCGACGTGAACACACAAGCCGTGTTCTCGCTCCGTGGCAAGCCCCTCAACTCCTACGGCCTCACCAAGAAGGTGGTCTACGAGAACGAGGAGTTCAACCTGCTTCAGGCCGCCCTCGACATCGAGGATGGTCTCGACACGCTGCGCTACAACAAGGTGATTGTGGCTACCGACGCCGATGTCGACGGCATGCACATCCGCTTGCTCATCATCACCTTCTTCCTGCAGTTCTTCCCCGACCTTATCAAGAAAGGCCACGTATACGTGCTCCAGACCCCTCTCTTCCGTGTGCGCAACCGCCGCACGAAGATCAAGGACAAGAAAGTCATTGCCGAGGCCGACGAGAAGCGAGCCAGCGGCGAGCGCAAGACCGATTTCATCACCCGCTACTGCTACAGCGACGAGGAACGCCTCAGCGCTATCCGCGACCTCGGTCCCGACCCCGAGATCACCCGTTTCAAAGGTCTTGGCGAAATCTCGCCCGAGGAGTTCGTCCACTTCATCGGTCCTGACATCCGTCTCGAACAAGTGACTCTTCACAAGAACGACCAAGTGCAACAGCTGCTCGAATACTACATGGGGAAAAACACCATGGAGCGACAGAATTTCATCATCGACAACCTCGTTATAGAGGAAGACCTGCCCGAAGAGGAAGAAAACCAATAAAACAACTGAGGAACATTCACTAATGAGAAGAAAGATTTTCGCCACCGCAGCCCTCCTGCTGCTCGTATCCACCACCCTCTGCGCCCAGCGCATCATGAGGGCGGATAGTCCGAAAGCCAAACTCCAATGGGCCGAGATGGCCATCACCAATCTCTATGTCGACACCGTCAACGAGAGCAAGCTCGTAGAGGATGCCATCCGTGGCATGCTCGAGAAACTCGACCCCCACTCCACATACTCCACCGCCAAGGAGGTGAAGTCGCTCAACGAGTCGCTGGAGGGCAATTTCGAGGGCATCGGCGTGCAGTTCAATATGATGGAAGACACGCTTGTGGTGATACAGACCATCTCTAACGGTCCCTCGGAGAAAGGGGGCATCATTGCCGGCGACCGCATCGTGATTGTCAACGACACCGCCATAGCCGGTGTGAAGATGTCGAAGGAAGACATCATGCGCCGCCTGCGCGGACCGAAGGGCACCAAGGTGGCCCTGAAAATCAAGCGTCAGGGTTTCAAGGAACTGTTGCCCTTCACCATCATCCGCGACGTGATACCCGTCCACTCGCTCGACGCGTCGTATGTCATCCGCCCGGGCGTGGGCTACATCCGCATCGGCAATTTCGGCGCCACCACCTACGATGAGTTCTCGCAGGCCCTGGAGAAGCTCAAGGAGCAAGGCATCAGTCGCCTCATCATCGACTTGCAAGACAATGGTGGCGGCTACCTGCAGTCGGCGGCCACTATCATCAACGACTTCCTCGACCGTGGCGACATGATTGTCTACACCGAGGGGCGCAGCACACAGCGAATGGAATACCGTGCCGACGGCCACAAGACATTCGACGGCCAGGTGGTGGTGCTCATCAACGAGTTCAGCGCATCGGCCTCCGAGATCATGGCGGGTGCTTTCCAAGACCAAGACCGTGGCACCATCGTGGGCCGCCGTTCCTTTGGCAAGGGACTGGTGCAACGGCCCCTGGAGTTTGAGGACGGCTCAATGATACGCCTCACCATCGCCCACTACTACACTCCCTCCGGGCGCTGCATACAGAAGCCCTATACCAAGGGCGGCAACAAGGACTACGCCAAAGACATTGACAACCGTCTGAAGAATGGCGAGCTGACCAATGCCGACAGCATCCACTTCGCCGACTCGCTGAAGTTCCAGACATTGCGCGAGCACCGCACAGTGTATGGTGGCGGTGGCATCATGCCCGACCATTTCGTGCCGCTCGACACCACGCGCTTCACCAAGTTCCATCGCCAATTGTCGGCCAAGAACTACATCATCAACGCCAATCTGAAGTATATCGACAACAACCGCAAGCAACTCAAGAAGCAATACAAGACATTTGAGGAGTTCAACCGACAGTTCGAGGTACCTCAGAGCCTCCTCGACAACATCATCAGCGAGGCGGCCAAGGCCGATGTGAAGCCTACCGACGATGATGAGTTGGCCCACACCCTGCCTTATCTGCGCACGCAGCTCAAAGCCCTCATCGCCCGCGACCTCTGGGACATGACCGAATACTTCCAAGTGATGAACGAGACCAACCCCATTGTGCTCAAGGGACTGGAGGTGCTGGGCATAAGCACCATGAATCCGCTCCATGTGGAACGGTAAACCTGCTGAACAACAATAAAAAACCACACCCCCTTAGGGATGTGGTGACAGAGATTGTTTATGATTATTCTAGAAGGGTTATGTCTCCTACTAATGGGTCTGGCCCAATAATCTGGCAGTTTCTGGCATGTCGAACTGCTGGTCTGTATAGAAGCTGGCATCCATTTGGTTGTGGCCACCCTTGTAGCTGAGGTACGCATCGGGCTGCTCCATGAGATACTTTCCTTCTTCGTAACGAGTGTTGACAGCCATCGTCCAGCCATCGTCATCCATTGTGAAGGGGCGGTAGAACCAGTCACTTGCAAGATATTGGCTGTGCTGAGAGTCGGAGAGCACCATGCCCAGGTCGCGGTTGCGAATGTTCCAGATGTAGCCAAACATGTCGGTTTCCTCGTCAAGGTTGAGCATATAGTCGAGATTGATCTCATACACCGCCTCAAACTGTGATTCGGTGAGGTTAAGTTCGTAGGCCATTTTGTCGCTGAGGAACATGGCTTTGTTACGTGCTTCTGTAAAAGGCATTGCTGAGGCTGAGAGGACTATCGTCATCATTGCAACCATTAATGTGATTCTTGTTTTCATTGTTCTTGTATTTTTTTTGTTTTACTTTCTTGTTATTGATCTCTTTTTTGTCCTGGCAAGATTTGCTTTTTTGCTTTTGCCGATGCAAAGTTAGGGCACCTATCACACCTTGCAATGATTTTTTGAGATTTTCTCTCCAAATGCATACGACACAAAACCCTAATTCGGACAAAATCAAGAAAACGGCGCAAAACCTGTCGCAAAACAAGCAAATCCTATCCATTTTTGAGTCAAATTCAAACAAGATACGTGCAAGATGGTCTCCTTGTTGGCCCTCAACTACGAAAATCCCCTCCCCTCATGTCGTTTGCAACATGTGGGGAGGGGATTTCCTATCTCTGCACTAAGGAGGGTTATTTCACCTCCCAGGTGTCGTTGGTCTCGAGCAACTCTGCGAAATTGTGGTATTTCTTCTGTGCCGACACCTGTTCGATTTGTTCGGCCACGGCCTGGTCGTAGGTGGGACCCTCCACATCACGGATTACACCGAGCGCCACGGGGAAACCGTGCTCGTTGTCCATCATCGCCAGTTTCAGTTGCAAGGTGTTGTCCTCGCAATGGGCGTCGTGAACGAGGATATCGTCGAGGGTGACGCCATCCTCACCGATACGCACCACCTTCAGTCCGAACCCTTCCTGCACGAGACCAAACTCATTGTTCTCGCCGAAGACCAGTTTCTCGCCATGGCGCACATAGATGGCGTTCTTCTTACGCCCCTCCTTATTGTATATAGGGTCGTAGGCACCATTGTTGAAGATGACGCAGTTCTGCAGAATCTCGCACACAGCGGCGCCCTTGTGGAAATAGGCCGCCTTGAGCACGTCGACCGTTCCTGCGGCATCGGTGGCCACGGCACGGGCAAAGAACTTGCCACGGGCGCCGAAACAGAGCTCTGCCGGACGGAAGGGGTCCTCCACGGTGCCATAGGGGCTCGACTTCGAGACGAAACCGCGGGGCGAGGTGGGTGAGTACTGTCCCTTGGTAAGACCATAGATGCGGTTGTTGAGCAATATCATGTTGAGGTCGATATTGCGGCGCATGGCATGGATGTAATGGTTGCCGCCGATGGCCAGTCCATCGCCATCGCCGCTCACCTGCCACACCGTGAGGTCGGGATTGGCCACCTTCAGGCCCGTGGCGATAGAAGCAGCGCGGCCATGGATGGTCTGCATGGCATAGGTACTCACATAATAGGGCAGGCGGCTGCTGCATCCGATGCCCGAGATGACGGCCATCTGATGAGGTGCCACGCCCACCTCGGCCATGGCCTTATGCAGCGATGCCAGGAAGAAGTGGTCGCCACAGCCAGGACACCAACGTGGCTGGCCTTTCTTATAATCTTGTGCTGTATATTCGCTCATTGTTTACTCCTCCTCTTATTGATTGATAATATCCTCGAAAGCCTTCACCAACTCAGCCACCACGAAAGGCTGGCCTTTCACCTGATTGAACTGGAAGGGCACGAAGCCATCGACCTTGGTGCGCAGGTATGCGGCAAACTGTCCCAGGTTCTGCTCGGCCACCACCACACGCGGATAGCGCTTGAGCACCTCGGCGGTGTTGGCAGGCAGCGGGTTGATATACTCGAAATGGGCAAGGGCCACCTTGTGGCCTTTCTGGCGCAGTTCGTCCATGGCCGAGTAGAGATGGCCATAGGTGCCGCCGAAGCCCACGATGAGCAGTTCGGCATCGGCCTCATCGCCAGCCACCTCGACATCGGGCACGGGGATGCGAGCCACCTTCTCGGCACGCAGACGACACATACGGTCGTGGTTCTCAGGATCGGTAGAGATGGCACCTGTGGCACCGTCTTTCTCCAGACCACCAAGAATATGGGTGTAGCCCTCCTGTCCGGGGATGGCCCAATAGCGCACCAGACTCTCCGGGTCGCGCTCATAAGGCGTATAATGGCCCTTCTGTGCCTCGGTGACATAGTGAGGATGGATGTCGGGCAGTTCGTCGATGGTAGGCAACTTCCAAGCCGCCGAACCATTGGCCACATAGGCATCGGTAAGCAGGATGACGGGAGTGAGGTGCTCAAGAGCAATCTTGGCAGCGGCATACACGGCATCGAAACAAGCCGTGGGACTGCTGGCGGCAATCACAGGCATGGGCGACTCGCCATTGCGGCCATAGAGTGCCTGCAACAGGTCGGTCTGCTCGCTCTTCGTGGGAAGACCTGTGGAAGGACCACCACGCTGCACATCGATGACCACGAGCGGCAGTTCATCGATGACGGCCAAGTTCATAGCCTCCGACTTCAGGCAGATGCCCGGACCGGAGGTGGAGGTAGCGGCCAGTGCGCCTCCGAAAGCAGCGCCGATGGCACTGGCGCACCCCGAGATCTCGTCCTCGCACTGCACGGTGATGACCCCACACGACTTGTGCTTCGACAACTCGTGAAGGATGTCGGTGGCAGGGGTGATGGGATAACTGCCCAGATAGAGGCGCAATCCGGCTTTCTCGGCGGCGGCGATCAGTCCGTAGGCCGTAGCCTTGTTGCCGGTGATGTCCATATAGCGGCCCTTCACCTTCGACTTTGACTCTATGCGGTAGGTGGAGGGAACTGAGGCATGCACGTTATGGCCATAGTCGAAACCAGCCTGCACCACCTTGATGTTGTTCTCGGCAATAGCCGGTTTCTTGGCGAACTTCTCACGAAGGAAATTGGCCACCAGACCCAGGTCGCGGTTGAAGAGCCAGCACACCAGTCCGAGAGCGAACATATTGCGGCACTTCAGCACCGCCTTCAGCACCGCCTTGTTGTCCATACCGCTGTCGGCCAAGCAGTCTTTCACCATCTTCGTGATGGGACAAGCCACCACACGGTCGGGGTCGATGCCCATCTCGCCCAGGTAGTCATCAGTCTGGAAAGCCGCCTTCCTCAGGTCGTTAGGACCGAAACTGTCGGTGTCGATGATGATGGTGGCCTGTGGCTTGGCATACCTATACTGGGTCTTGAGCGCCGCAGCGTTCATAGCCACCAGCACATCGCACAAATCACCCGGGGTATAGACTTTCCCCTCGCCCACATGCACCTGGAATCCCGACACACCGGTAAGAGAGCCTTGCGGGGCACGGATGTCTGCCGGATAATCAGGAAATGTTGAGATGCCATTACCTACAGAGGCCGACACCGTAGAGAAGATGTTGCCAGCCAACTGCATACCATCGCCGGAGTCGCCCGAAAAACGAACTACGACATGGTCTAATTCCTTAATTTCCAATTGTTCTGCCATTATGATATTTTTTAACAAAATCAGTTGCCTCTAAATAATTCGAGTGCAAAGTTCTTAAAAACTATTGAATTGGCAAAATGTTTTTGAATAAAAATCAAAAACCATTGCATATTATGCATATTAACTGCATATAAATATCATTACCTCGGAATAATATGCAATATTTTGATTATTCCGAGGTATAAATATACAACAATGATGATTGTGTTATGCTTTCTTCCTACTCGTACCGATGGGTTAGTAGGTGAAGGAACTGCCTCCGAGGAACTCCCTAAGCAGTGAGGTATAGGGCAGTTGGTCGGAAGGGATGTCGACGAAATAGCTCAAGAACTTATTGAGCCTGTAGGCTTCGGAGAACTCCTCGGCCTTTCTGGGCACCCGTTCGAGCAGTTGGCGGGCCTGTTGCTTGATGACCGCCAACTCATAGATCATGGCCGTATTGAACATGGCATCGGCATTCTCCTGATAGGGGAAGATCCATTTCTGCTCGCCCGCCCTCACCGATGGCCAACGGCGTATGGTCTCCTGAGCCGAGACGCCCCGGTATTTGTCGTCGCGGATGATGCGTCGCAGGAGCCGGTTGTCGGTTGTGGGGATGTAGTTGTGGTTGTCGAGCAAGATGGTAGTGAGCGCCGAGGCATAGACCTTGAATTTCTGGCATTCGGGAACATGCGAGGTAAGTTCGGGATTGAGGGCGTGGATGCCTTCTATCACAAGGATGTCTTTGGGGTTGAGCTTCAGCAGCTGACCACTTGGTTCGCTCTTTCCTTTTTGGAAATTGTACTTGGGCAGTTCCACCTCCTCGCCAGCGAGGAGCGCATTGAGTTGCTTGTTGAGCAAGGGGATGTTGAGTGCATACAGACTCTCGAAGTCGTAGTCACCCTTAGCGTCCCTTGGTGTTTGCTCACGGTCGATAAAATAGTCGTCGAGCGACATCATCACCGGCCGACGCCCATTGCACACGAGCTGTATGGAGAGTCGCTTGCAGGTGGTTGTCTTTCCGCTCGACGAGGGGCCGGATATCAGTACGATGCGCACATCGTCGCGTTGTGCGATATCCTCGGCTATCTTGGCGATTTTCTTCTCCTGCAGGGCTTCAGAGATATTGACGATGGACGAGGCATAGCCTTTCGACACCGACACGTTGAAATCGCCCACCGTACTGATGCCGAGGATGTTCTGCCACTGGTGATGCTCTTTGAAGATGCCAAACATCTTGTCTTGCACGATCATCTCGCCCAGTTGTGAGGGGTTGCTTATCTGGGGGATGCGCAGCAGCATGCCATCGTAATATTTGGCCAGGTCGAAGAGATAGAGACAACCCGTCCTGGGGAGCAGTGCCCCATAGTAGTAGTCGGCATAGTCGTCGAGTTCGTAATAAACGGTATAGAGGTCGCCGATGGTCTGCATGAGCTTCACCTTCGAACTGGTGCCACGCTCCTCGAAAATCTTCGCTGCCTCATCCACCGTGCACTCCCGTCGCCTGATAGGAATGTCGGCCTCGATGATTTGTCGCATGCGCTGCTTCAAGGCATCCACATCCTGCTGTGTCACAGGATGGCCGAGCGTCATGTCGCAGTAGTAACCATTCGACACGGGGATATCGATGACCACGCTCCCTTTGGGATAAAGGTCGTGCACGGCTTTACAGAGCACGAAGAACAGGGTGCGCGTGTATGCCCGGTGCCCAGAGGGGTGAGTGATGTCGAGGAATTCCACGTCCTTGTTGTGATAGAGGCGGAAGTCGAGACCGGTGACCTGGTTGTTCACCTTAGCGCTCACAGGCCCATAGGGCATTTCCAATTTCAATTGCGTAAAAACCTCAGAAAGTGTGCTACCCATGGGGATTTCTACGTTTTTTTTATTATTTTTGCATCGGATTTTTAGTAATTCTCTCATTGTATCGTATTTTGTCGTTATTTTGGATTTGCATGTAAAAGTAGTGAGAAAAAACGAAATAGGGTATATTTTGAAGGAAAATTTAATGATTTATGTCGATTTGGATCATATTTAAGTTGCTCGGTGCGCTGGCTCTTCTCATGTTTGGTATGAAATCCATGAGCGAGAGCCTGCAGAAGATGGCCGGTCCACAATTGCGCCATGTGCTCGGTGCGATGACCACCAACCGTTTCACGGGTGTGATGACGGGTATGTTTGTCACCGCCGCCGTACAGTCGTCTACCGCCACCACGCTGATGACCGTATCGTTTGTGAATGCCGGACTGCTCACACTGTTGCAAGCCATTTCGGTGATTATGGGCGCACATATCGGCACCACCGTCACGGCATGGATCATGTCGCTTTCCGACGTGTTCAATGTCACCTATCTCATCTATCCCGGATTCTTCATCGGCATCATTCTCATCTATATGAAGAGCAGGCGCATCATGGGCGACTTCCTCTTCGGAGTCGCATTCCTGTTTCTTGGTTTGATCACCCTGAAGGAGACCAGTTTCTCACTGGTTGAGGACCCCGTGACGGGTGCCACCATCAGCCGGTTCTTCCAGCAATTCAACGAGTCCAGTTTTGGGAACACCCTTTTCTTCCTGCTCATAGGCACCGTGCTCACCCTTTGCGTGCAGTCGTCGGCAGCCATCATGGCCATCACGATGACCCTCTGCTCCACTGGCGTGCTCCATATCGACCAAGGCATCATGCTCGTGCTCGGCGAGAACATCGGCACCACCATCACCGCCAACATCGTGGCCTTTACCGCCAACACCTCGGCGCGCCGTGCCGCCTTTGCCCACTTCATCATCAATGTCATCGGTGTGACCTGGGCGCTCATCCTCTTGCAGCCTTTTATCAGTTTTGTCTGCTCCATCATCGGTTTCGACCGCACCATCAGCAGCGATGCCCCAGGCTATGCCGCCAACCTCGTCAAGACCAGCATCGTTCTCGCTGCCTTCCACTCCCTCTTCAACATCACCAACACCTTGCTCCAGATTTGGTTCACCCCCTATATTGAGCGCTTCGTGTGCTGGATGATCAAGGGCAAGGAGGCCGGTGAGGAGGAAGACTTCCGTCTGCATTTCATCACCTCGGGCATCATGAAGACCCCTGAACTCTCGGTGCTCGAGGCACAGAAGGAGATACGCTCGTTTGCAGAACGAATGCAACGTATGTTTGGCATGGTGCGCGAGTTGCTCACCGAGAAAGACATGCAGAAATTCGGCAAACTCTTCGCACGCATCGAGAAATACGAGGATATCTCCGATAATATGGAGATAGAGATAGCCAGGTATCTCGACCAGGTGTCGGACGCTCACCTGAGCGACGATACCAAGCACAAGATACGTGCCATGCTGCGCGAGATTTCCGAACTTGAGAGCATCGGCGACTCATGCTACAACATGGCACGCACCATCAACCGCAAGGTGCAAAGCAAACAAGACCATTTCACCGAGAAGCAGTATGAGCAACTGCACCAGATGATGGAACTCACCAACAATGCCCTGGAGCAGATGAACTCGCTGATGAGCGGACGAAAGGAATCGTTCAACGTGAACCGTTCGTTCAACATCGAGAACGAAATCAACAACTATCGCAACCAGTTGAAGTCGCAGAACATCAACGACATCAACAACCACGAATACTCCTATGGTGTGGGAACCATCTATATGGACATCATCTCAGAGTGTGAGAAACTGGGCGACTACGTGGTGAACGTGGTGGAGGCCCGCATGGGCATGCGCCAGAAGGAAGCCTGATGGGTCAGGCCTCCTTTACCAGTCGGTCGTAGAGTATCCTCATGCCCGCCGAGGCACCCATCTTGAGGTGTTCGAAGCGCTCCGTTTCAGGCACCCTCACATCGCCTGGGTCGATGAGGTAGATCGGTGCGTGCCTGGGCACGTATCTCACCAGTCCGGCAGCCGGATAGACCACCAGCGAGGTGCCAATGATGATGAAGATGTCGGCTTGCAAGCATTTGTCTATGGCCACCTCTATCATCGGCACCGCCTCGTTGAAGAACACGATATGCGGGCGCAGCAGCGAACCGTCGCCTGCCTTGGCCCCCACCTCCACCTCCGGGTTCTCGGGAGTGAGCGTCTGGATATAGCGTGCGTCGTAGGGGTCGATGCTCGAGCACACCTTCATCAACTCACCATGCAGGTGAACCACCTTCTTGCTGCCCGCCACCTCGTGCAGGTTGTCGACATTCTGCGTCACCACCTCCACGTCATAGTAGTTCTGCAAGGCGGCCACCAGCTGATGGCCCTCATTGGGTTTGGCGTTGAGCGTCTTCTTGCGCAACATGTTGTAGAACTTGGTAACAAGAGCAGGGTCGTTGAGCCAACCCTCGTGCGTAGCCACTTGGGCAACCGGATAGTTCTCCCACAAGCCGTCGGCATCGCGGAAGGTCTTCAGGCCACTCTCCACCGACATGCCCGCACCAGTCAATATCACTACTTTCTTCATACGCTTAAAGTTAAGGTTTCAATCCGGGAGCCATGCCCCTTGCCTCATCCCCTTGTTTCCACAAGAATAGGTAAAGGACGAACAAACGGCATTCCGATTTATTAATAATGTACAAAAATAGTATTTTTTCCACAAATTACACCCATTCAATCGCAGAAAATGAGTAACTTTGCCGCAATTTTTAAAATGCATTTTAATTCTTAAGATTTTTTATGGACAAAGTTAGTTATGCCCTAGGCTTGGGCGTTGGTCGCCAACTGGCCCAAATGGGTGCCACAGACCTCAATATCGACGATTTTGCCGAAGCCATCAAAGACGTTCTGGCAGGCAACACCCTGAAAGTATCCAACAAAGACGCACAGACCATTGTGGAAGCCTACTTCCAGAAGAAAGAGCAGAAGATGAACGCCGACCGTGCCGTGCAAGGCAAGGTGGCCAAGGAAGCAGGAGAGAAATACCTGGCCGAGAACGCCAAGAACGAAGGTGTGGTGACACTGCCAAGCGGTCTGCAGTACAAGGTGCTCCGCGAGGGCAACGGCCGCAAGCCCAAAGCCACCGACCAAGTGGTATGCCACTATGAGGGATTCCTCGTCGACGGCACCGTCTTCGACAGCAGTTTCCAGCGTGGTGAGCCCGCTACCTTCCCCCTCAACCAGGTGATCACCGGTTGGACCGAGGGACTCCAGCTCATGCAGGAGGGTGCCAAATACCGTTTCTTCATCCCCTACCGCCTGGGTTATGGCGAGGGTGGTGCAGGCACACTCATCCCCCCATTCTCCGCACTCATCTTCGACGTGGAGCTCATTGAAGTGAAATAATCATCAAAAAACTATAAACAATTCATGAAAAAATTATCAATCTTCGCAACTGCAGCCATCATTGCCATGGCCAGTGCATCGTGCAACCACTCCCCCAAGGCAAGTCTTCATACCGACATCGACACCCTGAGCTACGCCATCGGTCTGGCTAACGGCGGACAGATGAAGGGCTATATCCAAAGCCAAGGCATCGACACAGCCTATATCGCCGACTTCGTAAGAGGTTTCAAAGAAGGCACCAAGGCTGGCAACAGCGCCAAGGAAGCCGCCTACTTCGCTGGCTTGCAAGTGGGCTCACAGATGACCAGCGGCATCAACCGTGGCATCTTCGGCAACGACTCCGTATATCACGTATCGACCAAGAACCTGGTGGCCGGCCTCATCGACGGTATCAAGGGCAACAAGCACATCATGGACATCGAGAAAGTGGGTCCGCAACTCGACGGCATGGCCGAGCGCGTACACAACAGCATAATGGATACCAAATATAGCAAGAACAAGGAGGCTGGTGCCAAATTCCTCGCCGAGAACGCCAAGAAACCCGGTGTGAAGACCCTTCCCTCGGGTGTGCAGTACAGGGTCATCAAGGAAGGCAATGGTGCCATCCCCACCGACTCCTCTACCGTAAAGGTGAACTATGAGGGCAAGACCATCGACGGACAGGTGTTCGACAGCTCTGCCAAGCATGGCCAGCCTCTGGAGATGATGGTTCGCCAGAACATCCCCGGTTTCGCCGAGGCCCTCACCCACATGCCCGTGGGTTCGAAATGGGAGGTTGTCATCCCCGAAGACAAAGCTTACGGTGGTCGTGAGATGGCTGGCATCAAGCCCTACTCCACCCTCATCTTCACCATTGAGCTTCTGGAATCGAAATAATCCATCATCTCTATGAGATGACGGCAAACGGTTGGCACCTGCCTTTCGGGGCGGGTGCCAATTGTTAAGAAAAGCCCCTAACCATTCATCAGACCAATCAATCTACACATCATCATGAAGAAAATTGTGTTGCTGGCACTCCTCTTCGCCATGGGTGCCTCCCTCAATACCACCGAGGCAAAGAAGAAAAAGGAAAACAAGCCCACCACGGCTCCCCTAGTGCTACAGAATGCCAACGACTCCATCAGTTATGCCACGGGCATAGAGATGACCAACGGACTCATCCCCTACCTCATCAGCCAGAGAGGTGTTGACACCACCTATCTCTACAAATTCATCGAAGGCTTTGAGGCAGCCATCTCGAAGGAGACCAACCACCCCGAACTCAACGCCTATGCCGCCGGTGTCGACGTGGCCCATATGGTGAGCACCAACATGCTGGCCACAGCCAAAAGAAACCTGGCTGGCGTGGCCGACAGTCTGAATATCGATGCCATCAACCAGGGTTTCCTTGCCGCGCTCAAGAAAGACTACTCTACCTTCACCGACTCCGCTGCCCAGCGCTATGTGAAAGACCGTAAAGAGCAACATATACTGGCACTGAAGAAAGAAGGTGAGGAATTCCTGAAACAGACCGCCAAGCAGCCTGGTGTGACCACCCAACCCAGCGGTCTGCAATACAGGGTGCTGCGTCAAGGCAATGGTCCCATCGCCACCGCCAACGACCAAGTGGAGGTGAAATACGAGGGCCGGTTGGTAGACGGCACCATCTTCGACAGCAGCTACAAGCGCAACCCGCAGACCACCACCTTCCGCCCCACCGATGTCATCAAAGGTTGGACCGAGGCCCTCACCATGATGCCCGAAGGCAGCATGTGGGAACTCTACATCCCCTACAACCTGGCCTATGGCGAGCGCAATATGGGAGAGATCAAGCCCTATTCCACCCTCATCTTCCGGGTTGAGGTAGAGAAGGTGATCAAAGCCGAGGAGAAGAAAACCGACACCCCGTCTGCCAACTCTCCAGCACCCACACCCCAAAAGAAGGTTACCACACGGAAACCCGCCACTATCAAAAAATAAAACAATAGATTGAAAACATTCGAAGAACTTGGCGTGAGCGAAGATATTCGCCGCTCCATCACCGAGATGGGATTCGAGCAGCCCATGCCCGTGCAGGAAGAGGTCATCCCCTACCTGCTCGGCATCGGCAACGACGTCATCGCCCTGGCACAGACCGGAACGGGCAAGACTGCGGCCTATGGCATCCCTCTCTTGCAAAAAATCAACCCCGAGGAGAAAACCACCCAGGCACTTATCCTATCACCCACCCGTGAACTGTGCCTACAGATCAGTGATGACCTGAAAGACTTCTCCAAATACATGACGGGAGTAAGAATCGTGCCTGTATATGGTGGCACCTCCATCGTCAACCAAATCAACGCGCTCCGCAAGGGCGTACAGATTATCGTGGCCACTCCCGGCCGCCTCATCGACCTGATGAACCGCGGCGTGGCCCAACTCGACAACGTGAGCAACGTGGTGCTCGACGAGGCCGACGAGATGCTCAACATGGGCTTCTCGGAGAGCATCGACGAGATTCTCAAGGGCGTGCCCTCCAACCGCAACACCCTGCTCTTCTCGGCCACCATGAGCAAGGAGATCGAGGCCATCGCCAAGAACTACCTGCACGACCACAAGGAGATTGTGGTGGGCAGCCGCAACGAGGGTGCCGAACATGTGAACCACATCTACTACATGGTGCATGCCAAGGACAAATACCTGGCCCTGAAACGCATCGTTGACTATTATCCCCGCATTTTCGCCATCATCTTCTGCCGCACGAAGATAGAGACTCAGGAGATAGCCGACAAACTCATCCGCGACGGCTACAATGCCGAGTCGCTTCATGGCGACCTCTCGCAGCAGCAGCGCGACCTCACCATGCAGAAGTTCAGGCAGCACCTCACCCAACTGCTCGTGGCCACCGACGTGGCAGCGCGTGGACTCGATGTCGACGACCTCACCCACGTCATCAACTTCGGTCTGCCCGAGGATATCGAGAACTACACCCACCGCAGCGGCCGCACGGGCCGTGCAGGCAAGAAAGGCACCTCCATCTCTATCGTCCACACCCGTGAGGTGAAGAAGATCAAGGCCATAGAGAAGGAAATAGGCAAGGCCTTCGTCGAGGCCGACCTGCCCACGCCCAAGGAGATTTGCACCAAGCAACTCTACCGCGTGATGGACCAGATAGAGAAGACCGACGTGAACGAGGAGGAGATTGCTCCTTTCATGACCGAGATCAACCGCCATTTTGAGTATATGGAGAAGGAAGACCTCATCAAGAAAATCGTGTCGCGCAACTTCGGCCGTTTCCTTGCCTATTACGCCGACGCCCCCGAGATAGAGAAACCCTCGCTCAAAAGCGAGCGGAAGTCATCGGAGCGCAAAGGAGAGGGCAAAGGCAAGTCACAAGGGCATCGGAAGGCCGAACGGGGCTACCGCCGCCTCTTCATCAACCTGGGCAAGGACGACGGCTTCTATCCCGGCGAGGTGATGCAGTTCATCAACAAGCACGTGAGGGGCCGCCAAGACGTGGGACATATCGACCTGCTGGGCAAGTTCTCGTATATCGAAGTGCCCGAGGAAGATGCCGAGAAGGTGATGGAAGCCCTCGACGGCACCACTTACAAGGGCCGCGACGTGCGCTGCAACGATGCCGACGAGAAAGGGCATGGTGGCGGACGTAGGGACAGCCGGAAACCGGCAGCCTCGCGTGGTGAGCGTGAAGACCGCCCACAGCGCCAGCGCCGCAACGACTACCCCACCGACTTCACCCACGACGATTTCGGCCGTTTCGAGAAGAAACCCAAACGCCAACGTGGCGGCAGCGATGCCCCCCGCTCACGTAAGGGCAGCCGTGGAGCCGCCCGTATGGAAAACGAGAGCGGTGACTGGCGCCAGTTCTTCCCCAACCGTACCCCCGCACTCAAGGGCGACGAGCCCGACTTCACTGAAGAAGGTTGGGCAAGGCGTAAGCCGAAGAAGAAATAAACAGGGCACAAACAACATTTTTCCCCTGTTTTCACCTTCAACAACGAAATTCGTTGGACGAGAAAAGAATTCGGGCGAAATCTACCTTTTTTGGATAGATTTCGCCCGAATTGCATCCATACCGTTTGGAGTATGCGCTTCTTTCCTTAGGGCAGATTCTCAATAAGGCGAGATATTGTTCAGTTCCTCAAGTTGCCGCTCCACGATGGGCTGCTGAAGCAGTTGAAGGAGTTCGGCTGCACGGTAATGTTGCGACGGACGGAACCTGTCGGACTGCATATAGTGGAGGAGCGATTTGTAGAACTGTAGTCCCTCCACCTGCTCGGAGGCTTTGCCGATGTCGCACATGCATACGAGGAGCCTGCCCTTGCCCACGGCAAACTCAAAGACCAGGCCCAGGCGGTGGTTGCGCTCGATATTGTCGATGACCTGCACCAAAGGACGGTAATCGGCTGGCAGATTGTCGAGAATCATCGGATTGCTCGCCTTCACCACGGGGAACCACTGCCAGTTGGAGTGCATCTCGGTGGGGAACAGGTCGAAAAGCGGATGCTTGGGGTCGGTGAGGATACCCAACGTGCCTGGCGACACCGGACGGTGGTTGTTCTCGCTGATGGTCTTGAACATACGGTAGTTCCAATAGTCGGTCTGGAACAAGCCGCCCACCACATGGTCCTTACAAGCCGAGGTGTCGGGCATCCACAGCACCTTTGCGCCACGCTCCAGTTTCTTCATTACCTTGGCATCCATCACGCGTGTCACGATGATACCTTTCTTGAGCTGCTCAAGGTCATCTTGCTGAGGATAGACCCATAGGGCATAGTTGTTCTTGAAATCCGTGCCAGTAGAGGCATTGAGGGTGGCCAGAAGCGAGAGATTGAGCCGCATGGGCTGGTCGATGCCGGCGAAGTTTATGGCGAAATCGCCCACGTCTATCAGTCCGTGGCAGTCGGTCGGAATGTCCATTTCGCCGTTGCGCAACACCTTGCCCCGCTCGTCGCTGAGCGTCCACTCCATCCTTCCCTGCAGCCAGCGGGTATCACCCTCGCCCGAACTATAGTTGAAGAGCTTCACATGTCCGTGCATGGTCTCGTTGTTGGCATAGCAGAACCGCTCTGTCTCCAAGAGTGGAACCACCTCGCCACAGAACGATTTCCACACCTGCTTGCCACCCGACTCTCTCATGAACGTCTTCTCTTGCATGAATGCGTCGAGCACGCCCACGTAAGCACTGCCTTGCCCTGGGTAGTCCTGCACGTCGAGCAACTGGAAGCCGGCCATATTGGGCGTGCGCATATCCATCTCCACATCGGCCTTGTAGAGTTGCAGACTCCACAGTCCGGAAGCACGGTGGAAGTCCTTGGCCTGAGCGGCCATGCCCGCCTGCACCAACCGTTTGTAGAACACCTGCAAGTTGTAGGGATAGAGCACCCCCGTGTAGCGGTGTATCTCGTCGAAGTCGGGATAGGTCTGAAACTGTGCCGTCTCGTGGCTGATGACCGGCACAGAGGAGCGTGCGCAGGCATCCTTGAAATTGATGGTGGTGCCAGGATGGCAATGGTTGATGATACCCCCGTCGTAGGTATCGGCGAAGGAGAACGAGCCGCGGGTATGGGTATCGAACGCCCCCCAGGCCTCACCGCCCACGCGACAGGTGGTGAAATAGTCCATGCCAGGCTTCACTCCTTGGTAACCCAAGTAGTAGTTCGACCCGAAAGTGAAAAGCTTATGGGGTGCCAACAACCTGAAGTCGGCCACGAAGTCGGCCATCTTCTCTATAGAGCCCCAGAGTTCGTTGCCCAGTGCGAACATCACGAACGATGGGTGATGTCCGTAGGTGCGCAGGATATGCTCCCCCTCCTTGTGGAGGAAGGTCATGAGCCGCTCATCGTCTTTGTTGAAATCGCCCCAGAAAGGGAGTTCGGGCTGCAAGTAGACCCCCAGTTGGTCGGCGGCTTCGAAGGCAGCCTCTGGCGGGCACCACGAATGGAAACGAATGTGGTTGATACCATACTCGCGGTTTTTCGAGAGATAGTCCACCCATTCGGCAATAGTCATCGGCACATGGGCCTGGAGGGGGAAGACGCAGGCATCGTGCTTGCCACGAAGGAACACCTCGCGGCCATTGGCCATGAAATGGTGGTCATCGACACGGAAGTCAACCAAGCCGAAGGTAGTGGACAGTGCGTCCTTCCCGTCGACCGTCACCTCGAGGGCATAGCGGGCTGTGGGGTGGTGCTCGTCCCACATCTGCGCCTCCTTCACGTCGACCACCAAATGATAGTTGCCATCGGCCGAAGCACTGACGCTCTTATCTGTCCAAAAATCACGTGAGATGATGGCGCCATGCTCCTCTAAGGGTGTGACATCCACCCTCAGGTGGGTGTTGCTCCTCACAGGCTGAGTGAGCGCCACCACCACCTCCACCTGCCGTTTCGGTGCATCGGCCAGCACCTCGATGCTGGCGATGCCGTTTTTCGGACAGGCCTCGAGATACATCTCTCCGATGACCCCATTCCAGTTGGTCTGCGTGTCCTCGGTATAGGCATGCGAGTTGCTGAGCAGTTGCGGTGGCACCGTCTCGCCATTGTCGATCATCAGCGTGATGGTGTGACGGCCAGGGGTGAGTGCTGTGGAGAGGTCGAACTGCTGCGGTGTGCAGATATCATCGCTCTCGCCCACCTTGGTGCCGTCAACATAGACCACAGAGGGCTTGGTGCGCTCGAGCACCATCGTCACCCTGCAGTCTTTCCATGCCATTGGGATATCCACCTCCTTGCCATACCACGCCTTTCCCACATAACTGTGCAAACGTGTGAGGCGGGTTGTCTCGCTTGTGTTTTGCGGCTCAAATCCCTTGTTGTTGGTGTCGGTGGTTCCTGGCAGCGTCAACTGGTCGGCGAGCCGGCTGTCGGCTTTGAGTGTGGCATTTGGATCGAGGGCGAACTGCCATGTTCCGGCAAGGCTGATTCGTTGACGGAAAGGGTTTTCGGCAGCAGCCACACCGAGCGCCACCGACAACATGAGGCAAGTGAATAGTTTTCTCATTTCAGGGGTGAAGAAAGGGGATGGTTATTGGGCGTTGATTTCTTTCAGCAGTCGGTCGGCATGTCCCCAGCGGTCCATCATAAACAGCACGAAGCGGATGTCGACACCGATGCAGCGGGCCAACTTCTTGTCGAAGAAGATGTCGCTCGAGAGGCTGTCCCAGTTTCCATCGAAAGCCAGTCCGATGAGCTCACCCTTGCCGTTGAACATCGGCGAGCCGCTGTTGCCGCCCGTGATGTCGTTATTGGTGAGGAAACAGAGCTGCATCTTGCCGGTGGTCTTGTCGGTGTATGGTCCGAAGTCCTTCGACGAGAGCAATTCTTTCATGATGGGCTCAGCCACATAGTCGATGACCTTGTCGGCACGATCCATCTTCTCGACAATACTCTCGGCGGTGGTGTAGTAGCCCGAGGGCTGTCCGTTGAGCAAGTACTCGCCCACCTGTCCGTAACTCAGGCGCATGGTGAAGTTGGCATCGCTGTAGTGAGGCAGGTCTTGCTCCATGCGCACCACGGCGTCGCAGAGGTAACGCTCCTGGGTGGCGATATCGTCGCTGGCCACACGCACCTGTGAGAGCAGGTCGTAGTAGACCTCCAGGATATCCTCGCCGAACTTCAGGCCCGGGTCTTTCTTGAACTTCTTGTCATTGAACTTGATACGCTTGTTTTTCTTCATCAGCACCGACTTCTTGTAGAGGTAGTCGACGTAGGCCGTGTAGTTGTTGTTAAACTTGGTCTTGATGACGGAATAGAACTTCGGCAAATATTTCTCATTCACCTGTCCGGCATAGTTCTTCAGCATAGCGGCCAGCACCTCTTTGTCGAGAGCCTCGTCCCACTCATCGCTGTTGTCATCAAACTGGTAGTATTGCTTCTTGGGGTTATCCTTCGGTCCCTTCACCTCGATGCCGTCGCCAGCCACCTTGCGGGCACGGTTGAAGAACTCACCAGACCGGAAGAACGACTCTATCAGATTATAGAGGGTGTAGGTAGGCTCAAAACTCTTGTCGTAGAGCGTCTTCAGGCGGTCGAAGTTGAGCACGCCCTTCAGGTAGCCCGTGGTGTCCTGCCACTGCTTTATACGTTGCTCGAAGTCAGCCTTCTGCTGGATGATGCCGATGGAGTCGATGCACTTGTTCATACCGATGGAGTTCTTCCAATAGTTGGAACTCTGGGCATACTTGCTGTCGTACTTGATGCGCACGGCCTCGCTGGCCCTCATGTGCTTGATCATCACCTCCTGCTTCACGCCACGCACCTGGGCACGCACGGCATTCTCGGCATCGCGCATCTGCTTGATGCCATACGACGAGAGATAACGCTCCGTACTGCCGGGATAGCCGATAGTCATGGCGAAGTCGCCCTCCTTATATCCCTGCATCGACACCTTTGCCCATCGTTTGGGATGGTAAGGCACATTGTCCTTGCTGTATTCGGCCGGACCATTGGTCTTGGGGTCGGCATAGATGCGGAACACGGAGAAGTCGCAGGTCTGGCGCGGCCACATCCAGTTGTCGGTCTCGCCACCAAACTTACCCATCGACTTGGGGATGGTGAACACCAGGCGCAAGTCGGTGAAGTCCTGATAGGTGGTGGCATAGTAACGGTTGCCTTCATAGAAGGGGTCCACACTCACATGGAGCGTCTTGTCGATACGCTTCACCGAGTCGGTGAGGGCATTGGTGATGGAGTCGATGAGCACGGCCCGCTTGTAGTTGCTCATACCCTCGAGGCCCATCTTCACCAGGCGGTCGGTGATATCAACCTGGTCGACCATGAAACTCACGAACATGTCCTTATTGGGCAGTTCCTCTTCGTAGGTCTTGGCATAGAATCCGTTGAGCATGTAGTCATGCTCCACGGTGGAGTGGCTGCGGATGGCCTCGAACCCGCAGTGGTGGTTGGTGAACACCAGTCCGTCGGGCGAGACAACCACGCCCGAGCAATAACCACTGAAATTGACCACGGCATTCTTCAGTGCCGTCTCGCCATAATACAAGTCGTTGTAGGTCATGCTGAAACCCTCGTTCTGCATGATTTCATACACCTGGGGGGGCAGGTTGTAGATGGTCCACATACCCTCGTCGGCCTTGGCCTGTGTCAACATGGCCAGACCGGCAATGAACATAGCAATTTTTTTCATCATATCTTGGTTTTTATTGTATTATTTCCTGAAATACTTGCCAACGTATGGCAGGTTGGACAATGGGAAATCGCGTTTCACCGTAAAGGCAACGAAAAGGAGCACAAGGAAGGTGTTCACAGTCAGCGAGGCCCAGAGAGGTAGGTTGGCTGAAACGAAATGGATGCCAACATACAACAAGGCAGCCACTGCAAAATAAGTGAAGATATCTCGCAGGGGATAGGCCACAGGGAAATATTTCTGCCCAATGAAATAAGACAGCAGCATTGAAACACTATAAGCGATAAGTCCTGCCCATGCACAAGCCATGTAACTGAATCGTGGAATGAGGATCAGGTTGATGGTGAAGAGCACCACCGCACCAATGCCTGAGAAATAAGCTCCCCAGATAGTACGGTCGGTAAGTTTATACCAGAAGGAGAGATTGAAGAAAATGCCAAAAATGATTTCGGCAGCCATCACGATCGGCACTACACGCAATCCACTCCAGTAACTCTCTCCTATCAAAAACTTCAGCAAGTCAAGATATGCCATGACCACCAGGAAGGCCAACAAGGTGAAGATGACGTAGTATTTCATGGTCTGTGCGTACACTTCCTTACTATCCTTATCCTTCACCTTGCTAAACACAAATGGCTCGTAAGCAAAGCGGAATGCCTGTGTGATCATCATCATGATCATCGCAATCTTTATGCAGGCGCCATATATGGCCAACTCACTGAATCCATCGCTGCCCGGATACACCTTGGGGAACATGATTTGCGAAAGGCTCTGGTTGAGCTGTCCGGCTATTCCCATGACAAGAATAGGCCAGGCATAAGTCAACATCTGCCGACACATTTTCTTGTCAAATCCATATTTGATACCTCTGAGTTCCTTGTGCAGGAAAACGAGATTGAACAATGAACAGAAAAGATTGATGTAGAACACCCAAACCACGTCGTAGTGGAACGTCTCTCCATATATGCCAAACGGATTGAGATGAAGCAATGGCAATCCGAAGAAATAGATGAGGTTGAGCACAATGTTCAGCGCGATATTGGCGATTTTCAACGAAGCAAATTTGATGGGACGATGCTCACAGCGCAGATAAGCGAATGCGATGGCCGTGAATGCATCGAGTGCCACCGTAAGATACATCACCACCACATATTCCGGATGATTGCCATATCCCAATAGTTCCGCTATTTGTCTACAGAAAAGCAACATGACCAAAGAAGTCACTATACCCACCGTTCCAACCATTCTCAGCACGGTGGAATACACCTTTTCCCGATTCATACCCTCCTTGTTCATGAATCTGAAAAAAGTGGTTTCCATGCCAAAAGTCAGCAGCATGATGAGTATGGCCACATAAGCATAAACGTTTGTGATGATGCCATATTCGCCTCCTGTGGAAGCAAACTTCGACGTCTGTATGGGAACGAGCAGGTAATTGACGAAACGTGCCACTATGCTGCTCAGGCCATAGATGGCCGTGTCTTTTGCAAGGTTTTTGAGATCTGCCATAATAACGTGTTAACCAAAGAACATATAAGCGATGGCGATGGCCGCGATGATGCCGGCGAGGTCGGCCAGCAGTCCGCAGGTCACGGCATGGCGGGTATAACGGATATTGACGCTGCCGAAATAGACGGCAAGGATATAGAACGTGGTGTCGGTGGAGCCTTGGAAGATGCAACTGAGTCGTCCGACGAAGGAGTCGGCGCCATATTGCGTCATCGCATCGACCATCATGCCGCGCGCCCCACTGCCCGAGAGTGGTTTCATGAGTGCCGTGGGCAGTGCCTCCACGAAGTCGGTATTGCACCCTATGGCCTCGACAACCCATTTCACCCCTCCCACGAGCATATCCATGGCTCCAGCCGCACGGAACACGCCGATGCCCACGAGGATAGCCACGAGATAGGGGATAATGCGCACCGCCGTGGTGAAACCGTCTTTCGCCCCTTCGATGAAGGCATCGTAGACGTTGACGCGCCTCAAGGCCCCTGCCACGATGAATCCCACGATAACCGACATCAGCAGCGTGTTGGCCACCGTGGTGCTCACGACGTTCATCTGCTCCTTGTCCATGCGGCTGAATCCCCAGATGATAGCCGCCACGAAGAGGCAGAGTCCGCCGAGAGTGAGCAGCAGCGTACGATTGAAGAGGTTGATGCGCTGGAAGAGCGAGGTCACCACCAGTCCGGCGATGGTGGAGAAAAACGTAGCCAGGAGGATAGGGATGAACACGTCGGTGGGTTGTGCGGCCCCCATCTGTGCCCTATAGACAAGTATGCTCACGGGGATGATGGTGAGGCCCGACGTATTGAGCACCAGAAACATGATCATCGAGTTGGTGGCGGTATCCTTCTTCGGATTGAGTTCCTGCATCTGCTCCATGGCTTTCAGTCCCATTGGGGTGGCGGCATTGTCGAGACCGAGCATATTGGCGGCGATATTCATGAAGATGGAGCCAGTGACGGGATGGCCCTTGGGAATATCGGGAAAGAGCCGGCAGAACACCGGACCGAGCAACTTGGCGAAAGCGGCCACCACACCACCCTTCTCACCTACTTTCATGATGCCCATCCACAGGGCAAGCACACCCGTGAGTCCGATGGAGATTTCGAAGGCTGTCTTCGAAGATTCGAAGGTGGAATCCATCATTGCGGGGAATACTTCGACATCGCCCATGAAGATGAGCCGTACCACGGCTATGAGGAACGAGACGAGGAAAAAACCTATCCAGATATAGTTGAGTACCATACGAGATTTATTTAGAAGCACCTTATTTGGTGAAGGCCAAAGGTAACAAAAATAATCATACCGACCAAATTTTCACTCCAGTTCTACGACAAAATCGATGGCTGCGGACAATTCACCCAGTTGGAGCACCACAACCGATATTGAACAAAAAAAGTATCATGAACATTCATGATACTCTCTTTTTCGTGGGCCTTCTAGGGCTTGAACCTAGGACCTCCAGATTATGAGTCTGTTGCTCTAACCAACTGAGCTAAAAGCCCTGCTAAGTCGGCAATGCGACATAGTTTTCGGTCTGCAAAGGTAATGCCTTTCCATCTAAAATCCAAAGAAAAAAGGAAATTATTTTTGGGTAAGGACAAAAATCACCATCCATCATGAGAAATATCAGAAATTTTACCTAAATTTGCCACTGCTTGGCACTGAAGGACTCACACCCTCTCGTGCCTCAACCATCCACTACCGTATATGGACGACTATTTTGACATCAGAAACGAAAGGGTATCACCAGCGGAGAAAGACTTCGAGAACGCCCTGCGCCCCCTCCACTTCAGCGACTTCCGTGGTCAGCAGAGCGTGGTGGAGAACCTGCAGGTGTTTGTGGAGGCTGCCAAATACCGTGGCGAACCCCTCGACCATACCTTGCTCCACGGTCCGCCAGGACTGGGCAAGACCACACTGAGCAACATCATTGCCAACGAACTGGGCGTGGGTTTCAAACTCACCAGTGGTCCGGTGCTCGACCGCCCCGGCGACCTGGCCGGCATCCTCACCTCGCTCGAGACCAACGACGTGCTCTTCATCGACGAGATACACCGTCTCTCGCCCGTGGTGGAGGAATACCTCTACTCAGCCATGGAAGACTTCCGCATCGATATCATGATCGACAAAGGTCCATCGGCCCGGTCGATACAGATCGATCTGAACCCCTTCACACTGATTGGAGCCACCACGCGGAGCGGTCTGCTCACAGCACCTCTCCGTGCCCGTTTCGGCATCAACATGCACCTGGAATACTATGAGCCCGAGACCATCACCGAGATCCTGAAACGGTCGGCCAGCATCCTCCAGGTGCCCATCGCCAGCGAGGCCGCTGCCGAGATTGCCCGCCGCAGTCGTGGCACGCCCCGTATTGCCAACGCCCTGCTGCGCCGCGTGCGCGACTTTGCCCAGGTGCGCGGCAACGGAAGCATCGACATCGACATCGCCCGTGTGGCCCTCACCGCTCTCAACATCGACCAATATGGTCTCGACGAGATTGACAACAAAATCTTGCTCACCATCATCGACAAGTTCCGTGGCGGACCAGTGGGCATCTCCACCATCGCTACGGCCGTTGGCGAGGACGCCGGCACCTTAGAGGAGGTCTACGAACCTTTCCTCATCATGGAGGGATTCATCAAGCGCACACCCCGTGGGCGCATGGTGACCGAACTGGCCTATGAGCATCTGGGACGCAACCCCTATCGTGGCAACCCCATGCAACGCGACCTCTTCGACTGACACTAAACTCAAACGATATGCCAAAGACAGCCATTTTCGCAGGCAGTTTCGACCCATTCACTATCGGCCACGACGACATCGTACGGCGCACCCTATGCTTCGCCGACCGCGTGGTCATTGGCGTAGGTATCAACAAAGACAAGCACTACAGCCAACCCACCGAGGAGCGTATCAAGGCCATCGCTGCCATCTACCATAACGAGCCACGGGTAGAGGTGAAAGGTTACGACGACCTCACCATCGACCTGGTTCACCGCGAGGGAGCACAGTTCATCGTCAAAGGCGTGCGCAACGTGAAAGACTTCGAGAGCGAGCGCGAGCAGGCCGACATCAACCGGCTCGTGGGCGGTGTGGAGACCGTGCTGCTCCTCGCCCGACCCGAACTGGCCTGCGTCAGTTCGAGCACCGTGAGAGAACTCGCCCGCTTCGGCCGCGACACCAGCAAATTCCTACCCAAGACCCCAACCCAATGATTACCTACAACAGCGAGGGCGTGAGCATGCCCAAAATCAGGAAACGCGCCACCACGGCATGGATCAAGGCTGTGGCAGCCAGTTACGGCAAGAAGACGGGTGAGATAGGTTATCTCTTCGTCGACGATGCCAAAATATTGGAAGTGAACCGTGAATACCTGGGTCACGACTACTATACCGATATCATCACCTTCGACTACGACGAGGGCGACACCATCAACGGTGATATCGTCATCTCGCTCGACACCGTGGCCTCCAATGCCCAGCAGCAAGGCACACAGTATGACGAAGAGCTCCACCGCGTGATCATCCATGGCATCCTGCACCTCTGCGGCCTCAACGACAAGGGACCGGGAGAGCGCGAGCTCATGGAGGCCGCCGAGAACAAGGCCCTCGCCATGAGATAACCTCTTACACCACTACAATATGCCAATATTCAACCATCCATTACCCTCGACACCTTTACGCCACTGGCACTTGCTGGCATGGCTGGCGGTATTCCTCTTCGTCGGCACCACCGCCCTGGCCGCCACCGAGAGGTCGAGCGACGGCTACCCCATCTGGAGTGCCGACAACATCCAGATGGTTTATCTGAAAGACTCCACGCAGTTTGTCTGCGACCCCGACCATATCCTCTCGCAGGAATACAAAGACTCGGCCAACTACTATCTGCACCACATGAAGATGGAGATGGACATCCAGACGGTGTTCATCATCGTGCGCCACGTGAAGAACGGCGACACCTTCCGCATGGCACAAAATGTGGGCAACCGCTATGGAGTGGGATACAAGGACACACGCACCGGACTGGTGGTGGTCATCGCCACCGAAGACAGGCAGTATTTCATCGCACCTGGAAAAGGTCTCGAGGCCTATCTCACCGATGCGAGCTGCGGAAGGATTGGACGCAACTTCATACAGCCCAACATGCGCAACGGCAATCCCGACCTGGCCGTGTCGCAAACCTGTTATGCCATCTACAAACTGCTCAAGGAGGGCGAACTGCCCCCCTCCACCTCTATCTCTGACCCTGTGGACGAAGAGGATGGATTCGGCATCATCGAAATCATCATCATCATTATCATCATCGCCTATCTGTGGCGGAATGGTGGCAAGGGTGGAGGCATCTACATCGGCGGAGGAGGCTTCGGAGGCGGAGGATTCAGCAGCGGTGGCGGCGGCTTCGGCGGAGGAAGTTTCGGAGGTGGAAGCTTCGGCGGAGGTGGCGCTGGCGGCGGCTGGTAGCCACAACATAGAAAACAGTATTCATCATTAAATAACCCAACATCATGAAGAAAACATTATTATTCATCATTGCTATCGTGGTATTGATAGCCCTTTGGGCCATGTCGACCTACAATGGCATGATTGGCGTTCAGGAGAATGCCACACAGGCTGCCGCCGACGTACAGTCGGCCTACCAGCGCAGGGCCGACCTCATCCCCAACCTTGTGGAGACGGTGAAAGGCTATGCCCAACATGAGGAGAACACCCTGAAGGAAGTGACCGAGGCCCGCACCAGAGCCACCTCAATTACCATCGACCCCTCGAACATGACTGCTGAGCAGATGAAGGAGTTCCAGAAAGCCCAGAGCGACCTGAGCTCATCGCTCGGCCGACTCATCGCCGTGGCCGAGAACTATCCCGACCTGAAGGCCAACGAGAACTTCCGCGACCTGCAGAACCAGCTTGAGGGTTCGGAGAACCGCATCAACGAGGCCCGCAACAAATACAATGCTGCAGTGACCGAGTACAATAAGAACATCCGCTCGTTCCCCAACAATATCTTCGCCGGTATCTTCGGTTTCAAGACCATGGAGAAGTTTGCCGCCGAGAGTGGGGCCGAGAAAGCACCCAAAGTGCAGTTCTGATTTTTAAAGAAAACTCCATTCATGAGAATTCTTCCTTTCATTGCCGCACTGCTCATCGCATGCTCCGGCAATGGTGGTGGTCGTGCGCCTAAGGCTGCCTTGCCTGCCGACACGCCGACCCAGGCGGGGCACTCCACTCTGCCCCGCGACACCGTGACGCAATCGCTGAGTGCCACAGCCCTCTCGATGGAGCGCCAGGGCATGGTGAACGTGCAGTCGGTAGACCCCACCATCCGCGTGAGTCTGATGTATTCACGGCCCGACAATTTTACGGGCCGTGTGCTCTACGACGACCTGCGCGAGGGATACCTCCATCCCAAGGCCGCCAAGGCACTGGCCATGGCACAGAAACGACTGAAGGAACTGCGTCCCGAACTGAGTCTGATTATCTTCGACGCCACCCGCCCCATGAGTATCCAACAGAAGATGTGGAACGTGGTGAAAGGCACCTCGAAGAACATCTATGTGAGCAACCCCGCCAATGGCGGCGGCATGCACAACTACGGCATGGCCGTCGACATCTCCATCTGCCGTGAGAACGGCGACACCATCCCCATGGGCGCTCTGGTCGACCATATGAGCAGCCTCTCGCATATCGACCATGAGGACGTGCTGGTGCGCACGAAGCGCATGACCGAGGAGGCGCGCGCCAACCGCCAGCTGCTGCGCGAGGTGATGGCTGTAGGCGGCTTCAAGCCCCTGCGCACCGAATGGTGGCACTTCAACCTCTGCACCCGCGCCGAGGCCAAGCGCAACTATAAAGTGATCAGATGATCGACCCCGCCACACAAGCATTTATCGACGGCCACCGCCTATGCGACGTTCGCCAACTGGCCCTTCAGGCAAGGAGCCACGGCGACGTAGACATGGCGGTGGCCGTCAGTCAGATAGCGGGATGGCAGAAAGCGCGTAACAAAATACCCTCATGGGCGACCTGCGACGGAATCGTCTATCCACCTCACCTGTCGATGGAACAATGCTCGTCGGAGCAGACAGCACGCTATAAGCAACGGCTTTGTCAACGCCTGCTCCAGGAGATGACCGAAGGGCGTCACACGTCGATGGCCGACCTCACCGGAGGGTTCGGGGTCGACTTCGCCTTCCTCTGTCCACTGTTCGACAAAGGGGTCTATATTGAGCAGCAGAAGGCGCTCTGCGACTGCGCACGGAACAATTTCCATGCCCTCGGCCTCCATCAGGCCGAAGTAGTAGAAGGCGACGGCACCACCCTACTCCACTCCCTGCCTCATCAGCAACTCATCTTCGTCGACCCTGCCCGGCGCGACCACCATGGTGGCCGCACCTTCGCCATTGCCGACTGCACGCCCGACGTGCTGCTACTGCTCTCCACGCTGCTCCAGAAAGCCGATATCGTGATGCTGAAGCTATCGCCTATGCTCGACTGGCACCACACGCTTGAGAGCCTTGAGGGTGTGTATCCAAACAGTGTGCGAGAAATTCATATCGTGGCCACGGGAAACGAGTGCAAGGAACTGCTGGTAGTGCTTTCGGCCATTCCTTCCGAAAGCCCTCTCAAGTTGTTTTGTGCCGACGACGACCAAGTGGTCGCCTTCTCCCCTACCCCATCACAATCGCTACCCATTGTCGATGACCAAATGCCCTTGGAGGGAAAATACTTGTATGAGCCTGGGGCTGCTGTGATGAAATCGGGCTGTTTTTCGGCGCTGGCCCATCGCTACGGCATCACGGCCCTCCATGCCAATAGTCACCTTTTCGTGAGCGAAAGCCCAATAATGGATTTCCCCGGACGACAATTTGTGGTCCGTGCCACCACCACCATGAACAAACGCCAGTTGCGACAGCAACTTGCCGGACTGCATCAGGCCAACATCACAGTGCGCAACTTCCCCATGACGGTGGCCGAACTGCGCAAGCGCCTGAAGCTGGCCGATGGCGGCGACACCTATATCTTCGCCACCACCACCCTACAGCAGCACCTGCTCCTGGTGTGTGAGAAAATAAAAGTTGGCAATAGTAATGCCTGAACTCCTGTAACTTCTCAACTCCTTTCAAGTTAAGAAATTGGAGTTCCCTACCCTAGTTTCTTCATCCATTTTCCACCTATCATGCAGGCAATGCCGATGATGACGAAGGGGATGCTGAGGAGCTGTCCCATGTCGAGCGGAAGGGCATTCTCGAAGTCCACCTGATTGATCTTGGTAAACTCGATGAAGAAGCGGGCAGTGAAGATGAGTGTGAGGCAGAGACCGAAGAAAAAGCCCGTACCCACCTTCTCGGGACGACGACGGTAAATATACCATCCCACAAAGAAGAAGAGGAAATAGACAATAGCCTCGTAGAGCTGACCAGGATGACGGGGCTCGGTGGCCAACGAAGGCTCAGCATTGGCGAAAATGAAAGCCCAGGGCACATCTGTCACCTTGCCGATAATCTCGGAATTCATCAGGTTGCCCAACCGGATAAAACAAGCGGTGATGGGCGTGGCGATGGCGATATTGTCGAGCACCTGCCAAAGGCTCAAGTGGGTCTTTCTGAAATAGATATAGAGGGCTATCATCAGTCCGAGCGTACCTCCATGCGATGCAAGTCCCTCATAACCAGTGAATTTCCATGAGCCATCGGCCATCTTGTGGATGGGCAAAAACATCTCTATGACATGGGTTCCACTGCTGAGAAAATAGCCAGGCTCATAGAACAGGCAATGACCCAGACGGGCACCGATGAGAATGCCCAGAAAACAGTAGATGAAGAGCGGGTCGAAGAGCTCGTCCTTGATTTTCTGCTCTTTGTAAAGTTTTTTAACTATCAGATAAGCCAGCAACAGTCCTATCAGCCAACAGAGCGAGTACCAACGGATGGAGATAAAACCCAGACTAAAGGCCACCTCGCTGGGATTCCAAACGACATAGAGAAGGTTGTGCATATCTTTAATAAATTGGGGTTACACATTGAAGCGGAAATGCATGATGTCGCCGTCCTGCACCACATAGTCCTTGCCCTCGACACCCAGTTTTCCTGCTTCGCGAACGGCCGCCTCTGAGCCATATTTGATGTAGTCGTCATACTTGATGACCTCGGCACGGATGAATCCTTTCTCGAAATCGGAGTGGATGACACCGGCACACTGCGGGGCTTTCCATCCTTTATGATAAGTCCAGGCCTTCACCTCCATCGGGCCGGCGGTGATGAATGTTTCAAGATTGAGCAAGGCATAGGCTTTCTTGGTGAGGCGGTTCATACCACTCTCCTCCAGTCCCAGTTCGTCGAGGAACATCTTCTTATCCTCATAGCTCTCGAAACTGGCAATATCCTCCTCGGTCTTGGCAGCGATCACCAGCACCTCGGAACCCTCGGCCTTGGCGGCCTCCTCCACACGGCGCGAATAGTCATTGCCATCCTTGGCAGCCGACTCATCTACATTGCACACATAGAGTACGGGCTTGGCTGTGAGCAGGAACAAGTCGTGGGCAGCCTGCTGCTCCTCCTTGCTGTCGAAGGTCACCACACGGGCATTCTGGCCTTTCTCGAGCACCTCTTTGTAGGCCATGAGCACAGCCACCTCGACCTTGGCCTCCTTGTTACCCAGGGAGGCCACTTTCTGCTGTTTGGCCAGTCTCGACTCGATGGTCTCGAGGTCTTTCAATTGCAGTTCGGTATCGATAATCTCCTTGTCGCGGATAGGGTCGATGGTGCCATCCACATGCGTGATGTTGTCGTCGTCGAAGCAGCGCAACACATGGATAATGGCATCGGTCTCGCGGATATTGCCCAGGAACTTGTTGCCCAAACCCTCACCTTTCGACGCACCTTTCACCAGTCCGGCGATATCGACAATCTCACAAGTGGCGGGAACAATCCGTCCGGGATGTACCAATTCGGCCAATTTGTTGAGCCGCTCATCGGGAACGGTAATCACCCCCACATTGGGTTCTATCGTACAGAAAGGAAAGTTGGCTGCCTGTGCCTTGGCACTCGACAGACAGTTGAAAAGGGTGGACTTACCAACATTGGGGAGTCCCACAATACCACATTTTAAGGCCATATTCTATCTATTTTGAAATTTCTTGCAAAGTTAGTGCAAGGTGAAGACAATGCAAAACAAAATACGAAGTTTTTGTTTTCATTGTTGAACCGAAGCCTAACTTCGCCACGCAGTGGCAAAGTTAGTGCAAGGTGAGCGAAAAGCAAAATAAAACGAAGTTTTTTTGCTTTTCCAAACCGCAGCCTAACTTCGACGAAGTCAAAGTTAGTGCAAACCGAGAGGAAAGCAAAATAAACCCACCCATCAATGGGCTTCAAGCCAATTGGCGCCCCATCCGGCATCGGCTACAAGGGGTACACGCAGGTGGTATGCATTCTCCATCTCCTCTTTCACGATGGCCTCTACCCTACCCTTCTCTTCGGGAACGACACTGAAGTTGAGTTCGTCGTGCACCTGGAGAATCATCTTTGAACGAAGATGCTCTTCCTTGAACCGTTGGTAGATACGTATCATTGCCACCTTGATGATATCGGCCGCCGAACCCTGGATAGGAGCATTGATGGCATTGCGCTCGGCGAATCCACGTACGGTGGCATTGCGACTGTTGATGTCGGGAAGATAGCGACGGCGGTGGAAGAACGTCTCCACATACCCTTTCTCGCGTGCCATCTCCTTCGACTTCTCCATATACTCCCTCACCTTCGGGAAGGTCTCGAAATAGCCATCAATCAACTGCCGTGCCTCCGAACGCTCAATCTCCAACCGCTCTGCCAGTCCGAAGACGGTAATGCCGTAGATGATGCCGAAATTAGCCCTTTTCGCCTTTCGTCGCTGGTCGCTGGTCACCTTGTCGATATCTTCCTTATAGATATTGGCAGCCGTGGCCGCATGGATGTCGTGGCCTTCGATAAATGCATTGATCATATTCTCATCGCCACTGAGATGAGCCATGACCCGCAACTCAATCTGACTATAGTCGGCCGAGAAGAAGAGGCAACCGGGTTCGGGAATGAATGCCTTACGGATTTCCTTGCCATCCTCGCCACGCACCGGTATATTCTGCAGGTTAGGGTCGCTCGACGACAGTCGTCCTGTGGCTGTAACTGTCTGATTAAAAGAAGTGTGGATGTGCTGGGTCTTGGGATTGATAAGCAAAGGCAGCGTGTCGATATACGTACTCAGCAACTTCCGCAGTCCACGATAGTCGAGGATTTTCTCCACAATCTCGTGTTTTCCCTTCAACGCCTGGAGGATTTCCTCTGAGGTGACAAACTGTCCGGTCTTTGTCTTTTTGGGTTTCTCCACGATTTTGAGTTTCGAGAAGAGGATATCGCCCACCTGTTTGGGTGAGGAGATATTGAACTCCTCGCCAGCCAACTCATAGATTTGATGCTCTATATCGTGCATACGCCTAGTGAATGCCTTCGAGGTCTCTGCCAAGGAGTCGGTGTCGATGCGCACCCCATTGCGCTCCATTGAAGCCAAGACTGGTACGAGTGGCATCTCTATCTCATAAAAAAGCCTTTCGGCACCCACCTCCTTGAGTTTGGGTTCCAGCACCCTCTTCAGTTTCAGGGTGACATCAGCATCCTCGGCAGCATACTCATAGACCTCGCTGGGCGTAAGGTCGCGCATACTCCGCTGATTCTTTCCTTTCGGACCGATGAGCTCATCGATATGAATGGTCTTATAGTTGAGGTAGACCTCGGCAAGCAAGTCCATGTTGTGCCGCAACTCGGGTTGGATGAGATAATGGGCAATCATTGTATCCCACAACTCACCTTCGAGATTGATGCCATAGTTGGCGAGCACCTGCATATCGTATTTGATATTCTGTCCGATTTTCAAAATCCGGGGATTTTCATAAAGAGGTCGGAAAATCTCCACTACTTGTTGCGCCTCCGACTGACTGGCAGGCACAGGAACATAGAAAGCCTGGTTTTCGTGCACCGAAAAGCTCAAACCCACCAATTCGGCCTCAATGGGATTGGTGGAAGTGGTTTCCGTATCTAGACTCAAAAAATCAAATGTCAATAAAAAATCACATAATTTTTTAATATCTTCTTGTTTTTCAACGAGTTGATAATCGTGATCTATGGTTTTTAGGCTCTCAAAACTCGAATTTTTCTCAACTTCTCCATCAGCGGGTTGAAATTCGCCAAACAAATCGAGTTGTAAATTCACATTTTGAGGACTTTTTTTAGGTTTATTAAGAAATTTGTCGATGAGTGACTTGAACTCCAACTCGTCGAAGATTTTCTTCAGTCGTGGCTCATCGGGGTCGGTGACCTTGAGTTTTTCCAGGTCGAGGGTCACGGGCACGTCGGTCTTGATGGTGGCGAGAGTTTTCGAAAGACGAATATCATCGACATGTTCCTCCACCTTCTTTTTCAATGCACCTTTCAACTGGTCGGTATGTTCGAGCAGATTGTCGACCGTATCAAACTCGTTGATGAGTTTTACAGCAGTCTTCTCCCCCACCCCCGGACACCCTGGGAAATTGTCGGCTGCGTCGCCCATAAGAGCCAGCAAGTCGATAACCTGTGATGGTCGGCTGATACCATATTTCTCATTGATTTGCGCTGTTCCAATTACCTCGTAGCCTCCGCCATGACGTGGTCGGTACATTTTCACGGTGTCGCCGATGAGCTGTCCATAATCCTTGTCGGAAGTGAGCATATAGGTCTCCACACCCTCTCTCACAGCCGCTTTTGCCAAAGTGCCTATCACGTCGTCGGCCTCAAAGCCCTCTACCATGAGCACCGGGATATTCATGGCATCAAGGATATCTTTTATAATAGGTACAGCAAGGAGGATATCCTCGGGTGTTTTCTCTCTCTGGGCCTTATACTCAGGGAATATCTCATTACGGAAAGTCAGTCCATGAGGATCGAAGGCAACGCCCAGATACTTGGGTTTCTCCTTTGATAAAATCTCCTGCAGGGTGTTGCAGAAACCCAGAATGGCCGAAGTATTCTGTCCTTTGGAATTGATTCGCGGTGCGCGGATAAAGGCGTAGTATGCTCTGTAGATAAGCGCATACGCATCGAAGAGAAATAGTTTATCCATATGGTTTCAAATTTTCTGTGTAAAATTACTCATTTTTTTCATTTTTCCCAGATAAAATGCTTATTTTTGTGCGAAATTTATGGCAATGGATTATCTCTCTATTATAAGAAAGCCCATTGAGGCAGAACTCAAAGAATTCATCAATCTGTTTGATGAGTCACTCTCACACACTGATGGACTCCTAGCCGACGCCCTGCAGCACATCAGGCAGCGTGGCGGTAAGCGCATGCGTCCTATCCTTACGCTACTGATTACCAAAAATCTTGGCGAGGTGAATCTCACCACGCAACATGCCGCATTGGGACTGGAACTGCTTCATACCGCCAGTCTGGTGCACGACGACGTGGTGGACGAGAGTGACAAGCGCCGTGGTCAGGCATCGGTCAATGCAATGTTCAACAACAAAGTGGCAGTGCTTGTAGGCGACTATATTCTCTCTTCGGCCTTGCTTTATGTTTCGAAAAGTAACAACACCAGTATTGTGACCAGCCTTGCCGAACTGGGACAGACGCTCTCGAAAGGCGAGTTGCTGCAACTGAACAATTTCGCTGAGGATGGTATCTCGGAAGAGATATACTACAAGATTATCAGTCAGAAGACAGCCTCGCTGTTTGCCCGTTGCGCAATGAATGGTGCTTTGTCGGTGAATGCCACCGCCGAGGAGGTGAGTGAAGCCTACGATTTTGGTATGGCGATAGGCATGATTTTCCAGATTCGTGACGATATTTTCGACTATTACGACTCCAAGGAGATAGGCAAACCCACTGGCAACGATATGGCTGAGGGGAAACTGACACTTCCCATCATCTATGCCCTTAAGAGCACAGGCAATGAGGAGATGCTCAATTTAGCCAAAAAGGTGAAGAAAGGCTTCGTGACCGACGCTGAAATCCAACAGTTGGTGCAATTCGCCATCCAAAACGGAGGTATTGACTATGCGGTGAAAAAAATGGACGATTTCAGTGCCCAAGCACAGCGATATATCATTTTTCACGTGAAACAAATTGAGGTAAAAGAAGCATTGCAGGCCTATCTTGACTTTGTGGCCAATAGAAATATTTAGTCTTTATCTCTTACCCTATACAAAACCCTGGATATGCAATGATATCCAGGGTTTTTCTATTTTTGCACTGCAATTATCACAGTAATTGATTACCAAAAGGGGAAAAGTGTGATTAGAAGAACTTGGTTTCTTCGCCTATTACCTCGCTAAGCAACATGTTGGCGAGACGGCTCGTACCCAGTCGGAACCATTTGTTGGTAAGCCATTTCTCACCCAGTATTTCCTTCACAATGGAGTAATAGGTGAGAGCGTCGGTCACAGTGTTGAGTCCACCGGCGGGTTTGAAACCAATCTGTATGCCCGTCTCATCATAGTACTCCTTGATGGCTTGGCACATCACATAGGCAGCCTCTGGAGTGGCCGCAGGACTGAGTTTTCCGGTAGATGTCTTGATATAGTCGGCCCCGGCATACATCGACAAGATAGAGGCAATCTTGATATTCTTTGCCGTTTTGAGCAGTCCAGTCTCCAGGATTACCTTCATGGCCTTGTCGCCGCAAGCACCCTTCATCTCACTGATGTCATCGCATACGCCCTCGTAGTCGCCACTTAAGAATTTTCCCACCGGCATGACGATATCAATCTCTGTGGCTCCGTCTTTCACAGCGAGTGCTGTCTCGGCCACTTTCACCTCGATGAGTGCCTGAGATGATGGGAAACTGCCCGAAACGCAGGCTATTTCCACGCCATCCACCTCGAGGGTATTGCTCACTACGCTGGCAAAACAAGGATAAACGCAGATAGTGGCCACATGGGGTAGGGTGGGGTATTCCTCGTCGAAACGGTTCACTTTCTCGGTGAATGCCATGATGCTTTCATCAGAATCCTGGGTGTTGAGCGAGGTAAGTTCCACGCTTCCCATCAAGAATTTCTTCACTTCGAGTGTGTCGTTCTGGGGCACTTTCTCAGCAATAATACGTTTTACCTCTTCCTGTACGGTGGCATCATCAATCTCCACATTGTATTTGTTCAATACCTCTTCGTATTTGCTCTTAGGAGTGTTTTGAGCATCAATTTTCTTTAATTCCATAGTCGTTTTTATTTGGTTTATGCTTTCAATTTTGGATTGGAAATATGGCGCAGACTGTCGCGACTGGTCTTTTTCTCCATCGTTTTCTGGAATTCCTCAGTGAGGTCGACCCCCGTCTGGTTGGCCAGGCAGATGAGTACCCACAGGATATCGGCCATCTCCTCGCCCAACTGTTCTTTCTCGCCATTCTTGAAACTCTGGTCACCATATTTGCGTGCCATGACCCGTGCCAGTTCACCCACCTCCTCAGTGAGACAGGCCATATTGGTGAGCTCTGAAAAGTAGCGCACACCATAGGTGCGTATCCATTCATCCACTTGCCGTTGGGCCTCTTTCAGCGTGATATTCCGTGGTTCCATGCTATTCCTTGTTTTTGGTATCCATACAGATGGTCACCGGTCCATCGTTGATCAGACTCACCTTCATATCGGCGCCAAAAGAACCTGTGGCGACGGATTTTCCGAGAGCCTCCGACATTTTCTTGCAGAAAAGCAGGTAGAGTGGGGTAGCGACCTCGGGTTTGGATGCCCTGAGCCACGATGGCCTGTTGCCTTTTTTATAGGAGGCATAGAGCGTGAACTGGCTCACCACCATGATTTCGCCCTGGATATCGATCACGGAGCGGTTCATCACGCCATTCTCGTCGTCAAAAACCCGCAGTTGCACGATTTTCCTGACGAGCCAGTCGATATCCTCCTCATTATCGTCATCGCAGATGCCGAGCAGCACCAGCAATCCCTTGCCGATTTCCGACTTCATGTTTCCATCGATGGTCACCGATGCCTGCGATACTCTTTGAATGACTGTTCTCATAGCGTTGATAATTATCGCAAAAATACATCATTTTTTTCAATATAGGTCTATAAAAGGCTATTATTTTTCGAAGTGCTCGAAAATAACCTTTGCCTTGGCAGGACCCACAATTTTCTGAAGTTGTTCGAGCGATGCCTCCCTGATGCGTTTCACCGATTTCAATGCCTTGATCAGCGCGTCCTTGGTCTTTGGTCCGATGCCCTTGATATCGTCGAGTTCGGAGTGCAGGGCATGCTTGCTTCGTTTGTCGCGGTGGAACGTGATGGCATAGCGATGCACCTCGTCTTGTATCTGGGTGAGGATATGGAAGAGTTCGCTGTCGGTCTTCATGCCGATGACCATTGGTGGAAATCCGAAAAGGAGTTCGTTGGTGCGGTGACGGTCGTCTTTTGCCAGTCCGGCAATGGGGATATGGATGTGAAGTTCGTCTTCCACCACCTGTCTCACCACTTCCATCTGTCCTTTTCCACCATCGGTGATAATCAGGTCGGGTAGGGGAGTTTCCTCCTCTATCATCCGACTATAGCGACGTCTCACCACCTCTTTCATCGAGGCATAATCGTCGGGACCTATCACGGTTTTGATGTTGTATTTCCGGTAATCCTTCTTGCTGGGTTTCATGGCCTTGAACACCACGCATCCCGCCACGGCATCCTCACCACTGATATTGGAGTTGTCGAAACACTCGATATGATAGGGCAGTTTCTCGAGTTGGAGTGCGTTTTGCAACTCTTTCATCAAGCGGGTCTGTCGTTGTTCAGGATTGAGTTTCTCCGTGCGCTTCAATCGGTCGAGCCGGTATTGCTTGCCATTCATCTGCGATAGTTCGAGCAGGTGTTTCTTGTCGCCGCGCTGTGGTATGGTCACCTCCACGTTCTCGGGTTTCCACTCTATATCTCTTGGAAGGATGATTTCCTTGGCATTGCTGTTGAACCGCTGTCGTATCTCGGGGATGGCCAAGGCGAGCAACTCATCGTCGCTTTCCTGTAGTTTTCTCCGGTACTCAATGGTGAAGGCCTGATTGATGCTACCGTTGGTCACATGCATATAGTTGATGAAGGCATAGTTGGAATGCTCGTCATTGGTAATGCTGAACACATCGACGTTGTGTATGGTGTGGCTCACCACCTCACTCTTGGCACAATAGTTGTCGATAAGTGCTATTCTGCGCTTGATTTCCTCAGCCTCCTCAAACCTCAGTTCTTGGGCCAGCGACATCATCAGTTGGGTGAGTTGGCGTATCACATCACGGGTATTGCCTTTGAGAATTTCCTTGGCCTGACGGATATTCTCCTGATAGTCCTCATAACTCTGCTTGCCCACACAGGGAGCGTCGCAGATATGCAGGTGGTATTTCAGGCAGGTTTTGTATTTCCCCTCTGCAATACGGTCTTTGGTCATTACCATATTGCATGCCCTGGGCTTATAGAGTTTCTTGATGAGATCAAGCACGGCTATCATGGGTCCCATGTTACTATAGGGTCCATAGTAAGTGCCCCATTTGCGGTTGATATTTCGGGTCTTGAAGATGCGCGGATAGGGTTCGTTGGTGACACAGATACTGGGATAGGTCTTGCCGTCTTTCAGCAGCACGTTGTAGCGCGGCTTGTATTTCTTGATCAGACTATTCTCAAGCAGCAGGGCATCCTCTTCGGTTTTCACCACAGTGTATTTGATGTCTCTGATCTTGCTCACGAGCACCTTGGTCTTGAACCTGTCTACCTCTTTGTGGAAATAGGACGAAACTCTTCGTTTCAGGTTTTTGGCCTTACCCACATAGATGATGGTTCCATTATCGTCGAGATACTGGTAACTGCCGGGTTGCTCGGGCATATTGAGCACGATGTTCTTCAGTCGTTGTTTGAGTTGTTCTTCGGTCTCGTTTCTCATAGCGGCATCAAATTGTTTCACGTGAAACCCTAATCAAGGAAGCATGACCTATGCCATGCCTTAGGAACAATGGTTTGGGGTATCAAGAAGAGAAGAGGGAGACACGTTGGTTTCTCCCTCTTGAAATAGTTGATGATTACAGTTGCATCAGTGTGGTGATCTCCACCTCATCGCCAAATGGCTTCCGTCCGTCGAGGCCTTCATTCACCAGTTCGATGATGAAGTTCATGTAGGTCTGTTTGGGATGGAATTTCTTCACCAGGTCGAGGGCAGCCTTCATGGTTCCTCCGGTGGCCAGGAGGTCATCGTGCAGGAGCACCACGTCGTCCTCGGTGATGGCATCCTTGTGGATTTCGATGGTGTCCTCTCCATACTCCTTCTTATAGGTCTCGCTGACGGTCTCGCCGGGCAGTTTTCCGGGCTTGCGGCAGAGCACTACTCCGGCACCTAACTTCACGGCCAGTGCAGAGGCCATGACAAAGCCACGGCTCTCGATACCCACGATTTTGGTGATGCCCTTGTCCTTGTAAATCTCATAGAGTTCGTCTAGCATGATTCTGAGGCACTCGCCACTTTTGAAGAGGGTGGTGACGTCTCTGAAATTGATTCCCTTCACGGGGAAGTCGGGAATGCTCCTCAGGTTCTGGAGCAGAATTTCGTTGTTCATATCGTTGGTCTATTAATTGAATTGTTTCACGTGAAACATAAAAAATATTTTACAAAATTATTATCTCCCAATCATCACCAGCATGGCATTGATATCCGAGGGCGATACCCCGGGGATCCTGCTGGCCTGGGCCAAGGTATCGGGATTAATCCGCTCCAGTTTCTGCCGTGCCTCTATTGAAATCTGGGTCATGTTCTTGTAGTCGAAATGACCCTTGATTTTGATATCCTCCAGTCGGTGCATCTTATCGGCCACGAGTCGTTCGCGGTCAATATATCCTTTGTATTTCATGAGCACCTCGGCAGCCTCACAGATTTCCTCACGGCGGTTGGGCAATGCGTCGATGGTCTGGCGCAGTTCAGGCAACATCTCCATGAGCACGTTCAGGTCGACCTGCGGTCTACCAATCAGGTCTACAGCCTTGCAACCATAGTGGAGTGGGGTAGTGCCCAGTTTTTCCAACCGGTCATTCACCTCACGGGGTTTGATGGGTGTCTTCTCACACAAGTGGATAATGCGTGAGATAGCCTCCTGCTTCTCCTTCCACCAGTCGTAGCGCTCACGCGATGCCAGACCCATGTTGTAGGCTTTCTCGGTGAGTCGGGCGTCGGCATCATCCTGACGGAGCAGGATACGATATTCGGCCCTGGAGGTGAACATCCTATACGGCTCGTCGACACCTTTGGTCACCAAATCGTCGATGAGCACACCTATATAACTCTCGTCGCGTCGCATCACGAAAGGATCTCCGCCACCACAGCGTATAGCGGCATTCACACCAGCCACCAGACCCTGTCCGGCAGCCTCCTCATAACCCGTGGTGCCATTCACCTGACCTGCAAGGAACAGTCCTCCTATCACCTTCGACTCCAACGAGTGATTCAACTGTGTGGGGTCGAAGAAATCATACTCGATGGCATAGCCAGGTCGGTAGACCTTCACATCCCTCAGGGCAGGTATTTGCCGGAGTGCATTGATTTGCACATCCATCGGCATACTCGACGAGAACCCATTGAGATACATTTCGTTCGTATTCTCCCCCTCAGGCTCAAGGAAAAGCATGTGTTGCTCTCGTTCTGGAAAAGTCACCAGTTTGGTCTCTATCGACGGACAGTAGCGCGGACCAATACTTTGTATCTGTCCATTATAAAGTGGTGAGTCGGCCAGTCCGCCCCGCAACACCTCGTGCACCGCAGGATTGGTATAACATATCCAGCAAGTGAGTGCATTGAGTGTACGCCTGGAAGGCATGAAACTGAACTGATGGAAGTCGTGGTCGCCATCCTGCACCTCCATCTCTTCGAGGTGTACCGACCGGCGGTCAATGCGCACTGGCGTACCTGTCTTCATCCTCGCCGTGCGCACCCCATGACGCGTGATGCTCTCGGTAAGGTGAAGGGCGGCGGGCTCGGCGATACGTCCACCCGGCACCTGACAATGTCCGATATGCAGCAGTCCGTTGAGGAAGGTGCCTGCCGTGATGACTATGCTCTTAGCCCTGATCTCCACACCCCAGAGGGTGGTCACGCCCACGGCCACACCATCCTCCACGATGAGTTGCTCCACCTGGTCTTGCCAGATATCAAGCAGAGGAATGGCATCAAGCGTCTCACGCCATTTCCAAATGAACTTGCCACGGTCGCACTGCGCCCTCGGACTCCATACCGCAGGACCTTTCGAGCGGTTGAGCATACGGAACTGTATGGCTGTGGCGTCGGTCACCAGACCCATCCATCCCCCCAGCGCATCGATCTCGCGCACAATTTGTCCCTTGGCAATCCCGCCCACGGCAGGGTTGCAACTCATTTGTGCTATCTTGTTCATGTCCATCGTCACGAGCAAAGTGCGCGCACCCATACCGGCAGCAGCACAAGCTGCCTCGCAGCCCGCATGACCACCGCCCACGACAATGACATCATAATCCATCTTATAATTCATAATCCGAAAAACAAGAAATTTTGGAGGGTTGAATCAAACTGATTGCACTATTGATGAATCAATTCCACCGCAAAAGTAAGCATAATAATCGGATTTTTCCTCAAAAACCTTTGATTAATCACTAAAATATACTATTTTTGCAATCTGAAGGCGTTGTTATAATACTCAAAATTGGGTATTTTTTGCCTTATTAACCATGGATGCAATACTATACTATTGTAATAAGAAAAATAACACTATAATTAAATTATTAAATTTCAATCATTTATGTGGTTAATCAATTCTTCTATTGGTAGGAAGGTCGTAATGTCGGTCACCGGTATTGCACTTATCCTCTTCCTGACGTTCCACTGCTGTATGAACGTCGCGGCACTATTCTCAGGCGAAGCCTACAACTGGATTTGCGAGTTGTTGGGTTCCAACTGGTATGCGGTAGTCGCCACTTTGGGTCTGGCTGCCCTGGCAGTCATTCACATTGTCTACGCTTTCATTCTCACAGCGCAAAACCGCCGCGCCCGTGGAAATGAGCGCTATGCTGTCACCGACACTCCCAGTAAAGTGGAGTGGGCATCGCAGAACATGCTTGTTCTCGGTATCATCATTCTCCTCGGCCTCCTGCTGCATCTCTTCAACTTCTGGTACAACATGATGTTCGCCGAACTCGTGGGTATGGAGACCAAGCTCAGTCCTACTGACGGCTTTGGATGGATAGTAGAGACCTTCTCCAATCCTGTCTTCGTAGTGCTCTATATCATCTGGCTCGTGGCCATCTGGTTCCATCTTTCCCATGGTTTCTGGAGCGCCATGCAAACCCTTGGTATCAGTGGTAAAATATGGTTCAAGCGCTGGAAGACTATAGGCCTCGTCTATGTCACCATCCTTATGGCTTGCTTCCTCATCGTGGTGCTTGCCTTCGCTTTCAAGTGTGCACCAAGTCTCTGCTATCATGACTAAGAAAATAGATTCAAGAATTCCCGAAGGACCAGTAGCAGAGAAATGGACCAACTACAAGGCCCACCAGCGCTTGGTGAACCCGAAGAATAAACTGAAACTCGACATCATCGTCGTAGGTACCGGTCTGGCTGGTGCCAGTGCCGCCGCCAGTCTTGGAGAGATGGGCTTCAATGTCATCAACTTCTGTATCCAGGACTCCCCACGCCGCGCACACTCCATCGCCGCACAAGGTGGTATCAACGCCGCCAAATGCTATCAGAATGATGGTGACTCTGTATACCGTCTTTTCTATGACACCGTGAAGGGTGGCGACTATCGTGCCCGTGAGGCCAATGTCTACCGTCTGGCCGAGGTATCGAACAATATCATCGACCAGTGTGTGGCACAGGGTGTGCCTTTCGCCCGTGAGTATGGTGGCATGTTGGCCAACCGCTCTTTCGGTGGCGCGCAGGTGTCGCGTACATTCTATGCCAAGGGACAGACAGGCCAGCAGCTTCTGCTCGGTGCCTACTCGTCGCTCAGCGCTCAGGTGCAGGCCGGCAAGGTGAAGCTCTACACTCGCTATGAGATGGAAGATGTGGTGATTGTCAACGGCCGTGCCCGTGGTATCATTGCCAAGAACTTGGTCACTGGCAAACTGGAGCGCTTCTCCGCCAATGCCGTGGTTATCGCCACTGGTGGTTATGGCAATACCTACTTCCTCTCTACCAACGCTATGGGCTGCAACTGTACAGCTGCCGTTCAGTGCTACCGCAAGGGAGCTTATTTTGCCAACCCATCCTATGTGCAGATTCACCCCACCTGTATTCCTGTTCATGGCGACAAGCAGTCGAAACTCACCCTGATGTCGGAGTCGCTGCGTAACGACGGACGTATCTGGGTGCCCAAGAAACTCGAGGATGCAAAAGCACTTCAGGCTGGTACAAAACAAGGATATGAGATTCCTGAGGAAGACCGCGACTACTATCTGGAGCGCCGCTATCCCGCCTTCGGTAACCTTGTTCCACGCGATGTGGCCTCACGTGCCGCCAAGGAGCGCTGCGACAAAGGCTTCGGCGTGAACAACACCGGTCTGGCCGTGTTCCTCGACTTCTCCGAGTCGATCAACCGCCTGGGTATTGATGTCATCATGCAACGCTACGGCAACCTCTTCGAGATGTATGAGGAGATCACCGACGTGTTCCCTGGCAAGAAAGCCTGCGAGATCAATGGCGTGACCTACTATCATCCCATGATGATCTATCCCGCCATCCACTACACCATGGGTGGTATCTGGGTAGACTATGAGTTGCAGACCTCCATCAAGGGACTCTTCGCCATTGGCGAGTGCAACTTCTCCGACCATGGTGCCAACCGTCTTGGTGCCTCCGCCCTCATGCAGGGTCTGGCCGACGGCTATTTCGTGTTGCCTTACACCATCCAGAACTATCTGGCCGACCAGGAAATATGGCCGCGCATCTCTACCGACCTGCCTGAGTTTGAGGCTGCCGAGAAGGCCGTTGAAGCCGAGATCGACCGTCTGATGAACATCAAGGGCAAGCGCAGTGTCGACTCCATCCACAAGGAGCTGGGCCACATCATGTGGGAGCACGTGGGTATGGGCCGCACCGCCGAAGGTCTGAAAGAAGGTATCGAACTCATCAAGAAACTGCGCAAGGAATTCGACACCAACCTCTTCATTCCTGGAACGAAAGAAGGACTTAACATCGAGCTCGACAAGGCCATCCACCTCCGCGACTTCATCACCATGGGTCAGTTGGTAGCCTACGATGCCCTCTCACGCAACGAGAGCTGCGGTGGTCACTTCCGTGAGGAATACCAGACAGAGGAAGGCGAGGCCAAGCGCGACGATGAGAACTACTTCTATGTGGGCTGCTGGGAATACCAGGGCTCCGACGACAAGGCACCTGAGCTCATCAAGGAGCCGTTAGAGTATGAGGCAATCAAGGTACAAACACGTAATTATAAGAACTAACAATCATGGCTAAAAATATATCATTCACTATCAAGTTCTGGCGTCAGAACGGACCTCGTGAGAAAGGATATTTCGACACCCACGAGATGAAAGACATTCCCGACGACACCTCTTTCCTGGAGATGCTCGACATCCTCAACGAGGAACTGATCAACGAAGGCCGTGAGCCATTCGTGTTCGACCACGACTGCCGCGAGGGTATCTGTGGCATGTGCTCGCTCTATATCAACGGTACACCACACGGCAAGACCGAGCGTGGGGCCACCACCTGCCAGCTCTACATGCGCCGCTTCAACGACGGTGATGTCATCACCGTAGAGCCCTGGCGTTCGGCTGGCTTCCCCGTTATCAAAGACTGTATGGTAGACCGTGGCGCCTTCGACAAGATCATCCAGGCTGGTGGCTATACCAGCGTGCGTACGGGTCAGGCACAGGATGCCAATGCCATCCTCATTCCGAAACAAGACGCCGACGAGGCCATGGACTGCGCTTCGTGCATCGGTTGTGGTGCATGCGTTGCAGCCTGCAAGAACGGCTCTGCCATGCTCTTCGTGAGCTCGAAGGTAAGTCAGCTGGCTCTCCTCCCGCAGGGACGTCCAGAGGCCGCCAAACGCGCCAAGGCGATGATGGCAAAGATGGAAGAGTTGGGCTTCGGCAACTGCACCAACACCCGCGCCTGCGAGGCTGTTTGTCCGAAGAGCGAGACCATCGCCAATATCGCACGACTCAACCGCGAGTTCATCAAGGCCAAACTGGCCGACTAAACCAGTCACATCATTCCTTTAAGGATAATTCAATCAGTCAGGCAAACAAAAGTTTGCCTGACTCTTTTGTATTATATATTAAAAGGAGTGCAGGAGTTACAGAAGTGCAGGAGTTCAGACAATAGCCCGAATTCACTTCGTTGTGCTCAATGGCTATTTGCTATGGTAATGTCTGAACTCCTGCAACTCTTGAACTTCTGAACTTCAAATTATTATTATATTTCTTTTCTTTTTTAAAAAAATAAAGAAAATGATGAATAATGATGGGGTGTGGAAAATGTGGAAAACTATATTGATATGTTCTTATTATGAGGTTTTATGGATTTATTTACATTTATACCATTGGTTTGTTGATATTAAATCATTGTTTGTAAATGAATTATATAGTTTTCCACAGTTATTGAATGTGGTGGATAAAATGATGTGGAAAAGTAGGGTGGGGGAGTGCAGTGTGCAAAACTGTTGCTTAAGTGGTGGAATATATTGTATTTTTTCCACCCATTTTTTGTGATTCTTGGATGGTGTGGAAAAATGGTGATTGATTATTATTTTTTCCATCAGTTATCCACAAGTTTTCCACAATTTTATCAAAGAGTGCAAAAAGTGCAGGAGTATGCGTGTTTATTACCTTAATTATTCTCTGAACTCTTGAACTTCTATACTCCTTTAAAAAAATGATGTCATACTTTTGCTTTTCAATCGATTTTTCGTAATTTTGCTACTTCAATCAAACCACTTGTTATGGCAGCTAAGGAAAAAGGACTTACCCCTATGATGAAGCAGTTTTTCACGCTGAAGGCGAAACATCCCGACGCGCTGATGCTCTTTCGTTGTGGTGACTTCTATGAGACCTATTGCGAGGATGCGGTGGCCGCATCCAAGATTCTGGGTATTACCCTTACCCGCCGTAACAATGGCGGTACGTCGGGTTCGGCCGAAATGGCCGGATTTCCACACCATGCGCTCGACACTTACCTGCCCAAACTGATTCGTGCCGGACGCAGGGTGGCCATTTGCGACCAGTTGGAAGACCCCAAACTTACCAAAACCTTGGTGAAACGCGGCATTACCGAACTGGTAACCCCTGGTGTGGCCATGAGCGACAATGTGCTCAACTACAAAGAGAACAACTTTCTGGCTGCCGTACATTTTGGAAAAGGCTCTTGTGGCGTGGCTTTTCTCGATATTTCCACGGGTGAGTTTCTTACTGGTGAGGGAACCTACGACTATGTGGAAAAACTCATTGGTAATTTCCAGCCCAAGGAGGTGCTCTACGACCGTGCCCGAAAAGCCGATTTTGAGCGCTATTTCGGTACAAAACACTGTGTGTTCGAACTCGACGATTGGGTGTTCACCTCCATGACAGCCCGTGAGAAACTGTTGCGCCATTTCCAGACCAAGTCGTTGAAAGGATTTGGTGTCGACCACTTGCAGAATGGCGTGGTGGCCGCTGGAGCTATCCTGCAGTATCTCGAACTCACTCAGCACACCCAGATTGGACATATCACCTCTATCTCGCGGATTGAGGAAGACAAGTATGTGCGTCTCGACAAATTCACCATCCGTTCGCTCGAACTGGTCAGCACCATGCAGGAGGGCGGTTCGTCACTGCTCCAGGTCATCGACAAGACCATCACGGCGATGGGTGGCCGTATGTTGCATCGTTGGCTTATCTTCCCATTGAAGGATGCCAAACCCATCAATGAGCGTCTCGATGTGGTGGAGTATTTCTTCCGTCATCCCGAATTCCGTCAGCAGGCAGACGAACAGTTGCACCTCATCAACGACCTGGAGCGCATCATCTCGAAAGTGGCAGTGGGCAGGGTGTCGCCCCGTGAGATTGTGCAGTTGAAGATAGCCCTTCAGGCCATCGAGCCCATCAAGACGGCCTGTATGAGTGCCGACCATCCTGTGCTGCGTGCCATCGGCGAGCAAATCAATGTATGCCGCACCATCCGCGACCGCATCCAGCGTGAGATCAAGCCTGATCCACCATTCCTGGTGAACAAGGGCGACATCATCAACGACGGGGTGAACGAACAGCTCGATGAACTGCGTGCCATCGCCTATAATGGCAAGGACTATCTGCTCAAGATACAGCAGCGTGAGACCGAAGCCACAGGTATCTCATCGCTGAAGATAGGATATAATAATGTGTTTGGCTATTATCTTGAGGTGCGCAACACCTATAAGGACAAGGTGCCTGCCGAGTGGGTGCGCAAGCAGACATTGGCACAAGCCGAGCGCTATATCACCCAGGAACTGAAAGAATATGAGGAGAAAATCCTTGGTGCTGAGGATAAGATACAGGTTTTGGAAGCCCAACTTTTCAACGACCTCGTGATGGCCATCCAGGAGTTCATCCCCGCCATCCAGATCAATGCCAACCTCATTGCCCGTCTCGACTGCCTACTCTCTTTTGCTACCGTGTCGGAAGAGAACCACTATGTGCGGCCAGTAGTCGACAATTCCGAGGTCATCGACATCAAGCAAGGACGCCACCCCGTGATCGAGACCCAACTGCCGCTAGGCGAGCGCTATGTGCCCAACGATATCATGCTCGACAACGAGCGACAGCAGATTATTATCATCACGGGTCCGAATATGGCTGGTAAATCGGCGCTGTTGCGCCAGACCGCCCTTATCGTACTCATGGCCCAGATAGGATGTTTCGTGCCCGCAGAAGCCGCAAGAATCGGTCTGGTGGACAAAATATTCACCCGTGTGGGAGCCTCCGACAATATCTCATTGGGTGAGTCCACCTTTATGGTCGAGATGACTGAGGCCGCCAATATCCTCAACAATGTATCGCCCCGCTCATTGGTGCTCTTCGATGAATTGGGCCGTGGCACCTCCACCTACGACGGCATTTCCATTGCCTGGGCTATTGTGGAATACCTGCACGAGCACGTCAAGGCCCGTGCCCGCACCCTTTTTGCCACCCATTATCATGAACTCAATGAGATGGAGAAGAATTTCCCGCGTATCAAGAACTACAATGTGAGCGTGAAGGAAGTCGACAACAAGGTCATCTTCCTCCGTCGTCTGGAGCGGGGTGGTTCGGAGCATTCTTTCGGTATCCATGTGGCCGAGATAGCCGGTATGCCCAAGAGCATCGTGCGCCGTTCGAATGTCATTCTGAAACAGTTGGAGGCCGACAGCAACAAGGTGGGTGCCGTGGGCAAACCATCGGCACAGGCCATCAACCAGTCGCGTGAGGGAATGCAACTGAGTTTCTTCCAGCTCGACGACCCCGTGCTCTGTCAGGTGCGCGACGAGATTCTTGGTCTCGATATCAATAATCTCACGCCTGTCGAGGCGCTCAACAAACTCAATGAAATCAAGAAAATAGTGAGTGGAAAGTCGAGTTAGTTCACCGCTCCTGAGCCTTATCTTCTGGTTTTTATAAGGTTCAGCATCCAAACGATGGCTGTGGCTGCGATATATACGATAATGAAGGCCAGGATAAGTCTCCATATCTGGTTGTCGTAGGGCAGATGGCACCAGTTGAGTGCCTTACCCACCATCAAGGGTACGCCGCCACAGATGAAATAGTAGTAAAGCGAGTTGGCACCCGTCCATTCTATAGGTGCTATTCGCGGCAGACGCAGACATACGGCACAGACGAGCAGCGAAACGAGCAGTCCGTCGATGAGCAGCAAGGTGAACGACGTGACGTGGATGGGTTCCACTGTGAGACAGATGCCTGTCTGGTATTCCATGATTTTCATTCCCACAACGATTACAGCGAGCAGCACCAGCACGTCGTTGCGCCGCAGCAGGTTTACCATCTCCTTGCGCTGTCGCATCGCATGACCCATATAGAAGAAGAAGAGCATGAAGAAGGCGTTCTGCCAGCACCAAAGGTTGTGCGAGGAGAGTACTTCGTTGTCGATGTAGTGGTGAAGCAGGGCCACCACCACAAAGGGCAGGGCACAACCCACTGGCAGCCACTGATGCCTGCTTTTGCACAGTCGCATCAGCAGCATGAACAGGAGTTGGGTAACGATGAGAGCCGGTACAAACCATGTGGCATGGCCGGTGATGATGTTCAGTAAAGCATCTTGGATAGAGAGGTCGTCGTGTGCGAAGGTCTTGGGCAGTGCGATGACCAAGGTGAAGATGAAATAAGGCACGACGAGTCCGGTGATGATGGAACGTGTTTTGCGCTTGATGCTGAATTCAGCATCCGGTCTTACGAACAAGTAGCCTGAGACAAAGAAGAAGGCAATGGCAGCGTTTCCCGCAAATACCACATAGGGAATGATTTCCTCACCGCAATAGTAGCACTCCGTATGAAACAGCAGGATGGCCATCATGCAGAGGCCGCGTGCCATGTCTATCCATAGGATGCGCTTGTCGGTAGTGGCCATAGTCGGTTTAGTTCACAATGGCTATCTTGCACACCGTACCACTCTTTCCATCGCTGGTGGCCGTCTGCACCATATACACTCCCGATGCCACCCTCTTTCCGCTGCTGTCATGGCCGTCCCAGGTGAACGACCCGCCATTGCTCCTGCCCTCGGCCACAAGTGTGCCGTTGGCTGTCACGATTTTCACGTCGGCGTTCATCGAGAGTCCCGTCACGGTGATGAGTCCCGTATAGTCGGGGCGCACAGGATTGGGGTAGGCATAGACGTTGTCCTTGTTCATCTCGTCGTTGGTGGCACTGGCGTCGCTCATAAACGAGCACAGTCCGAAGTCGGTGCCGAAGAACACCTCTCCCGTCCGCTCATTGATGGTCACCGACTCGACGTTGTCGGAGAGCAGTTGGCTGTTGGTGGTCATGAAATGGTGCACCTGCTCGAAGTTGTCGGAACTGATAAGGTATACTCCGTTGCCGTTGGTGCCAAACCATTTGCGGTTGCCGCCATCCACGGCCATGCAGGTGATGTCGACACCACTGAGCAGGTAGTCGGCGAAGTTGGTGCCGTCGTTACGGGGCACTTTTACTTGTGTGAGCGTGGCGTCCGACCCGCTGTTCAGTTGGTCGGCAGGGAGCATCAGTGGTCCCACGTTGGTGCCTATCCAGATGTTTCCCTCCTTGTCCTCGGCGATGCAGCGCACACCATTGATATTGCTCACCGTCGTACCATCCTGGTTCACGAACTGGGTGTAGTGGTTCATGGCATCGGTGGCGGGGTCGTAACAGAAAAAGGAGGGCAACGACCAGTGGTTGTTGACGAACCATAGGTGCTGGTGCGAGTCAATGATCATGTTCTTCATGTTGCACAGACTGCGTCCGTTGTCGTCCATCAGCACCTGTTGGTGGTGCGATTCCCAAGTGCCGTCGGCTTTCAGTTCGAGCAGTGATGCCGACTGTGCCAGGCTGTTCAGGCACCACAGGTTGCCGTTGATGTCATATTTCACGCCCAGCGTGAGGTTGTAGTTCATGCTCTCGTCGGGGGTGGAGAATTGCAGCGGACTGTTCTCCACATTGTATAATCTGACGAATTTTCCGTTTCTGAATTCATAGAGTCCGGCCCTGCCACCCACCATCACGTGAGTGGGGTCCTTGGGGTCGACGTCGAGACAGGTGAGGTCTTGGAGCAGGCTTTTCACGCGGTCCTTGAAATCCTCCTCATACACTGTCCACTCCTCGTCGCTGTAGGTCTGCACCACTGCCGGACGGAAGAACTCGGCAAAGGCATCATAACCGCCACCGCAGGTATAGAGCGTGTTGTTGAGGTATCTCATGAATCCGAAATAGTTGTATTTCGGGCCGTCGGGCCGTATGTCGGTCTGTTGTGGTATGATGGTCTGTCCTTCGAGCGTGAGCGAGTAGAGTTTGTTGTCGGCCTGGTTGCCCCAATAGCAGTCGTTGGCATCATCGTAGGCGAAAGCCGTGGCGGTGTAGTTGGGCATCACGGCGGTGTATTGGCTGGTCGAGGTATAGATGAGCACCTGGCTGGAGCTGCCGAGGATAAGTTTTCCTCCCCCCTCGCTGCAGAACGAGAATCCCGGTGTACCCACCTTCTGCCATCCGTCGGCCGTTTTGGCACAGAGGCTGCCGTTGGTCACTGCAAGCAATTGGTTGTCGAAGAAAAACAGGTGCTCGGCAGGCACGTCACTCTCCTTCGTCCAGTTTCCCTTGTCGAGCAGGTTGTCGGAGAGCCGGGCCTTCAGAATACCCTCATTGCCCAGTCCGGCGTAGATGAAGTCGCCGTTGACGATGGTCGACGTCACTTTTCTGCCTAGGTTGTAAGTGTCGCTGAACTCCCCTTTTTCCACATTCATCTTCAGGATGCCGAAGTTGGTGGAGATATAGGCGTATGCCCCGTTTACCCTCACCTCGTTGATGGTCTTGTCGTCGGTGGTGGTCTTGTTGTAGAGCGCCGACACGTTCATCACGTTGCCCTTGTCGTCGAGCAGGTCGATGTTCTGGTTCTGGTAGGCGATGACGAGTCGTTTGGCCGCCTTGCAGTAGGCGATGTGGGCGATATTGCAGTCGCTGAGCACATTGGTGTTGTCGTAGGTATCGACGCTGGTGTCGGAGAGCCGGTATGAGAAGAGTCCACCCGAGGAGAGCACATAGACGGTGTTTCCCGTAGGCACGATCTCGGTGATGTTGCCGTAGGCCAGATACGAGGTCCAGGTGCCGATGGGTGCGGCGCCCACAGCCATGAAGCAGAGGGCGAGCAGCAGTGAGGTGAGTGTTGTTCTTCTCATGTGAGGTTTGCGTTATTTCCCGCTGAGAAAGCGTGCCAGTTTCTCGGTGGCCCTGGCGCGGTGCGAGATGTGGTTCTTGATGTCCATACCCAGTTGGGCAAAGGTCTTGTCGTAGCCGTCGGGTTGGAAGATGGGGTCGTAGCCGAATCCCTCGTCGCCGTGGCGCTCGTGTGTGATCTGGCCTTCGACAATACCCTCGAAGGTGTTTACCTCGCGATGGTCGCCATCCAAAGTTATTAACGCAATAACCGTGCGAAATCTTGCCTTACGATTGTTATTTTCTCCTAATTCGCCGAGTAGTTTGCTCATATTCGCCTCGCTGTCGTGTCCCTCGCCGGCATATCGTGCCGAGAAGACGCCGGGAGCGCCGCCCAGCGCGTCCACCTCCAGTCCGGTGTCGTCGGCGAAGCAACTGATATGGTAGTGGTCGACCACATATTCCGCTTTCTGCAGGGCATTGCCCTCCAGGGTGTCGGCGGTCTCGGGGATATCGGCGTGGCACCCGATGTCGCTGAGTGAGAGCACTTCGATGCGGTGTCCCAGTATCTGCCTTATCTCCGACAGTTTGTGGGCGTTGTTGGTGGCAAAGACTATTCTCATGGCTATTCTTTCTGTTGCAGTTCTTTCTGTTGTTTTTTCACTTTCACCTTCATCTCGTCGAATCCCTCGCCATATACACCGATGACGCTACTCTGGCTGACGAAGGCGTTGGGGTCGATCATCTTGATGAGTCGGAAGATGCTCACGCTCTCACGTTTGCGGGCCAGGATGCAGAGCACCTTCATCTCTTGTCCGGTATACCATCCATGTCCGTCGAGGATGGTCACACCGTGGTTCATCTCGGTGCCGATGGCATTGGCAATCTCCTGGTATTTCTTCGAGAAGATGAAGAACTGCACCGACTCCCTCCGTGAGTTCATCACGTAGTCGAGCATGAAGTTCTCCACCACCATCGTGCACAGACCGAACACGATTTTATAGAGCGCGTCGGTCACGGTGAAGCCGCGGGCGAAGATGAACGCCGGGAAACTGCTGCCGATGATGAGCAGGTCGACGAAGATGAGCACGGTGCCCAGCGACATGTTGCGGTATTTGTTGACGATGGCCGCCACGATGTCGGTGCCGCCCGTACTGCCGTTATTCAGGAACACCACGGCAAGCGCCGTTCCGGTGAGGCAGCAGCCGATGATGAGCGACATGAAGTCCTGGTCGCCCAGCAGTTGTATCATCTTCCCGTTTTCATCGGTCACCACGTCCTGTGCCACACCGAGCATGAGCGAGAGCATGGCAATGGCGTAGATGGTCTTCACCAGGAATTTCCATCCCAGTATCTTGAGTGCGAGCACCAACAGGATGGCGTTGATGATGAAGTAGGAATACATGATGGGTATGCCGTGCCCGTTGCTGTTGGTGGCATAGAAGATGATGGCCGAGACACCCGTCACGCCGCCTGTCACGATCTCGTAGGGCAGCAGGAAGAAAGTCCATCCCACCGTATAAAGCAGAAGACCAAGGGTTATGAAGACATAATCCTTGGCTTCGTTAAAGATATGCTTGCCTGTGATGGTCATAGGCATGTCATTTGATTACCACATTGACGATGCGCTTGGGCACGATGATGACTTTCATCACCTTCTTGTCGCCGATATACTTGAGCGAACGCTCGTCGGCGAGCACCGTCTGCTCGATGGTGGCGTTGTCGGCATCGGCGGGGAACTGGATCTGGAACCTGGCCTTTCCGTTGAACGACACGGTGAGTTGCATCTGGCTCTCCACGAGATATTTCTCGTCGTAGGCAGGCCAAGCGGCATCGCATACCGAGCCTTCTGCTCCGAGGGCTTCCCACAGTTCTTCGGCGATATGGGGTGCGAAGGGAGCGATGAGCGCCACCAGCGTGCGGAGCAGTTCCTTGTTGCGGCAGCGCATCTGGGCGAGTTCGTTCACGCAGATCATGAAGGCCGAGATCGAGGTGTTGTACGAGAAGGTCTCGATGTCTTGCGTCACCTTCTTGATGAGTTTGTGCACGCTCTTGAGCATCTCGGGAGTGGCAGGCTGGTCGAGGCTGAGCAGCTCTCCGTTGTTCTCGCGTCCAGCTCCATAGTAGAGTGCCCAGAATTTCTTCAGGAAGCGGTGGCAACCGTCGATGCCGTTGGTGTCCCAGGGCTTGCTCTGCTCCACGGGTCCGAGGAACATCTCGTAGAGGCGCAGGGTGTCGGCGCCGTAACGCTCCACGATCATGTCGGGGTTCACCACGTTGAACATCGACTTCGACATCTTCTCGATGGCCCATCCGCACACATATTTGCCATCCTCGAGGATGAACTCGGCGTCGGCATATTCGGGCCGCCAGGCCTTGAAGGCCTCCAGGTCGAGCACGTCGGCGCTCACGATGTTCACGTCGACATGGATCTCCGTGGTGGAGTACTGGTCTTTCAGTCCATAGCTCACGAAGACGGGATGCTGCGAGTGGTCGTCGCTGTTCACGCGGTATACGAAGTTGCTGCGTCCCTGTATCATGCCTTGGTTGACGAGTTTCTGGAATGGTTCCTCCTTGCACGAGTAGCCATAGTCGTGCAGGAACTTGTTCCAGAACCTGGAGTAGATGAGGTGTCCGGTGGCATGCTCGGTACCGCCCACATAGAGGTCTACGTTCTGCCAGTATTCATCTACGGCCTTGTCGACGAGAGCCTCGTTGTTGTGTGGGTCCATATAGCGCAGGTAGTAGGCCGACGAGCCGGCGAATCCCGGCATGGTGTTGAGTTCGATAGGGAACACTTTCACCTGGTCGATGAGCGTCTTGTCTACAATCTCCTGTTTCTCGGTGTCCCATGCCCATTTCAGAGCACGTCCGAGAGGTGGCTCACCGGTCTCGGTGGGCTGGTATTTGTCGATTTCGGGCAGTTCGACGGGCAGTTTGTCGGCCGGTATCATATAGGGCATACCGTCTTTGTAGTAGACGGGGAACGGCTCGCCCCAGTAGCGCTGGCGCGAGAAGATGGCGTCGCGCAGGCGGTAGTTCACCTTCACCCTTCCCAGGTGGTGCTCCACCACGTATTTCTTGGTGGCCTCGATGGCCTCCTTCACGGTGAGTCCGTTGAGTGAGAAGTCACCATTCGAACTGTTCATCACGATACCCTCTTTGGCGTCGAAACTCTCTTCCGAGATGTCGGCACCCTCGATGAGGGGGATGATGGGCAGGTTGAAGTGGCGTGCGAAGGCATAGTCGCGTGAGTCGTGGGCTGGCACGGCCATGATGGCACCCGTGCCGTAGCCTGCCAGCACATATTCGGCTATCCAGATGGGTATGCGCTCATTGGTGAGCGGGTTGATGGCATAAGAGCCCGAGAAGACACCAGTGACCTTGTGGTCCATCTGCCGGTCGCGCTCGGTGCGTTTCTTCACATAGGCGAGATACTCGTCTACCTCGGCCTTTTGTGCGGGTGTGGTGAGCTGTGCCACGAGTTCGCTCTCAGGGGCGAGCACCATGAAGGTGACGCCGAAGATGGTGTCGGCACGTGTGGTGAAGATGGTGAACTCCATATCGGAGTCGGCCACGCGGAACTGCATCTCCGTTCCTTCCGAACGGCCTATCCAGTTGCGCTGGGTCTCTTTCAGCGAGTCGGTCCAGTCGATGGTGTCGAGACCGTCGAGCAGGCGCTGTGCGTAGGCCGAGACACGGAGGCACCACTGCCTCATCTTCTGTTGCACCACGGGATAGCCGCCACGCACGCTCACGCCGTCCACCACCTCGTCGTTGGCCAGCACGGTGCCCAGTCCGGCACACCAGTTCACCATAGTCTCGCCCAGGTAGGCGATGCGGTAGTTCATCAGCACCTGCTGTTGCTGTTTCTCGTCCCAGGCATTCCATTCATCGGCAGTGAACGAGCGTTCCTCGCTCTGAGCCACGTCGAGGCCTTCGGTGCCATGCTGGGCGAAGTGGGCCACTAGTTGGCTGATGGGACAGGCTTTCTGGGCCTTGTTGCAGTAGTATGACTCAAACATCAGTTGGAAGGCCCACTGGGTCCATTTGTAGTATTCGGGGTCGCAGGTGCGCACCTCGCGGTCCCAGTCGAAGCAGAACCCGATTTTGTCGAGTTGCTCGCGGTATCGGTTGATATTGTTCACCGTGGTGATGGCCGGGTGCTGTCCGGTCTGTATGGCATATTGCTCTGCAGGCAGTCCGTAGGCGTCGTATCCCATGGGGTTGAGTACGTTGAATCCCTGCTGGCGTTTGTAGCGGGCATAGATGTCGGAGGCGATGTATCCCAGCGGATGTCCCACGTGGAGTCCGGCTCCCGAGGGGTAGGGGAACATATTGAGCACGTAGAATTTCTTACGGCTGTTGTCTTCCGTCACTTTGTAGGTTTTCTGCTCAACCCACTTTTTCTGCCATTTTTTCTCGATTTCTCTGAAATTGTATTCCATTGTAGTTGTTAATTTTCAGCATTTTATCCGTTTCGGCTGCAAATTTAGACAAAAATCCCGATTTATGAGCGAGATAGGTGAAGAATTTGGTTCTTCCCATCGTGAAAGAGCCGATATATGGAACTAACGGAAAAGGCTTTGTCCTTTTCGCGCGTATATTAACAAGGTATATTCAACTATAGTAAGTTGAAAGGAGTTCGGAAGTTCAGGAGTTCAGACATTACCACAGTCAACAACCATTGAGTCTAACGAGGTGTATTCGGACTATTGTCTGAACTCCTGAACTCCTGAACTCCTGAACTCCATAAAGTGGAGCGAATGCGAAACCTCAGTGAACACATAAAAGTCCGTATTTCCGGAATTTCTTAAAAAATGCAAAAAATCATCATATAATAAGGTGTATAATTAAAGATTTGCTTACTTTTGCGCCTCCAATAACATTTTTGACATTATATTATGCAAGACAATTTAGTGATTGTAGAGAGTCCCGCCAAGGCCAAGACCATTGAGAAATTCCTTGGGAAGGACTACAAGGTGATGTCGAGTTACGGTCATATCCGCGACCTGAAGAAGAAAGAAATCAGTATCGACCTCGACACACTGGAGCCCGACTACGAAATTCCGGAAGAGAAACAGAAACTGGTTGGCGAATTGAAGACCAATGCCAGCAAGGCCAAGAAGATATGGCTCGCATCCGATGAGGACCGCGAGGGAGAGGCCATCTCCTGGCACCTGTGCGAGGTGCTCGGTCTGGACGAGGCGAAGACCAACCGCATCGTGTTTCACGAGATTACCAAACCCGCCATTCTCGATGCCATCGAGCATCCCCGTCATCTTGACATGAACCTGGTGAACGCCCAGCAGGCCCGTCGCGTGCTCGACCGCCTTGTGGGATTCCGCCTCTCGCCCGTGCTGTGGCGCAAGGTGAAGCCCGCCCTCTCGGCCGGACGTGTGCAGAGTGTGGCCGTGCGGCTCATCGTGGAGCGTGAGCGCGAGATACAGGCATTCGTGAGCGAACCCTACTACCGTGTGAGTGCCGTTTTCAACATCCCTGGCGACGACAAGTCGGTGGTGCGCGCCGAGTTCCCCACCCGTTTCAAGAGCCATGACGAGGCCCTTGCCTTCCTGGAGAAGTGCAAGGATGCCACTTTCACCGTCGATGCGGTGACGAAGAAACCCCTTCGCCGCACGCCCGCTCCTCCTTTCACCACCTCCACCCTGCAGCAGGAAGCCTCGCGCAAACTCGGCTTCACCGTTTCGCAGACCATGATGGTGGCCCAGCACCTCTATGAGAACGGACTCATCACCTATATGCGTACCGACTCGGTGAATCTCTCCAGTCTATGCATCAACGACAGCAAGGAAGAAATCACACGGCTCTATGGCGAGAACTATAGCAAGCCCCGCAACTACAAGACCCACTCGAAGGGTGCCCAGGAGGCCCACGAGGCCATCCGCCCCACCTACATGAGCAATACCGAGATCAACGGCAATGCCCAGGAGCGCCGTCTCTACGAGCTCATCTGGAAGCGCACCGCCGCCTCGCAGATGGCCGACGCCCAGATAGAGAAGACCACCGTCAATATCCTCATCCATACCAACAAGCAGGAGAAGAATGCTCCCGAGGAGATGTTCGTGGCTACGGGCGAGGTGGTGACCTTCGACGGATTCCTGAAAGCCTACCGTGAGTCGACCGACGACGAAAATATCGCCAACGACCAGAACCTCGATGAGCAGGCCCACATCCTTCCCCCGCTGCGCCAGGGCGACCAGTTGGAGCACTCCTCCATCACCTCTACCGAGCGGTTCACCGTGGGTCCCACCCGCTATACCGAGGCCAGTCTCGTGCACAAACTCGAGGAACTTGGCATTGGCCGTCCTTCCACCTATGCGCCCACCATCAGCACCATCCAGCAGCGCGAGTATGTGCAGAAAGGCGACAAGAAGGGCGTGAACCGCGAGTATGCCATCGACACGCTGAAAGGTGGCAAGATCACCGCTTCGAAGAAAAAGGAGGTGGTGGGCAACGAGAAAGGCAAGTTGCTGCCCTCCGACATCGGCATCGTGGTCAACGACTTCCTGATGCAGTTCTTCCCCGACATCATGGACTACGGCTTCACGGCCAACGTGGAGAAGCAGTTCGACAAGATTGCCGAGGGCAAGGCCAAGTGGTCGGCCATGATCAAGAAGTTCTACAAGGAGTTTGAGCCTGTGGTGGAGCGTACGATGAACATCCGCGCCGAGCACAAGGCCGGCGAGCGCGAACTCGGCAAGCACCCCGTGAGCGGCAAGCCCGTGTTTGTGAAGATAGGCCGCTATGGTCCCATCGTGCAGATCGGTACCGCCGACGACAAGGACAAACCCCTCTTCGCCCAGTTGCCCGCCGACAAGAGCATGGAGACCATCACCCTCGACGAGGCACTCGAACTCTTCAAGTTGCCCCGCACCCTCGGACAGTTCGAGGGCAGCGACGTGACCATCGGCACCGGCCGCTTCGGTCCCTATATCCTGCACGACAAGAAATACGTGTCGATGCCGAAGACCGACGACCCCTTCACCATCACCCTTGAGAGGGCTGTGGAACTTATCGGCGAGAAGCGCCAGCAAGAGGCCCAGCGCCACCTGCAGCAGTTCGACGAGGACCCGAAGATGGAGGTGATGAACGGCCGCTATGGTCCCTATATCTGCTACGACGGCACCAACTACCGTATGCCGAAGGCCATGCATGCCAGGGCCGGACAGCTCACCTACGAGGAGTGCCTGAAGGTGGTAGAGAGCACCACGAGCAAGAAGAAGAAATAGCCCATGGTGAGAATCATCATCATCGGCTATATGGGAGCCGGGAAGACCACTGTGGGGAAAGCCCTCGCGCGCACCCTCGGACTCCCCTTCTACGACCTCGACTGGTATATTGAGAGCCGCATGCACAAGACCGTTCCCCAGATTTTCGCCGAGAGGGGAGAGGAGGGGTTCCGTCAGGTGGAGCGCAACATGCTCCACGAGGTGGCCGAGTTCGAGGATGTCATCATCAGTTGCGGTGGCGGCACACCCTGCTTCTTCGACAATATGGCATATCTCAACACCCAGGGCGAGACCATCTACCTGAAGGCCACCCCCGAGGTGCTCTACAAGCACCTGCAGATGGGCAAGACCGTGCGCCCGCTGCTGCGCGACAAGACCCCCGACGAGATGCTCGCCTTCATCACCAGCCAACTTGGTCAGCGCGAGCCCTACTACTGTCAGGCCCGCCACACGCTCGACGTCAACCTGCTCGACAGTTACGAGAAAATCAGAATATCGGTGCAGCGCATCCGTGAGGAACTGCACCTCTAACCCACTTTTCCACCCTTATCAAACGAAGGAAGGCTATGAAAAAATGGACGATTGAGGACTCCAAGGAACTCTACAACATCAACGGATGGGGCATTTCCTATTTCGGAGTCAACGACAAAGGAAACGTGTATGTGTCGCCTTGCAAGGACGAGACCCAGGTCGACCTGCGCGAAGTGATGGACGAACTGGCCCTGCGCGACGTCACGCCCCCCGTGCTGTTGCGCTTCCCCGACATTCTCGACAACCGTATCGAGAAGACCGCCAGTTGCTTCACCAAGGCCGCCAAGGAGTATGACTACAAAGGCGAGAACTTCATCATCTACCCCATCAAGGTGAACCAGATGCAGCCGGTGGTAGAGGAGATCATCTCACATGGCCGCAAGTTCAACCTCGGCCTCGAGGCAGGCTCCAAACCCGAGTTGCACGCCGTCATCGCCGTGCAGTGCCAGAGCGAGTCGCTCATCATCTGCAACGGTTACAAGGACCAGAGTTATATCGAGTTGGCCCTGCTCGCACAGAAGATGGGCAAGCGTATCTTCATCGTGGTGGAGAAGCTCAACGAACTTGAAATCATCGCCCGCGCAGCGAAGAAACTCAACGTGAAGCCCAACCTCGGCATCCGCATCAAACTTGCCTCGTCGGGCTCAGGCAAGTGGGAGGAGAGCGGCGGCGACGCCAGCAAGTTCGGTCTCACCAGCAGCGAACTGCTCGAGGCCCTCGAGATGCTCGACAAGAAAGGTATGCACGACTGCCTGCGTCTCATCCACTTCCATATCGGTTCGCAGATTACCAAGATACGCCGCATACAGGCCGCTCTGAGAGAGGCCTCGCAGTTCTATATCCAACTCCACAAGATGGGCTACAATGTCGATTTCGTGGACTGTGGCGGCGGACTGGGTGTCGACTACGATGGTACGCGCTCGCCCAGTAGCGAGAGTTCGGTCAACTACTCCATCCAGGAGTATGTGAACGACTGTATCTACACCTTCGTCGACGCCTCCAACAAGAACGGCATCCAGCATCCCAACCTCATCACCGAGAGCGGACGCTCGCTTTCTGCCCACCACTCCGTGCTCGTGATCGATGTGCTCGAGACAGCCTCGCTGCCCGAGATGAACGAGGACTTTGAGCCCGAGGAGGGTGCCCACCAGCTGGTGAAGGACCTGTATGAGATATGGGACAACCTGAACCCCCGCACGATGCTTGAGGACTGGCACGACGCCGAGCAGATACGCGAGGAGGCCCTCGACCTGTTCAACCACGGCATCATCGACCTGCAGACGCGCGCCGAGGTGGAGAGCATGTACTGGAGCGTTACCCATGAGATCAACAGCCTCACCAAGAGCATGAAGCATGTGCCCGAGGAACTGAAACGGCTCGACAAGATATTGGCCGACAAGTATTTCTGCAACTTCTCACTCTTCCAGTCGCTGCCCGACTCCTGGGCCATCGACCAACTGTTCCCCATCATGCCCATCCAGCGGCTTAACGAGCGGCCCACCCGCAGCGCCACGCTCCAGGACATCACTTGCGACAGCGACGGCAAGATAGCCAACTTCGTGACCAACCGCCATGTGTCGCACATCCTTCCCGTGCACACGCTGAAGAAGAATGAGGACTACTACCTGGGTGTGTTCCTCGTGGGTGCCTACCAGGAGATTCTCGGCGATATGCACAACCTCTTCGGCGACACCAACGCCGTGCATATCTCGGTGAAGGACGGCCGCTACAAGATCGACCAGATTATCGATGGCGAGACCGTGGAGGAAGTGCTGGCCTACGTGCAGTACAATCCCAAGAAACTCGTCCGCCAACTCGAGATCTGGGTGACGAAGAGCGTGAAAGAAGGCAAAATCTCGCTCGAGGAGGGCAAGGAGTTCCTCTCCAACTACCGCTCGGGCCTTTATGGATATACCTATCTGGAATGAAAACATCCGTTATCATCGTCAAAGTGGGCGGTGCCGTGGTCGAGGACGACCAGCAACTCCATGCCCTGCTCGCCCGCTTCTCCGCCATCCCAGGCCACAAGGTGCTGGTGCATGGCGGTGGACGGCGTGCCACCAAGATAGCCGCCGCCCTGGGCATCGAGAGCAAGATGGTGGGTGGCCGTCGCATCACCGACGCCCCCATGCTCGAGGTGGTGACCATGGTGTATGGTGGACTGGTGAACAAGAACCTGGTGGCGCTGCTCCAGGCACAAGGGGTGAACGCCCTCGGACTCACTGGTGCCGACATCGACGTCATCAGGTCGCACCGGCGGCCACTGCGTGACGGCATCGACTTCGGGTTCGTGGGCGATGTCGACCATGCCGACGGCACCATGCTCCACACCCTCATCGAGGCCGGCATCACACCCGTCATGGCCCCGCTCACCCACGACGGACAGGGACATATCCTCAACACCAATGCCGACACCATCGCCTCGTCTGTGGCCGTTGCCCTCGCCCCATTCTATGATGTCACCCTCGTCTACGCCTTCGAGCAGCCTGGTGTGATGACGGGCACAGGACCCGATGCCGAGCTCATCCCCACCATCACCGCCGACTCGTTCAAAACACTCGTGGCCGACGGCACCATCAGTGGTGGCATGATACCCAAGATTGAGAATGCACTCGCCGCCGTGGACCGCGGTGTGAAGAAAGTGGTCATCACCAAGGCCGACGCCATCGACGGTACCCAGGGCACCATGGTGGTTTGATGATTTGAAAGGCCTTAAGGACATTAATGACCATAAGGCCTTTAGCGTCTTTAAGGTCTTTAGAGCCTTGGTTAATGATTGTTAAAACATTTGGTTTCTATAGATACGCTGTAACCTTTTACTAGCCCATTCGTCATTTATTCAGAGAGATGAAGAATATCAGTTTTCGCAACGATGTGCTGCCGTTGAAAGACGTGCTCTATAGGCTCGCGTTGCGTATCACGCTCAAGCACGAGGAAGCTGAAGACATCGTGCAAGACACGCTGATAAAAGTCTGGAACAAGCGCGACGAATGGGAGAATATCGTGTCGATGGAGGCCTACTGCCTCACCATTTGCCGGAATCTTGCCCTCGATAAGATGAAGTTGCGCGCCAACCAGAACGAATCGATAGAGAACATCCATCTCGACACGCCCGACCAAGGGGGCAACCCCTACGAGCGGATGCAGCAGAAAGACCGCATCGACCTCGTGAGGCGTATGGTGAACGCTCTACCCGAGAAGCAGCGCAGCTGCATCCAGCTGAGAGACTTCGAGGGTAAGCCCTACAAGGAAATCGCCGAGATTCTCGGCATCACCGAGGAACAAGTGAAAGTGAACATTTTCAGAGGCCGCCAGGCCATCAAGAAAAGATATCAAGAATTCGAAGGTTATGGATTATAAGTACATCGAACAATTGCTGGAGCGCTACTGGCAGTGCGAGACGACACTCGAGGAGGAGCAGATCCTCCGCACGTTCTTCTCGCAAGAGAACGTGCCGGCATGCCTTCTGCCCTACAAAGACCTGTTCACCTACGAGCAGATGGACGTGGAGCAGCAGGTGTTGGGCGATGATTTCGACCAACGGATGCTTGAGATGACGGGCGAGGCCGCCCCGGTGAAGGCACGCACCATCAGTATGGTGCAGCGCCTGAAGCCGCTCTTCAAGGCCGCTGCCATCGTGGCCATCATCCTCACGCTGGGCAATGCCTCGCAAGTGGCCTTCCAGCCTAAGGACAACATCCAGATTACCGAGAACGACCTCTACGAGAAACCCACCGACGGAGTGTCGGTGGCACAGGCCGACACCATGCGCGCCGACTCGATGAAACTCTCGGAACTGCCGATACTCAAGTAGATATTTCTATGCTTTCTCTATAAAATCAAATGTTTAGTAAAACAAAATGAAACTGTGAAGTTTCAATTCTCTCAAATTTTTCATAACATACTAATGGAGGAAAGACCGTTGCCAACAGCGAGGCAATGGTCTTTCTGTTTTCAGGATGCTTCTCCAATGTCATCTATAATTGTCCACATCCCACTCTTTATTTGAGTTATGGACAGTTTTATTAATTTATATTTGTCCATATCTCAAAATTTTTTCGAGTTATGGACAGTTTTATTAATTTGGCAATGGGTGGAGTACCTTATTATTTGGGTTTACTGAATCCGGAACTGAGTTTGGCTCAAAACATCGATCGACTCTTTTTCTCTAAAAAATGCATGCTGTAGGAACACGGTATGCCGTGTCTGCCAGAAGAATGGACGCCATTTAGATTACGGAGAACGGCCTCTATACGATACTTCTTTATAATCATACCAAGTTTCAAACCGTAAGTATGAAGAAAAAGTGTATAATCGAGTGATAATCATGCATTTTTCGTTGTTTTTTTCACATTATTTTAATAAAATTCCCAAATAAACGAGGTTTTACAAAATTTTGATTATCTTTGTCGCCAAATCGGCACTTTGCTAGGAATATTAAAAATATACAATAAAAATCAATATCTAACAATTATGAAACAAAATCTACGACTATTATTAATAATGCTGCTGTGTGCAGTGTGCACAGGAGCGTGGGCAACCGACGTGACCGATGTGCTGAATAGAGAATTCACTGAGGTTACGGGCACAAATTATACTGACTGGTCAGGGAAAACCGCCACATCGGATGCTGTATATGCTGGAAACAGTGCTGGAGGAAACGGGGCCATCCAACTTCGTTCGAATAATAGCAACTCTGGTGTGGTAACCACCACTTCGGGGGGCAAGGCGACGAAGATAACCGTGACGTGGAATTCTAATACAGCATCAGGCAGAATTCTGAATGTGTATGGTAAGAACTCTGCTTATTCCGCAGCAACTGATCTTTACAGTAATTCAAGTTCAACACAAGGAACTCTTTTGGGAACTATCAAATATGGAACCTCTACCGAACTGACTATCGGAGGAGATTTTAAGTATATCGGTTTTCGTTCTTCAAGTGGTGCATTATATCTTGATGAAGTGAATATAACATGGACAACAGGCGCCTCTGGACCCGATGACCCTGTTATCGAACCCAATGGAGGAAATTTTTACACAAGTCAACAGGTAACGATTTCAGCCCAATCAGGTTGTTCCATTTATTATACCCTTAATAATGAGACCCCCACAACCAGCAGCACTCTCTATACTGCCCCATTCACTATCAATGAAACCAAAACTGTGAAGGCTATCGCTGTCAATAGTGATGGTGAGAGTGGTGTGGCCTTAGCCACATTCACTAAAGTTACTCCAAAACTTGATGTGGATTCTTATTCCAATAGAATAGGTAGTGCAGGAGGTGATGGCACTTTGAACTTTATAGCCACGTATTTCAATTTCAATAAAGTTACCCAAGGTTCTTACACATTCTATAATCCTGATGACCAAACTGCTTCGATAGATCAACCAGATTGGATTACAGATTTCACAATCAGTGAGGATTATAAGCAGTTAAGTTACACAGTTAATGCCAACACTACAGATGATAGCCGCACGGCTTGTTTCAAGATTTCCTATGTCATTCCTGATGGGAATAATACTCTAACGGTCGAGACAGATTTCATTACTTTGATTCAGGGGCCGAAACCAGTAGAAACCGCTTATAAATTGTATAGTGGTGACTTAACGGAAGGTGACTATGTGATTTACTATGGGGGGAAAGCCATGAACAACACAGTTGATAGTGATAGGCTACAATATGCTGAGGTGACCCCAGAAGGTGATGTAATCACTACCAGCAACGAGGCTATCGTTTGGCATATCGCTCCTAATGGTGATAATTGGACTATTCAAAGTCTTGAAAACAATAAGTTTGCAGCCGGTACGGGGGCAAAAAACAAGGCTGCTCTCCAAACAACTGTCGATGACAAGGCCAGATGGAAGGTTACGGTTAGCAACTCGAAGAACTCGGAGTATGAGTTTGTCAATGTGTATAATGCTGACCCAGAAGTCAATGTCAATGCCAATCTTCGTAACAATGGCACATATGGTTTTGCCTGTTATGCTACAACAACTGGTGGTGCATTGAGCCTTTATAAGAAAGTCACGCCCATCACAGCTACTTTCAAGAAAAAGTTCATGGGTTATACCTCTATCTATTATAGCGACAAAAATCTTGTTGTACCTGAGAATGTCACTGCCCACACATACAAAGTGGAAGGTGGAAAAGGTAGTTACAGTGTAGATTATGAAGCAGGAGCTGTTATTCCAAAGGGAACAGGAGTTATTCTTGAATACAGTGACAAGAATATTCCAGATGATGGTATAACTGTTGTTCTCGAAGAGACAACTGAGGCAGGAACCGCAGACCCCGATAATATGCTACGTGGCTTCGACACTGCGCAAGAAACCACGGTTGATGAAGGTGAGAATCCAGAAAATTATTACTTCTATCGTTATACCGTTGGTAAAGGCAATAAATCCAACAAGATTGGCTTCTATTTTGCCGATGAGACAGGTTCGCAATTTACTGCTGGCGCTCATAAGATTTACCTCGCTGTGCTTAGATCACAATTTGATGAAGGTGTGAATGCCTCATATATTGAAGACGACACAACAGGAATTGATAAAATCATGGCCAGCACAACCCAGAAGGGTACATACACACTCTCTGGCATTCAAGTCAGAACAGACAATTTGCCTAAAGGCATCTATATTGTGAATGGCAAGAAAATGGTTATAAAATAATAGGAGGATATCAAGATGAAAAAATATATTCAACCTTCCATAGTAGTAGAGAACGGCGTATTGCAACAGAGCATCATGGCAGGTTCGGTTTATAATGAACCCGGTGATGGTGAGGATGCTGCAAATGCAGGTGTTTTCGATAAAGATGACAATCTGTTCCTTTCCACCGACAAAGGCCTTTGGGAAGATTAGACAGTAGAATTTTCCTTGTATCCATAAATGAGTCACTCCGACAGGCTAGCCTGCCGGAGTGACTTGTATGATGACCGTTTGTGTGTAAGCATTCTTTTACCTTTGCACCCACGGAACAAGAGTGGGTGCAAAGGTAAAAGAATGCTTACGGATGCGCCGTAAGGAGTTCTAATCAGAAGTCATCGAAGATGCCCCATCCGAAGTCTGTGGTCCTTTGGGGCACGAAGAAGCAAATGGTGGTTTTTCGCAAATCTGCCGCGCCATGTCGTTCAGAGAAAGACATTGATCGCGCCTGATGACAATGCGTTCATTATGGTGCTGCCAGGGAGCGAGGATGAGGAGCCGCCCCTCGGCACAGGCTTCCATATGTTTGCCTCCAGGTTTTGCCAAGTCGGTAAAGCCATTCTCCTGAAGGATAATAAGGGGGAAGCCCCTGTCGAAGGCTGCTCGCATTACCGCCTTCTCTCCCGGAGAGATAGATGGCGACACCAAGACGGCACCTTGTGAGGCTGCTTTCAAGAAGTCATCAACCTTGGATTGGATTTCCACATCGGTCAATCGTCGAGAGCACTGCACCTGCATAAGCACCGGTCTCTGGAGCAAGAAACAGTTTCCGATGGCGGAGAAAGAAAGGGCACCGACAGTCAGTCCTCTCTGTACACGGAAGAAGTCGGGGTGCTCGCGCTTCATCAGCAAGCGGCGGGGGTTGTCTGCAAGATAGTCATACCACCGCTGCAGTTGGCCGGTTTGCACCAGCAGTTTGTCGTTGTAACTGCGCTCGAAGAGGAGGCCGTGCTTGCGGTCTTCCTTTTGTTGCTTGGTTTGTTGTTTGGTTTGTTGTTTGGTTTGTTGTTTGGTTTGTTGTTTGGTTTGTTGCTGTAATACAGCAACATACGGAACGGATGGGGTGGAGACTGATGGGAAGAGTTTGCGATAGGCTTTGTTGCAGCCTTGTTTAAAGCCGAGGAGCACCTTGCCCAAAGGCTTTTCTATATGTTCTTTTACAAAGAGAATGCCATGGAAATGGTCGGGCATCATCTGAATGGCCAGTACATCTATCTGAGGATAGCGAACCGCTATGTCATGCCAATTATGCTCTACCTGCTTTCCTAGTTCTGTCAGTTCCACACGAGGCTCTTCGGGTGTGCCTTTTGGGCCGTCGCTTTTACCAACGACCTTTCCCAACAACGGCAAACGGCCTTCCGTTACCATCGTTATCATGTAAATCTGCCGTTGTTGGTAGTCATGCCCTACTTTTCGACGCGACATCGACGGGATTTTCTCCCCAGCGAAAGATTTCTGTTGCTCGTAAATCTCTTTCTTCATACACGCATCAAAAAAGTCAGTTGTTCTCACTCTGTCTTTCCATGTTTGACTTTAAAAATGCACTGAACATTTAGTTAAAATTCCGAATACATGAATAAAACAAATCAAATTTTGGTAGTATATTGTCCGTCACACCTCTCTCTTCATCCGTTGGTGCAGCTGGAAGATGGCGGGCACGAGGATGAGCAGCGAGAAGCCCACCGAGAGGGCCACGCGGAAATAGTCGCCGTTGTAGAGGTCGACGATGCGCATGTCGGCGGCATTGGGCACGATGTTGTAGAGGGCGTAGGCCATGGTATTGTTCACCCAGTGCACCATGATGCCCGGTAGGATGCTGCGGGTGCGGTAGTACATCCATCCCAGGAGCAGGCCTAGACAGAAGGCGTGGGGCATCTGAGCGGGGTTCATGTGGATGAGGGCGAAGAGCAGGGCCGACATCACGATGGCCACCCAGTGGCGGCTCATGCCCTGTAGCAATGCGCGCAGGATGGCTCCCCTGAAGACCAGTTCCTCTACCAGAGGGGCGAAGATGCAGATGCTCAGGTATCCCCAGCGGTTCGACATGATTTCGCCCATCAGTTGGCTGTTGACGTCGGGCAGGGGCACCAGTTCGAGAAACACTTCCGAGGGGATGATGGTTCCCAGTGCCGCTATGGCTGCCCACAGGAGCACGCTGAAGGGGCGGGTGCGCAGGTAGTGGGGCGACACCACGCTCCATTTCCGCCAAAGGAAGATGATGAGGGTGATGACGCTGTAGATGGCGCTGATGACGATGAACATGGGTGCCGTCACCTGCAGCGAGCCGTCGGCAAACCCTTTTCCCAGTTCGGCGATGCTTTTGCCTTCGGCGGCAAGCCATGCGAAGAGCACGGCATAGGTGACCACAAACTGTATCACGAAGAAGATGAACAGATAGAGGAAAGCGTCGATAATCCTGTTTCTCATAATTCCAAATCTTTCTCAAACAATTCCATTGCCTTTCTCACATCCTCCCTCATCTGCAGGGCCAGTTCGCCAGGCGAGGCGAAATGGCGCTCGTCGCGCAGCCGGTGGGCGAAATTCACCACCAGCCGCTCGCCATAGAGGTCGGCGTCGTAGTTGATGATATGTGTCTCGAGTGTCAATTTGTGACCATCGAAGGTGGGACGGCTGCCGATGTTCATCACCGCACGCTTCATCTCCATGGTGCGCTCTACACGGGCGCCTACGGCATAGACACCAGGGGCGGGTATGATTTTGCCCTCGCCGGGGAGGTTCATATTCGCCGTGGGGAACCCCAGTCGGCGTCCTTGCTGGAAACCCTCCACCACCGTTCCCACCAGTGGGTAGCGATAGCCCAAGAGGGTGTTGGCCCTCTCCACGTCGCCCTCGGCCAGCACCTTCCTGATGGCAGAGCTGCTCACGGGTTGGCCGTCGACGAGGAAGACGTCGCTGCGCACCACCTCGATGCCCAGTTCATGGCCGTAGCGCACATAGTCGTCGAACCCCTCGGAGCGGTCGTGACCGAAGCGGTGGTCGTAGCCCAGGATGAGTTGCCGCACGCCCAGTTGGTCGCGCAGCACCTTCTCCATGAACTCTCGTGCCGAGAGCGAGGCCATCGCGCGGTCGAAATGTAGGATGGCGCTGTTGTCGGCCCCTGTGGTGGCCAGGCGGATGAGCCGTTCGTTGAAGGTGTTGAGCAACCGGGGCTGGAACCCCTCTTGCAGCACCTGCCGTGGATGCACGTCGAAGGTGACGACAGTGGCATCGAGGCCTAGACGGCGGGCTGCCTCCGTCACCTGACGGATGAGGTGCTGGTGACCCCGGTGCACACCGTCGAAGAAGCCGAGGGTGGCCACGCAGGGCCGTTCAGCCCGCTCACCGTTCTGGAGTATGATTTTTCTCATTTTTTCTGTTGTCGTTGACCTGTTTTTTATTTCAGTTTCGCATTCGCTCAACTCCTCTCAACTTGCAAAAGTTGAATTTTTTATTTATCTTTGGACCATGGAAGCAAAAGGATATCGTGTGAAGCCTTACGGACAGTCCGTGAAGCGCTATGTCCAGACCATGGACCTGAGAGACAATCCCGAGTTGATAGCCGCCTATCGCCGGCGCCACAGCAGTGGCGAGGCCTGGCCCGAGATTATGGATGGCATCCGCCAGGTGGGCATTCTCGATATGGATATCTATATCCTCGGCACCCGTCTGGTGATGATTGTGGAGACCCCGCTCGACTTCGACTGGCAGCAGGCGATGGCCCGTCTGGCCACCCTGCCGCGCCAGCAGGAGTGGGAGGAGAGCATGGCCGAATACCAACAGTGCCGGCAGGATGCCACCTCTGACGAGAAATGGCAGATGATGGAACGGATGTTCCATCTCTATGAGCCCGGGGAGTAAGTCCGGGTGCCGGTTTTCCGGGGTCAGCCGAGTTGGCTTCTCACCTCCTCAAGGATGGTGAGCAGTTCGTCCATGTGCTCGGCACGCAGGATGGCGATGCGTGTGGAGCGGAAGTTGGGTATGCCCTTGAAGATGGGACTGGCCGCCAGATGGCGGCGGGTGTGCAGGATGCCCCGGTATTCGTCGATGCGCTCCACGTTGATGCGCAGTTGCTCGATGAGCACGTCGAGTTTCCATGAGAAGTCCATGGCAGGGTCGGGCTGTCCGCCATCGAGAAATGTCCTGATCTCCTTGAAGATCCATGGCCGGCCGAAGGTGGCACGACCCACCATCACGGCATCCACGCCATAGTCGTCGAAGGCCCTTTTGGCTTCCTCGGGCGAGGTGATGTCGCCATTGCCGATGATGGGGATATGGATGCGCGGGTTGCGCTTCACCTCGCCTATCATCGTCCAGTCGGCCTCACCGGTGTACATCTGCGAGCGGGTGCGCCCGTGGATGGTGAGCGCGCTGATGCCGCAGTCTTGCAGTTGTTCGGCCAGTTGGCCGATGATGATGTTCTCTTTGTCCCATCCCAGTCGGGTTTTCACCGTCACGGGCACCTTCACCGCCTTCACCACCTCACGGGTGATGTCGAGCATGAGGGGGATGTTGCGGAGCATGCCCGCTCCGGCCCCTTTTCCCGCCACTTTCTTCACCGGACAGCCGAAGTTGAGGTCGATGATGTCGGGGTGCACCTCCTCGACGATGCGTGCGGCCTCGACCATCGCCTCGATGTCGCGGCCGTAGATCTGTATGCCCACGGGCCGCTCCTCGTCGCGTATGGTGAGTTTGTTGATGGTGCTCTTCACCGACCGCACCAGGGCTTCGGCGCTCACAAACTCGGTATAGACCATCGATGCACCGAAGCGCTTGCACAACAGTCGGAAGCCGATGTCGGTGACATCCTCCATGGGTGCCAGGAACACGGGTTGTGGGGCGAAGGATATGTTGCCTATCTGCATATGCTCAGGATATGTGGTAGAGGTGGTAGATGCCGCCAGCGAGGGTGCGCACCACGCCTTTCATCTCGAGTTCGAAGAGTACGGAGGTGAGGCGTGAGAGGGGCACGCCCGACTGTGTGGCGAGCATGTTCACCTGCAGGTCGTTGTTCTTTTGCAGCGTGTCGACCACGGCCTGCTCGTCGGGCGAGAGGTCGGGGAAGAGTTGCCGCTCGATGCCCTGTTGGTGGGCCGTAGTGAGGATGGCGTCGTTCTCCCATCCCATCTGCTGCACGAAGTCGTGGGCACCGGTGATGAGCATGGCACCATTGTCGCGTATCAGGTTGTTGCAGCCCTCCGAATAGATGTCGCCCACCCGCCCGGGGAAGGCGAACACATCGCGGTTGTAGCCGCGTGAGATATCGGCGGTGATGAGACCGCCGCCGTGGGCCGCCGACTCCACCAGTACGCAGGCGTCGCTCATGCCCGCCACGATACGGTTGCGGCGCACGAAGTTCACCTTGTCGGCGTTGGTGTGGGTCATGAACTCGGTGAGGAGTCCACCCTGACTGACCATCTGCTGAGCGGTGGCGCGATGCCGGTTGGGGTAGAGGTCGTCGAGGCCATGGGCGAGTACGCCGACGGTCTCGAAGCCCTGCTGGAGGGCTTGTCGGTGGGCACAGATGTCGACGCCGTAGGCCAGTCCGCTCACCACAAGCACCTGTGGGCACCACTGCCGCAGGTCGGTGATGAACCGCCTGATGAGGTCTTCGCCATAAGGGGTGCAACGCCGGGTTCCCACGATATTGATCACGCGGGTAGGGTTGAGGTCGGCTGTGCCCCGGTAGTAGAGTACGAGTGGGGCATCGTCGCATTCGCGAAGCCGCTGTGGGTAGTCGGGATGGCCGATGTGGAGCACCCTGACCTGGTACTTGTTCACGAACTCCATCTCCTCTTCTGCCCGCCGAAGCATCACGTCGGTGTCGCGGAGCATCTCTTTGAGCCGTGGCGAGGCGTCGGGCATCACCTCGGCGATGTCCTTGCTGTGGGCCACCACCTCGGTGGCACTGCCCACTATCTGGTAGAGATGGTGGATGACCGCCAGGTTGTAGTAGCCCAGTTTGGCGAGCGCCATGGCGCAGAGGGTTTCTCTCTCGTCGTTATAGGTCATTTGGTTTGAGGTTTGAGATTTGAGGTTTGAGGTTTGAGATTTGAGGTTTGAGATTGGAGATTTAAACCTTAAACCTCAAACCTCAAATCTCAAACCCCTAAAGCCCTGTCGTATTCCTCGCATTGGCCGAGGCGCCCGTTCACCAGGCACACCAGCTCTACCTTGCTGCGGAAGGCGAGTTGGCCATCGGTCTTGAAGAGGTCTTGATGGAACACATAGCGTATGCCTTCCTTGGTGAGGGCGAGGCGTGAGATGAACTCGTCGTCGCAGCGCAAGGGCACTTTGAACTGCATGCTCACCCTGGCCACCACGGCGTCGAAGCCCTTCTCGTGCATCTGCGCGAAACTCAGTCCACGCTGCTTCAGGAAGAGATGACGGGTGTGCTCGATATAGTGCATGTAGTTGGCATTGTTGACAATGCCTTCGATGTCGCATTCGTAATCGCGCACTTCCATGCGCGTTTCAAAGATATAGTCCATATTTGGAAAAATAGGGGTTGTTGGACGACTGTCAGGACTGTGGCTTGCGCATGTATTCGAAACCGATGCGGCAATGCAAGCAGTCCTTACGGTCGCAGTATTGCTTCTTGAGTTGGATGAGGGCCTGGCTGTCGCCGGCGTTCTCTACCTTGAGTCCGCACTCGCGCCACATACGCACGATGTGGTTGTCCTCGGCCTTCAGCTGGTCGAGCAGGTCGAAGGCGCGGTCGCAGAGGCTGTCGTCGCCCTTGTAGCGGCCATAGGCGAAGAGCAGTGGGATGACGGTATTGATGATGATGACCTGGAGCGAGGCCGACGAGAGTTTCTTCTCTCTCTTCTCACTCGGATGGCCGAACACGTAGTGGGTTTCCCAGTAAGGAGACACGTTCGACGACAACCGCTCCTCCATCTGCTTCACGGTGGTGCACTCCACGAGTTGGCTCAGTCCGGCCTGGTGGGTGAAGTAGAGGTGGGCAAGTTGGGCGATGCGGATATAGGGGAAGTTCTGTGGCCGCATGCGCAGGAATTTCCACCGCGTGTGGGCGATGGGTTTCAGTCCGAACTTGTGAGCGAGGTAGAGGTATTCGTTGCGCAGACGGGTGAAGTAGCCCTCGCTGAGTGCCGCCTCACGGTAGCGCTCGGGAAGACTCTCCTCGGTGAGCAGTCCGGCCTGGCCCATGAAGATGGCCTCTATCTGGAAGAGGTCGTCGCGGTGATGGTCGACGGCATGCAGGGGTATGCTCCTGGCCCATTCCTCGAAGGCGTCGCCGTTGACGCCAAAGCCGTAGTTGCGGGCGAGCGTCACGAAGTAGCCGTCCTCCCACGACCCGTCGCAGCGTCTCACACGCTCCTTGATGGCCTCGGTCTTCTGCTCCAACCGCTCGGTCTGCAGGGCACTCATCCAACTGTGCACCACGAGACGTGAGAGTTCGGGGATGATGCGGTAGCAGGGAGGATAGTGGTCGGTGGTGATGAGCTCATCGTAATGGGTGGCCACATGGTCGGGCACGGAGAGGAGCATCTGTGGTGGCACCAGTCCGTTGCTGGTCTTCACCGTGGTGTCGGCCACGCCGCAGATGTGCAGCACCACATTGTCGTAGGCCGCGTCGCGGTCGTGACCATGGAGGAACCAGTCGCTCGCCTTGTCGTGTATCTCGACATTGCCCACCCACAGTGTGCCGTCGATGCGCACCTTCGCGTTGAAGAAGTCGGGACCGGCATGGCGGTTGTGCAGTCCGGGGTCGATGACTTCCACCGGCCGGTGGTCGGTGGTCTCGAGGGCTCGGAGCGGAAAGAGTTTGTGTTTCCAGCAGTAGTGCAGCAGTGCTTCCATCTCGGGTAGATTGTTCTAACAGACTACAAAATTAGGCAAAAAAGATGAGACAAGCAAAAAGTTCGTGTTTTGCTTTGCTTTTTACTCGCTTAATCACCTTTGCGGCTTTGCCGCGAAGGTCCTCTCGTTCGGAAATGCTCAAATTAATTTGGCATTTCTCTCACTTAATCGTACTTTGCGGCTTTGCCGCGAAGGTCCACCAATTCGGAAAAGCAAAAAAACTACGTTTTATTTTGCTTTTCACTCACCTTGCACTACCTTTGCAATATGATAAAAGTGAGGCTCATACCCTATCGGGCGGAACTGGGAACGATATACCACCGGCAGAGTAAGGGACACCAGTTGGTGTCGCTCGACGGCAGGTATCAGTTCTTCGTGGAGGAGGATATCGACGACCCCGATTTCGTGGTGGTGCAGGGGAAAGGTCTGCGTCAAACCCAAATGTTTCACGTGGCACCCCAGAACACCATTATGCTGGCCACCGAACCCAAGTCGGTGCTGGTTTACCCGAAACGGTACCTGCGGCAGTTTGGTATGGTGTGTACTTGCCAGGAGGGTACGAAGCATCCCAACGTTCATTATGGTCCGGCAGTGCTGCCGTGGTTTGTGGCCTGCACCGAGAAAGAGGGGAAATGCGCCTATACCCTCGACTACGACCAATTGAAGGCGGCTTCCACACCCCCGAAGGAGAAACTCATCTCCGTGATCACCAGCAACAAGGCGTTTACCCGCGGACACCTCGACCGCATCCACTTCGTCGAGACGCTGAAAGCCCATTTCGGCGACCGTCTGGATGTGTTCGGCCGTGGGTTCCGACCTTTCGATGACAAATGGGATGTCCTAGCCCCTTACCGTTACCATATCGCCATCGAGAATTCATCTCAGCGCTACTATTGGACAGAGAAGATTTCCGACAGTTTCCTCACCGAGACCTATCCGTTCTACTACGGGTGCACCCACCTGGAAGACTATTTCCCCCAGGAGGCCTTCACACCCATCGACATCCACGACGCGCCACGCGCCATTGCCACGATAGAGGCAGCTCTGGCAGCCGACCGTTACGAGGCTGCCAAGGCGGCCCTGACCGAGGCCAAGCGTCGGGTGCTCGACGAGTATAATATCTTTGAATATGTGGCCCGACTCTGCGACCGTCTCGACCCCAATGCCCCACGGCAGGAGGTGACGCTACGGCCTTGCCGGTCGTCGAACGACTGGCACAACCTGTATAACTACACGATAGGGCACAACCTCTTCAAACTGAAGATGAAACTCACTGGCAACAAACTATGAGGATGGAGGTGAACGCTGCCTATGGCGGCATGGCGGAGACGATGGCCTCGATACCCGACCGTTTCGAGACGGAAGGCACCCTGCTCTACAAGGGGCGCAACACCATCAAGCGGTTTGACGATGGTGGTGTGCCCTATGTGGTGAAGCGCTTCCGCCGTCCCATGTTCGTGCAGCGTGTGGTGTATACTTTCTTCCGTCCAGGCAAGGCACGGCGGGCCTATCATTATGGTCTACGCCTGCAGCAACTGGGATTCGCCACGCCCGAGAGCATCGCATATCTGGAAACACGGAGCGGCGGACTGCTCGACCAGTCGTATTATATCTGTCGGGTGGACGACGCCCCGCCAATCTGCGAAAGACTGAACGACCCGGAGGAGTTTGACCGCGTGATGGCGGCCGACCTGGCCCGTATGCTCGCCAACCTCCACCAAAAAGGGGTGCTCCATGGCGATTTCAACTCCACCAACGTGCTCTACCGGCCACAGGACGACGGCCATTATGCTTTCTCGCTCATCGACAACAACCGCATGCGCTTTTGCAAGGGTGTGCCATCGCTGGCCGACTGTATGGAGAATATGACGCGCTTCACAGGCCGTATGGATCTCTTCGAGTTCGTGGCCAAGGAGTATGTGGCTGCCCGCGGACTGCCCGCCTCTGCCGTCGAACAGTTGATAGCGCAGAAACAACGCCACGACGCACGATGGGTGCGCCGGAAACGGTTCACGAGATGGCTTAAAAAATGGTTTAAAAAATGATTTAAAAAATGGTTTTGAATCCACCGAGCTCGGTGGATTCGGGATAATCCGCAGTTTTATTCTATGGTTTCTTCTCCTTGCTCTTTGAGTAAGGCTTTTACATGCTCGTAGTCTTCTACGGTGTCGAGTTCGTAGGAGAGATAAGGGGTGGTGTCTACCACCTTGAAGGTGTGACCCTGTGGGATAAGACGCTCGAAAGCCCGCTCATAGAAAATATCGATGAGTCCCTCTTTCAGAATCATCGTGTCGAGTTCGCGGTAGAGCGCCTGGCTGTAGGCTGGCGAGAATTTCTCGATGCCCACCGACTCGCCTACGGCATCCTCGATGCGGCAGGTCTTGCTGATCTCGGTGATGCGTCCCTCGCCGTCGACCACGATTTTCATCTCTTCCTCGCCCAAAGGATGGCGGTTGAGCGCCAGAGCGCTTCCCTCCTGTTGCGCCACGGCCACCACGGCCTGCGGGTCGCAGTAGATGTCGCTGTCCATGAGCAGGAACTCCTCGTCGCGCACCACCTTTCCGGCCATCCACAGCGAGTAGATGTTGTTGTTGTTAGCATAGTCGGTGTTGTCGATGAAGATGATTTCCATCTGTGGATAGCGGACCAGCAGGAAATCACGAATCATCTCGGCCTTGAAGCCCGTGACCACCACCAGACGCTCGACACCCACCATGCGCATGGCATCGACGGTGCGCTCGAGCAGGTTGCGGTGCCCCAGGGGGAGCAGACATTTGGGACGGTCGTTGGTGAGGGGGCGCAGGCGGCGGGCCATGCCGGCGGCCAGGATGACGCCAGTAGTGATGGGGTGCTGAAGAGTTGGGTGTTCGTTCATTTTTTCAGGATGGGTTGATAGGGAAGATGGTATGATAGGCGGGAAGAGCGTTTATCGCTTCACGCGCCCGAATGTCTTGATGCTGGTGTATTTGCGCCAGAGATTGAGGCGGCGGTAGGGAGGCACGCCATGACGGCGGATGTAGTCGCGCGCACCCTCGAGCATGCGGTGGGCCACCCTACCGTCGAGGTAGGGGTCGTAGTTGTCGATTACCCACTGCCGGCGCTCCTTCATCGTGTCGTGCTCCATCACCTCGTCGTAGGCATCGAGGAGTTCGTCGGGCGACTTCATGTCGCGCCAGTAGAACTCCTTTGAGGTTGCCCTGAGGGTGATGACGGGTTTGTTGAGCAGCAGGAACTCATAGATGGTCGACGAGGTGTCGGTAAGCATGGCATCGGACATGAGCATGTATTTGGTCACCGAATAGTCGTCGACCCACTGGATGCCCTCCTGGCGTGCCGCCAGTTGCCGGTAGGTCTCCACCCATTCGGGTTTGGTGAGTGGGTGCAGTTTGATGAGGATGAGCACGTCGCGCTGTTGGACGAGGTTGGCCAAGGCCTCCTCCATATAGGGCAGCGAGGTGAGGCTGGGCGAGAAAGTGGGAGCGTAGAGCAGGATACGGCTCCGACCGCTCTCTTTGAGCAGTCGCTCCCGCTCGTTGTCGAAGGCATGGAGGTGGTTGAAAATCCAGTCTTGCCGCGACCATCCCGTCTCGAGCACCTCGAAGTCGCCATATTTCTTGGCGAGTTGTTTGAAACGAGGCGTGAAGAATGGTCCTTGGGTGAAATAGGTGTCGAAGTAGCGTCGGATTATCCAGTGGTCTTTCTTCTCTGTGGCATAACCATGAAAAACTTGTATTTTCACCCCGGGAAGATAGTAGGGAACGATGTTGCCCGGAACGAAGATGGCCTCAGGCGAGAAGTCATAGACCTCCTGCATGACGGTGGTCCACCTCACTTTCCCATCAAGAGGAAAGTGAGGTATCCGATTCTGCCGCACGAACCACAGCACCTCGTTGCCACCTTCGCGTTCGGCCTCCTCGCCGATGGGCGAGAGGATATCGATGGCATACTTGTTCTCGCAGAATAATACGATTCTCATTTTTCTCTATTCTTGTGGAAAGTGCGGACTTACAGTATCCTTTATAGTTTGTCGCCAAAGCAGAGATCGCCGGCGTCGCCGAATCCCGGCACGATGTACTTGTGCTCGTTCATGCCCGGGTCGATGGTGGCGCACCATACGGTGGTCTTCTCTTCAGGGAAGGTTTTCTTGATGTGGTCGATGCCTTCGGGGGTAGCGATGACGCAGCACACATGGATACGCTTGGGCGTGCCCTTCGAGAGGAAAGCCTTGTAGCCCAGTTCCATACTGCCACCGGTGGCGAGCATGGGGTCGGCGATGATGAGGGTCTTCTCGTCGATGCTGGGGGTGGCCAGGTATTCCACGTGGATGCCCACCTTGTGGTGCTCCTCGTCGGTGTACTCGCGGTAGGCGCTCACAAAGGCGTTTCCGGCATGGTCGAAGATGTTGAGGAAACCGGCGTGGAAGGGCAGTCCGGCACGGAAGATGGTGGCGAGCACCAGTTTGTCGGTAGGCACGTTCACCTGGGCGATGCCCAGAGGTGTGGCGATGTCGCGCTGTTCGTAGTCGAGGGTTTTCGAGATTTCATAAGCCATCATCTCACCGATGCGCGTCACGTTGTTGCGGAAGAGCAGTCGGTTCTTCTGGTAGTCTTTGTCACGGATTTCGGCCAGATACTGGTTGACGATGGTGTTTTGTTCGCTGAGGTTGATGATTTTCATTATAGTATGAGTTAAAGGGTTTCACGTGGAATGACTTTCTTGCCCACCATCACGAAGCGGCGGTCGAACTCCTCATGGGTGCGTTTCCAGCGGTTGTGGCTCCACAGGTAGAAGCGAGGATCGCGGCGGATACTTTGCTCGAGCATCTGGAAGAACTGTCGGATGATGGCGTTCTCCTCCATCTGGTTGGGGGTGGTGGTGATGAGTTTGAATTCGAAGATGTAGTGGCCTCGCCGCGGGCGCTGCATGTCGATGTAGAACACGGCGTTGTTCATCTTCCGCATGAGCGTCTCGCCATTGGTGAACACGGGGGTGTCGTGGTTCAGGAAGGGCAGCCACAGGTGGATGTTGTTCCATTTGGGTGTCTGGTCGGAGATATATCCGAAGAGCGACATACGTCCCTCGCGACGGTAGTTGATGAGGTATCGCAGCACATCTTTCTTGGGTATGCACACCCCGCCCTGATGTTGTCGCAGGTCGATGAAGAGCTGGTCGAACACCTTGTTGTAGAGCGGGTGGTAGATGAGTCCCATCACGGCCTCAGGATAGCGTTTGAAAGCCAGTCCGGTGGCAGTGAGGTACTCCCAGTTGCAGTAGTGTCCGAGGACGGCGGCGCAGGTCTGTCCGTGGTCGAAGCACTCTTCAACCAGATCCGCGCCCCTGAACTCCACGTGCTCGAGCAGGTGCTTGGGCGAAATGGATAGCAGTTTGATGGTCTCTACGAAGTAATCGCAGAGAAAATGGTAGAACCCACGCTCGATGCTCCTCAGCTCTCGCTGGTCTTTCTCCGGGAATGAGGTCTCGAGGTTGTTTCGCACCACCCGCTTGCGGTATCCCACGAGCCGGTAGATGAGCACGTAGAACATGTCGGAGAAGACATAGAGCACCCTGTAGGGCAGCAGCGATATCACGTAGAACAGCGCATGGACGATGGGGTAGACGATTCTCATGAGGCTTGCATGTCGTGAAGTTTCTTGTAGTATCCGTTGGCGGCGATGAGGCTCTCGTGGGTGCCACGTTCCACGATACGTCCCTCGTGGAGAACGCAGATCTCGGTGGCGTTGCGGATGGTGGAGAGGCGGTGGGCGATGGCCACGGTGGTGCGCGTCTTCATCAGTCGCTCGAGCGCGTCTTGTACCAGTCGCTCGCTCTCGGTGTCGAGGGCCGAGGTGGCCTCGTCGAGGATGAGGATGGGCGGGTTTTTCAGAATAGCCCTGGCGATGCTCACACGCTGGCGCTGACCGCCAGAGAGTCGTCCGCCACGGTCGCCCACGAAAGTGTCGTAGCCTTTCTCCGAGGCCATGATGAACTCGTGTGCGTTGGCGATTTTGGCGGCCTCCTCCACCTGCTCGCGGGTGGCATCGGGCACACCGAAGGCAATGTTGTTGAAGAAACTGTCGTTGAAGAGGATTGACTCTTGGTTGACGTTGCCGATGAGTTGCCTGAGGTCGTGCACACCCAGGTCGCGCACGTTGATGCCGTCGATGAGCACTTCGCCCTCCTGCACGTCGTAGTAGCGTGGTATGAGGTCGACGAGGGTCGACTTCCCGCTGCCGCTCTGTCCTACGAGGGCTATGGTCTGTCCTTTGGGTATGGTGAGGCAGATGTCGCGGAGCACCCACTGCTCGCCGTATTTGAACGACACATGGCGGAACTCAATCTGGTGGTTGAAGCCATGGATGGGACGGGGGTTGTCGGGCTCCTTGATGTCGACCTCTGCCAACAAAATCTTGTCGACGCGTTCCATCGAGGCGAGTCCCTTGGGGATGTTGTATCCTGCCTTGGAGAATTCCTTCAGCGGGTTGATGATGCTGTAGAGCATCACAAGATAGTAGATGAAGATGGGGCCCGAGAGGGTCTGGTTGTTGAGTACGAGCACGCCGCCGAACCACAGCACGATGACGATCATCACCGTGCCGAGGAACTCGCTCATGGGGTGTGCCATCGACTGCCGGATATTGACACGCATGATATCGTTGCGGTAGGCGGTGTTTACCTTGTCGAACCGGTTGTTCATCTTCTCCTCGGCGCAGAATGCCTTGATGATGCGCAGTCCGCCAAGTGTCTCCTCCACCTGGCTCATCGTGTCGCTCCATAGTGCCTGCGCCTTGATAGATTTTTTCTTGAGTTTGCGCCCCACTAAGCCCATGAACCAGCCCATGATGGGCACGATGACGATGGTGAAGAGGGTAAGCTGCCACGAGATGAAGAGCAGGATGCCGAAATATCCGATGATGAGGATGGGGTTCTTGAAGAGCATGTCGAGGCTCGACATGATGGAGTTCTCTATCTCCTGCACGTCGCCGCTCATGCGTGCGATGATGTCGCCCTTGCGCTCCTCGGAGAAGAAGCCCAGCGACTGCGAGGTGATTTTTTTGTAGAGTTGGTTGCGGATGTCGCGCACCACACCGGTGCGGATGGGGATGATGGTGGCCGAGGAGAGGAAGTAGGCGCCAGTCTTGAGGAAGGTCATCACCGCGAGGAAGAGACCGATGACGAGCAGGGTGGTGGTGGGTCCGAACTGTGCGATGAGTTGGTTGACGTAGTAGTTCATGTTGTTCATGAGCACCTCCTGGATGTGGCTCCAGTCCCATGCCATGAGCGAGGTGGCCGTCTTGGCGTCGCCCGTCTGGAAGAGGATTTGCAGGATGGGGATGAGCGCGGCGAAGGAGAAGATGTTGAGCACCACGGAAAGGATGTTGAACAACACCGACAGCACAAGGTATTTCTTGTAGGGAGGTATGAACCGCCTCAGCACTTGTATGAATTCACGCATAGGGTAGGATGATGCTGGTTATAGGGTGGCATGTCCCAGCAGGGTGGCGCTGGTGGCACTGGTGATGGTCACGGGCACGGTTTGTCCGATGTGGTATGTGCCCCGGTCGAAGACCACGGCCTTGTTTTGCTCGTTGCGCCCCATGAGCTGGTCGCGTGAGCGCTTGCTGAAGCCCTCGACGAGCACGTCGAAGGTCTTCCCCACATCGCGGCGGTTGGCCTCGGCCGAGAGTTCGGTTTGCAGGGCGATGAGTTGGTTGAGGCGGCGTATCTTCTCCTCCTCGGGCACATCGTCGGGCAGGTGCTTCGAGGCGTAGGTTCCAGGCCGCTCGCTGTATTTGAACATGAAGGCCGAGTCGTAGCCCACCTCACGCATGAGTGAGAGCGAGAGTTCGTGGTCGGCCTCGGTCTCGCTGTGGTAGCCCACGAAGATGTCGGTGGAGAGGCCACAGTCGGGGATGATGCGGCGGATGGCCTCCACGCGCGAGAGATACCACTCACGGGTGTACTTGCGGTTCATCAGCCGCAAGATACGGTCGCTGCCGCTCTGCACGGGCAGGTGGATATGCCGGCACACGTTGGGCGTGTCGGCGATGACGTGGAGTGTCTCGTCGCTCATGTCCTTGGGGTGTGAGGTGGTGAAGCGCACGCGCATGGTGGGCACCTTCTCGGCCACCATGCGGAGGAGTAAGGGGAAGGTGATGTCGCGCCCGCTCTCGGTGGAGTGGTAGGAGTTGACGTTCTGTCCGAGCAGCGTCACCTCCTTGTATCCACGAGCCTGCAAGTCGGCCACCTCGCGCAGGATGCTCTCCACGTCGCGTGAGCGCTCGCGCCCGCGCGTATAGGGCACGATGCAGTAGTGGCAGAAGTTGTTGCAGCCGCGCATGATGCTCACGAAGCCGCCGATGTGGTTGCCGGCGATGCGTTGCGGCACGATGTCGCGGTAGGTCTCGGTGGTGGAGAGCTCGATGTTGATGGCCTTCAGGCCCAGTTCGGCCTGCGCCGTGAGGTCGGGCAGGTTGAGGTAGGCGTCGGGTCCGGCCACGATGTCGGCATGGTGGTTGTTGATGAGGTCATCCCTCACCCGCTCGGCCATGCAGCCCAGTACGCCGAGGATGCGGTGGTGTGTGCGCAGGTTCTCGGCATGGAGGGTGTCGAGGCGTCGGTAGATTTTGTTCTCGGCATTCTCGCGCACCGAACAGGTATTCAGGAACACGGCATCGGCTTCCTCGGCCTTGTCGGTCACCTCATATCCGGCCATCTGCATCACCGAGGCCACCACCTCGCTGTCGGCCACGTTCATCTGGCATCCGTAGGTTTCGATATATAGTTTTTTCATCTTTTTTCTGGTTTCGTTTTTAGGGTGTCACATCTTCTTCGACATCATGAGCAGCACGACCCAGCAGAGCAGGCCACTCAACAGTCCGGCCAGGGCGTCGATAGCGTAGTGGGCGAAGATATAGACCGTGGAGAAGAAAAGCAGCAGGGCGAAGGGGAGCATGACCCAGAAGAGTCTCCTCTGCTTGAAGTGCCATGCGCAGAGCATGATGACCGTGGTGACGCTCACATGACTGCTGGGGAAGGCCGCCACGGGTCGCTCTCCGGCTTGATGGGCATGCTCCACCAAGCCATAGAACACGCCGTCTTGGTAGCCCGGGCATGCCATTCTTATCTGGTGATGGTTGAAATAATCGTGCAGGTTGGGGAACACACCCTCGGCAATCTTGTCGGTGCCCACGGCCTCGTAGTAGAACTGTGGTCCGGCCACGGGCACGAGCACGAAGATGACATAGTGGATGAAGAAGGTGCCGACGACGATGAACACCACCCGCTCGAAGTTCTTGGGCTGTGTGAAGAAGATGGCGAAGCACAGGAGAGCCATGAGTGGGTAGTAGCTCCAATAGCCCAGGCACATCAGTTCGCTGAAAATGGCGTTGCCGCAGTACTTGGAGAAGAGCAGTGCCGGTTGGCAGCCAAACACCGCCTGTTCCCAGGACGCGAAGAGATGGTCGAGATTGGGAAAGGTGCGGTTGAGTTCGAAGAGGTCGGGATACCACCAACTGAGGAGCGCCATCTGCGCCGCGGCCCTGGTCATGCGCGTGAAGCGGCATGGCAGCATGCGGTAGACCGCCCACATGGCGATGGTGATGGCCAGCACCTTCATGCGTCCCCACACCATGCCGTCGGCATGAGGCAGGCGGTCGTGCATCACGAGCACGAAGCAGAGGGTGGCGAGGAGATAGACCATCACCACCCATTCGAAGGCCATCAGCCCTCTTTGGGGTTTCTTTTCCAGTTTGAAGCAATCAGTGAGCCATTTCATCATAGCCATCCATTCTCCTTATACCAACTCACGGTGCGGCGCACGCCCTCCTCCAGTTTCACCTGGGGGTGGTAGCCGAGTTGTGTGATGGCAGGTTGTATGTCGCAGCGCCAGTTGCGCTGCCGCATGATATGGTACTTGTCGTTGTTGAGGGCGGTCACCTTGCCCGTGAGCCTGCCCCAGTATTCGCCGAGGAAGGTGATGGCGCGGAGCACGAAGAGGGGAGCCTTGACGCGCACCCACCAGGGGTTGCCCATCTCGCGGCGCAGGTAGTCGCTGAAAGTCCGTGAGAGGTATACCTCACCGTCGCTGAGGAAATACTTCGCACCGGTGACACCATGGTCGAGGGCGAGGAAGACGGCCTGCACCACGTCGCTGACATAGACGAAGGTGAGGTCCTGGCGCTGGTAGCCCACAGCGAAGTCGACATGCTGCTTGATGCTCTTCGCCATCATATAGTAGTCGCGCTCACGGGGACCATAGACACCGGTGGGGCGCAGCACCACGAAAGGAAGATCCTTGCCCTGTGTGCTGAGTTGGTCGAGATATTGCTCGGCGGCCAGTTTGCTCCGTCCGTAGGCCGTATTGGGCTGAGGTGTGTCGGTGTCGCGGATTTCCTCATAGGGCTGTTGGTCGCGCACGGGTCCGTAGATGCTGAGCGAACTGAGATAGACGAAGCGTCGCAGGGGCTGGTGGGTGGCGAGCAGTGCCTCGACGAGGTTTTTCGTGCCTTGGGTATTCACCTTGTAGAAGTCGTCGGCATGAAGGCATTTCGTCACGCCAGCGGCATGCACCACATAGTCGAAGGCATGGCTGCCCAACTGCTTCTGGAGCCGTGAGGCATCAGAGAGGGTGAGCTCGATGAAGTGGATGCGGCTGTCGGTGAGGAATGCGCGCGAAGAGCTCTTCCTCACGGCGGCCCACACCTCCATTCCCTTGGCAAGGGCTTCCTCTACGATAAAACTGCCAATGAATCCGCTGGCACCGGTTATTAATATACGTTCCATGTTGTCCGTCTTGTGGCAGGGCATGCCTACAGATATTGCCTACAAAATTACATCAAAAAAACGAAATGGCCAAAATTGCCACACTCATTTCGTATTGGCATCCCCACTTCGTAAGAATCTTTTTCTTTTTTTAATCTACAGGCTGTGAGAATCTCAGTTTTTTTATATACTTTTGCAAAAAACATCAGATACTATGGGAAAAGGAAAAAAAGGCGGTAAGCGCATGAACAAGAAGCAAGTGACAGAGGCACTCGTCAACTTCTTTCAGACGCAACCAGTAGAAGAATACAACTTCAAGCAGATATTCAGGACATTGCATCTCGACACCCATCCTCTGAGAATGCTCGCCATCGAAGTGATGGAGGAGCTGGCATGGGACGACTTCCTGAGCAAGACCTCGGCCACCTCGTATCGGCTCAACACCAAAGGGCAGGTGCAGGAAGGCATTTTCAGGCGGAAGGCCAATGGCAAGAACAGTTTTGTGCCCGACGACGGGGGCAAGCCCGTGTTCGTGGCCGAGCGCAACTCGATGTTCGCCCTTGATGGCGACCGTGTGCGCGTGACCTTCAACGCCCGTCGCGCCAACCACATCAAGGAGGCCGTGGTGACCGAGATCCTCTCGCATGCCCGCGACACGTTTGTGGGCAAGCTGCAGGTGGAGCGCGACTACGCTTTTCTCATCACCGAGAGCAACATCTTCGTGCACGACATCATGATACCGAAGAAGAAGCTCAAGGGCGGTGTGACAGGCGATAAGGCCGTGGTGAAAATCACCCAGTGGCCCAGCCGTGACTCGAAGAACATCGTAGGCGAGGTGGTGGACGTGCTGGGAAAGACCGGTGACAACAATGTGGAGATGCACGCCATCCTCGCCCAGTATGGCCTGCCCTATAAATATCCGCGCAACGTGGAACTGGCCGCCGAGAAGATACCCCTGGAGATCAAGCCTGAGGAACTGAAGGGGCGCGAGGACTTCCGCGACGTGTGCACCTTCACCATCGACCCCAAGGATGCCAAGGACTTCGACGACGCCCTCTCGGTGAGGCAGTTGGAGAACGGCCTGTGGGAGGTGGGCGTGCATATCGCCGACGTGTCGCACTATGTCACCGAAGGTTCGGTCATCGACAAGGAGGCACAGAAGCGTGCCACGAGCGTCTACCTCGTCGACCGCACCATCCCCATGCTGCCCGAGCGGCTCTGCAACCTCATCTGCTCACTCAGGCCCGATGAGGACAAGTTGTGCTACAGCGTGGTGTTCGACATGGACGACAATGCCCAGGTGAAGCGCTGGCGGCTGGTGCACACCGTGATACGCAGCAACCGCCGCTTCGCCTATGAGGAGGTGCAGCAGATACTGGAGGACAACGGTGTGGTGGACGGCACCGGACAGCCGGCTCCCAAGGCCCCCAAGGGAGGCTACAAGGGCGAGTTGGCCAACGAGCTCATCGTCCTCGACCGCCTGGCCAAACGTCTGCGCGAGGACCGCTTCAAGGGCGGTGCCGTGAAGTTTGAGCGCGAGGAGCTCCACTTCGACATCGATGAGAAGGGCAAGCCCGTGAGGTGCTATTTCAAGACCTCGAAGGATGCCAACAAACTGATAGAGGAATTCATGCTGCTGGCCAACCGCACCGTGGCCGAGAGCATCGGCAACGTGCCCAAAGGGGTGAAGGCCAAGACCTTGCCCTACCGTGTGCACGACGCTCCCGACCCCACCAAACTCGAGAACCTGCGTGAGGTCGTCACGAAGTTTGGCTACAAGCTGAAGACTGCCGGTACGCGCAGTGCCATCTCGAAGAGCCTCAACAAGCTGATGAGCGACAGTCAGGGCAAGCGCGAGCAGAACCTCATACAGACGGTGGCGCTCCGTGCGATGATGAAGGCCAAATACAGCACCTACAACATCGGTCACTATGGTCTGGCCTTCGACTATTATACCCACTTTACCAGTCCTATCCGCCGCTATCCCGACACGATGGTGCACCGTCTGCTCACCCGCTATCAGGAAGGAGGCCGCAGTGCCAACCGCAAATACTACGAGGAGCAGTGCGAGCACTCGAGCGACATGGAGCAGACCGCTGCCAATGCCGAGCGCGACTCCATCAAATACAAGATGGTGGAGTTCATGGCCGACAAGATAGGCAACGTGTATGAGGCCCATATCAGTGGCATCCAGTCGTATGGCATCTATTGCGAGATTGACGAAAACCACTGCGAGGGCATGGTGCCGATGCACGACCTCGATGACGACTATTATGAGTTTGACGAGCGCAACTACTGTCTTGTGGGTCGGCGCCATCACCACAAATACCAGTTGGGCGACCCCATCACCATCAAGGTGGCGAGGGCCAATATCGAGAAGCGACAACTCGACTTCACGATTGCCGACTAAGTTACAGTCACAACCAACACTATAAACATCATATGGTCGTGGCCCTCTCCCGAGTCTGGAGGAGGGCTATCGGCTGTCAAAAAAATAGGAATCAAGAAAAAAAATGCCAATACGATACACACGCAACGAAGAGCACCTGAACACTTGGTCGCACGCAGCCGGCATCGTGCTGGGTGTGGTGATGGGTGTGCTGTTTCTCGTGATGTGCGCCGGTCATGGATATGGCTGGGCACGCGTGGGCGTCATCCTCTACTTGGTGGGGATGTTGGGTTCGTATATCTCATCGACGGTGTATCATGCCCTGCCACGGCGCAGCAAGTGGAAGGAGCGGATGCGGCGGTGGGACCATGCCGCCATCTACTGGCATATCGCGGGTTCGTACTCACCCATCACCCTCGTGGCTCTGCGCGAGGATGGCTTCTGGGGCTGGGGACTCTTCATCTTCGTATGGACATGCGCGCTGGCAGGCACTATCGTGAGCTTCATCCACCTTAAAGAGCATAGCAACCTGGAGACCATATCGTTTGTTGGCATGGGCTTGAGTGTGCTCGTGGCCTTCAAGCCCCTCATCGACAATGTGCCCGTGGAGGCCGTGATATGGATTGTGGCCGAGGGCGTTTGCTATATCACGGGCGCCGCCTTCTACAGCCTCAACAAGCGGCGCTATATGCACAGTGTTTTCCATTTCTTTGTTTTGGCAGGCTCGGTGTGCCACATCATCGCGGTGTGGGACATGCTCAAAGCCGCCATCTGACCTGTAGTTGCAAGTCGGTTTTCGACGAACGGTCGATTTGCTGGTAACCGCTCGAGATGTGGTCGCGGTCGAAGTAGTCGGCCGTGGATAGGCGTGCGATGACCGTGAGATTGCCCAGGTCGGCCCTCGCGGTAAGTGCATACTTGATGCCCTTGCCATAGAGCGACGAGAACGAGTAGCCATAGAGCGTGCCCTGTTCATAGGCATAGACGCTGCTCTCGCTGTCGTCGGTATGGAAATAGCCGATGCTGGCGGTAGCCTTCAGCCAGCGGTAGGCAACACTTACCTGCTCGGCAGCCAGCCACCCGAAACTATTCTTCTCTTGGTCGGTGAACGACAGTTCGCCCTGTGTGGTCCATCGCCACATGCCCTGGCCAATGGTTACCCACAGTCGTCCGCGGTGGGTGTTCACGTTTGTCAGTGCGGTCTTCTCGGCATTGTCTTGCTCTCGCGTCTTGAAACGGTAGCGGGCCGAGATAGAGAGGCGGTCGGTGGTATACTGTGCCTGCACCATATTGTCCCAGGCGTGCGACGACACCTGTGCCTGATAGGTGGGCGCCACGAAATAGGCATAGTCGGTGTAGGCCTGCAGGGTGAGGCGGCGTGTGGGAGTCCACCTCACGCCAAGGTATCCGCCATTCTCGTTCTGCACCCGCCTGCCTTCGGCAAAGCTCTTGGCGTGCATGGCGTAGTATTTCTTGCCATAGAAGCGGTAGAGGGCCAGAAGGGTGACCTTCGACGAGGGGGTGAGAGTCGCGGTGTTGATGGTGGCCACCGACTGGCAGCTGCCGGTGGCCGTCTCGCCACGGACGCTGAACCAGTGACAGATATAGCCGTAGTCGATGCTCGCGTTCCAGAAGTCGTTGCCGGCGGGATAATAGACCCGGTAGCGCTGACGGGTGTCGGGAGCGAGTTGCTTGCTGTAGGAGGTATAGGTGCCTGTGGCGCCAAGGGTGAACCCATTGTGGTGCCAGCTGACATTGGCTCCTGCCATCGTCTCCGACTCATTGTCTTTCTTGGCCATCTCGGTTGCCGTACGGTGGTAGCCGTTGTCGACGATGTTGCTGATTGCGGAAGAGTCACCGCTGAGGGTGGCATCCACCTTGCGGTAGGAGGCGAAGGCACTGAGGTCGAGACCCCGGCCCAGGGTGACGGTGGCACCGGCTCCCTGCAGGTAGTTGGCGGCATAGCGCGACGAGTGGGCACGAAGGCCATAGGAGCGGTTGCCAAGAGCCGTGAGGGTGGCCATCTTGCCCAGGTTCATGTCGTTGTTCATCACCAGTCCCATGCCCCAGGAAGAACGGAAACGGCCCACGACGAGCGACTTCAGGCATCCGAAACGGTGTGCTTCGGCATAGAACGAGTAGTAGTCGTAGCCCAGATGGTTTTTCTCGGCGAAGAAAGGCTCCCCGGCATCCTGCGCCCCCAGGATGCCGAACGTCAGCCGGTCGCTGTATTGAAACCGGTATCTCACATCGTGGCGATAGGGACTGCCCAGATAGCCCTCCTTGTCGCCCTTCCGCTCATACATGGGTATGGAGGCCGAGGCCATGAAGGTGTGGTGTCCGTATTGCAGCATGCGGCCCAGACTGGTGGGGCGACGCGGCACCTCGTCGCAGCGCACGAAATAGGTGAGCAGGCTGCGGGTGGTGTAGTCGATGGAGGGAATCATGGCCAGTTCGCCCAACGACTTCATCGCGCCATACTGGTAGAGGTAGACGTGGATATCCTCCACTTGCTGGGGGTTGAGAAAAGGCAACTGGAGCAGTTGCTCGCGAGTGGCGGTGTTGATGTTCAGCGGTTCCTGCTCCATGTCGCAGAGCACCTCGTATTGGTCTTCCCAGTCGGCGGCACTGAGATCCTCGGCGGTCGACAGGTCGACGAGCAGACTCTCCCAGGGGCGAATGGCAAGGGAGTCGCGCTGTGCCTGTGAGGGCATGGCGGCCATCATCAGAAGAAGGATTGAGAGTAGGCGCATAGTAGGTTGTTGTGTGGCTGAGAATGGCGTTGGAGCGAGGAGGATTGACGAGGAATCAGTCGAAGTGGAAGTTGAATTTCAGTTTGTCGCCCTTCACGCTTTTGAAGATGCCATTGTAGGCTTGCATGAAGTAGTCTCCGCCATCGTCGGTCTTCCCCTCGTATTCCTCGAAGATGCCATCGAACTGACCGATGTATTTGCCATTGAGATAAGCGTTGATGACGCAAGAGCCGGATTTGGGGTCGTAACTGACGAGTTTCAGTTGACGCCTTGCCCCGTATTCTTTTGCCTCGGCGATATCGTAGGGGATATAGCTGCCCGTCGTGCCGTCCATGTCGAAGTTCACCCCTGTGCCTCCTACCACACCCCATACGCCCATATAGACGGGATGGAGTTGGTTTCTCTCCTTTGGTGTCTCGGATGCCAGTTGGCTGGGTGCCTCCTCGGCTTCCTCGGTGGCCAGTGTGTCGGCCGGAACAGCAGCATCGGCAGCGTCCTTACTGTCGGTTATCGTTTGTTGACTTTTCCCGTTCACCTCGGTGGCAGGTGTTGATGTCTGGTCTTTGGCTTCCTCTTTCTTGTCGTTGCAACCAGAGAGCAGCAAAAGCAGCATGATGGTAGGGATAATGGCTGTAATCAAGTGTTGAATGTTGGTTTTCATAATAGGATGGATGTTAGTGGCAATTATTCAGCAAAAATAATGATTTTTTGCGAAACATGGAAAAGCAACGAAAGATAATGCCTTGGATGCTCGCCGAAATCTTAAAAATATGTGGTTTTTTATGGAAGATGGACGATATTTCCGAAAAAATGCGTAAGTTTGCCGCCGTATGCAGACCGTGAGACGTTACATCGGGCTTTGGGCTATGCTGTGTTTTTGCTCGGCAGTGGCTTGGGGCCAAGTAGAGGAAGGTGCGGCAGGTGGTGATGACCCCACGTTTGTGCCCACCGTGAAATTGGCCAAGGCCTTGGTCGATGGCGACAGCGTGCTCTTCCTCGAGATGAACAACGTGTATGTGTATCCGGTGGTGGAGCTGAAGAGCGAGAAACAGCGGCAGGCTTATAATCGGCTGGTGGCCAACGTGAAGAAAGTGTTGCCCATTGCCAAGGAAGCCAACCAGATTATCCGCGAGACGTATGAGACGCTGCAGACCATCCCCGACAAGAAGTCGCGCGACGAGCACATGAAGAAAGTGGAGGATGAGATCTACCAGCGCTACAAGCCCCAGATGAAGAAACTCACCTACTCGCAGGGCAAACTGCTCATCAAGTTGGTGAACCGTGAGTGCAACTCATCGTCGTACGACATCGTAAAAGCTTTTATGGGTCCTATCCGCGCCGGTTTCTGGCAGGCGTTTGCATGGACTTTCGGTGCCAGTCTGAAGAAGAAATACAAACCCGACAGCACCGACCGCCTCACCGAGCGCGTGGTGCTCATGGTGGAGGCCGGCCAGCTGTAGGCTGTTGTTGGAGTTCAGAAGTTCAGGAGTTCAGACATTACTCTTGCCAACAACCCATTGAGCGCAACGAATTGAATTATAGGCTATTATCTGAACAACAAGAAGTCTCGCAAAAGCGAGACTTTATTCTTTTCATTATTTCAAATTTTGATTGAAGAGAACGGATTCGTTCTGGCCGAGCATGTGGAAGAACTCGCGCGCGGCTCTTTTCACATAAGCATTTTTCAGTTGATGGATACAGCCATGCATTTGCTTCTCGGGTGTGTCGGTGTCGGTGATAGGGATGGCTTTCAGACCAGGCTCTGCCACTACCGTGCTCTCGCTGAGCAAGGTGACATAGTTTGACTTCCGTATCAGTCTGAACAGCAGATAGACCGTATTCATCTCGACTTTTATCCGGAATTTGTAATCGGTTTGCGCTATGGCACGCTCGAAGGCACTCCGGGCCTGGGTGCCTTTTTTTGTCAGGGCAAGGTCATATTTCTGAAGTTCGTCGAAAGTAATAGTAGAACGGTTGGCAAGGGCGTGGTGGTCGTTGACGATGGCTGCCAGACGGTGGTGGAACAGCACCTGGCTGTCGATTCTGGGATTGGGCGTGGTGGGCTTGAAGGCGAGCACGAAGTCAAGCTCATGGTTTTCAAGGCGGGCAATCAGGTCGGCCATTGTCGATTGGGTGACGTTCATCTTGACGTGAGGATGCTCTCTCAGAAAAGCGGTGACGGTCTCGGCCATAATGCTGGCGAAGGAGAAGGTGACCCCGATATTCAACTCTCCACCTGTCAGGTTCTTCAGTTCCTCCAGCCTTTGCAAGCAGTTGTCAGCGGAATGGAGCGTCTCTTTGGCAAGAGGCAGCAATTCCAGACCAGCCTCGGTCAGTATCACCTCATGGCTGTTTCGCTGGAACAAGGGTTGTTGCAGTTCGTTCTCCAGTTGCAGAATCTGATGCGAAAGCGTGCTCTGACTGATGAACAGTTCTTTGGACGCAGTTGAGAAATTGAGTGTCTCAGCAAGCTTGACGAAATATTTCAATTGTCTTAGTTCCATATCAGATGCAAAGTAACTGCTTTTCCCTGTAAATACAAAATATCTATTGCATTTTTTGTTCGCAATCCTATATGGCTATCGAAATTTTCGATAGCAGCATTTCGTTTTTCTTGTGGTGGAGGATGCTCGACAATTCATAACCAATGCTTGCGTGTGACTTGAAGCAGATGTAATTTTGCATCATCAAAACGAACATAACAAACTTTAAAAGAATAGAAAAATGAATACAACAGCTATAATCACAATCGTGGCAATGAGTTTGGTAAGTTACCTTTTCTGTGTTTGGATGGCTCGTCACGACAATTTGGAAGTCAGATAAACAGCATCCTTTTGCCCAGCGCCATTCATACATGCCGCATATATACAATAAGAGCATTACTCCTTGGGGGAGTAGTGCTCTTCATTTCTCCACACTCTCAGACTCTGGGAATGTGGTTTTTTTGTGTCTTAGGTTCTGGATTACCTCATTCGGTGAACAACACCTGAATGACCGTTTGGCCCACCGCCTTCAGCGTGTTTTTGTCGATATGGTCCATATCGTCGCTCACGGTATGCCATGTAGGGCCAAAGGAACTCTCCTGACAGTTGGGATAGTGGGGGATGATATCGACTGTGGGGATGCCCGCCTTCTCGTTGACGGGAAGATGGTCGTCGGTGATGCCCCCACCTAAAGAGCGTGGGAAATACTGGCTATAGCCGGCGGCATGGGCAGCATTCCACACTTTTTCGACGATGGCAGGAGCATATTTCAGCGACATGCCCTCTTGGTAGAACTCAGCCCCTTGTCCTCCCACCATGTCGAGCAGGATGCCGAAAGCCGTGTCGTAAGGCTTCGTTCCATAGTTGGCGGCCCAGTACTGTGCACCCAGTGCCCATGAGTTCTCGTCGGAGCGGTCGCTCCACAAGGGCACTCCCCAGTCCTCGGCATCGAAACAAACGAAGTCGACACCCAGGTCGAGCGAGTCGACCTTCTGCAGCAGTCGTGCCACCTCTATCATCACGGCCACGCCACTGGCCCCGTCGTTGGCTGCCATCACCGGTGTGCGCCAGTTGGTGCTGTCGGGGTCGTTGTCGGCCCACGGACGGCTGTCCCAGTGAGCGCAGAGCAAGATGTGCTTGGGTTTGTCGGCCTGGTAGTGGGCGATGATGTTGGTGGCGCGCAGTGGCGTGCCGTCGAAGCCATGAAGGGTGGCCTTCTGTGTCTCCACCTCGCAGCCATACTGCTTGAACTTGTCGACGATCCATGCCTCACATTGGTCGTGGGCGGCGCTGTTCATCGTGCGCGGCCCAAATGCGCACTGGCCGTAGCAGAAGGCCAGTGCCGAGTCGGCGTCGAACTGCGGTCCCTTGGGGTCGACGGTGATGGGTTCGAGTACTTCTTTCTTGCCATGGTTGCAAGAAGCCGCTCCGAAGAGGATGAGGACCACTGCGGCCAGGGTGCAACTGATGAGATATCGCTTGGTCATTTTTTTGTCAATCGTGATGGGAATTAGGGGATGCTTATTTGGCCAAGGCCTGGACTTGTGCCATGACGCGCAGCCAGTTGCCTCCCCAGATTTTCTGGATGTCGCGCTCGCTGTATTTGTTCTTCAGCAGCGCCAGGGTGAAGTTGATGATCTCCGACGAGTCGGCAAGGCCTATTACGCCACCGTCGCCATCGAAGTCGGTGCCCAGGCCCACATGGTCGATGCCCATGATGCGCACGGCATGGTTGAGGTGCTCAATGGCATCGCGGATGGTGGCTTCGCCCTCCTTGCGCAGGAATCCCCCATAGAGGGTGATATGCGCCACACCGCCTTTCTTGGCCAGTGCGCGGAGTTGGTCGTCGGAGAGGTTGCGGGGCACGTCGCAGAGCGCCTTGCAGGAGCTGTGGCTGCACACGATGGGTGTTTTGCTGATCTCCATCGCATCGTAGAAACTCTGCTCGCTGGCATGGCTCAGGTCAACCATGATACCCTCGCGGTTCATCTCGCGTATCACCTTCTCGCCGAACTTGCTCACGCCGTGGTTGGTGTCGCAGCCCTTGGCACTGTCGCAGATGTCGTTGTCGCCGTTATGGCACAGGGTGATGTAGACCACCCCTCGTTGTGCGAAATGCTTGATGTTGGCCACATCGTGGTTGAGCGCGATACCATTCTCGATGCCAAACATGATCGACTTGCGGTTCTTGCGCTTGTCTTCGAAGAGGTCGGCAGGGGTGCGGGCGATGCTGATGTACTTGCGGTTGCTGCGCACGATGGCCTCTATCTTGTCGAAGATGAAGTCGGCATACTCCATGGGGGTGTTGACGTCGAAATGCACCTTCGACGAGAAGCTCTCGCCCATCTTGGGCTGTGGCAGGTAGGCCACCATGATGACGGCATCCTGACGGCCGTCGGTCATCTTGTGCAGGTCGACGAGGATTCGCGGGTCGCGCTGGTCGAACTTGACATCCTGATGGAAGAACATCGGCGTGTCGACATGGGTATCGAGTGTGAGGACGCGGTCGTGCAACCGCTTGGCCAGATGGAAATTGCCGGCTTGTGCCACCAACCACTCGAAGAGCGGGCGTCCCTCGGCCTCCATGCATTCGGGATGCCACTGCACACCGAGAATGGGTTTGAACTCACAGCTCTCGATGGCCTCTATCACGCCATCAGGCGACTTGGCGGTCACTTTGAATCGCTTGCCGGGGTCGGCCACAGCCTGGTGGTGGAAAGAGTTGACAAAGAGTTTGTCGCTCTTGTAGATGCGGTAGAGCATGGAGTCCTGCTCCACGGTCACGGAGTGTGTGGGCAGGTTGCGGTCGCTGTCCTGCGAGTGCTTGATGTGGACGGGTTTGGTGGGAGCCGTCTCTTGCGATTTTTTCGATTTTTTCTTGTCGGTGGTCTCGTCGGCCGTAGCAGCTTCCTGCTGGGCCACGTCGATGTCTTGCATCACTTTTCCGCCAAGGGCGATGGCCAAGGTCTGTATGCCGCGGCAGATACCGAGGATAGGAATCTGCCGGTTGTAGGCCAGCTGCGTGATGAGCAGTTCGGGCAGGTCGCGGGCGGCATTGATATGGTGGAGTTGTGGCAGGGGCTCCTCTCCGGCCCATAGGGGGTTGAAGTCGGCACCGCCGGTGAGCAGCAGGGCATCGATGCCTGCGAGGGTGCTCACGATGATGTCTTTATCGGCTACGGGTGGGATGAGCACAGGTGTGCCACCGGCATCGGCCACCTGCTGGTAGTAGGCTTTGGCCATGGTGGCCTCGCCATTCCAGAAATTGGCCGTGATGCCGATAATGGGTTTGCGTTTGCCCTCGGGAAACGCAGCGTAGATATTGTTGAGATGTGCGTTAAGGTCGAAAGAGGTCATGGTGCAGTGGAGTTATTCGTCTGTTTTCACGGGAATCTCGCGCTTGATGCTCTGCTCAAGTGAGATGAGCGTCTCGGTGGCCACCACGCCGGGGATGCTCTGGAGCTGGCTGTTGAGCAGTTCCATGAGTTGCTCGTTGTCGCGTGCGTAGAGTTTCACGAGCATGGTGTAAGGGCCTGTGGTGAAGTGGCACTCCACAATCTCGGGTATATGGATGAGGCGCTCGCACACGGTCTTGTACATGCTTCCGCGCTCAAGGGTGATGCCCACATAGGTGCAGGTGGAGTAGCCCAGGCTCTTGGGGTTGATGTCGAAGCCGCTGCCAGTGATGACGCCATTCTCGATGAGGTGTTGCACACGCTGGTGGATGGCAGCCCTCGACACATTGCACTCTGCAGCCACATCCTTGAATGGGATGCGGGCGTTTTTAGAGAGAATGCCGAGGATTTTCTTGTCCAGATTGTCGATTTTGTCTATTGCCATATCGATATTTGTTTTTAGTGTTTGGTTTTTCTTGCCTTAGATTGACATATTGAAAGCAAATTTAGGCAATTCCTATGGATTGGGCAACTTTTTCCGCAATATTTTCTGATTTTTGTCTATTGTGACTGACATTTTTCCGCGTTTTGCTTACTGAACAGGGCGATTCGTTGAGAAAATTTGCCCAAGAGCAATAGCGATGCTATCTTTGCATCATGAAATTCACTCAGCGGAGCATAGTTTCATACGTTATACGATTAGTTTTGGTTAATAGGTTTATTTTTAGGTTAAAAAAGATTCTTTTCAGGTGGTGGTATGCGAATACCGTCACCTTTTTTCTTGTTCCTCTTCCTATGGCTCAAGATGTGCTATGCTGGCCCTCACCTCGTCGAGCGAGTGGGCGAAGGTGATGAGGCGGTGGTAGTCGCCACGCATCAGCCCTTGCTGTTGCAGGTGGTTGAGCATCGACTCGAGGGGCTGCCAGAATTGGGCCATGTCGTAGACCACCACCTGCTTGGCATGATAGCCCAGGGTGGCCTGTGCTGCCATGGAGAAAATCTCGTCGAGGGTGCCGATGCCACCGGGCAGGGCCAAGGCCACGTCGCTGTGTGTGAGCATCAGTTGCTTGCGCTCGTCGAGGGTCTCACAGCCAATAAGCGTGTCGATGTATTTGGAAGTATGGCCGCCTTTCTCCAATATCGAAGGCACTACGCCCACCACTTGTCCGCCGTTCTCATGCACTGCCCGTGCCACACACTCCATCAGTCCCATATCGCAGCCCCCATACACCAAGGTGTGCCCGTTGAGGCCCATCCATCGTCCGAGTGCCGCCGTCTGCTCGAAGAAGACGGGGTTGATATGCTCGTTGGCAGAACAGAAGACGCTGATACGCATGATTATCTCCTTCCTCCCATGAGGATATAAGTGATGAAGGGAAGGCGGGTGCGCATGAGCCAGTAGAAGAGCAGGCCGAGGAACACCACAATGATCACGGCGAGCACGTAGTAGAGCAATGCCAGCCATGCGCTATGGGGTGCGAGGGCACTGCTGCCGAGCAGCCAGATGATGAATCCCAGCACCATGTAGTGGTAGGAGAAGATGAAGAAGCTGCCATTGGCGAGCGTCATGTTCACATACCAGGTTCCGGCCCGTACCATGACGGTGGTGAACGAGATGACGAAGATGAGTCCCACCACATACTCCAGTCGGTAGATGAACTCGCAGGGAATGAGTTGCTCGATGCCGATGACTATGGCCAGCACGATGAATGATGGCAGGGCATAGGGCAGCATGGCCACGATAAACTCTTTTTTCTTGATGCCGAAATAGGCGCCATAGGCGAAGAAGAGCCATCCGTCGGGGTTGATGGCCGTGAAATGCGGACAGTATCCAAGGGCGAATACAATGGCGAGGAACAGCAGGTAGCGCACCAGGGGCCTGCGCCCGGAGAGGGTGATGAACCACTTCACGGCGAAATAGATGAGCGGTGAGCACACCATGGTGACCATAAGGTCGCGCACAAACCAGAACTGCACGGCGATGGGTGCGGCGATGCTGTTGCCACCAGCAATGAGCGAGATGTCCCAGAACGATTTCAGTCCGTCGGTGAAGGTAAGGTTGTCGTAAAGGATACCTAGGATGGGAATCTCGCCGGTGAAAAGGCCGATGATGATGGCGAGAAGCAGATAGAGCAGGTTCCAGAGAAAGAACGGAACGAGCAGCGACTGGACCCTGTGGATGAGTTTCTTCAAATAGATGTCGGAGGAGAACTGTCCGGTCTTGAAGAACAGGTATCCGGCGATGAAGAAAGACACAGGGAAGACGATGGGTGCTACGCGCTGCGAGAAGATATTGATGAAGTGGCTGGCGAAAGGCAATGAAGCCCACTCCTCGCCCAAGGTGGTGAAGTTGCAATGCAGGAACAACAACAGCACCAAGAGCGGGAAGCGCATGAAAGCGATGACTTTGGATTGCAAGTCGGTGGGCTTCATCAGAATTCCAGTTCAGTTTCTTATTTGCGGTCGGCGATGAGTCGCTCGGCCATAGCCTGTCCCAGAGCCTCACATTGCGAGCGGGTGTCGGCATTCATGGCCTGTTTCATCTCCACAGGAGTGCCGACAGCCTCGAAGTGCAGGGCGGTGTCGTTCCACTCTTGTATCTTGGCCACGGCCTTGCTGGCCCATCCGAAACTGCCAAACCATCCGATGAGGTGGTTCTTGATGTCTTTGTGGGCCACCTCGGAAAGGAGCACGTCCATCTCGTGGTAGAGGCTGGTGTTGTAAGTGGGGGCGCCCACGATGAGGGCCTTGTAGCGGAAGATATCGCGCAGGATATAGGAGTGGTGGGTCTTCGACACATTGTAGATGACGATGTTCTTGATGCCGGCCTTGCTGGCGGCTTTGGCGATGACCTCGGCCATGCGCTCAGTGTTGCCGTACATCGTGCCGTAGCAGATGACGATGCCCTCCTCGGTCTCGTAGCGGCTCATGCGGTCGTAGAGGTCGATCACACGCTGGATGTTGTCGTGCCACACGGGGCCGTGAGTGGAGCAGATATAGTCGAGCTTGACACCGGCCAACTTCTTCAGCGCATTCTGCACAGGCGTGCCGTACTTGCCTACAATGTTGGAGTAGTAGCGCACCATCTCGAGCCAGAAGGTGTCGCAGCAGATGTCGCTGTCGATGACACCGCCATTGAGGGCACCGAAGCACCCGAAGGCGTCGCCGGCGAAGAGCACGTTCGAGGTGGTGTCGAGGGTGACCATGGTCTCAGGCCAGTGCACCATCGGGGTGAGCACGAACTGCAACTGGTGCTTGCCCAGCGAGAGGGTGTCGCCGTTCTTCACCTCCAGTTCGTTCTCGCTGATGCCATAGAAGCCGCTGAGCATGCCGAAGGTCTTCTTGTTGCCAATCACCTGGATTTCGGGATAGTACTTGCGGATGAGTGCGATAGAGCCACTATGGTCGGGCTCCATATGGTTGACGACGAGGTAGTCGATGGGTCTGTCGCCGATGACCTCCTGGATGTTCTCGATGAACTGGGTGAAAAAGTCGACTTCGACGGTGTCGATGAGGCACACTTTCTCGTCGACGATGAGGTAGGAGTTGTAGGATACGCCATTGGGCAGTGGCCAAAGTCCCTCGAAGAGGTTCTTGTTGCGGTCGTTGACGCCCACGTAATAGATATTGTCGGTAATGGTTGTCATAGGTGTGAGTTGGTTTGTCTTGATGTTGTTAATATGTAGATTGCGTTTACCATTCGAGGTAGGTGTCTTTCTCACCCTTTGCGTCCTCGGCCATCTGGATGCCGAAGTCGACGGATATGGAGTTGTTGATGCTCTGGCAGCAGTTGGCAGAGAACAGCTGGGCCCAGTGGATGACCTTGTCCCAGATGCGGGCGGGGAGTCCGCGCTCGAGCGCCTCGCGGGTGATGCCATAGCGCATCAGTCCGTAGACGAAGCCGGCATTGAAATTGTCGCCGGCGCCGATGGTGCTCACCGTGGTGGTCTGGATGATGGGGTAGCTCTTCTTGATACCGCGGGTGGCTCTCAGCTCCACGTTCTTCGTGCCATTGGTGCAGATGAAGTTCTTGCAGTAGAACGACACCTCGGCGTTGTAGATCTTGTCGGGGTCTTCCTTGTTGTAGAGCACGCGGAAGTCGTCGACGCTGCCACGCACGAAGTCGGCATACTCGAGGTTCTCGAGCAGGTTGGGGGTGATCTTCATCACTTCGTTCTTGTGCGAGGGACGGAAATTGACGTCGTAGTAGAGAATGGCGCCATGGCTTCGGGCATGGTCGAGAAAGCCCAGCACCTGTGGGCGTATCACGGGATTGACGGCGTAGTAGGAGCCAAACATCACGATGTCGTCGGGGTTGACCTCAGGATAGATGAAGTCGAGTTGGTCGTGGCCGTGGTCTTTGTAGAAGAGGTATTCGGCATCGTTGTTCTCGTCGAGGAAAGCCAGCGAGATGGGCGACTTGCTCTCGGGGTAGACATAGATGTCTTTGGAGTCGACATGGTTGTCGTTGAGAAACTTGATGATATTCTTTCCCACACGGTCGTTGCCCGCCTCGCTGATGAACGAGGCATTGATGCCCGACCGTCCGAGCGAGATGATGCCATTGAACACGGAGCCACCAGGCACGGCTCCTATGGGCTGCTCGTTCTTGAAGATGATGTCGAGCACGGTTTCACCGATTCCTATAACTTTGCGCATGATTTCCAATTTAGATTGAGACTGCAAATTTAGCCAAAAATCCCGAATATACGCCTTGATGGTAGATTTATTTCCCATTTTATTTTGTATTGAGCGCCACAAGCAGTAATTTCGCAGCATGAACTACAATACCTATACTTTGGCCAATGGACTGCGGGTGATTCACCGTCATGACGCCTCGCCCGTGGTGTTCTGCGGCTATGGCGTGAATGTGGGTTCACGCGACGAGGCACCCGATGAGGAGGGCCTTGCCCATTTCTGCGAGCATGTCACCTTCAAGGGAACAGCCCGCCGGCGGGCATGGCACGTGCTCAACTCGCTGGAACGGGTGGGCGGCGACCTCAACGCTTTCACCAACAAGGAAGACACGGTATATTATGCCGCCATCCTGCGCGAGCATCTGCCCAGGGCTGTCGACCTGCTCAGCGACATCGTCTTCCACAGCGTCTATCCCCAGGCCGAGATAGAGAAAGAGGCCGAGGTGATAGCCGACGAGATAGAGAGCTACAACGACTCGCCTGCCGAGTTGATTTACGACGAGTTCGAGAACATTGTCTTCAAAGGGCACCCCCTGGGGCACAACATCTTGGGGCAGACCCAACGGCTGAGAACCTTCGGCACCGCCGATGCCCAGCGCTTCACCCGTAGGTTCTACGTGCCGCAGAACATGGTGTTCTTCGCTTACGGCGATATCCACTTCGACCGGCTCGTGCGGTTGCTCGAGAAGGCCACTTCCGACTTTCCCGCAGCCACCCCGCAGATTCCCGACCTCGAGTTGAAGGCTGCCACCTTGTCTCCTCTCGTGGGGCAACAGATAGAGATGGACCGCAGCACCCACCAGGCGCATGTGATGCTGGGCAACAGGGCCTATGGCATACATAGCGACAGGCGCATGGCCCTCTACTTGCTTAACAACATCCTTGGCGGGCCGGGGATGAACGCCCGGCTCAACCTGTCGCTCCGTGAGCGGCGCGGTCTGGTCTACACGGTGGAGAGTTCGATGGTGAGCTACAGCGACACGGGAGCCTGGTGTGTGTATTTCGGTTGCGACCATCATCATGTGGCACGCTGTCTGCGACTGGTGAGGAACGAGCTCGACCATCTGGCCTCGAAGCGGCTCACACCCACCCAACTCTCGGCTGCCAAGCGGCAGCTGAAAGGACAGATTGGTGTGGCCTGTGATGCCCGTGAGGGCTTTGCGCTGAGTTTTGGGAAGAGTTTCCTGCATTATGGATGGGAGCGCGATGTGGAACGCCTCTACCGTAACATCGACAGCGTGACCGCCGATGAGATACTGACGGTGGCGCAGGAGGTGTTCAATCCGACACATCTCACCACATTGATTTTCAAGTGATTACATTAATGAAGTATCGCTTTCGCTCAACTTCTAGGAGTTCAGGAGTTACAGGAGTTCGGGAGTTCAGACATTACCACGGCTAACAACCTTTGAGCAATGAGGTGAATTTGAACTATTGTCTCAACTTCTTTTAATCAAGAAAATCCCCCGCTCATCACTGACGAGCGGGGGATTTTGATATTAGGGCCAAAAAACGTTGAGGCCAACGTATTGTTTCTCTTACTTTTTCAAGATGATGTCGATGAGCATCGTCACGTCAAGTACGTTGATGTCATTATCGCCATTCAAGTCGGCTGCCTGATGGTCGTACTGTGGATTTTTGTAGGGTGCAGCCTTGTCGTCCTGCAAGATGATGTCGATGATTGCGGTCACATCGAGCACGTTCACTTCGCCGTCCATGTTCACATCACCTTCAATGTTCACATCGCCGGTGACCTTGAGCGGGGTCTTGAATCCTATCTCACACAGATAACTGCGATAAGTGCCCACTTCCACCTTGTAAATCTTCGTCGCGTCGAGTTCATCGGTGGTAGCCAGAACGAAGGAGCCCGTGGTGGCGGAATTAGAGAAACTCTGGATGGCTGTTGATGATGCTTTCATGGAGCCATCGGCATTTCTCTCACATTCGTATATCTTCATTGTGGCAGGATAATTGCTTTTGGTTTTTGACTGTCCCAAGCCCAGAAGCTTGACAGCAGTGGTATTGGTCACATGGAAGGTGATGGTCTCTAGTGTGGTATTATTCCCTGCATTATATCCCATAGCACGAGGTGATGTGCTTGTGAAATATTTGTCGCTACCTATGAACTCATTGGTTGCATACCAATTAGTACCACTATATTTTTGTGGTGTTGTGGATGTCACATTAGTAGCGATCCACTTTTGTGGGTTGTTGTTGTAGTAGCATCCCACCCATGCGCCATAGACGGGCATGGTGAGCCAGGCGTAATGCTCGTCGGTGTTCTCTGTGTAAGCATATAGTTTGTTCACGTATGTGGTGCTCCATCCAGCATCGTCGATGGTGGCATATTTGGCGATATTGAGGTAGGGATCGCTGGCCGTGCCACCATCCGAAGCGGTGGCGCTAAGCGTGATAGTCACCTGCTCGGCACCCTCGCTCGAGAGCACGATGCTTCCACTGTAGGAATTATCCTCAGCGGCCGAGAACGTGATGGTGAGGTCGGTACCTTCGTTCACGTCAGCGGCCGTTAGGGTGGTGGAACTGACGGTGAACACGCCGTTGGCGTCGGTGAGAGCCACTTTCACTTCCTCGGCGAGGAAGCGGCCCGACACATGGATGGTCTGCGTGTAGGACTGGTTGATGTTGCAGTTGCCAAAGTTGACTTCGGTCTTGTCGGCAATAATCGTGGGCGTGGCAGCCTGAGCCGTTCCGGTGAGGCTCACCACCACATTCTCGGCATCTTGAGCGGAGAGGGTGATGGTGGCAGAGGTCTGTCCAGCAACCAGGGGCGACCACGTTATGGTGATGTCGACACCTTGAGCGGCATCTGCTGCGGTAATGGAGGTCTTGTCGATGCTGAATGCATGGCTGGGGTCATTGAGCGTGGCGGTGATCTTGCCCTCTAGGCGGAGGCCCTTCACGTTCAGCTTCTGGGTGTGCGACATGGTGGCGTAGCCCTCGAAGGAGAGGCTGGTGGGCGTGGCCTTGATAGTGGGCTGACTTGTGGCACCGAGGATATACTTGATGCCGGCGAGGGCATCGATTTTGCCGTGGCCGAAGTGCGAGGCGTTGGGACCCGCGGTGGTGAAGTTGTCTTTAATGGCAGTCTGGCGCATCACCTCCTTGATATCGTTCACGGTCATCTTCTTGTCTACTTCCTTGGCGGCCTGCAGCCATAGTGCCACGATGCCGGCAGCCACAGGAGTAGCCATCGATGTGCCCTCCATGGCAGCATAGGGATTGGTAGCGCTGTTGACTACTAGGTCTTTGTTAAAGTAACTGCCATAATAGCTATAATCATCGGTCGAAGCAGTGTGGTTGTGATTGACGCCAGCCACAATCCGTGCTCCCGGTGCCGTTATCCAAGGATACTGCTGGCCATCGGGGCTGGCTTCTGCCGTGGCATAACTCGAGAACGGAGCGATGTCGCCTATGGTATACTCGTCGGAGTAGTTGTATGTAGTGCCTTTATAGTTGGTCACCCTGTTCTTCGTCACGTAGGCACCGATGGAGATGACGTTGGGCGACATGGCCTCGTCGCTCACGCTCATGTCGTTATCACCGTTTTTCCAATTGTAGCCCGTTGTGGTGAGGTGGTTGGTGAAGTAGCAGTAATCACCGCCCCATGCGTCGATGATGGCGCTGCCGCTGGTGGGGTAGAACTCCACGGCCAGGGTGTAATCGCTCTTTAAATAAGACTCTCCGTTTTTCGTGGTGGAGGTAGTGCTCAGTGATTTCAGTCCATTACCAGAGTACAGCAAAATTTGGGTTTTGTTGGAACTGACATAGTCTTTGTAAGCATAAAGTGTTCCAGAAAAATAGGCGCTTAGTCCCGATACAGTAGTACCTCTGGTAGAAGGGGTGACTGTGACAGACGTCTTGACACTGCCAGTCTTGGCGTCGAGCACATAGATTTTGCAGGCCATGCTGCTCACATTGGTCGACCGGCACCAAGCATTGGCGATGATACCACTGTACAAGTAACCGGCGTCGGTGTCGGAATAATAGTTACATCTGAGAATGGAACGTAGGGGACTGTTGCTGCTGGCTGTGCCCGAGAGATGGTATCCACCGCCTTCACCGTCTTTAGAATTGTCGGCATCGTTGGATGAGGCAAACAGGCAGATGTGATTGGGGTAGTTGTCGCCAAAATACGTGGCTATGACATCTGAATAATCACTCGTACCATCGTGAGGACCATATTGTGATCCCCAGCTGTTACTCACTACCACAGGCATGTTGTTCTGATCGGCATAGGTGATGACTTTATCAAAGGCATTGCTCAGATAGGTGTCATTCAATCCGTTGACTCCTGCCAGGTAGAGGTCGGCACCTGGAGCCATACCGCCATAAGTGGCATTGGCGTGGTCGTCGGTCACCGTGACGGTGTTGCCACTCACCTTGACACTCGAACCGCCGGCGGTGGTACTGGTATGGGTGCCATGGTCTTCTGATTTGTTATCGGTGGTTGAACTAGTAATATCACTGGATGCGTATTCTTTTGCAAGGGAACCATTATAGACATATGCCCTCTTGATGCGGCTATTGCCATTCTTGTCTTTAAAGGCAATGTGATTGAAATCGATGCCAGTGTCGATGACGCCCAATAGCACACCTGTGCCGTCGTAGCCTTGCAAGAGGCCCGCAGTCCTGGCGTCGTCGGACCAGGAGAGCACATCGTCGACATTGGTGCTGGTGCGGGCTGCATCAGTATAGTGGCGCATCAATGATGCCACGTTGATGCGTGACACATTGGAGATGCCTGCCACCTCCTCGATTTTCTCGATGGGGATGAGGGCGGTGACGAGCCCATTGATGAATCTGGTCTGAATTTCCACACCAAGGGCTTCCAGTTCGGCCACATCATTGTCGTTCTGCAACCGCAGGAAGCAGGAGATATACACCTTGCCATTGATGGTGTCGGGGGTGGCGACGAGCCGGTTGGACTTCGGACCGTTCTTGCCGACAAAGGGACTGCCGAGCGGTCTCGACGAGGTGGTGCTTGGGTTGAGATCGATTTTTCCATTGAGTTCGTCGAGGAACATCTGAGTGGTTATCGACATCTTCTTGTCGATGTCAGTTTGTGCGAATCCCACCAATGTGAATGTGGTGAGGACAAGGGTCAGTAGCAGTTTTTTCATTTATGTGGGATAGTTATTTGTCGTAGTGAAATAGGTTTTTGACCTGAATTAGAAAGTGTAAAATACAAGTTTACAGTTATCAGCCTTGCTGAAGATGTTTGATGTCCAATCTGCAAAAGTAAGGAAAAATTGGAAAAAAAGTGCCAATTGCTCGATTTTTCTTTCAATAACCAGCTGATAGAAAGGAAAAACCATCGTAAAAACGATGAAATGGAGTGAAAACGATGCTTTACAGAAAGAAGATGCTCTCGTTGCCACAGTTCATGAGCAAGTCGAGGATGCTAAGGTTGGGTAGGAAGCCGTTTTCGCCCTCGAACACCTGGTAGTAGCGTTGTGGTTGGAAACCGGGGTCGGGTAGTGGATGCTTGGGGCGGATAGCATCGCGGAAGTCGTGGATGTGCCGGTTGGCACACTCTTCGGCGGTAAGAAAACAGGTGGTGGGTTGTAGGTGAGGTGTGATGTCGAGCAACTGGCACATCAGGGCACAGATTTCGTCGTTGAAGTCGGTGAGGAATGTCCACCGCCGTTCGAAGAAGGGTGCGAGGTCGTCGGCATAGAACTCGAAGAAAGGCGACTCGCCGTAGGCGCTGCGAATGGCGTTCCAGTGCAGGTGCCGCCAGTTGCCGTGGTCGCTGATACGGGTGTCGCGGGTGAGCAGGCTGTTGGCCCCATGCTCCACGGGGATGGTGAGCGACTGCACGCCATGAGTAGTGGCGATGCAACAACGGTTGCGGTAGGTTTGCTTCACAAAACTGTCATGGCGCTCCATCCATACCGTGCGGTAGCGGTAGAGCTTCTGGTACCACTGCACCGGACCGAAATAGGTGGTGGTGAGGAGGCATTCAGCGAAGCACCCCTCCGTCATTGGAGCCGGAGGGGTGTCGGATGTGTTGGTGAAGGGTTGTTCGTTCATCCTGTCTACTTGATGTTGTCGACGAGGTTGAAGAGGCGACTCCAGCGGTATTTCTTTCCTACGTTCTCGGGGTTGATGGAGAGCCAGATGAAGATGGGTTTTCCCACCACATGGTCTTCGGGCACGAATCCCCAGTAGCGTGAGTCGAGCGAGTTGTGACGGTTGTCGCCCATCATCCAATAGTAGTCCATCTTGAAGGTGTAGGTGTCGGTTTGTTTTCCGTTGATGTAAATCTTGCCGCCTTTCACCTCGAGCTGGTTGTCCTCATACACACGGATGGGCCGCTCATAGATGGCGATGTTGTCCATGGTCAGTTTGATGCTCTTACCCTTGGCGGGAATCCAGATGGGACCATAGTTGTCGCGTGTCCATCCGGTGTTGGCGGTCACGGGATAGGTCTTGCCAGTGTCCACCCGGTCGGAGTCGTTCACCAGCCTCACGTTCTCGGCCAGGTCGGTGCGCTTGCTCAGCGCTTCGGCGGCACGGTGGGTCATGGGCATCACTCCATAGGTGTTCAGACTCTGGATGTCCTCCATGGTGACGGCATACTCTTCCATGAACTGTTCGGGGAGCATCTGCTTCAGGTTCAGGTGGTAGGAGTATTGCACGTTGTCGGGCTCCTTGTTGGCCTTGCCGTCGAGATACACAATCTTGTCCTTGATTTGCAGGGTCTGTCCGGGGAGTCCCACGCAGCGCTTCACGTAGTTCTCGCGGCGGTCGGTGGGACGGGAGTCAATCTGTCCGAACTCGGCGGGGTTGCCTTTCATGTAGCTGGCGCCACGGGCAATGGCCTGGTGGTAGGCATCCCACTGGGCCTGCGGCGAAAGCGAGTCGACCTGTAGGTTGTTGGCCTCGCCATACATATAGCAAAGCTGGTAGTAGTCTTGTGCCTGGTATTTGTCGGCCATGGCGATGGTGTCGCCGGCGGGATAGTTGAACACCACGATATCGTTGAGCTGCACGTTGCCCAGACCTTTCACTCTGCGGTAGTCCCAATGGGGCCATTCGATATACGACTTGGTGTTGACCAGCGGCAGGGTGTGCTGCGTGAGGGGCATGGTGAGTGGTGTCTGCGGGATGCGCGGGCCGTAACTCAGTTTGCTCACGAAGAGGTAGTCGCCACGGAGCAACGACTTCTCGAGCGAACTTGATGGGATGACGTAGTTCTGGAAGAAGAAGAGGTTGATGAAGTAGACGGCCACGAGGGCGAAGATGATGGCGTCGACCCAGCTCATGACGAAGCGCACGGGTCCTTCAGCGTCCTTCCACCACTGCCATTTTATTTTCTTCGAGATATAGACGTCGTAGATGAAGGGCACGACGATGAGTCCTAGCCAGCTTTTCACCCAGTAGAGGAACAGCAGGTAGAGTGCGAGCACGACGATGAATTTCGCCCATTGCACCTTCATGTTGAGTTTGGCTTTTTCCTTGTCTATCATTTTGTTGTGAGTTTAAGCGTTAGAATTGGAACAGGTCGCTGGTGGTGAGCAGCCCTTGGTGCTCGGCGGTGTATTCGGCAGCGAGCACGGCACCCAGTGCGAAACCCTTTCGAGAGTGGGCGTCGTGGGTGATGGTGATGGCATCGGCATCAGAGTCGTAGCGGATGGTGTGAATACCCGGTACCTCGTCGCGGCGGATACTGTTGATGGCCACCTCGTCGGGTGCGCATTGTGCAGTCCCTGAGAGCGTGCCGTCGGGTGCGAGCAGGGTGCCCTTCACCCACTGGGCCTTGCGGTCGAGCTGACCGATGAGGTCTTCGGCCAAAGTGATGGCGGTGCCCGATGGCGCGTCGAGCTTGTGCACGTGGTGGGTCTCCTCCATCTCTACCTCATATTGCGGGAAGCGGTTCATGATGTTTGCCAGATAGCGGTTCACGGCCGAGAAGATGGCCACGCCGATAGAGAAGTTGCTGGCCCAGAAGAGGGTCTGGCCACCCTCGGTGCACAGCCGGCGCACGTCGTCGCCATGCTCCTGCATCCATCCTGTGGAGCCCGACACCACCTTCACGTTCTTGGCGAACGCCTTGAGGTAGTTGCCATAGGCAGCAGTGGGAGAGGTAAACTCTATGGCCACATCGGCCGAGGCGAAAGCCTCCGACTCGAAGTCCTGCTGGTTGTCGATGTCGATGATGCTCACAATCTCATGGCCCCGGCTGATGGCAATCTGCTCTATCATCTTGCCCATCTTGCCATAGCCTATCAGTGCTATTTTCATTTTTCTTTCGTCGTATTGGGTTGATTCAGAGGGCAAAGTTAGGCAATTTCGGACATAAATCATCTTATTTCAACATAAAATAACATAAAGAAAGAGGTTTTCATATCCAAGGCCAACCCCTGTACCGCAAGCATGTCTGGCCCATCACCACGCGGATGTTGCCCAGATGGACCCTCAGGTAGTAGTGGTACTGCGGCGTGCCCGTGGCGGTGAACGTCACGTATCCCTCGTCGGTGGGCGAGAGCACGGGCTGCAGGCGCACGCCGTATTCCACCCCGAGCTTCTCGCCCGTGGCGCTGTAGGTGTACTTGATGAAGCTGTTGTCGCCGAAGGATATCATTGAGGGCAAATTTAGTGCAAGTTGAGCGGAATTGCAAGCAAAACACGGAGTTTTTGCCTGAATTCCCGAGACGCAGCCTAAATTGGGCGAAGCCAAATTTAGTGCAAGTTGAGTGGAATTGCAAGCAAAACACGGAGTTTTTGCCTGAATTCCCGAGACGTAGCCTAAAATGGGCAAAGTTTTGTGTATAGAAATTTTAATGTTGTTGTTACCATTCTCATTTTTCAGCAGGGAAATCCTTGTTTTAATCCAACCCACGCAATCCCTCCCTTCTATGCATTTCTATTATCAAACGGCCTAACAGCAGTCCAAGTGGTTGAGGTATATTCAAATGAGAGCGGTAGTTAAACAATGATGTCTTTATTGAAAAAGAAGAAACGTTGTTACTTTGATGGAGTTTTATGACAACATCAATTGGTATTAAATAGGGCTTATTTTCAGGAATGTCAAAGTATTCCATCTCGCAGTTGAATGATTCAGGGCCATTAGCGAACAAATCTGACACTTGTTTGTAGAGCTGTAATGCTTTGGCCTTATCCAAATAGTAAAAATCTTTGAGGTCATTATTTCTTGTGCTCGTCACTGTTACCTTTCCCACGCAGCATATAGTGTCAGTCAATATGATATGATAGGATTTGTCTGTCATCAAATTCAAACAGTCAATAGTTATACTGTCCGCAGCTTCATTTTCGTAAAAATCCATGCAAAGTTTACTCTCATTTTCACAAGCCCATGGATATTTGTGGTCATAGGCTAAAAAAATAGCTTTGATATGATTGTAAAGTAAAAAGAATTGCTTTGAATAGTAGGGCGTTTTGACTAAGTATATATCATTTACTAAAGTTTCGCAAGTGAATATTCATTCATCATGCGACTAATTTATACATTTGATATAGCTTATGGAACTTTGGATTCCCGTCAATAACAGCAGAA
>ONGG01000015.1 GCA_900317305.1 uncultured Prevotellaceae bacterium | reverse complement strand
ACAACATTAAACAAATACAACAATGAAAGCAATGGATATCAACCCCGTCGTAGCAGTAGAGTACAGCAAGGAGGCCTTCGCCGCCAAGTGCAAGAAAGCCATATCGAAGTTCATCGACACCTACCTGGTGTTCTTCCAGATGCCCACCGGCATGGTAGTGAACCCAGAGCAGCAGCAGATCTGGTGCAAGGCATAAGAGCATGGCTCCGTCTCAGACTGATACGGAAATAGGGGATTGCGACAAGCGCAGTCCCCTATTTCCGTATAATTCACTCTACTTTATTTGCTTTGCTCATCAGCAAGCAGTCTCAAGTTGAGAGAAGTTCTGAACTTCTTATTTCACCACGACCTTGCGCACGCTGCCGTCGCTCATGCGCACGATGTTGATGCCACGCTGTGGAGTATTGATGGCCTTGCCGTCGAGGGTGTGGCGCGAGGCGGCCATCTGCTTCGTGGCAACGAATTGGTTGCGGATGATGCCTACGGTCTCGTCGGGCTCACCTCCGAGATTGTCCATGCAGAAATAGCCCGGAGTGGTCATACCCCATTCGTTGGCACGCGAACTGGTGATGGCGAAGGTGAGGTTGCTTACCTCGCCCAGCACGCTCAGGTCTACCCACTGCCAGTAGTCGAGATAATAGTGGTCGGCCTCATTCTCCGAACGGTAGTCGGCCAGGTAGATGTCGGTGGTGGCTGTGGTGCCGTCGGCATGAGTGCCGGTGATGGTGAGTTTGCACCAGTCGCCGGTGGTGAAGGCACCCGGAGTCATGCCGTCTCCCTGGGTATAGGCCGATACGTTCCATGCCGAGTTGGTGACATACATACCGCTGATCACGGTTGGTCCATCGACGGGCTCCACGGTCTCGTTGTTGCCGGAGGGGAAGACCACGGCGAAATTGGCGGAGCCGTCGTAGCCATGGCCCACGGCGCAGCGGTATTGGTCGGCATAGGTGGCATAGGCCGTCGAGGTCTCGTTCGATACGGCAATGCCCGACCACGAGCCCCATGAGGGAGTGTAGATGGTGGTGAAGCGGTAGGCACCGCTGGCGAACTGGCTCTTTATGCTCTGCGAGCCATAGATGTCGGTGATGGTCTCACCCTCTACGCCAGCACCGTTGTAGGCACTTTCGGGCTCGAGGGCAATCTCCTCGAAGGTGGCCACGCCAGCGGCAGGGGCCACGCCATTGAAGTCGTCCATGCAGAAATAGCCCGGGGTGGTCATGCCCCAGTCATTCTTGCGTGAACTGTCAAGTTGGAAGGTGAGTGAGGTGACTTTTCCCAGTGGAGTGAGGTCAACCCATGTCCAGTCAGTGAGATAGTAGTGATCGGCCTCGTTCTCCGAGCGATAGTCGGCCAGATAGAAGTCGATGCTCTCGGTGGTCTCGTCAGCATGCTTGCCGGTGACGGTCACCTTGAACCAGTCGCCGGTGGCGAAGGCTCCGGGTGTCATGCCATCGCCGTTGAGGATGGCATCCACTGCCCATGCTTCGTTGGTGGCGTAAAACCCCGAGACGACAGTGCCCTCAGGGTCGTCTACCTCTATCTCCTCGCCTTGGGGATAGACCACGCAGAATTTCTCTGAACCATTTACTCCATGTCCCACGCAACTGTTGAACTGGTCGGGCGTGAGGTTGACAAAGGTTGTCTCTGTGCGGCTGGAGATGGCGAATCCCGACCAATAGAGCCACTCAGGGAAGTAGTTGCTGTTGAAGGTGAAACCTCCCAACTCGAAGTAGGAGTCATCACCGAAGTCGTTCTGGTAGCCGTTCTCGTTGACCTCTATCTCTTCGAAGGTCACCACGTCGCCTGCCATGCCATTCAGTGCGAAGAGCAGGGCCGCAATAAATGAAAGGTAGAATTTCCTCATAATCATTATTTTTATGTGAATATTGAAGTTAGTGTTGATTGGTTCTCGGTTTTCTCGCCGTGCCCTTGCGGCGGCTCATGGCCTCGAGCGAGGCTTCCAGGTGCAGGTCCTCGGCACCGCTCACCTCGGTAGAGGTCTCACCTATCCATCCGCAAATCTGGTTCTCGGCACTATACACACGCACGAAGTCGATGTGGTCGAGGTGTACGGGCTGACGGTGGTTGTCCACGGCCCATCCGATGTCGAAGCTGCAGCCCAGCGTGTCGGTGTTGGCCACGTTGTCGGCATAGCCGTAACGCAGGGCACTGAGCACCCAGTATTGGGTTGTGCCACGGCTTTGGTCCTCGGCGTTTCGGGGCAGCAGGGTGCCTCTGAACTGCAGTGGGCCGTCGTGCCACAGCGGGAAGTACTCCTGGGTGTGGAAGGTGTTGCGTTCCACCACGCCGCTGCGACCTTGATTGTCGGTCCATCCAATGTCGCCAAGGGGATTGGGGGTGTAGGTGATCTCGTAGTTGTATACCATGAGCGCGGCGCTGTCGGTGTCGGCACTGCCGGCCAACTCATACCAGGGGTCATCGGCGATGCCGTTGTGGTTGGTGTCTTCGGCCACCATCACGATGCCGGGCTCGCTGTTGCCGGCATAGGTGTTGCCCTTGATGTAGATGTCGCGCTGGCCGGGAAGATTGGCGATGCTGTGGTCGAAGTGGAAGGTGATGTATCCGCCATAGGCGCCCAGGGTCACCAACCCCGAGTTGTTGTCTGCGATGGCCTCGGTGCATTTCGCAGCCACCGAGGCGGGGGTGTCGTCGGCGGTGCATTCGGGCAGGGTGTTGACAAATTGTCCCGGAGCGGGCATATACTCGTCTACGGCCTGGATGTATTTGCTGTAGGTCTTGGGGGTGTCGTCCTCAGGCTCGAAACTGGCTTTCAGGTTGCGGGGCACGAAAGCGGTATGGGCGGGGATGTCGCCTGTCCACATCACCCATTTCCATTGGCCATGACGGTCGAAGCAGTAGAGTTTGCCGCTCGACACGTAGTTGGTGGCGTCCATCACGAAGATGTCGTGGGTCTCGGGGTGTATGGTGATGCCGTAGGGGGTCTTGATGGGATTGTCGGCCGGTTCTTGCAACGGGGTTTGGTCCACGATGCGCTTCTGCTGGAGGTCGATGATGCCAAATGCTTTGATTTGTCTGCCCGTGGCATCCTGGGTGGCGCCATAGTAGTAGAGGGAGTCGCCATCTATGCACATCCCGCCAATGGAGGCATCGATGCTGCCGGCCAGAGTCATCTGTCCGTCGGCATTTTTCTCTAGCCAGTAAAGGTTGGGGCGGTGCGAGCCGTAATCGCCCCGCGAGGCCACCCACAGACGGCCATGGCGGTCGGCACGGATGAGCGAGAGGTTGGGGGCCACTTCGATGTCTCGCTCATGGGTGAAAGTGGCGAGGTCGATGACGCTCACACGGTTGTCGTAGCCCTTGCCTTGCACGGCCTGGTAACCTCCGCTGTTGGCCACATAAATCTTGCCACCGCTCACCACCAACTCGTCGGGCTGGTAGCCCACCGTCACCTTGTCCACCACTTGGAGCGTGGTGGTGTCAACCTTGTAGACGCCTCCCAGCACCGACTCACTGCTGATTTCGCCCACATAGGCACTCACATAGGCATAACCATCGGCAAAGGCCACGTTGCGGCAGTTGGGGATGTCGACATGGCCACGGCTCACGGCGGTGGCGGCATGGGCCACCTCCACCTTGTTCGACATGTTGACCACCATCCACAGGCTGCTGCCGTAGATTTTGATGTCGTTGCCCACGTCGCCAAGCTCCATCACTTGGTTGGGGTTGCGTGAGGGATAGATGTTGCGCTGGTAGGTGCCGGTCTCGAAGTCGAGGTAGTCGAGCGTGCATTTGTTCGACCCCATGTTGCCCTCATTGAGCACGTACATGCCCACGTAGTCGCCGTCGATGATGTCACCGGTGTCGGTATGGGTGGGATAGACCACGATGTTGTCGTCGCGGCACGAGGTGAGTCCCACCATCAGCAAAGCGGCGATGGCCGTCATCAGGTGGCAGAGGGATTGGTGGTATGTGGTGCTCTTTTTTGTCATCTGTGGTGTGCTGTTATATCTCCACGTTGAGCGACAACCCGTAGTTGCGCTTCGACATGGGGTAGTTGAGTATCACGTCGTAGTCTTGGTCGAGCAGGTTGTTCACCTCCAGGGTGGCTTTCCAGGTGGCTTTCGCCCACCGCCACTGATACATCAATGTTAGGTCGCTGGTATACCAGGGTTCCATGTGGTTGTAGACGATGTTCTCCTGCTCGTTGTAGCGCTCGCCGGCATAGATGAAACTGTAGTTGAGGGTCCATCCGCGGTAGGCGAGGCCCACGATGGCCGAACCGCTGTGCCAGGGAATATAGGGTATCTGGTCGCGGTAGTAGGGCGTATGGGGGTCGGTCACGTCGCGGGCATCCTGGTAGGTGTACTGCACGCGTCCGGTGAGGGTGAGTCCGGCGAGGGGCTCCACATCGGCCTCGGCCTCGATGTCGATGCCGCGGATGTGCACCTTGCCCAGGTTGAGCATGGTCCAGCGGAACTGCTGTCCCTTGGGGTAGGCCACAATCTTGTCTTTCACCGTGTTGTAGTAGCCGTCGGCCTGCACGCCCACATGCCGCAGCAGTCCCGATACGAAGGTCTTGTTGAGCACCAGCCCCACATCCCATTGCGTGGCGGTCTCGGGACGCAACTGGGCATTGCCCATGTCGGTGTAGAAAAGGTCGTTGAAGGTGGGCATCCTGAAACTGCGCTTCATGAAGGCCCTTACCGACAGCATCTTGCCGCGCAGGGGATAGACATTGGCAAAGATGGCGGGGGTCCACCGCGTGAGGGTGGGCTGACTGCCTCGCAGGCGGGTGCGGTCGCTGATGACCGAGGCCAGCAGACTGGCCTGCAACTTCACTCGGGAGTAGTCGACGGCGGTGGCCACCGAGAAGAGGTTCGACAGTCGGGTGGGGTAGGCGAAGTTGTAGGTGCTGGCATTGAGCTTGTTCCAGCGCAGGTCGTAACTTGCCGAGATGCTCCAGAGAGGCAGCAACTCGTACACGTGCGACGTGGTGAGGTAGAACTCTTGCTGGTAGTAGCGGTTGTCGACGGGCAACTGGGTGGAGTCGCGGTTCACGTAGTGGGTGCGGTAGTAGGCATATTTGGCCATCACGCGGCAACTGTATCGGTCGCTCAGACTCTTCTGCCAGGCGGCCTGACCGAAGGTGTTGAGGTCCCACTGCCGTTCGCCTCGTTTCCACACGTTGTTGACGATAGCCCCGGGGATGCCGCGCTCGGAGTTGTAGAAATAGCCTTTGGCATACCAGTAACCTTGGTCGAGGGTGCCGTGCAGGTTCACCTCCAGCCGTTCGGCATGGATGTCGCCATTCTGTCGGGTGGCGGTGGTGTCCCAGGCGGTGGTGCCGTCGATGTTCACCCTACGGTAACGGAACTTGTACTTGCCGCTGGCGTTGAGGAATCCCGCACTCACCGATGCGCTCAGGTTGTCGCCCAACTTCTGCTCATATAGGCCCGAGAGTCTGATCATGTCGCTCGATGCGTATTTCACGTTGGTCTTCAAATGGTAGGTCTCGCCATACGAGAACCAGGGACGCCGGGTGCGGATATACACCGAGCCGGCATTGCCAAAATCACTGGCAGTCTGGAAGATGGCGCTCTTCTGGCCATTGTACAGCGTCACCTCGTCCACATTGTCGAGGGTAAACTGCCCCAGGTCGATCTGTCCGTTTTGGGCATTGCCCAGTTCCACACCGTCGTAGTAGATGCCCAGGTGGTTAGTGCCCATGCTGCGGATATTGACGGTCTTGATGCCGCCCACGCCGCCATAGTCTTTCAGTTGCAAGCCGGAGAAGTACCTCAGGGCGTCGGCCACGGAGTGGGTGTTGAGCCGCTCGAGTTGCTCGCCGCTCAATATTTGTGATGGGATAACCTCACGGAAGGTCAGTTTCGAGGTTACCACCACTTCGTCTAGTTGCCTGATGCTGTCGCTCTGTGCTTCTTTTTTTGTCTGGGCACAAACCAAGGCAAGACAGAACGACAGCAGGCATGTCGTCAAGAGTCGTTTCATGGGCTTCTTCTTCTGCGCCGCCATACATCGTGGAGGCGAGATGTTGTCGTGCAATGGCAGGTATTCTGGCTTGTCGTCGTGTGCCAACGCCTTCCCGGCAAGGGGGCCAGTGGCTTGTTGTTGGCGCATGGAAGGACGACTCACAGCAGCGGGACTGCTCGGGAGTTCCACCCGATTCCCTTTTTCATCACTTGAGTTCGTGAACCAATTGCACTGCAAAGATAAACAAAAAAATGTTTTCCTATTTCGATAAAGTGTTTTTTTTGTGGTTTCAGCCACCCAAAACAGTGATCGTGCCCGTAATTTCCCTGAAGGTGGACATTCGCCGCATTATCCCCCTTCTCCGTATGGCGTGGCGCTGCTGCGCCTCAGCTCACATGCCGATGCTGCAACCAGGCCTACTCGCTCTGCCCTCCCTTCCATGCCACGCAGGCTCCGTTCCCAAAGAAAGCCAGGTGAGACCATTTTGCAACAATAAATCAACAAAAAAGCAAAAAAAACATCAAAATGTTTGTGGATGTGGTCATAATGTTATAAATTTGCAGCCAAATCAAGAGAATCATAGGTATGAGAACCTTCAACGCATACTATTACTTCTATTTTTACTTTGCAAGCCATTGCGAAGCGGGAAGTTGCGTGTAGATTTCAACTTATGACCACCAGGCCGAGAGCCTACAGTCAGTTTCCCGCTTCGATAGAGGCGGGATTTGTGTTTAAAATAAGAACAGTATGAAGAGAGTAGCTATCCAGGGTCAAGCCGGTTCGTTCCACGATATGGCAGCCCATCTGTATTTCGAGGGCGAGCAGGTGCAACTGATCTGCTGTGCCACCTTCGAGGAGGTGTATGCACAGATTCTCAACGACCCTACTGTCATCGGAATGACAGCCATCGAGAACACCATCGCCGGCAGCTTGCTCCACAACTACGAATTGCTGCGCGACTCGGGTACCACGGTGGTGGGCGAGCACAAGCTGCATATACGCCATTGTATCTGCTGCCTGCCCGAAGACGACTGGGACACCATCGACGAGATACACTCGCACCCCGTGGCCCTGATGCAGTGCCGGGAATTTCTGGCCCGGCATGCCGAACTGAAAGCAGTGGAAACGGAAGATACGGCCGGCGCTGCCGAGGAAATCATGGAGAAACAGTTGCGGGGCAAGGCTGCCATCTGCAGTGCCGCCGCCGCCCGCCTCTACGGTATGCGTGTGCTCGAAGATTCCATTGAGGACAACAAGCACAACTTCACCCGGTTCCTTGTGGTGTGCGACCCCCGTAAGGCCGACTTCCTCCGCCCGCTCGACAAGACCGACAAATCGAGCCTGGTCTTCTCACTGCCCCATGAGGAGGGTGCTCTCTCCAAGGTGCTCACCATCCTCTCGTTCTACAACATCAACCTTACCAAGATACAGTCGCTGCCCATCATCGGACATGAGTGGGAATACCTGTTCTACGTGGATGTGACCTACAACAACATCACCCGATACCGCCAGAGCATCGACGCTATTACACCACTGACCAAAGAACTGAAAATTTTAGGAGAATATCAAAATGGAAGACAGACCAATTAGCATACAGCCCGCCGACAGACTCAGTCTGGTGCAGGAGTATTACTTCAGTAGGAAACTCAAGGAGGTGGCACGCCTCAACGCCGAGGGCCGCGACATCATCAGCCTGGCCATAGGCAGTCCCGACATGCCGCCCTCCGAGGCTACCATCGACACACTGTGCCAGGTGGCCCGGCGCCCCGACGCCCACGGCTACCAACCCACCATGGGCACGCCCGAACTGCGTGGGGCAATGGCGCGCTTTTACCAACGGTGGTATGGCGTGACGCTCGACCCCGCCACCGAGATCCTCCCGCTGATAGGCAGCAAAGAGGGTATACTGCATGTCACATTGGCGTTTGTCAATCCTGGCGACGGCGTGCTGGTGCCCAATCCGGGCTATCCCACCTACACCTCGCTCAGCAAGATCCTGGGGGCGAGAATCGTGAACTACAACCTTAGGGAGGATAATGGCTGGCAGCCCGACTTTGATGAACTGGAGAACATGGACCTCAGTGGGGTGAGGCTGATGTGGACCAACTATCCCAATATGCCCACCGGTGGCGATGCCAGGATGGAGACTTATGAACGGTTGGTTGACTTCGCCCGCCGGCATGGCATCGTGGTGGTGAACGACAACCCCTATTCATTCATCCTCAACGAGCATCACCGCTCGCTGCTCCAGGTGGAAGGAGCAAAGGAGTGCTGTATCGAGTTCAACTCGATGAGCAAGAGCCACAACATGCCGGGATGGCGTGTGGGACTCTGCGCCACCAACGCCACCTTCATCTCGTGGATTCTCAAGGTAAAGAGCAATATCGACAGCGGAACTTTCCGCGGCATACAACTGGCTGCCGCCCAGGCCTACGACAATGATGACAGTTGGCACCGGCAAGCCAATATCGAGACCTATGGCCGTCGTCGTGAGATAGCCGAGGCCATCATGACACAGTTGGGCTGCACCTTCGACCCCAAGCAGGTGGGTATGTTCCTTTGGGGAAAGATTCCCGATAAGTACGACGATGTGGAACAGCTCACCGAGCGCGTGCTCCACGAGGCGAGGGTTTTCATCACACCGGGATTCATCTTCGGGAGCAACGGCAGCCGATTCATCCGCATCTCGCTCTGTGCCAAAGACGATAAGATGCGCGAGGCGCTCAAGCGGATAAAGGCCCTCGACTGGTAAGCTCCCTAAGGTCCTTAAGGTCCTTAAGGTCCTTAAAGTCTTTAGGGTCAAGCAAAAACTTGCAATAATAACAAAAAAATCAAGATAAACATGGAATTAGATCTTCAACCCTTGAAACTGCCCAGCGACAATGAGCGACCCGTGGTCATCGCAGGGCCATGCTCCGCAGAGACCGAGGAGCAAGTGATGACAACCGCCACACAACTGGCAAAAAAAGGATGCCACATGTTCCGCGCTGGCGTGTGGAAACCCCGAACGAAACCCGGTGGCTTCGAGGGGAATGGCGAGAAAGCCCTCCCGTGGATGAAACGGGTGAAAGAAGAGACGGGAATGCTTGTCACCACCGAGGTGGCCACACCCGAGCATGTGGAGCTGGCCCTCAAGTATGGCATCGACATTCTGTGGATAGGTGCTCGCACCTCGGCCAACCCTTTCGCCATGCAGGCCCTGGCCGATTCCCTGCGTGGTGTGGATGTGCCTGTGCTGGTGAAAAACCCGGTCAACCCCGACCTGGAACTGTGGATTGGAGCGCTCGAGCGTATCAACCAGGCCGGCATCAAGCGGTTGGCGGCCATCCATAGGGGATTCTCCAGCTACGACAAGAAAATCTACCGCAACCTGCCCATGTGGCAGATTCCCATCGAACTGCGCCGTAGGATTCCCAGTCTGCCTATCCTCTGCGACCCCAGCCACATTGGTGGACGGCGCGAATTGGTGGCTCCGCTCTGCCAGCAGGCCATGGACTTGGGCTTCGACGGACTCATCGTGGAGTCGCACTGCGAGCCCGACATGGCTTGGAGCGACGCCGCACAACAAGTGACTCCCGACGTGCTCGACTACATCCTCTCGCTGCTCGTCATCCGCGACGAGTCGGTCAGCACCGAGGATATCAGGGAACTCAGGAAGCAGATCGACGAGCTCGACAACCAGCTCATGGATTTGCTTGCCAAGCGTATGAGGGTGTGCCGCGAGATAGGCCAGTTCAAGAAAGAGCACAACATGACCGTGCTTCAGCCTGCCCGTTATGGCGAGATCCTCGACAAACGAGGTGCGCAGGGCTCGCTCTGCGGCATGGGAGCCGACTTCGTGAAGAAAGTGTTCGAGAGCGTGCACGAGGAAAGCGTGCGCCAGCAAATGGAAATCATCAACAAGTAATTCTACACTATGAGAATATTGGTTCTGGGAGCAGGAAAGATGGGGAGTTTCTTCCTCGACCTGCTGAGTTTTGAGCACGAGACGGCCGTGTTTGAGAAAGACCCGAAGCGCATGCGCTTCACCTACAACACACAGCGGTTCACACAGTTGGAAGAGATACGCGAGTTCGCACCCGAACTGGTGATCAACGCCGTCACGGTGAAGAACACCATCAAGGCCTTCGACGAGGTCATCCCTTACCTGCCCGACGACTGCATCATCAGCGACATCGCCTCGGTGAAGACCGGCCTGAAAGAGTATTACGAGCAGACGGGACGCAGGTTCGTCTCCTCACACCCCATGTTCGGTCCCACTTTTGCCAATCTCCAGCAACTGAGCGAGGAGAACGCCATCATCATCAGCGAGGGCGACTATATGGGGCGCATCTTCTTCAAGGACCTCTACCAGCGGCTCGACCTCAATATCTATGAGTATACCTTCGACGAGCACGACCGCACCGTGGCCTACTCGCTCAGTATCCCGTTCGTGAGCACGTTTGTCTTCGCCGCTGTCATGAAACACCAGGACGCACCCGGCACAACCTTCAAACGGCATATGAAAATCGCCAAGGGCGTGCTCAACGAGGACGACTACCTCTTGCAGGAAATCCTCTTCAATCCCTATACCAGCGATCAGGTGGCGCAGATACGGACGGAACTCAAGGAACTGTTGCATATCATCGACACAAAAGATGCCGATGGCATGAAGGCATACCTGATGAAAATTCGCAACAATGTGAGGCATGACATCAAGATAGAAAGATAGCGTTTCATCTAAAATTTCTTCCAGTCCTTTCCGCAGCTATGTCATTGTCTCTTTTGCTCGTGTCGCTGTTCACCTTCGTTGAACTGAATTGCGAGAACCTCTTCGATTACCAACACGACGAGGGGTTCAACGACTATGAGTATCTGCCTAAGGCTGCGAAAAAATGGGACAAAAACCGCTATTGGAACAAACTCAATAATATCGCTCGCGAACTGGTGGCTTGTGGTGATGAAGGTGAGGGCTGGACGCTGCCCGACATGATTGCGCTCACCGAGGTGGAGAACGACTCGGTGCTCCACGACCTCACACGGCGGTCGCTCCTCAGGAATGCCGGATACGAGTATGTGATGACCCATTCGGCCGACGAGCGAGGCATTGACGTGGCATTGCTCTATTCGCCTTTCTCCTTCCGCTTGCTTGGACAGTATGCCCTCAGGGTGGTTCCACCTGAAGGGAAGCATGCCACTCGCGATATCCTCTATGCCAAGGGACTGGTGCTCTCGGGCGACACCCTGCACGTGATGGTGGTGCATGCCCCCAGCAGGGTCGACGGAGAGCGTGCCACCAGGCCCTACCGGCTGAGGGTGGCCGAGCGGGTGGCCGATGCCATCGACTCGCTCCGCTGCCACGACCCCCATGCACGGGTGCTGGTGGCCGGCGACTTCAACGACTATGATGGCGACAGCGCCCTCGTCAGGCTGTGCTCCCGGCAACTGGTGAGTGTCTCACAGGGGGCAAAAGGAAAAAATGGGGCAAAAGGCACGTACAAATTCCGTGGAAAATGGGGAAGCCTCGACCATATCCTCGTGAGCGAGGCCCTGGCCGATTGGCTCCACGACTGTCGTATCGTCGATGAGCCTTTCCTGCTCGAAGACGATGAGAAGTATGGCGGAAAGCAGCCTTTGAGGAATTTCAAGGGACCAAAATGGAAACGGGGATTCAGCGACCATCTGCCGCTTGTGGCACGGTTCAAATGGTGAATCAAGAGATTGCACACTGTCTTGTTCGGTGTGCAATATTCGTTTTTTCTCTTTTAAATGTAAAAAAACGGGTGCAAATGGATAGCGTTTGCGTTTTTTTGCCTATCTTTGCATGCTATGTAAAGTTGAAAATGAATAAAAATTAAATAAATAACAAAATTAGGCAACAATTATGTTTGAAAATCTAAGCGACAGACTTGAACGCTCATTCAAAATCCTCAAGGGTGAGGGTAAAATCACCGAGATCAACGTGGCTGCCACACTCAAGGACGTGAGGAAGGCACTGATTGAGGCCGACGTGAGTTACAAGGTCGCCAAATCATTCACCGACGAGGTGAAACGCAAGGCCATGGGCATGAATGTGCTGACGGCTGTGAAGCCAGGTCAGTTGATGGTGAAACTCGTGCACGACGAGATGGCCGAGCTCATGGGCGGCGAGACGGTGGGCCTCAACCTCAAGAGCAAGCCCTCCATCATTCTGATGTCGGGTCTGCAGGGCTCTGGTAAGACCACCTTCAGCGGCAAACTGGCCAACATGCTCAAGAACAAGCAACGCAAGAACCCACTGCTCGTGGCCTGCGACGTTTACCGCCCGGCTGCCATCCAGCAGCTTAAGGTCGTGGCAGAGCAAATCGGTGTGCCCGTCTATGCCGAGGAGGATAACAAAAACGTGGTCCAGATAGCCAACAACGCGCTCCGCGAGGCCAAGGCCAAGGGATACGACGTGGTGATCATCGATACCGCCGGACGACTGGCCGTCGACGAGGAGATGATGAACGAGATAGAGACCCTGAAGAATGCCGTCAACCCCGACGAGACGCTCTTCGTGGTCGACTCCATGACCGGTCAGGACGCCGTGAACACGGCCAAGACCTTCAACGACAGGCTCGACTTCGACGGCGTGGTGCTGACCAAACTCGATGGCGACACCCGTGGTGGTGCGGCCCTCTCCATACGCAACGTGGTCACCAAACCCATCAAGTTCATCGGAACGGGCGAGAAGATGGAGGCCATCGACGCCTTCCACCCCACACGTATGGCCGACCGTATCCTCGGCATGGGCGACGTGGTGAGTCTGGTGGAGCGAGCACAGGCCATCATCGATGAGAAAGAGGCCCTCGAACTGCAGAAGAAAATCCAGAAGAACAAGTTCGACTTCAACGATTTCATGAACCAGATTCAGCAAATCAAGAAGATGGGCAACCTCAAGGACCTGGCCTCGATGATTCCCGGTGTGGGAAAGGCCATCAAGGATATCGACATCGACGACGACGCCTTCAAGGGTATTGAGGCCATCATCCAGAGTATGACTCCCAAGGAGCGCACCCATCCCGAGTGTCTCAACCAGAGCCGCAGGATGAGAATCGCCAAGGGTTCGGGCACCACCGTGCAGGATGTGAACAGGCTTGTCAAGCAGTTCGACCAGACCAGGAAGATGATGCAGATGGTGACCAACCAGTCGAAGATGAGCATGATGATGAACGCCATGAAGGGCAAGATGCCCAACATGCCACAATAAAACGCGACAAGTTATGACACTGATAGACGGAAAAGCCACTGCCGCCGCCATCAAGGGCGAGATTGCCGAGGAGGTGAAGGCCATTGTCGCCGCCGGAGGGAAACAACCCCATCTGGCAGCCATCCTCGTGGGTCACGACGGAGGTTCGGAGACCTACGTCAAGAACAAGGTTATCGCCTGTGAGGCGTGCGGGTTCAAGTCAACCCTCATCCGCTTCGAGGACGACGTGACAGAAGAAGTGCTCCTCGCCAAGGTGCAGGAACTCAACCAGGACGACGATGTCGACGGGTTCATCGTGCAACTGCCCCTGCCCCGCCACATCGACGAGCAGAAAGTCATTATGGCCATCGACTACCGCAAGGATGTCGACGGATTCCATCCTGTGAATGTGGGAAGGATGGCCATCGGACTGCCCTGCTTCATCTCGGCCACGCCGCTGGGCATCCTTACCCTGCTCCGCCGCTATGGGGTGAAGACCTCGGGTAAGAAATGCGTGGTGCTCGGCCGCAGCAACATCGTGGGCAAGCCCATGGCACAGCTGATGATGCAGAAAAACTATGGCGACGCCACGGTCACCGTGTGCCACAGCCATTCGGCCACGCTGCGCGAGGAGTGCCGTCAGGCCGACATCATCATCGCCGCCATCGGACAGCCCGACTTCGTGACCGCCGACATGGTGCGCGAGGGTGCCGTGGTCATCGACGTGGGAACCACCCGCGTGCCCGATAGCTCACGCAAGAGCGGATACCGGCTCAATGGCGACGTGAAGTTCGACGAGGTGGCTCCACGATGCGAGATGATCACTCCCGTGCCAGGTGGTGTGGGGCCCATGACCATCTGCTCGCTCATGAAGAATACCTTGGCGGCAGCAAAAAAAGAATATTATCAATAAACAATTGGAGTCACAAGATGACAGCTGAGGAGTATTATCAACTGGGAAACGAGTATAGACGTCAGGGTAACTGGCAGATGGCACTCAACAACTATCTTGAGGCCATCGCCCTCGATCCTGAGAGTCCGGCAGTGCAAGCCAAGCAAATGCTCGACGACATCCTCAATTTTTATCATAAAGATTATTACAATCCTTAATCTGCCTTTTGTGGCATAAAATCTGAATATTATGAGTAAAATCAAAGGTCAAATCTTGGTAAACACAAACCGATGCAAGGGATGTGGCCTGTGCATTGTGGCTTGTCCGAAAGGCGTCATCGCCATGGCCGACAAGAAAGTCAATGTGTCGGGATATCCCTACATCGAGGCAAAAATGCCCGACGACTGCATCGGCTGCGCCTCGTGTGCTATCGTATGTCCTGACGGATGTATCACTGTCTACCGTAAAAAAATGGAGGGTTAGCCCATGGCTGAGCAGGAAGTAACATTGATGAAAGGCAACGAGGCAATCGCCCACGCTGCCATTCGGTGCGGAGCAGATGGATATTTCGGATATCCCATCACGCCGCAGAGTGAGGTAATCGAGACATTGTGCGCCCTCAAACCCTGGGAGACCACTGGCATGGTGGTGGTACAGGCCGAGAGCGAGGTGGCATCGATCAACATGGTCTACGGAGCCGCAGGTGCCGGAAAACGCGCGCTCACCTCGTCGTCGAGCCCTGGCGTGGCGCTCATGCAGGAGGGCATCGCCTATCTCGCAGGTGCCGAACTGCCGGGCGTATTCGTCAACGTGCAGCGTGGCGGTCCCGGACTGGGAACCATCCAGCCCTCGCAGAGCGACTATTTCCAGGCCACACGCGGCGGCGGTAATGGCGACTACTACGTCATCACGCTGGCACCATCGTCGGTGCAGGAGATGGCCGACTTCGTCGACCTAGCCTTCGAACTGGCTTTCAAGTACCGCAATCCGGCCATGATCCTCAGTGATGGCGTCATCGGACAGATGATGGAGAAAATCGTGCTGCCGCCCTACAAGCCCCGCCGCACCGACGAGGAGGTCATCGCACAGTGCCCATGGGCTTCGGTGGGCAAACCGCGCACCAGGGGCGTGAATGTCATCACGTCGCTTGAACTGAAGCCCGAGATCATGGAGGAGCGAAATATCCACCTGCAGAAGAAATACCAGGAAATCCGCGAGAAGGAAGTGAGGTATGAGACCATGCTTTGCGATGATGCCGAGTATGTCATCGTGTCGTTCGGCAGTGCCGCCCGCATCTCCGAGAAGGCCATCGAACTGGCCCGTGCCGAGGGCATCAAGGTAGGTATGCTGCGCCCCATCACCGTATGGCCGTTCCCCACCAAGGAGGTGAAGGAACTCGCCCATGGCAAGAAGGGCGTGCTCGTGGCCGAGATCAATGCCGGTATGATGGTCGAGGACGTGCGCCTGGCTATCAACGGTGAGGTTCCCGTGGAGCATTTCGGACGCTTGGGTGGCATTGTCCCCGAGCCAGAAGAGATAGTAGAGGCATTGAAAACTAAATTGATGAAGTGATGGAAACAAACGATATCATTAGTCCAGAGAACCTGGTCTACAAGAAACCGACGCTCCTGAACGAGGTGCCCATGCACTATTGTCCGGGATGCTCGCACGGCGTGGTGCACAAACTCATCGCCGAGGTGATAGAAGATATGGGCATGGAGGAGAAATCCATCGGCGTCTCACCCGTGGGGTGTGGTGTCTTTGCCTACAAGTATATCGACATCGACTGGCAGGAGGCTGCCCATGGCAGGGCTCCCGCTGTGGCTACGGGTATCAAGCGGTTGTGGCCCGACCGCCTGGTGTTCACTTACCAGGGCGACGGCGACCTGGCCTGTATCGGTGCCTGCGAGACCATTCACGCACTCAACCGCGGCGAGCATATCGTCATCATCTTCATCAACAATGCCATCTATGGCATGACGGGAGGCCAGATGGCACCCACCACGCTCATCGGACAGAAGACGTCAACTTGTCCGTATGGCCGTGAACCGGCGCTCCATGGCTACCCGCTGAAGATGACCGAGATTGCAGCAACCCTTGAGGGCACCTGCTATGTGACCCGCCAGAGCGTGGAGAACGTGGCTGCCATCCGCAAGGCCAAGAAGGCGCTCCGCAAGGCGTTCGAGGCATCGATGGCCGGCAAGGGCTCTTGCCTGGTGGAATTCGTCAGCACCTGCAACAGCGGATGGAAACTCTCACCGCAGAAAGCCAACGAGTGGATGCAGGAGAATATGTTCAAGTTCTATCCCAAAGGCGACCTGAAGGACACCACTGGGGAGTAGGATCGTTTCACCAAAAAATTATCGACGTATGAAAAAAGAAATCATTATATCTGGCTTTGGTGGACAGGGCGTGCTCTCCATGGGCAAAATCCTGGCCTATTCAGGACTGATGGAAGGCAAGGAGGTGACCTGGATGCCGGCCTATGGACCCGAGCAGCGAGGCGGAACGGCCAACGTGACGGTCATCGTGAGCGACGACCGCATCTCATCGCCTATCCTGAGCCGCTACGACATTGCCATCGTGCTCAACCAACCCTCGCTCGACAAATTCGAACCGAAGGTGAAGCCTGGTGGCATCCTCATCTACGACAGCTATGGCATCATCAACCCTCCCACCCGCAAGGACATCGAGGTGTACAGCATCAATGCCATGGACAAGGCGGCTGAGATGAAGAACGCCAAAATCTTCAATATGATCGTGCTCGGCGGACTCCTCCATGTGTGTCCGGTGGTTACCAACAAGGGCTTGGAGAAAGCGCTCCACAAGACGCTGCCCGAGCGCCATCACAACATGATACCGCTCAATATGGAAGCACTCAGCGTGGGCGGCGAGATCATGAAGAAGATGTGATGTAAAATACAGATGACAAACGGGATATGCCAGTTGATGGCATGTCCCCGTTTGTTATCTTTCTAACCTCCGAAGCCTTGTTTGTTTCACGACCGACAACAAGTTTTCTTATTCGATTTGACAATCCATGAGGGAAACAGGATGTTTGTCCTCGATTTCCACAGATTCAACCTAATATCAACCTAATAGCATGCCTGTAAAGATACTCAGTGTTGACGACGAACTTGACCTCGAATTGCTGTTAACACAGTTTTTCAGAAAGAAAATCAGAAAAGGAGAATACGAATTCCATTTCGCCCACAACGGACTGGAGGCACTCACGATGTTGCTCAAGGAAAAAGACTTCGACATCATCTTGAGCGACATCAACATGCCCGAGATGGACGGCTTGACGTTATTGGCCAAAATCAACGAACTGCAGAATCCCGCGCTGAAATGCATCATGGTGTCGGCCTATGGCGATATGGGCAATATCCGCCAGGCGATGAACAACGGTGCTTTCGACTTCGCGACAAAGCCTATCGACCTCGACGACCTCAGCCTGACCATAGAGAAAGCCATCGAGCACATCACCTATATCAAGGCGATGCAGAAAGAGCATCAGCAGTTGGAGACAATCAAGGGCGACCTGGCCGTGGCCAGGGAAATCCAGCAAGCCATCTTGCCACGTATCTTCCCTCCATTTCCTGAGAATGCCAGTCAACTCGAGATCGCTGCCTCGATGAACGCGGCCAGCGACGTGGGCGGCGATTTCTACGACTTCTTCCGTGTCGACGACCACCGCATCGGTTTCGTCATTGCCGACGTGAGCGGGAAAGGGGTGCCAGCCGCCATCTTCATGGCTGTCAGCCGCACGCTAATCCGGGCTACGGGCATCAAGGGCGCGAAACCATCCGAATGCATCACCTATTGCAACAAGTTGCTGGCAGAAGAGTCGATCAACAGCATGTTCGTCACCGTCTTCTATGGCATCTACGACATCAATACGGGTGAGGTAAGCTATACCAATGCCGGTCACAACCCTCCTTATGTGGTAAAGGCCAACGGCAACGTCTGTCAACTGCCCTTCAGTAAGGACATCATCGCTGGATTCGCTGAAGACTATCAGTTTAAGGAGGATCACTTCCAACTGAGTCCGGGCGATATGCTGCTGCTCTATACCGATGGAGTGACAGAGGCCAACAACATCACCAAAGAGGAGTTCGGCGAACAGCGCCTGAAGGAACTGCTGAGCTCCACCTCGCAGGTGGGTTGCCAGCAGATGATCGACATGGTGAAGGATGGCGTGAAAGCATTCGCGGGAGAAGCCGAACAGAGCGACGACATCACGTTGCTCGCCCTCAAACGTCTTTAAGCCCCATACTACGTGGATAGGAAGCATATCATAACGGCATGCGCAGGTATCCTGCTGGCAGGACTCGCTGTTGCTGGCTTCATCGGCTGGAGGTCGGAGCACAAGAAGGTGGAAGACCTTCAGGCTCGGGTCGAGGAGATGAAGAAGCAGGAAATGCGGTCGGCCATAGACAGGAGTGTCAGCGCGCAGATGGAGAGCATCGCCAACGAGCAGAGGGAAATCTCTGACGAGAAACGCGAGGAAGCGCTCCAGCAGACAAGGCTGGCCAACGAGATGCGACAGCGCTCGGAGGCCGAGCGCCTTAATGCGCTCGAGGCCGAGCGCAATGCCGTCGCTTCCGAGAAAAAGGCTTTGGAAGCCTCGGCGGCGGCCGACCAACAGCGGAGCGTGGCCGAAGAGCAGAGAAAGCTGGCCGAACAGCAACAGCTGTTGGCCGAGCACCAGCGCATCCAGGCAGAGTTCTCGAAGAACAAGGCCGACACGCTGAGCTATATCGCGCTTGGACGCTCTCTTGGCTCCATGTCCACCATTCAAGCCCAGGCCGGCAACAACGACATTGCTTGCCTGTTGAGCTACGCCTCATACCTCTACACTTCCCGCTACGGCGGCGACATCTATTATCCTGCCGTCTTCCAGTCGCTCATGCAGTCGAGCCAGAGCAAGACGACATGGACTGAGCACGCCGGAGCCGTGATGAACTTGGAATACCTGCCGGGTAAGGACAACGCCCTCGTCTCCGTGAGCAACTATGGCGAGATAACGCTGAACGAGAGACAAGGCAACCGGCTGATATCTACTGAACTTTTCAAAAACAGCAAGTACGACTTCCGCGACGTCATCATCGACAGCAATTCGGGCAACATCTTCGCAGTGAGCCGCACAGGACACTTGGTGTGTGTGCCAAAAGACAAGAAGACTGTCAGCGTCCTGGTTCTCGACAAGATAGAACACCCCATGCGGGTACATATCCTCAGCGAAAGGAGTTTGTTGATTGTGGGTGAAAGAGCACTTGGTATGGTCGACTTGAAACACTGGAGTCTGGGCGCGACAAAACAACTGCCCTTCCGGGTCACCTACTGCTCGCGAAAGTCATCTCTGCCCCTGCTTTTCGACGACCAAGGAGGGATGCACCTGGTGAAAGGTATCGACAACTACGATACGAAGCCTGTGCCCGTGAAAGGAAAAGTGACCGCCTATTGCGAATCGAAAAACACGCACGTCGAGGCTTACGGCATGAGCGACGGCACCATCTGGCTCGTCGGCTCCAATGGAAAAACGCAGGAGCTGCTGGGACATCAGTCGCGCATCTCGAAAATGAAACTGAATGGCCGGCGGCTCTATTCTGCCAGTTACGATGGCACAGTGATTCTATGGGTGGCCGACAAGGAGAAGGTGGAGCCTATGACACTGCTCGAGTCGAACAATTGGCTTATGCACTTCAACTTCGACTCTTCGAAGAGCACCTTCTGGGTGGGGGATGCCAAAGGTAACCTGACTGTGGTCAATATTTCTGTCCCAATCATGATCGAAACCATCAGGAAGAAACTGAAGCGCAACCTGACCACGGAGGAATGGAATTATTTCATCGGAGAGAACGTACCCTATGAGACGTTTGTCGAAAAGCAGGGAAGGAGGGCGGCACAATGAAAAGACTGCTCACCATACTCAACTTGATGCTCATTATGACGTCGGCATGGGGGCAGGGTATCCCCTTCATCCGCAATTTCACGGTGGAGGATTACCACGCCAACAACACCAACTACGATATCGAGATTGACAAATATGGCAATGTGTTCGTGGCCAATTTCGAAGGCTTGCTCTACTACGACTATGCCGAATGGCGCATTATCCATACACCGGGAATCACACGTATCACCGTGGTCTACAGAGCCTCCGACGACACCATCTGGGTGGGCGGATACAACTATTTCGGAAAGGTGGTGAAAAAGGCCAATGGCGAGATTGCGCTGCAACGAGTGGCAGGCGCTAACTTGTTCCGCAGCGAGGTGACGGAAATCTTCGAGCACGAAGGCTCCTTGCAGTTTGTCGCCGACAATGGTGTGATCTACCAGGTGAAGGACGGCCAGGTGACCGTGAGGAAGGAGGTGGACAAGGAACTGCTGAAAATCGGTATGCTCGACGTGCTGGATGTCGAGGCACTGGAAAAAGGCGAGTCCGACGTGGTGAAGAACGACACCATTCAAGTCCTCACTTTGACCAAGGACCTGAAGGCGGTGTTGATGAAAAATTCTGGCATCCACATCACCGATGGCAAGAACCACACCCTCTATACCCTCACCGATGCCAACGGGCTTTGCTCAAACAATATCGCATATGCCGCATACGATGGTCGTGGTCATCTTTGGGGGGCCACAAGCAAGGGCATCTTCGTTGTCGGGATTCCCTCGGCCTTCTCTCATTACACCCCGCACGAGGGACTGCAGGGCACGGTGCTCTCCATCGAGTCGCTCAATGGCAGCATCTATGCGGGTACCGACGACGGACTTTACCGACAGGAGGGGCATTGTTTCGTGAAAGTGCCCGGGGTGGCTCATGCCTGCTGGCAACTGGTGAGAAGTGGCAACGGGTTGTTGGCGGCTTCGGCCGACGGCATCTACCGTGTCTACGCCGACGGCCGGGTGCGCCAATTGACCAATTCCAACGCCATGGCCCTGCTCGAAGACGGCTCTCATCTTTACAGTGGCGAGACCAATGGCATCTTTCTGATGCAGGCCGACGGGCAGAACCGGCAGAAGGTGTGCGATATGGATAATGTCAAGAAATTGGTGAAGGATAAGGAGGGCACCATCTGGGCACAAAGTCTCTATGGCACCATCTGGTACAAGAAAGCGGCCGACAGCTCGTTCCATCATTACGAAGGCAAGGGAAAGAAAGAGACCATGCTGACCACTGTGATGGCCGACGGAAAGGTGACCATAGTGAGTGCGGAGGATACGGCCCCCATTCCCTATCCGCTCCTCTCGTATGTCGATGAACAAGGGGTGACTTGGCTGACCAACAACGAGGGCAAACAACTCTACCGATGGAAGGGTGGCAAAAGATTGGATGATTCGAGCCGTCTGCTGCTGCCTGTCAAGGATATGGTCGTGGGCTCCATCTTCACCAGGACGGGTGAGTTGTGGCTGGGAAACGACAAGGGACTGACCATCGTCAACACGCGGGTTGCCGACTTGGCCCTGAGCAACACGCCGAAACTTTATATCCGCTCCATGAGGTTGGGCAATGACAGCATCCTCTGGACAGGATTGGGCGACATGCCCGATATGGCGCCTGAACTCAACTATGACGAGAACGACATCCGGTTTACCTTCTCGATCGACTGTCCTTTCGTCGCAGGTGAGACATTATACCGCTATCGGCTCAACGACGGCAACTGGAGTGCTTGGAACACCAACACCTCGGCAAGCTTTGCCAATCTGTCACCAGGCAGATATACGTTCTCTGTCCAGACCCTCGACGTCCTGAACCGCGTCACCGACACTACGAGTATGCAGTTCCGTATCATTCCGCCGTTTTACATCAGATGGTACATGAACATCTTCTACTTGCTGCTGATGCTGGCCCTTGCCTATGCCCTCTTCCGACTACGTCTGCGCAGGCTGGAGAAAGAAAAGGTGAGGCTGGAGACCGTCGTGAGAGAACGTTCGGCAGAGGTCGTCAGACTCGAGAAGATGGCCACGGCAGGCAAACTGACCCAGGGACTCATCGACCGCATCCTCAATCCCTTGAACTACATCAACAACTTCGCAAAACTCTCCGAGGGACTTGTGAGGGATGTCAAGGTGAATGTGGTGGAGGAGAAAGAGCATATTGATAAGGACAACTACGAGGATACGGTCGAAGTGCTCGACATGATTACGGGCAACCTGCAGAAAGTGGGCGAGCATGGGCAGAACACCACACGCATACTGAAAGCGATGGAGGAGATGCTCAAAGACCGGTCGGGCGGTGTCGTCGACATGGACCTCATGGCTGTCATCCGCCAAGACAAGGAGATCTTACATGAGTATTACAAGCAGGAAATCGCACAATATGGCATCAGAACCTACTTCAACGACTCCAACGAACAACTGCCTATCAGCGGCAATCCCGACCAACTGAGCAAGACCATCATGAGTGTGCTTGGAAATGCGGTCTATGCCGTGGCGAGAAAAGCACAGAAACTGCACAATGGCGAGGCGGCCGAGGCCTATGTGCCAGAGATAACCCTGCACGTAGAGCGGAAGAACAAGACCATCAAACTGAGTGTCCGGGACAATGGTATCGGTATCGAGGAAGGCATCATCGGAAAAATCTTCGACCCCTTCTTCACCACCAAAACCACGGCCGAGGCATCTGGCGTGGGACTCTACCTGAGCCGTGAGATTGTGCAGAGCCATGGTGGAGACATACAGGTCAATTCCCTGAAAAACGAATACACTGAGTTTATCATCACGCTACCAGTAAGAAAATCATAGGTTATGGAACAGATAGAACAGCTCAAGAAACAACTCCAACAGCAAGAGAAACTGGCTTCGCTTGGAACGCTCAGCGCCGGTATTGCCCACGAGATACAAAACCCGCTCAACTTCGTCATCAACTTCAGTAAGATGTCTGACAGGTTGCTGGCCGATCTCGCCGACATCGTTGACGACAATGCCGACAAATTGCCGGAGGAGGAACGAGAGGATGCCACCGACATCATCGCTGACCTGAAGGAGAACATGGCCAAGATCGTGGAGCACAGCGAGCGGGCCGTCTCCATCGTCCAGGACATCTTGCTGGTGTCGAGGGGAAAGGCCGATGAATTCCTGCCCGTCGACGTGTGCAGACTTGTCAAGGAGTATGTGTGGCTGTCGTATCATGCCATGCGCGTCAACAGCAAGGGCTTCAACATCAGCATACACGAGCAATACGAAGAGGGAATCCCTCCGATGAAGGTCATTCCGCAGGACCTGAGCCGTGCTGTGCTCAATGTCATGAACAATGCCTGCTATACCGTTTGGAAAAAGAAACAGTCGGCGGGCGAGGACTATCATCCTGAGGTGACGGTCAGCGTCAGGCTTGAGGGCACCAACCTCATTATTTGTATTGCCGACAATGGAGAGGGCATGAATGAGGAGGTGAAGCAGCGGCTCTTCGAGAATTTCTTCACCACCAAGCCCATCGGGCAGGGCACGGGCCTGGGCCTGGGCATCACGCGCGACATCATCGAGAACAAGCATGGCGGAACCATCTCCTTTGAGTCGACCGAGGGTGAGGGTTCCTCATTCACATTCACCTTACCCGTCAGGAAATGAAAAAGATACTACACCTGGCCATATTGATAGCATTCTGCTTGTTGCCGGTTTGCACCCATGCTCAGGAGAACGCCCCCAGGCAGATTCTCAACCAAGCCGAGAGCGAATATGAGATTGGGCGCATCGAACAGGCTATTGAACTCCTTCAGGGACATCTGTCCAAATTCGAGGGCAATCTCAAGCAGAGTGCCTACCGGCTACTTGCCCTCTGCTACTTGATGGAGGACAGGGATCAGGAGGCCCGGCGCTATGCAGAACAGCTCATCAAACTCAACAACTACTATAATTCAGCAGACGACCCCGCACGATTCCAGGATCTCATCAACGAACTCAAGGGAGGAGTCGTCACTACGATCACAACGGCATCTAGCCAGAGTGAGAGTGTCAATGAGGCTCCGGTGGCCATTACCATTATCACCGCCGAGATGATAGAGCAACTGGGCTACAACAAGAACCTGGGTCAGATACTTGCCGCTTACGTCCCAGGCATGGCCGAGGTTCTCGATTTGGACGGGGGAGCGAATTTGTCGACACATGGTGCTTTCTCCAACGGACAGGAACTCATCCTGATTATGGAGAATGGGCATCGCCTGAACACACGATTCAATAATATTGGTCCGATAAGCTATTCTGTCGGTACGGAGAAAATCGACCATATCGAGGTGTTGCGTGGTCCGGCATCTTCTCTCTATGGCAATGTGGCCTTGTCGGCTGTGGTGAATATCATCACCAAGAGCGGCAGGACGACAAACGGGATAAAGGCAAAATATGGCTATGGCACTTTCGCCACCCACAAGGCAGACCTGTTGATGGGTACGCAGTTCATGGACGTTGACATATTCGCTTGGGGCTCCTACTACAAATCCAATGGCAAGATACGTCATTTTGGCGAAGATAAAGGTTATCTTAAAGAGTTCTTGTCTCCGGTCGAGCAGATAGGGGGTATGAAATGGATAGCTGTAGGCCCAGATAAAATTTATATCGACAGATACAGGGATACGCCTTCATACGATGTGGGCATGACATTAAAGTTCAAGGGCTTTGACGTGATGTTCAGCAAGAAGAATGTCTCGAAAGCTATGATGTTGACCAATTACAATGGTGGCTATAGATTGGACAAATTTCATCCCATCAATGATCTCATGCCAGGAAGTGCTACATCATCGACCCATGCTGAAATAGGATATTCAAGGCAAGTGGGAAAAGTATATCTGAATGCCTCACTCTATGGCGACTGGTATGTCTTGTCAATTTACGATGTGGTGCATGATTCGATCTTGAATGTTAGTCCTATCGAAACCGAAGAGGAATCAGGAAAATGGTCTTTCAACAGTTATAGGGAGCATACAATGGGCGGGACTTTCAGGGCCAGTTCCGACTATAGGCTTGCCAACATGAAAGGAAATTTCCTTGCAGGTGTCCAATATGAGCATTTCTCGCTTTCGTCAAACCTTAGTTGTTGGGGAATGGATATAGGAATTGTGTCGGATGGCAATATCTTTCATGAAGAAATCATTGATGCCGGCAAGGAGAATATCCTCTCCTTTTTTATCCAGGACAAGCACTATATCATGTCGCAGCTCATTTTGAATGCCGGTGCCCGCTACGATTTCAAACAAAGGCAAAATGAGAATGTGGTCAAGACCTTCTCCCCTCGACTGGCACTGATGTATGTGCCTAACGACCGCTTCAGTCTCAAATTGTCTTATTCTGAAGCCTTCTCCGATATCTCATTCTACTATCGATACATCTCCAAGGTCAGCAACTACAGCTCAGATCCACAGCATCTTTCTGCCATACAGCTTACGGCCATGGGGACTATCCCACCGATGCATCTCAATTATGAGGTCAACCTTTTCTATAATAGGTTCTCCAACCTCTTGTGCTGGCAAGATCGCTTGGGTGATTTCTTATTAAATTCAGGCCGGCTCACCAATGTGGGCGTTGGGGGTTCTGCCTATTATGCATATAAGCGGCTCTCCGCCAATCTCTCGCTCTTTTTATGCCATGATACCAGTTCAGAACATTATTATTATAACACGTCGAAGAAAATGGTCTGCGACGTTCCTCATTTCACGCTCCATCTCCATGGCGCATGGAAACTGCTTCAGCAAAATAATCACGAAATCAAGGTATATGGCAATTCCTCGTATTTGGGCAGAAAACTGAACTACTCGGCACAAGAAACAGACGACTACTTCGTGCCTGGCAAACTGATTGTCGACCTTGGCATCAAGTATAATTACCTCCAAATGTATCAGCTGTCTCTCGACTGCGAGAACATCTTCGACACTTATAGTTATCTTTGTGGACCAACTTACCAGTATGCTCCGATGTTCCAACGTGGGCGGACGCTGATGGCGTCACTCTCCATACAGTTCTGATAGGTTTGAGGTTTCCTTAAAGTCCTTAAGGTCCTTAAAGTTCTTAAAGTCCTTAATTTCAGATATTTAATAATTAGAGCCTTATCTCCTGAACCCCTCCATAGGGCACGGAGTGGGAGAAGGCATTCTCCTCGCCAAAGAGGCCGGCATAGATGCCTGCGCTCACCAGTACACCGCCATGGGCGAAGATGGCCACACGACGGAAAGGCTTGGCACGGAGCTCGTCAAGAAATGCCGACACGCGGGCATGAAGCATCGGGAAACTCTCGCCACCGGTGGCGGGCAGGTGCATGTAGTCGTCATACCACCGCTGCAGGGCCTCGTCGCGTATGTCGTCGTAGCGCTGCATCTCCCAGTCCCCCATGTTCATTTCTTTCAGTCGGTCATCGAGAACAGGGGAGGGGAAGCCACAGTAGGCAGCCAGTTTGGTGGCACGGGTGAGTGGCGAGGAATAGACTTGGTCGAAGACCATTCCTTCCAACTTCGCCCGCGTGACAGCAGCCTCCTGCTCAAAAGTGTCGGCCACGGGCACGTCGCTCCACCCATAGCAGGTGCCCTTGGGCACAGCCACGCTGGTATGGCGGATCATGGTCACTCTCATAGGCTTTCTTGAAGGTTTGTCCTATCAGGCGGCAAGGGTGGAACGATAGACAATGGCACAGACAGTGAGGTAGACGCTCAGTTCCACCAGGAGGAACATGGCGCCACAGCAGTCGCCGGTGTAGCCACGGAGCTTGGTCCAGATCTTGAGATAGAGGAAATACATTACCAAGCAGGGAATGAACACCACGAGATGCCATTGGGCGGAGAGGATGTCGGTAAAAAAGAGCAGTGGCAGGATGGGAAGCAACCCCTGGAAGGCCAGGGCTATGCTGCCCGCGATGCTTACCTTCCGGTACACCACCTTATTCTTCGCCTCTGCCTCGGTGCGAGCATACGGCATCATCTGCACCACCTGGCCGGCAAGCATCTTCGAGAAGGGGTCGGCGGCGATCACGGTAAGGGCTGCCGTGGCGGGAGGCAGATGGTAGAGTGCGAGGAAGAGCAGCAAGAAATAGAACGTCAGTCCTAGCACGCCATAGGTGCCGATGCGCGAGTCCTTCATGATGGCAAGGATGCGCTCGCGGTCGGTGCCTCCGCCAAACCCGTCGCAGAAGTCGGCCAGACCGTCTTCGTGCAGGGCTCCGGTGATGAGCAGCCGTACCACGATGGCGAGTGCCACCACGATGGCGTAGGGGAAGATGGCGGAACCGAAATAGAGGATGGCGGCCATTGCGCCACCGGTGAGCCAGCCTGTCAGGGGCCAGAATTCAACTACGGCGCGATAACTTTCCTTGGGAGGTTGGTAGACTCTCCAGAAGGGCAGTCGGGTAAAGAATATCAGCGCTGCCCACAAATGCTGGTACCACTTAGAAGTACTTCGTAATATGCGCATTGTCAAAATTGTTCATTTCGTTAATCATTCTCACGGCGCTCTCTATGATGGGGTAGGCACATAAGGCGCCAGTGCCCTCACCCAACCGCAGACCCAGCCGTAGCAGCGGACGGGCGTCCATCAATTCGAGCATGCGGCGATGCCCGCTCTCGTCGCCACAATGTCCGAAAATAGCATAGTGGAGCACATTGGGACAGAGATGTGAGGCGGCAAGCATGCAGGCGGTCATGATGAAACCGTCGACCATCACCACCATTCCGAGTTCGGCGGCACGCAACATGGCACCGATGGCACCCACCATCTCGAACCCACCGAAGTAGCGCACGATGAGACGGGCGGAGGAGGGTGTGCAGGGCTTTTCTACGGCATCGGGGTAACGCTCTTGGAACCGTTGTAGGGCAGTGCGCAGCACCTCGTGCTTGTGGAGCAGTCCCTCGTTGTTGAGGCCGGCCCCCACGCCGATGCACTCGTCGAGGGGAATATGCCCGAAGATGCTCATCCAGATGCTCGATGGCGAGGTGTTGGCAATGCCCATCTCGCCCACACAGACAATGTTGCATCCCTCGGCGGCGCATTCGTCCACCAGCGAAGCGCCGACATCGATGGACTGCCAATATTGGTCCTCGGTCATGGCCTCCCCATGGAGGAAGTTGGCCGTGCCGGGGGCTATCTTGCGGTGGATGATGCCGTCGACGGCAGAGAGGTCGTGATCGACCCCGATATCGACGATGCGCAGGTGGAACCCATGCTGGCGGCAAAACATGTTCACGCCGCCACCACCCTTGGTGAAGTTCACCATCTGTTGCCAGGTCACGTCGCGGGGCGACACGCTCACCCCCTCGCGCTCAATGCCATGGTCGCCACCAAGGAGCAGGTGGCAGGGATGGGAGAGGGTGGGAGAGAGGGTGTGCTGGATGAGGCTGACCTGCATGGCGAGTGTCTCCAACTCGCCCAGTGCGCCTTTCGGCTTGTTCAGGTTGTCGATCTTCCGTTCGATGGCGGCTTTCATTCCCTGGTCGGGAATGGGTATGTGGAACGCTCTCATGACTGTGGTTTTATGGTTACGGGAATGCCGCTCACCATCAGTATGACGGTGTCGGCGCGCGAGGCGATATACTGGTTCATCCATCCTTCCAAGTCGGTGAAGCGGCGCTGTAGCGGGTTGTCGCTCACGCCGCCACTGCCAATCTCGTTGGTGACGAAGATGAAGGTGGCGTCTTGGCGGGTGAAGAGGTCGAACTCGCTTTTTGCTTCTTCCAGCAGCTCGTCGACACTGGCCTCACGGTCGCGGGCAGCGAAGAAAAAGTTGGTGAGCCAAAGGGTCACGCAGTCGATGAGCACCACCTTGTTAGTGATGTCGTGATGGCTCAGATAGCGCTCCTCCTCGATATTGGTCCAGCAGGGACCCCTACGCTCCTGGTGTCGCTTGATGCGCATCCTGAACTCCTCGTCCCATGCTTTCGCCGTGGCCATATACACGGGGTGTTCGCTCAGGCTCAGGGCCAGCTGCTCGGCATAACTGCTCTTGCCCGACCGCTGGCCTCCTGTAATCAGAATGATTTCACTCATGCTGCAAACTTACATATAATTTTTGAAATAAAAGGAGTCGGCAAGCACTTTATGTTGGCCAAAAAGCATAAAACGTGTCTTTCTACATGATTTTTAGGGCTTAAAGTTTGCTTTCTTCAAGAAATTTTTCTTAATTTGCACCACTTATCCATTCAAATGATGTGGGCCGTCGTGCTGCTCATTTGCCAAAACGGTCCACCAAATTATTTAACTATGATGAAAAAGTATATTTTGTTGTTTGCCGCCGCTCTCATGGCATTCTCGGCATCGGCTCAGACCGTGGAGGAGAGCAAGAATTATGATAATATCTATGTGGGCATCAATGGTGGCGTGGCCGTGAAAGCCACAGGAGTGAAATGGGCCGAGAATCTCGACCCCAACTTCGGATTACGCATCGGAAGGTGGTTCACACCGGTGTTCGGTCTGGCTGTCGAAGGAACGGCATACCTGTCCAACAAGCCGTTCATCTCCACAGGCACCGCCATCCGCGCCACCAACGTGTCGCTGCTTGGTACGCTGAACTTCACCAATTGGTTTGGCGGATACAAGGGACAACCGCGCCGCTTCGAGGTCATCGGACTCTATGGACTGGGATGGGGACACTTGTTCCGCTCCAACCACGACTTCTATGAGCCCACCAACAAGATGACGTCGAAAGCGGGCATCGACCTCGCCTTCAACTTCGGAAGCGACAGACAGTGGCAGTTCTACATCGAGCCTTCTTTCACATGGATGTTCCTCTCCACCTGCAACCAGCCTGGCGTGCAGCCCGACTACAAACTCTCGTATGATGACGCGCAACCTCGTTACAACGTCAACAACTCCGCCGTGCAACTCAATGCCGGACTGGTGTACAAGTTCGGCAACTCCAACGGCACGCATAACTTCAAGATCGCCGGGGCCGACAACGCTGAGATCGACCGCCTGAATGGTGTCATCAACAGCCTGCGCGCCGAACTGGCCAAGAAGCCCAAGGAGGTAGTGAAGGAAGTGGTGAAAGAAGTGGTGAAAGAGGTGCCGGTGGCAGGCCGTGAGGTGAAGGTGGAGAACCTCGTGTTCGTGACATTCGCACAGGGCAAGTCGGTGCTTACCAAAGAGGCAATGGATGCGCTCAATGCTGTGAAGGCTGGCTCGCACGTGCAAATCGTGGGTACGGCATCGCCAGAGGGCAACCCCGAACTCAACCAGCGCCTGTCGCAGGCCCGTGCCGACGCTGTGGCCGACTATCTCAGAGAACGTGGCGTGATCATTGACGAGGCAGAGGGCAAGGGCGTGCAAGGCACAACCTCCAACCGCCTGGCCATTGTCTACGTGAAGTAATTGTCTACTACTCATACAAAGGTGTGTCGTGACGGACAGAGATGTGCCGTTATCGACACACCTTTCTACTTTCACAATCGTTTGCCGTATTGTGTTTTTCCCTTTTCAACTCAATCATTCACCCCAATTATCCCAAACATTCCATGAAAAAAACATTGCACTCAAAGGAAGAGGCGGCAAGATGCCTGCTTTGTGCCGATGCTCCTTGTAGCAAGGCATGCCGGAATGGCGACCCCGCAAGAGCTATCCGGGCCATAAGGTTCGGCAATGACAAAATGGCAGGGCTATGGACCGCCAACTGCACCGATGCCGACCTCGAGGCGGCCGAGCAGGCTTGTATTCACTACGACAGGCCTATTCGAATCAAACAACTATGCCGTATGGCCACACCACCCGCTATGCCTTCCAGCCTTCCCAACCTGGCTGTCGACTTCTGTGGTATCAAATGCGAGAATCCGTTCTTCCTCGCCTCGTCGGCCATCTGCACCAATTACGAGATGGTGGCACGGGCCTTCGACGCAGGATGGGCTGGCGTGTTCTACAAGACCATCTGTATGCAGGACATCAACGAGGTGTCGCCACGCTTCGATGCCGTGCACTGCGAGGGGACGGGCGACTTCTATGGATTCCGTAACATGGAGCAACTGAGCGAGAACCCAGTGAAGGTGGATTTCGAAATCCTCAAACGGCTCAAGGAAAACTATCCTACAAAGGTGGTTGTGGCATCCATCATGGGCCAGACCGAACGACAATGGATTGTATTGGCCAAAATGGCCGAGAAGGCTGGCGTGGATGCCATAGAGCTCAATTTCTCGTGTCCGCAGATGCGACTGGCGGGAATGGGCTCCGATGTGGGACAGGATCCTGAGCTCGTCACCTTCTACACCGCCTACGTGAAACGCAATGTCTCCATCCCCGTCATCCCGAAGATGACACCCAACATCACCTTCATGTCGCGGCCTGCCATGGGCGCGTATTTCGCAGGCGCCGACGCCATCTCGGCCATCAACACCATCAAGAGCGTGACGATGAGTGAAGACAGTTCGGTGTCGGAGAAGAAGACCGTGTCGGGATACTCCGGCCGGGCCGTGAAACCCATTGCCCTGCGCTTCATTCTAGAAATGGCGCAAAACCCGGTGATGAAAGGCATCCAGTTGAGTGGTATCGGTGGTATAGAAACCTGGCGCGACGCACTGGAGTTCATACAGTTGGGCTGCCGCAACGTGCAGGTGTGCACCGCCGTGATGCAGTATGGCTACCGTATCATCGACGACTTGATACTCGGCATGCAGTTCTACATGAGCCAGAGAGGCGTGAGCCGGGTGGAAGAACTCGTGGGCGAGGAACTGCCCCATTTCGTCACAGCGTCGATGCTCGACCGCAAGACTATCGTCTATCCAAAGGTCGACAGGGAACGGTGCGTGGGCTGCGGACGTTGCTACACCTCTTGCCTCGATGGTGGCCATCAGGCCATCAGTTTCGATACCGAAGAACGCATGCCGCGGATTGTGGGCACGAAGTGCGTGGGGTGCCATCTCTGCCGTCTCGTATGTCCCACGGGGGCCATCGGCCTGTCGAAACGCATCGAGAAGAAATGAGACATTGGGCCCGGCGAGGTGAATGCCGGGCTATTTTCTGTACTCCTGCAACTCCTGAACTCCAAGAAGTTGAGCAAATGAGAAACATAAATTAAGGTTAATAATATGCCGGCAAAAGATGATAAGTCGTTTTTTTTATCTATTTTTGCAACCCGAAAAAGTTTCGTCAAGACAGTATCAGATAAACAGAGATGGATACAGAGAACACAATCAACCTTGAAGGCATGGTGCTCCGCACCGAGGGACTGGTGAAACGATATGGCAAGCGCACCGTGGTGAACGAGGTGTCGATCAACGTGCGCCAAGGCGAGATCGTGGGACTGCTCGGACCGAATGGCGCCGGGAAAACCACGTCGTTCTACATGACCACCGGACTCATCGTGCCCAATGCCGGACACATCTTCCTCAACAACCAGGATATCACCAGTTTCCCTGTCTACAAACGGGCTAGGGCAGGTATCGGATACCTGCCGCAGGAACCCAGTGTCTTCAGGAAAATGAGCGTGGAAGACAATATCCGGTCGGTGCTCGAGATGACCAAACTCAGCAAGAAACAGCAAATCGAGAAACTCGAGAGTCTCATCAGTGAGTTCCGCCTTGGAAAAGTGAGGAAAAGCAAGGGCGACACCCTGTCGGGTGGCGAGCGCCGGCGCACCGAGATCGCAAGATGCCTGGCCATCGACCCCAAGTTCATCATGCTCGACGAGCCTTTCGCCGGCGTCGACCCCATCGCCGTGGAGGATATCCAGCACATCGTGTGGCAACTGAAATACCGCAACATCGGCATCCTCATCACCGACCACAACGTGCAGGAGACGCTCACCATCACCGACCGTGCCTACCTGCTCTTCGAGGGCCGTATCCTCTTCCAGGGAAAACCCGAGGAACTGGCGGCCAACAAGATTGTGCGCGAGAAGTACCTCAGCAATAGTTTCGTGCTCAGGAAGAAAGACTTCCAAACCATCGACGAGGAACATCGGGCCAGAGAGAAGGCCGAAAACGAGAGATACTCCTGATTTCGTGTCTGCCTTGGTTAAAAAATCAAATTTTTACGCTGAAAGTTAGGATTTTCAGCGAATTATGCGTAATTTTGCACTCCAATTTCGGAAAGTGTTTTTTCCAATAGCATACAAACGTCAAAAAATAACACGATAAAAGATGAAAATTTCATTCGAGAACCCTGACAAGATCAATGGTCTGATGACATTGACCGTGGAGGTTGATGATTACAAGGAGAAAGTAGAGAAAACCCTGAAGGACTACCGCAAGAAAGCCAGCGTGCCTGGTTTCAGGCCCGGCAACGTGCCGATGAACCTCATCAAGCGCCAGTATGGCACCGCCGTGAAGGTGGATGTGGTGAACAAACTCATCGGCGAGGAAATGTACAAATACATCAGAGAGAACAACGTGAAGATGCTGGGCGAGCCCATTCCTTCTGAGAAGCAGGTACCCCAAGACCTGGAGAAAGAGAGCGCTTATGAGTTCATCTTCGATATCGCCGTGGCTCCCGAGTTCAGCATCTCGCTCTCCAACAAAGACAAGATCGACTACTACGATATCCAGCCCGACGACAAGCTCATCGACCAGCAGGTGGAGATGCTTGCCAGCCGTAACGGACACTATGAGAAGGCCGAGGCTTACGATCCCGAGCAGAGAGACATGCTCAAGGGCGACCTGCGCCAGCTCGACGAGGAGGGCAATACCCTGGAGGGTGGCATCACCGTGGCCGACGCTGTGCTCATGCCGCAGTACATCAAGGAGGAGGCCCAGAAGGCACTCTTCGATGGAGCCAAATTGGGCGACATCATCACCTTCAATCCCAAGAAAGCCTATCCTGAGAGCGACGCCGAGGTGGCAGCACTCCTCAAACTCAAGAAAGAGGAGGTGGCCGACATCAACTCCGACTTCAGTTATCAGATCACCGAAATCTCACGCTTCGTGAAGGCCGGTCTCGACCAGGAACTCTTCGACAGCGTCTTCGGTGAGGGCAAAGTGACCAACGAGGAGGAATTCAGAAGCCGCATCACCGAAGGGCTGAAGGCTCAGCTTGCCGGCGAGTCCGACTACCGCTTCCTGCTCGACGTGCGCAAGTATGCCGAGAAGAAGGTGGGCGAACTCACATTCCCCGAGGAAATCCTCAAGAAGGTGATGAAAGCCAACAACAAGGAGAAAGAGGCCGACTACGTGGACAAGCACTTCGAAGCCAGTATCAACGAACTGAAGTGGCACCTCATCAAAGAGCAGATCGTGACCGACAACCAGGTGAAGATCGAGGATGCCGACGTGAAGGCCGTGGCCAAGGAGATGGCAAGGGCACAGTTCGCACAATATGGCATGAACAACGTTCCCGACGATTATCTCGATGGATATGCCGAGGATATGCTCAAGCAGAAGGAGAATGTCGACTCACTCGTTGACAGGGCCATCGACCGCAAACTCATCGACGTACTCAAAAATGTCGTGAAGTTGAATGTCAAGACTGTGACCCTCGAGGAATTCAACAAAATTGCCGCTGAATAATCGGTTTTTTGCAAAAAAATCACTTTTTATATAAAGGTTACCGACTTTTTTTCGTATCTTTGTTGCAACAAGGACGGAAAAGTCGGTAACCTTATTCTTTTATGGCTCGATTTTTGCCGTAAGGGGACCGTGGGCTTCCTCGACATGGATTGTACCCACGATGTGAAACAATTTATAGCAACTATGAACGACTTCAGAAAATTCGCTACAGGCCATCTTGGCATCAACGGACAGGCGCTCGACGATGTGATCAGCGCACAAGCCCAGTATCTTAATCCATACATCCTGGAGGAACGACAACTCAATGTCACCCAGATGGATGTCTTCTCCAGGCTCATGATGGACCGTATCATCTTCCTCGGCACGCAGATCGACGACTATACTGCCAACACGCTGCAGGCTCAGTTGCTCTACCTCGACTCTGTCGACACCAAGGATATCTCCATCTACATCAACTCGCCTGGTGGAAGCGTCACAGCAGGTCTCGGCATCTACGACACCATGCAGTATATCTCGAGCGACGTGGCAACCATCTGCACCGGAATGGCCGCCTCTATGGCCGCCGTGCTCCTCGTGGCAGGCGCCGAAGGCAAACGGTCGGCACTCACCCATAGCCGCGTGATGATACACCAGCCTCTCGGTGGCGTGCAGGGCCAGGCTTCGGATATCGAGATCGAGGCCCGTGAGATACAGAAATACAAGAAAGAGCTCTACACCATCATCGCCGATCATTCGCATACCCCATACGACAAGGTGTGGGCCGATTCCGACCGCAACTACTGGATGACGGCCGACGAGGCGAAGGAATATGGAATGATTGACACCGTGCTCAAACGGAAGAAGTGAGATGAAGAAAGTATGTAGCTTTTGCGGAAGTGGAGAGAAAGATGTCAGACTGCTCATCTCTGGCATCAATGGCTTCATCTGCGAGAACTGCGCGCAGCAGGCCTACCAGATCGTCCAGACCTCGGGCGTTCTGGCGTCTACTGCCGCAGGCTCGAAAGAGAAGTTCAAAATCAAGAAGGTGCCCAAACCCAAAGAGATAAAAGACTATCTCGACCAGTATGTCATCGGGCAGGATGAGGCCAAGCGTTATCTCTCCGTTGCCGTTTACAACCACTACAAACGACTCCAGCAACCCGACGATCCCAATGGGGTGGAGATAGAGAAGAGCAATATCATCATGGTGGGGAGCACCGGTACGGGAAAGACGCTGCTCGCACGCACGATAGCCAAACTTCTCGACGTTCCCTTCACCATCGTCGACGCCACCGTCTTCACCGAGGCCGGATATGTGGGCGAGGACGTGGAGAGCATCCTCTCCCGACTGCTCCAGGTGGCCGACTATGATGTGAAGGCTGCCGAGAGGGGCATCGTCTTCATCGACGAGATCGACAAAATCGCGCGGAAGGCCGACAACCCGTCGATCACCCGCGACGTGAGCGGTGAGGGCGTGCAGCAGGGACTGCTCAAACTCCTTGAGGGAACCATGGTGAACGTGCCACCACAGGGTGGACGCAAGCATCCCGACCAGGAATATATCCACGTCGACACCCACAACATCCTCTTCATCTGCGGAGGTGCCTTCGACGGGATAGAGCGCAAGATCGCACAGCGCATGAACACGCGTACCGTGGGCTACAACTCGGTGCAGAACTTGAGGAAAATCGACAAGGAGGACCTCATGAAATATGTGCTGCCCCAAGACCTGAAGTCCTTCGGACTCATCCCCGAGATCATTGGCCGACTGCCCGTGCTCACCTACCTCAACCCGCTCAACCGGGAGGCTCTGAAACGAATCCTCATCGAACCCAAGAACTCCATCGTGAAACAGTATGTGAAACTCTTCGAGATGGATGGCGTAAAACTGGAGTTCGACCCCGAGGCTCTCGATTTCATCGTCGACAAGGCAGTGGAGTATAAACTCGGAGCACGCGGACTGAGGTCGATTGTCGAGAGTGTCATCATGGATGCCATGTTCGACTTCCCTTCAAAAAAGGTCAACCAGTTCGTGGTGACAAAAGAATATGCTGAAAAGCAACTTGAAAAAGCACACTTACAGAGCAGTTAGCATGAGACTTCATCACGCCTCATGCCAACGGCGATGCAACGAACGGAGGATAAACACATGCTGAAAGATGTTAACCTAACTCAACAACTCAAACGCTATTTCGGCTTTGACAAGTTCAAGGGCGACCAAGAAGCTATCGTGAGAAACCTGCTGGAAGGCAACGACACCTTCGTGCTCATGCCTACCGGTGGAGGTAAGTCGCTGTGCTACCAGTTGCCCTCCCTCATCATGGAGGGCACGGCCATCGTGGTGTCGCCCCTCATAGCGCTCATGAAAAACCAAGTGGATGTCATCAATGCCATGAGCGAGGAGGATGGTGTGGCCCACTACCTCAACTCCTCACTCAACAAGGCTGCCATCGACCAGGTGAAGGCCGACATCCTGTCGGGGCATACCAAATTGCTCTATGTGGCGCCAGAGTCACTCAACAAGGACGAGAACGTGGAATTCCTCCGCTCGGTGAAAATATCATTCTATGCTATCGACGAGGCGCACTGTATCTCGGAATGGGGACATGACTTCAGACCCGAATACAGGAACATCCGGCCCACCATCCAGAAAATCGGCAATGCTCCGGTCATCGCGCTTACCGCCACCGCCACCGACAAGGTGCGCGCCGATATCAAGAAAAGCCTTGGCATTGTCGATGCAAAAGAGTTCAACAGTTCGTTCAACAGGCCCAACCTGTATTATGAGGTGAGGCCAAAGACCAACGAGATCAACAAGCAAATCATTCGTTTCATCAAGCAGAATCCCGGAAAGAGCGGCATCGTATACTGCCTCTCCAGAAAGAAAGTGGAGGAACTGGCTGCCGACCTCTGCGCCAATGATATCAAGGCCGCGGCCTACCACGCCGGACTGGAGTCGGCCAAAAGGTCGGAGACCCAGGATGATTTCCTCATGGAGAAAATCGACATCATCGTCGCCACCATAGCCTTCGGTATGGGTATCGACAAACCCGACGTGAGGTTCGTCATCCACTACGACATACCCAAGAGTCTGGAGGGATACTACCAGGAAACAGGTCGCGCCGGGCGCGATGGCGGTGAGGGAAAGTGCATCGCCTTCTACTCGTACAAGGACCTCCAGAAACTGGAGAAATTCATGGAGGGAAAGCCCGTGGCCGAACAGGATATCGGGCGGCAACTGCTCCAGGAGACGGCTGCCTATGCCGAGTCATCGGTATGCAGGAGGAAAATGCTCCTCCACTATTTCGGCGAGGAATACAAACCCGACAACTGCGGCAACTGCGACAACTGCCTGAACCCGAAGACCAAGATTGACGGCCAGCAGCAATTGCTCATCGTGTTGCAGGCCGTGAATGCGGTGAAGGAGAATTTCCGTACCGAATATATCATCGACTTCGTGAAAGGAAGGGCTACCGACGACATCGTATCCCACAAGCACGACCAACTTGAGGAGTTCGGACTGGGAGAGGATGAGGACGACAAACTGTGGAACCCGGTCATCCGACAGGCCATGATCGCGGGCTATCTCAAGAAAGACGTCGAGAACTACGGTCTGCTGAAACTCACATCGGCAGGCAAGAAATTCATGAAGCATCCAACTACCTTCATGATCGTGAAAGACGCTGAGTTCAAAGACGAGTATGAGGACGAGAGCATGGAGGCCTCGGCAGGCGCCTTGGACCCCGAACTCTTTGCCATGCTGAAGGACTTGCGTAAGAAAATGTCAAAAAAACTCAATGTCCCTCCCTATGTCATCTTCCAAGACCCGTCGCTCGAGCAGATGGCTACCATGTATCCCGTGTCGCTCCAGGAACTGCAAAACATCCAGGGCGTGGGCGCAGGCAAGGCCAAAAGATATGGACAGGAATTCTGCGACCTGATCAAGAAACACTGCGAGGAGAACGAGATTGAGCGTCCCGAGGAACTGAGGGTGAAGACCGTGGCCAAGAAATCCATTCTCAAGGTAAAGATTATTCAAAGCATCGACAGGAAAATCGACCTGGAAGAAATCTCCAAGGCTCAGGGCTTGGATTTCTTCGACTTGCTCGATGAGATAGAGGCCATCGTCTATAGCGGAACCAAACTCAATATCGACTATTTCATCGAGGAGGTGATGGACGAGGACATGGTCGATGATATCTATGAATACTTCAGGGAGAGTGATACCGACGACCTTGATGCGGCCATGGACGAACTCGGCGAGGACTACTCCGAGGAGAACATCAGGCTCGTGAGGGTAAAATTCATCTCCGAGATGGCCAATTAAAGTCCGTCTCTACCGGTTTCTCAGCCATTCCACAAAACTGTCATGCGGGCATTTTGGTGCCCGCATGAATAGTATTGGCACGTTAAAACGTATTAATTCGGTAAGAAAAACACCAAAACCACCCGATTTGTGGATTTTTATTGCTAATTTTGCACGCAATAAATAAAAATCAGACTATGTCATCATTTGTTGCAGACAAGATTGTAATGGACGGACTGACCTTTGACGACGTCCTGTTGATTCCAGCCTATTCAGAGGTTCTGCCAAGAACCGTGGAGTTGAAAACCCAGTTCTCTCGTAACATCCAGCTGAACATCCCCTTCGTAACCGCCGCTATGGATACCGTCACGGAGTCGTCGATGGCCATTGCCATCGCACGTGAGGGAGGCATCGGCGTGATTCACAAAAACATGTCTATCGAGGAGCAGGCGAGGCAGGTGGCCATCGTCAAAAGGGCTGAGAACGGCATGATCTATGACCCTGTCACCATCCGTAAGGGGTGCACCGTGAAAGATGCCCTCGAACTGATGGCTGAATACCACATCGGAGGCATTCCCGTAGTCGACGGCGACAACTTCCTCGTGGGTATCGTCACCAATAGGGACCTGCGCTTCGAGCACCGTCTCGACAAGCAGATCGACGAGGTGATGACAAAAGACAACCTGGTCACCACCCACCAGCAGACCGACTTGGCTGCCGCCGCCAAGATCCTGCAGGAGAATAAGATTGAGAAGCTGCCTGTGGTCGACAAGAACAACCGGCTCGTGGGACTGATTACCTATAAGGACATCACCAAGGCCAAAGACAAGCCCATGGCTTGCAAGGACGACAAGGGCCGCCTGCGCGTGGCCGCCGGAGTGGGTGTCACTGCCGACACGCTCGACCGTATGGAGGCGCTCGTCAATGCCGGTGCCGATGCCATCGTCATCGATACTGCCCACGGACACTCCAAGTTCGTGGTTGAGAAACTGGCTCAGGCCAAGAGAATATTCCCCGATGTCGACATCGTCGTGGGCAATGTTGCCACAGGCGAGGCCGCCAAGATGCTGGTCAAAAATGGCGCCGATGCCATCAAGGTGGGCATTGGGCCGGGCTCCATCTGTACCACCCGTGTGGTGGCCGGAGTGGGCGTTCCCCAACTTAGTGCCGTCTACGATGTCTTCTCTGCACTCAAGGGTACCGGAGTGCCCCTTATCGCTGATGGCGGACTGCGCTACTCGGGCGATGTGGTGAAGGCCATTGCCGCCGGTGGCAGTTCGGTAATGATCGGCTCGCTCGTGGCCGGAACGGAAGAGAGTCCTGGCGACACCATCATCTTCAACGGAAGAAAGTTCAAGAGCTATCGTGGAATGGGTTCGCTCGAGGCCATGGAGAACGGCTCGAAAGACCGCTATTTCCAGTCGGGTACGAAAGAGACCAAAAAACTGGTGCCCGAGGGCATCGCCGGCCGAGTGCCTTACAAAGGCACCGTGCAGGAGGTCATCTACCAGTTGGTGGGCGGTTTGCGCTCGGGAATGGGCTATTGTGGTGCCGGTAGCATTGATGCCCTCCACAACGCCAAGTTCACCCGCATCACCAATGCCGGCGTGATGGAGAGCCATCCTCACGATATCACCATCACCAGCGAGGCTCCCAACTACTCCAGGCCCGAATAAATAAAAACGAGATAATCACATTTGTGGAATTTAGATACCACCTTGTTATGAAAAAGAGATTTTTAAACGTGATGTTGATGTGCGTTGTTGCCATGACAACTTTCGCACAGAGCGACCCCGTTATTATGACCATCAATGGAGTGCCCGTCACCCGTTCCGAGTTCGAGTACTCATACAACAAGAACAATTCGGAAGGCGTCATCGACAAGAAGACGGTGGAGGAGTATGTCGACCTGTTCATCAACTACAAACTTAAAGTGGCTGCTGCGCTCGACGCCAAATTGGATACCCTCTCCTCGTTCAAGAACGAGTTTGCCATGTACCGTGACCAGCAGGTTAGGCCTTCGTTCATCACCGACGACGATATCATGGCCCAGGCTCACGAGATCTACGACAAGACACAGCATTATGTCGACTCGCTCGGCGGACTGGCCAAACCCACACACATCCTGGTGATGGTGAATCCTGATGCCGGCAATACGGCAGAGTCCAGCGCACGGCAGAAGGCCGACTCCATCTATAGGGCAATCGTCAATGGCGCCGACTTCGCCGAGATGGCGCGCAAATACTCCGACGACAAGGGCTCGGCAACAAGGGGTGGCGAGATAGGATGGATACAACCCGGACAAACTGTTCCGGAGTTTGAGAAGGCTGTCTACAAACTCAAGGTGGGCGAGATGTCTCAACCCGTGAAGTCGGCCTACGGCTTCCATATCGTCAAACTGCTCGACCAGAAACCTTTCGTGCCCTTCGACTCTTGCCGCGAAAGCCTGCTCACCTATATCGACCGCAATGGCATCCGCGAGCATATCATCGACCAGAAAATTGATGAGGTGGTGGCAAAGGATGGTGTGCTCTCACGTGAGCAGATCCTTGAGCAGAGGGCCATCGACCTCTCTGAGAAAGACTCCGACCTGGCCAATCTCATCCGTGAGTACCACGACGGACTCCTCTTCTACGAGATCAGCAACCAGAACGTCTGGGACAAGGCTGCCAAGGACGAGGAGGGACTGAAGAATTACTTCAAGGCCAACAAGAAAAAGTATACCTGGGACGCTCCCCGCTACAAGGGCATGGCCTACCATGTGAAAGACAAGGCCGACGTGAAGGCCGTGAAAAAATGCGTGAAGGGTGTGCCCTTCGACAAATGGGCCGAGAAATTGCATGCCACGTTCAATGCCGACAGCGTGATTCGCATCCGTGTGGTGAAGGGTCTCTTCAAGGCCGGCGACAACCCCCTCATCGACCGTGAGGTCTTCAAGAAGAAAGTCGACGTGCCCCCTACAAAAGACTATCCCATCGATGCCGTGTATGGCAAACTGCTTAAAGCTCCAAAGGAGTACACCGACGTACGCGGACAGGTGCTCACTGACTATCAGGACCAGCTCGAGAAACAGTGGGTTGAGGAACTCAGGAAACGCTATGTGGTGAAAGTGAACAAAGATGTGGTCGCTACCGTAAACAAACACTGATGCCAATGAACAAAATCTGCCTTTATAGCATCGCAGCGCTCTTGATGCTCTCCATGGCGGTGGGTGCAGGCGCGTCACGGCCAAGCATGATGGCTTGCCTTGCCGACGACTCCACTACCACCAATGCCAATGCCAAGGTGGTGCCCGACGCTCACCCCGCCAGCATCATCGACGAGGTGGTGTGGGTGGTGGGCGACGAACCCATTCTCAAGTCCGACATCGAAACCATGCGTATGCAGGGCGAGATGGAGGGCATGAAATGGGAAGGCAACCCCGACTGCACCATCCCCGAGCAGTTGGCCGTTCAGAAACTGTTCCTCCACCAGGCAGCCATCGACAGTATCGAGGTCACCGAGTCCGACATCTCGCAGAGCATCGAAGACCAAATCAATTACTGGATACAGTTGGCCGATGGCTCACGCGAGAAACTTGAGGAATACCGCAATATGACCATCTCGCAGATGAGACAGCAGATGCACGATGAGTTCAAGAACCGTGAACTCATCCAGAAGATGCGGCAGCAACTCGTGAAAGACATTTCCGTCTCGCCTGCCGAGGTGCGCAAGTTCTTTGAGAAATTGCCCGAAGACAGCATCCCCCTCGTTCCCACTACAGTGGAGGTGCAGATCATCACCCGTCAACCCAAGGTGACCATCGAGGAGATCAACAGGGTGAAGGATGCGCTGCGCGAGTATACCGACAGGGTGAACCGCGGTGAGACGACCTTCGCCACCATGGCACGACTCTATTCCGAGGATGGGTCGGCACGGCAGGGTGGCGAGATCGGCTACACCCCGAAGGCTGCCCTCGACCCCGTCTTCGCCAATGTGGCCTTCAACCTCACCGACCCCAACAAGATTTCAAAAATCGTGGAAACTGAGTTCGGCTTCCACATCATCCAGCTCATCGACAAGCGTGGTGAGAGAATCAACGTGAGGCATATCCTGATGAAGCCGCGCGTGACGAGAGATGCTCTGAGACTGGCTTCCGAGCAGCTCGACTCCATCGCAAACGAGATCCGTGAGGGCAAGTACACTTTTGATGAGGCTGCCACCTACATCTCTGACGACAAGGACACCAAGAGCAACCGCGGACTGATGGCCAACACCATCGAGCAGGAGCATATCAGAACCTCGAAGTTCCGTATGCAGGACTTGCCCACCGAAGTGGCAAGGGCCGTGGAGGGACTGGCTGTGGGAGAAATCTCCAAACCCTTCGAGATGATCAACAGCAAGGGAAAGAACGTATGCGCCATCATCAAACTCAAGAGCCGTACCGAGAGCCATAGGGCCACTATCACCGAGGACTTCCAGACGATGAAGGATGTGGTGCTCGCCAAACGGAGAGAACAGGCCCTCAACGATTGGGTGGCTGAGAAACTGAAGAACACCTATGTGAGAATGAACGACCAATACAGGGATTGTGAGTTCCAATACAAAGGGTGGGTGAAATGACAAGACACGCGCACATACAGCCCACCTCTTGCAGGCATAGAATCTTGGCATTGCTGATTCTATGCCTGCTAGGTCTATGTATGTCGCTGCCTGCCAATGCACAGCGCAACCGGGGAAGGGCACAGGACGAGCGCATCTACCTCGACCATGCCGACTCGCTCTACTATGATGAGTTCCGACGCAACGACACTCAGGTGGTGAGAGGAAACGTGAAGTTCCGCCACCGTGGTTCAGTGCTCTATTGCGACAGCGCTTATTTCAAACAGCAAGAGAACACCTTCCATGCCTTCGGCCATGTGAGACTGCTGCAGGGCGATACGCTCGAGATCAAGTGCGACACGGCTTTCTATGATGGAAGAAACGATGCCGATATGGTGCATGCCCAGCATAACGTGCTGGTGGTGCATAGGAAAACCTCGGAACTGCGCACCGACAACCTCATCCTCGACCAGAAGTTCAATATCGTCTACTACGATGAGGGCGGCAACTACGTCGACAAGTCAAAAGGACTTATGCTTAGCAGCGACTGGGGAAAATACAACCTCGACACGAAGGAGGCCGAGTTCTTCTACAAAGTGAAGTTGCGCACCAAGACCCATGTCATCACTACCGACACCTTATATTATTATTCTCAGGACGAGAGGGCGTTGGTGAAAGGTGGAAAGACTGAGTTTGAGAACGGACGGCGTACCTGGAGCAAGTCGACCATCCATTCCATACGTGACGGATACGATGTGGAGACCACCAACTGTGTCTATTTCATGAAAACCGACAAGGTGGAACTCTACGACAAGTCGAGCATCCAAAACAACATCCGCACCATCACAGGCGACAGCCTCTTCTACGACAGTTCGAGTAAGGTGAGCCATGGCTTCGGACGGGTGAACTATGAAGACCGGAAGAACAAGAACCGGCTGATAGCCGATGCCGTCGACTACAACGAACTGGATGGGACGGGCATGGCGACCAAGAATCCCGTCTATATCGACTATTCGCAGCAAGACACGCTCTACCTGCATGCCGATACCATACGCGTGGAGACCTTCAACCTCAATACCGACTCGCTCTACCGCAAGGTGCACTGCTATCATAAGGTGAGAATGTTCCGAAACGATGTCCAGGCGGTTTGCGACTCGATGGTCATCTGTACCCTCGACTCCACCATCACGCTCTATTACGACCCTATCGTGTGGAATACCAACCACCAACTGTTGGGCGACAGCATCAGGGTGTTCCTCAACGATTCCACGGTAAGGGAGGCCCACGTCATGCAGAATGCCCTGTCGCTTGAGCGCATGCAGGAACTGAAAGACCCTGACAAGGTGTATTACAACCAGGTCGCATCGCAACGCATGAACGCCTATTTCGTGGATGGCAATATCCGCATGAGCGAGGCCATCCGCAACGTGATGGCCATCTACTATCCTGTCGACGAGAGCGACAGCTCTCTCGTGGGAATGGTGTATGTGGAGACCGACACAATGAGGATGTATGTGACCAAGCAAAAGAAACTCGATAGGATATGGACGTCGAAGGCCGAGGGAATCATGTATCCAGTGTTCCAGATTCCCAGTGGCAAGGACTACCTGCCCAATTTCGGCTGGTACGACTATATCAGACCGCTCAACAAAGACGACATTTATTATATAGAGGAGAAACACAAGAAAAAGACTTCTGCCAACATCCCCCCGCTATGAGTGACATCATACAACTACTGCCCGATGCCGTGGCCAACCAGATTGCTGCCGGAGAGGTGATTCAACGACCTGCCTCCGTCATCAAGGAACTCGTGGAGAATGCCCTGGATGCCGGCGCCACCGAGGTAAATGTCCTCGTGGTGGATGCCGGGCGCACGTCCATACAGGTCATCGACAACGGGAAGGGCATGTCGCCCACCGACGCCCGATTGTCGTTCGAAAGACATGCCACTTCGAAAATCCGTAAGGCCGACGACCTTTTCGACCTGCATACAATGGGCTTCAGGGGCGAGGCCCTTGCTTCGATAGCGGCAGTGGCCCAAGTGGAACTCAAGACGCGTCTCCATACTGATGATATCGGAACGGCTGTCACCATCCACGGTTCCCGCTTCGTGGGACAGGAACCCGTGTCGTGTCCGGTGGGAAGCAATTTCAAGGTGGAGAACCTGTTCTTCAACGTGCCCGCACGACGGAAGTTCCTCAAGTCGAACACCACCGAACTCAATAATATCCTCACGGCCTACGAGCGCATCGTGCTCGTCAATCCGCAGGTGGCCTTCACCTTGCACAGCAATGGGGTGGAGGTGTCGAACCTGCCTAAGGCCGGTCAGCGCCAGCGCATCGTAGATGTGTTTGGCAAGAAAACCAACCAGGACCTGCTTCCTGTGGCCGTGGAGACCTCGGTGTGCCGCATCAGTGGCTTCGTGGGAAAACCCGAGGCATCGAGGAAGAAGGGCGCGCACCAGTTCTTCTTCGTCAATGGGAGATATATGAAGCACCCCTATTTCAACAAGGCGGTGATGGCACCGTTCGAGCGGCTGGTGCCACAGGGCGAGCAGGTGCCTTATTTCATCTTCTTCGATGTGCCGGCTGCCGACATCGATGTCAACATCCATCCCACCAAGACCGAGATTAAGTTCGAGAACGAACAGGTGATATGGCAAATTCTCTCGGCGGCGGTGAAAGAGGCTGTGGGGAAATTCAACGACGTCCCCTCCATCGATTTCGATACCGAGGGACGGCCCGATATCCCCCTCTACGACCCCAGCAACACCAATGTGCACAGGCCAGAGGTGAAGACAAACCCCCAATACAACCCCTTCAACGACCCGAGAAACCGAAAAGCCGATGCCCAGCAGCGGCATTGGGAAGACCTCTATTCGGTGGCACGGCAAGAGGCAACCCAGCAGCCAGGCCTGTTTGATGAACCTAGCGACGTCGACACCCCCGACGACATCATCGCCGAGAAGTCACCCTCACATTATCAATATAAGGGGAGACTCATCATGACGGCAGTGAAGTCGGGACTCATGATCATCGACCAGCATAGGGCACACCTGCGCATCCTCTTTGAGGAATACCAGGAGAAGATGCGCAACCACAGATGGCGGTCGCAAGGCATGCTCTTCCCCGAGATCATCAAACTGTCGCTGGCCGATGGTGAGGTGATGAGGCAAATCCTCCCCGACCTGGCCGACCTGGGCTTCTCGCTCAACGACCTCGGTGGGGGCAGCTTCTCCATCGATGGCATCCCCGCAGGCATTGAGGGCATTGATGCCACCATGATGCTCAACGACCTCCTCACGGTGGCAAAGGAAAAAACCGGACAGCCGCAGAGCGAGATCCAGTTCGCCCTCGCACTAGGTATGGCAAGAGGTGCAGCCATCCCCCAAGGACAGGTGCTGTCCAACGACGAGATGGAGAATCTGGTCAACCGACTCTTCTCTTGTTCCAATGTCAATCTCACACCCGATGGCAAGCCCATTTTGTGCATTTTGCAGCAGGATGAGATCGACCGATTGCTTGGATAATGGCATAAAATCCCATATTTTTCACGAAATTTAGGTATTTTTTGCAAAAAAGTGAAAAATTCTATAGAAAAACCAATTGGGTTTGAAAAAAAATATTATCTTTGCAGCGGAAAATATTGCGTAACTGTCAACAGGATATATATATTTTTGATTATTTTTTAAAATAAAAAGGTTATGAAAAAACTATTAATGGTGCTGGCTCTCGTCAGCGTTTCTTTCTCAGCCATGGCTCAGGATGATCCTACACTGAAGTACAGTGTGGCCACTAATTCGTTCTGGAGCAATTGGTTTATTCAAGTAGGCGCTCAGTGGAACGCTTGGTACTCCGCAGAGGAGCACGGAGCAGGACTCGACCGCAGTCCTCTCAAGGATTTCCGTTCAAACCCAGGTGCTGCCATTGCTATCGGTAAATGGTTCACTCCTGGCCTCGGACTCCGTACCAAGCTTGCTGGTATCTGGGGTAAGTCTGTACGTGCCGTGAATGGCGATGGTAAAGGCTTCTTCAACAAGTACTGGGTGCTCAATGAGCATGCTCTCTTCAACGTGAGCAACATGTTGCTGGGTTATAACCCCGACCGTGTTTGGAATTTCATTCCATTCGCTGGTGCTGGCTTCGGTCGCTCAATGACTCACAACCGCTACGGTATGGACCTCAGCGTTGGTTTGCTCAACGAATTCCGTCTCAGCCGCAAGGTGTTCCTGAACCTCGAGTTGGGTTGGAACCGCTTCGAGACCGATATCGATGGCATGGACTTGTTCCTCGATCCCGCTAACCGCGGATGGGACAGCCACGACAACAACCTCTATGCTGAGATTGGCCTTACCTTCAACCTCGGTAAAGGTACTTGGGACAAAGTGCCCGATGTTGCTGCTATCAAGGCTCTCCACCAGGCTGAACTCGACGACCTCAACAACCGTCTCTCCGATGCCAATGCTGAGATCGATCGTCTGAACAACCTCATCAAGAACCACCAGTGCCCGAAGGCCGTTGACGAGATTATCGGTGCTCCTGCTACTGTTTACTTCTACTGCAACAAGACCAACAGCGGTCCTTCTTACTCACGCGACCTCGTAGACGTTCGCGCTCTTGCTAAGATCGCTGCCGACAAGAACACCAACGTTCTCGTTACCGGTTATGCTGACAGCGCTACAGGTAATCCTGAGCACAACCAGTGGCTCTCCGACGAGCGTGCCAAGACCGTGGCTGAGGAAGTCATCGGTATGGGTGTGAACCGCGACAAGGTGACCACCGTTGGTAAGGGTGGTGTGGATATCCTCTCACCGTTCGAGCTCAACCGTCGTGCCGTTGTTGAGATTCGCTAATCAGAAATCTACAACCAAAAATAAGCGCCCTCATCGTGAGGGCGCTTTTTTTGTTCGTCTTTTTTAATTGATTTCGCTTTCTGGGATGCCGGCGATGGGGTGATGGCGGCTTCAGGGAATTATCTCACCCTGAAGCCGATGATGCGGCGAACCTCCTCGATGGTGGCAGTGGCACTGGCACGTGCGCGCTCGGCACCCTCGCGGGCAATGCGGTCGAGCAACTCTTTGTTGGAACTGAACTCATTGATACGTTCCCTGATGGGTGCGATGGTCTTCACCAGGTCGGCAGCGATTTGTTTCTTCAGGTCTCCGTAACGCAGGGTGCAGTCGTTCCATTTCTCGTCGAAATAGGTGTAGGCCTCTTCGTTCGAGCAGAGTTTCAGGAACGAGAAGAGATTCTCGATGATTTCGGGGCGCTCGCTGTTGGGCGTCTGCGGACCAAGGTCGGTCACGGCCTTCATCACCTTCTTCGTGATCACTTTGTCCTCGTCGCGAAGATAAATGCAGTTGCCCTCGCTCTTGCCCATCTTGCCGCTGCCGTCAAGGCCAGGCACCTTCACCGCTTTCTCGGCAAAGTAGAAATTCTGTGGCTCGGGAAAGAACTCCACGCCATAGATGTTGTTGAAACGGCGGGCGCATCTGCGGGCCATCTCCATATTCTGCTCCTGGTCTTTGCCTACGGGCACCTTGTTGGCCCTGTGCTGAAGGATGTCGGCAGCCATCAGGGTGGGGTAGGTGAGCAGACCGGCATTCACATTGTTGGGCTGCTTGCGGGCTTTCTCCTTGAAAGTGGTTACGCGCTCCAGTTCTCCCAGATACATGTTCATATTGAGAAAGAGATACAGTTCCAAGGTCTCCTTCACGTCGCTTTGAACATAGATGGGCGCTTTCTCGGGGTCGAGGCCACAGGCCAGGTACTCGGCTAGGATGGTGCGGGCACTCTCCTGAATGTCTTCTGGTTTTGGATGGGTGGTGAGGCTATGCCAATCGGCAATGAAGAACATGCAGTCGTATTCATCTTGCATTTTCACGAAACTCTTCACCGCACCAAAGTAATTGCCAAGGTGCAGGTTGCCGGTAGGTCGGATACCACTTACTACTTTTTCCATTTTTCTTTCTGTTAATGTTTCCAATTTGAGGGGATGCTCCCCATTCATTCTGCAAAGGTACGATTAAGCGAGAGAAATGCCAAATTTATTTGAGTATTTCCGAGCGTGAGTCCCTTCGCCACGCAGTGGCAAAGCACGATTAAGCGAGAGAAATGCCAAATTTATTTGAGTATTTCCGAGCGTGAGTCCCTTCGCCACGCAGTGGCAAAGCCGATTAAGCGAGAGAAATGCCAAATTTATTTGAGCATTTCCGAGCGTGAGTCCCTTCGCCACGCAGTGGCAAAGCACGATTAAGCGGCCAAAAATGCTCAAAAACATCTTTTTGGAATAAAAAACGGCCGAAAATTTTGTGGATTCACAAAATATCCTTACCTTTGCATCGCTTTTCACAAAAAGGGCGTTTAGCTCAGTTGGTTTAGAGCATCTGCCTTACAAGCAGAGGGTCGGCGGTTCGAATCCGTCAACGCCCACTTGGGGTGATACCCTGTGGCCTTTCGGGGCTGCAGGGTTTTCTTTTTTTTGTATAAATCATTTTTTCGCACATTTTATAAAACTTTATGTTTTAATTTTCGTTGATATATTGATATTTTCGTATCTTTGCATACCAATTTAGGATATACGCACACTCATACATACATTATTAGATTCTATATATAGACTTTTAAGAATGATCGGGCTTGATTCGTTGACGGCCATATCTCCTATCGACGGCCGCTATAGAGGGAAAACAGTGTCATTGGCAGAATATTTTTCAGAATATGCGCTTATTAGATACAGGGTACGTGTAGAGATAGAGTATTTCATCGCTCTATGCGAATTGCCATTGCCCCAACTTCAGGATTTCAACCATTCTCTTTTCGAGGATCTCCGTGCCATCTATGGTTCTTTCTCCACTGCCGATGCGCAGCGCGTGAAGGATATAGAGCGTGTCACCAACCACGACGTCAAGGCCGTGGAGTATTTCATCAAGGAGAAATTCGACAAGATAGGAAACCTCGACAAGTATAAGGAGTTTATCCACTTCGGTCTTACTTCACAGGATATCAACAACACATCCGTCCCCCTTTCCATCAAGGATGCGCTGACACAGGTGATTTGTCCGGCCATAGAGGAACTCATCGCCCAACTCCAGGCCTATGCCGATGAGTGGCGTGAGGTGCCCATGTTGGCCAAGACTCATGGTCAGCCTGCTTCTCCCACCCGACTGGGGAAGGAAATCATGGTATTTGTCTACCGCCTCACCGAGCAGCTCAACCAGCTGAAAGCCTATCCCATCACGGCCAAGTTTGGTGGCGCCACGGGCAATTTCAATGCTCACCATGTGGCTTATCCCGACTACGACTGGCGTGAGTTCGCCAACACGTTTGTGAGCGAGAAACTGGGATTGCGCCGTGAGCAGTATACCACACAGATCAGCAACTACGACTGCATCGGTGGCGTGTTCGATGCCCTTCGCCGTGTCAACACCATCATTATCGACCTCGACCGCGATTTCTGGATGTATATCTCCATGGAGTATTTCAAGCAGAAGATCAAGGCTGGTGAGGTAGGGTCGAGCGCCATGCCACACAAGGTCAATCCCATCGACTTTGAGAACAGCGAGGGTAACCTGGGCATCTCGAACGCACTGTTGCAGTTCCTCGCCGCCAAACTTCCGGTGAGCCGCTTGCAGCGCGACCTCACCGACTCTACGGTGCTCCGCAATGTGGGCGTGCCCTTCGGACATACCGTCATTGCCATCGAGAGCACGCTCAAGGGTCTGCGCAAGCTCATCCTCAATGAGCAGAAGCTGCGTGCCGACCTCGACGACAACTGGGCTGTTGTGGCCGAGGCCATCCAGACCATCCTCCGTCGTGAGGCTTATCCCAATCCTTATGAGGCACTCAAGCAACTCACCCGCACCAACCAGAAGATGACGGAGCAGACCATTCACGATTTCGTGCGCACACTCGATGTCGACGATGAGATCAAGAATCAGTTGTTGGCGATAACGCCACATAACTATACAGGTATTTAGTCATTTTATTTACTAACCAAGCCGGGAGGCTTACCAAAAAATTTAAATTATTATGGATTTTGAAAACGAGAACAAACAAGACGGACAGTTGTCCGAGCAGAGTCAGGGTGGCCGCGAAGGTTATCAGTCAGACTCAGGGAACTATTCTAAGGACTATCGTGGCGGTCAGCGCATGATGCGTCCTCGCATTCACACTCAGCGCGCTTATTCCAGCGAAAGAAACAATGACGATGAGGGCGGATTCCGCCCCGAGGGTTTCGGGGCAGGTCTTCAGTCGGGAGGCGGACAGCGTACCTACCGTCCTCGTTACAACAATAATATGGGCGACCGCCAGCAGGGTGGCTATCAGCCCCGCCAGCAGGGTGGTTACCAGCAGCGTGGTGGCTATCAGCCCCGTCAGCAGGGTGGTTACCAACCCCGTCAGCAGGGTGGCTATCAGCCCCGTCAGCAGGGTGGCTATCAGCCCCGTCAGCAAGGTGGCTATCAGCCCCGTCAGCAGGGTGGCTATCAACCCCGTCAGCAGGGTGGCTATCAGCCCCGTCAGCAGGGTGGTTACCAGCAGCGTGGCGGCTACCAACCCCGTCAGCAGGGTGGTTACCAGCAACGCGGCGGCTACCAGCAGCGCGGATACAATCAGGGTGGCTATCGTCAGCACAATCCCGGATACGATCCCAATGCCAAATACAGTTTGAAGAAACGTATTGAGTACAAGGAGGAGCATATCGACCCCAATGAGCCCATCCGCCTCAACAAGTATCTTGCCAATGCCGGCGTTTGCAGCCGTCGTGAGGCCGATACCTATATCCAGGCAGGTGTGGTGACCGTCAACGGACAGGTAGTGACCGAACTGGGCACCAAGGTGTCGCGCTCCGACGAGGTGATGTTCCACGATCAGCCCGTACGTCTTGAGAAGAAGGTCTATGTGCTGCTCAACAAACCCAAAGACTATGTCACTACCAGCGACGACCCACAGCAGCGCAAGACTGTGATGGACCTGGTGAAAGATGCTTGCCCGGAGCGTATCTATCCCGTTGGCCGTCTCGACCGCAATACCACCGGTGTGCTCCTGCTCACCAACGATGGCGACCTCGCCAGCAAACTTACCCATCCCAAGTTCCTCAAGAAGAAGGTCTATCACGTGTTCCTCGACAAGAATGTCACGGCTCACGACATGAACCAGATTGCTGAGGGCATCACCCTGGACGATGGTGAGATCAAGGCCGATGCCATCGAGTATGCACACGAGACCGACAAGAGTCAGGTGGGTATCGAGATCCACAGCGGAAAGAACCGCATCGTGCGCCGTATCTTCGAGAGCCTGGGCTACCGTGTCGTACGACTCGACCGCGTGCAGTTTGCAGGCCTCACCAAGAAGAACGTACGCCGTGGCGACTGGCGTTTCCTCACAGAGAAAGAGGTGGAGATGCTGCGCATGGGTGCTTTCGAATAATCAACATAATATTACGTATAGAAAAAAATGGACACAATTCGTAGGACAAAAGTCATCGACGTGCTCCGTCGTACCGACTTTGGTGCCATCGTCAATGTGAAGGGTTGGGTGCGCACGCACCGTAGTAGCAAATCAGTAGACTTCATCGCCCTTAACGACGGTTCTACCATCAAGAACGTTCAGATTGTTGTCGACCCCTCGAAATTCGATGCTGCCTTGCTCAAGCAAGTCACCACCGGTGC
>ONGG01000011.1 GCA_900317305.1 uncultured Prevotellaceae bacterium | reverse complement strand
CATGACCTTCAGGTCAAAGTCAGCAGTAACATCAGATACGTCAAAAATGAGGGTCTTCAGACCGAAGTATACATCATCGGGAATAGTGGGCAGGTGTGCACCTTCGGTTGAACTGAAACGCATGGCAGCAGCATCCCAAGCACCAGGTTGGAATGGCGGCTCTTCAGCAGCCTTTGCAGGATCACCATAGATATAGAACTTCTGGAGCGGGTCAGTAATTTCCTGACAAGAAACAGGATATTCAGTAGTAAGCACGGTACCATCAGGGCAAACAGCTGTCAGAACGACTATATGCTCACCAAGTTTCATTTTCTTACATGCATAGTTATTATAGAATTCCTTGCCGCCTAAAGACCACTTTGCATTGACTGGGGCTGAGGTCTGGCAAGTAATGACGTTACCATTCTGGCCGCTGGCAGCCTTGTCGACAGTGACAGAAGTCTTTGCCTTAAGCTCGTCAAGAGTAATGTGGCCACCATTGCTGAAATCCTCATGGATAGGATCACAAGCAGCGAAAGCGCATACTGAGGCAACAAGCAAAAATAATATCTTTTTCATATTGTTTACTTAGTTAATTTTATTAGTAAATAACTTTATATGTCCACTCTTCCGCAGGAGTATTTTCATCCCATCCTGGGTTTTGTTTCATCTTGTTATTCATCAGAGTAATCTGAGCTTGAGGTTTAGGCAAGAAACCGTTGGTATCAGCATAACGCTTGGCCCAACCAGCAGAAGTCATGTGAGCCATAGAGCGCTTGTTGCCCTTCTGTCCAAGGCAAACAATCTGCTTGCCAGCCTGAGCTTGGAGAGCTTTGGCAGCGTATGAACTCGTTCCAGAGTCCTTGCCCGACCAACGACGCATATCGTTGAAACGAAGACCCTCTAATGCGAATTCCCAGCGGCGCTCATCCTGAACAGCCTTCAAAGAATATCCAGTTTGAGGAACACCTGCACGAGCCTGAACCTGGTTCATACCCCATGGATCACCCGTGAGTTCGGTAAGCATCAGCAGAACGTCAGCATAACGCATCAGGTAGTAATCCTCGAAGTGGTCACCCTGCTGCTTGTTGTCAAGCGAGCTGCTGGAATAACCCGGGCACTGTGACCACCATGAGTCGTTGTCGGCAGCACAAGCGTCAAGGTTCACATCAGCGTACTTCTTCACTGCATAGCCAGACTCCTCATTGTCGTCCTTCTCATAGGTATAGGCTTCGAGTTCATTATCAAGGTCAATCAGAGAACCGAGTTTGCGGATGTCTGAATAACCACCTGATCTCTCAGCATCTGTCCAATCATCCCAGATGTTGCATGAAGGAGTTCCCTGACCCCAACCCTGATTGAAAGGATAAGTCTTGCTACGCTTACCATTGTCATTGGTAGCACCGTTACGCAGGCCCCAGAAGCATGACAGATAGTTCGAATACATACGCGGATTGTTGTAGGTGCCGCCAATAGCCCACTTAGAGGCATTCATAAACTGGATTTGGAAAATCTCCTCAGTGTTACCGTTACCCATACCTGGCTGGTCGAAGCAATTCTCGCGCTTCATATCAGCGATGAAAGGATAAGCGTGACCTACACCGTCATGAGCCTCATCCCAGAGCAGGCTGTTGGAATACTGCCAAAGTGAGCGGAAGTCTTCGCAGAGCTTGTAACCGCCGTTGTTAACGATGTCGCGAAGGGCAGCAACAACATCAGACTTGGAAAGAGTACCACCGGGGCAACCTTCCTGACCTTCAACAAGAGTAATAGTAGCATCACCATTGGCAAGTTCACCAACTTTCTTATAGAAGCCGGCCCAGAACATCCATGCACGTGCAAGGAAAGCCTCGGCAGCAAATTTGTCGGCATGACCCGAGCCATTGGCCCTCTCTGCCTTCATAAGATTCTTAGCAGAAACAAAGTCAGAAATAATCTGAGGATAAATCACTTCTTCTGCGCTTACCTCCTCCTGCATCTCTTCAGTAATAACGGTAGAGGTAATCAAAGGCACATCGCCAAACAACTGGGTGAGCCACATGGTGTAGAGACCACGCATGAAGTAGCCCTCACCGAGCAATTGATTGCGCTGAGCGGTATTGTTTGTCCAATTGACATTATCAATAGTCTCAATCTGGTTGTTGGCACGTGATATACCACCATAGAGAAGGATGAAATCCTGTTCATACTGATTGGCACTAGCCGTTGTAAAATGATGGAGTGACTTGGCCACGTTGTCCTGCAAACCACCACTACCATAGCAGTCGTCAGACATGAGCGACCACCAATAGAAAGGATTATTCAAAATACCACTTTGATCACCGCCACCCAGCGTATTCATAATACTATAGGTAGCAGCATTCAACGCCTCAACATCTGCCGGCTTACCAGGGAAAGTGGCCGCAGTCAATTCTGTAACGCGTGGATCGGTGTCCAGCATATCGTTACAAGACGTGAACACTGTTGCTGTCGAAACAACTAATGCTGCAAAAATATATTTCTTCATAATTTATTTGTCGAATTAGAATTTAATACTTGCACCAACCAAATATGTACGAGATGGCGGGTAAAGACCCAGGTCGATTCCAGATGCCCAACCACTACCACCAGCAGAGTTACCTACCTCAGGATCGAGGCCTGTGTAACTGGTGAAGGTATAGAGGTTCTGAGCCTGAACATAGAGACGGAGTTGCTGGAATGGGCAAGACTTCCATATATTCTTGAAGTCGTAACCCAGTGTGATGGTCTTGATCTTGAAGTAGTCAGCATCCTCCATATAACGGGTAGATACCCAGTTTGTGTTCTGGTGACCAGTAGCTGAAATGCGTGGCTGGAAGTTTGAGGTACCCTCACCAACCCAACGATCCAGGATTGTAGTATCGTAGTTCTGGTAAGGAGCATCACTGAACGAACGGTAAGAACGCAAGATCTGCTGACCAAATGCGCCGGCACCGTTGATGGCAAAGTCAAGACCCTTCCATGTGAAACCGAGGTTGACACCAAGCATGATATCGGGGTTAGGATTACCAATCTCATGACGGTCGCAATCATCACCTTCTGCGTAGGTAATCATACCATCACCATTCCAGTCGTCCCAGATGCAGTCACCAGGCTGTGCGTTGTCGAGAACGGCCTTACCTGCCTTACGTGCGGCTTCAATCTCTTCCTGATTCTGCCAGATTCCGCTATATGACATACCGAAGAAGTAACCGATGGGCTTGCCTTCCTCTGCACGGTAGCAGTATTCTGTACCCTGTGAGAGCACACCCGAAGGACCATTGATATAGTGGTTGTCGTTGGCGATACGGGTAACCTTGTTCTTGTTGGTAGCAAAGTTCACGCCGAAGTTGTAACGGAAGTCTCCAATATTGTCGTTCCAAGTGAGAGCGAGCTCAATACCTGTGTTCTCCACGTCACCACCATTGATAGCAGCAGGATTGGTACCATTGATAGCAATATTCGGACCCGTGATCAGCCAGTCCTTAGTGGTCTTCTTATACCAGTCGAAGTTCACACCCAAACGGCTGCGGAGGAAACGGGCATCGAAACCGAAGTCTAACTGCTCAGAGGTTTCCCAAGTAAGGTCGGGATTGGGTACGATGTTGGCGTAAGCACCGGTGTTTGGTGTTCCAGCAACAGAAGTATTCATGTCGGAACCGAACTTGTAACCGCTGTCGCCACTGTCTCCAGACAGTGCTATAGTAGCTAGATACTGATACTTGGAGATGGAGCAGTTACCGTTCTGGCCCCAAGATGCGCGGAGTTTGAAGAAGTCCATCCAGCTATGGGTGCTCTCCATGAAAGGCTCATTACTGATTACCCAACCTGCAGATACAGATGGGAACAGACCCCAGCGTTTGCCATCAGTAAAGATACTTGAACCATCATAACGCAAGGTTGCGGTAGCCATATAAGTCTCATTCCAGTCCCAAGTCACACGACCGAACCAAGAAGCAAGATATTCTTCGTCGTTCGGGTTACCAGTAAGAGTAATGTCAGTAGTATTTACCAATTTGATATTAGACAGCCAGGCAGAATCCCAACCCTTCAACGTTGCAAGTTGATCACCATAGTTCACCTTGTTTGATCCACCGAGGTTTGTACTCCAAGCACTGCTCTGGAAGGACTGACCTACCATGGCGCTGATCTTATGACCACTAATAATAGGAAGATCGTAAGTAAGAGTGTTCTCAACAGACCATCCTGTATTCAACCAAGTGCTCTGACTAATACTATAGACTGGCGATGTGGCATTTCCATAACCAGAAGATCGAGGCTCATTATAGTTACGATATGCACCAGAACCCCAGTTATAGTTGAACTGTGAACGGAATCTCAGACCCTTGATAGGCTGGATAACGGTGAAAACAGTAGCGCTGGTATTGATGTTGCGGCTCTCAGCCTTAGAGTTAAAGCCACCCGTAGAGAGGTTCTCCCATGGGTTGCTGAACAAAGAAGAGTTCCAACCCTGACCATATCTTACAGTACCGTCAAAATCCTGATAATAATAGTTGTCACCATTAAAAGCATACTGTGGCACGAATGGAGCAGTCTGGAGCAGACTGTGGATATAACTCCAGTACATACCGTCCTCAGCCAAGTCATGACTCTTGTTGTAACCGATTGAGATGTTCTCACCGATGGTGATAGCATCGAAGTCCTTAGCCCTCAGGAGCACGTGGTCGCTGTTGACGCGGATAGTGTGACGCTTGTAGTAAGAAGCCTGGTCGGCACCCATGATACCTTCGTTACCGGTATAGGTGTAAGACATGGCGAACTTAGAACGATCTGAACCGCCAGTCAGGGTCACAGAATGATTCTGCTGCAAAGCATTCTTGTTTTCGAATGCGCCCCACCAGTCGGTGCCTTCCCAACCACTCTGAACCTTGGTGAGAATGTCTTGAGGAATGAAACCGGCCCAATCCATCTTCTGACCCGAAGTGTTGAAGGTGTACTCATCAATAATCGTCATATACTGCTGAGCATTGAGCAACTGCGGACGCTTGTAGGCGTTAGACCAACCAAAAGCGCCATTGTAACTGAGTTCGATCTTGCCAGCCTTACCTTGTCTAGTAGTAACAAGAATAACGCCGTTAGCAGCACGAGCACCGTAGATGGCTGCAGATGCAGCATCCTTGAGGATGTCGATGCTCTCGATGTCGTTGGGGTTGATGCCGTCAAGGTTACCACCAGCCACACCGTCAATCACATAAAGCGGTGTAGAATTACCGGTGGTACCGATACCACGGATGTAAACCTTGTATCCCTTACCTGGCTGTGTGGACGACTGAGTAATCTGAACACCAGGAGAACTTGACTGCATGGCCTCAAGGGCGTTGGTGGTGTTCAGCTTGGCGATATCCTCACCTTTTACCTGAACAGTAGCACCTGTCACCAGTTTTTTCTTCATCGTACCATAACCGATGACCACCACGTCGTTCAGCGAAGTGGCATCTTCCCTCAGTGTAACCTGAATGTTGTTTCGGCCCTGCACACTGACAGTCTCAGTGACGTAGCCCACATAAGAGATCAACAGTGTGGCATTGCTGGCTGCCTCCACGCTGAAATTACCCTCGAAGTCGGTGATAGCACCTGTCTTGGCTCCCTGCACTTGCACGGTTGCACCAATAATTGGTTCACCAGCTTCGTCAATTACCGTTCCCTTAACGGTGCTCTGAGCCAGTGCTCCCATTGGGAACAAACAGAGCAGGAACAGAAACACTAACGGCTTTTGTAGTGATTTAATATTCCACATGGTTCATAATATAATTAGTTAGGTAAAAAAATTATGCACAGAGTATGGTTGATAAGGGTTGTTAATCATTAGGTTGAAGGGCGCCCATCTTTCATGGCACACTACGACGCTGCAAAATTAGCACATTCCAATTATTATAACATCACCAATTGTAACATGATTTTTTCGAAAAGTAACATCTTCTTTTTTACCGCTCAATGGATACTTAAAAACAAGCAAAACCCCTTATAGCGCCAACTATCAAGATTATTTACATCAAAAGAACAATCAGAGGAAAAAATGACTGAATTGGGTCCTTTGCACGGAAAAGAAACCATTTTGCAAAATCTTTGCTACTCACAGAAAAGGCGATACACCTTATTTATTATATCTTTGCAACATCTTAGTATCATACATTGAGAACAAACCTATACGACTACTAAAATGGGAAAAGTATTAGCCAAAATCATTCTGGCAGCAATGGCTTTGCTCTGCTTCTTGCAGGCAAACGCCACAGAGAAGACGATTACCAGTCCGGATGGCAAGACCACGGTAATGGTAAGTGACGAAAACGGTCAACTGACTTACGACATCCATCATGACGGCAAGACATTCATGATGCGCTCTCCATTAGGACTGAAGTTGAACTTCAACGACCTGACCCAGCAACTCACCCTTGCCTCATGCGAGGAGAAGACGGTGAGAGACGAATACCATCTGAAGACCATCAAGCAAAGCCATGTGAGCTATGAGGCCACTGAGGCCACGCTCGCCATAGAGAAAAACGGCAGGAAGGTGATGGACGTGGTATTCAGACTGAGCAACCGCGACGTGGCTTTCCGCTATCAGGTATATCCCAGGCGAGAGACCTTGGCAGGCATTGTAGAAAGTGAGGCCAGCGGTTTCGTGCTTCCCGAAGGCACCACCACCTTCCTCTGCCCCCAGTCGAAGCCGATGGGTGGTTTTGCCCGCACCTCGCCCAGCTACGAGACCTCCTATACCCTTGACGAGCCTGCTGGAAAGAACGGTTGGGGCGAGGGCTACACCTTCCCCTGCCTGTTCAAGACCCCATCGGGATGGGTGCTGATATCGGAAACGGGCACCGACGGGAGTTATGTTGGTTGCCGGTTGCTCAATGAGGGTGACACCCGCTACCGCATCGGCTTCCCCCAGCCCGGTGAACTGAATGGCGACGGGTCGGTTTCGCCCGCCATACCGCTGCCCTACTCCACCCCGTGGCGCACCATCACCCTCGGCGAGACGCTGGCACCCATCGTGGAGACCACCGTGGCCAACGACCTGGTGACTCCGAAATATAAGGCCAGCCGCGCCTATACCTATGGCAAGGGCTCATGGTCGTGGATTATCGGCATGGACGGCAGCTGCAACTTCGACGAGCAGAAACGCTACATCGACTTCTCCGCTGCCATGGGTTACCGGTCGGTACTGGTAGACGCCCTTTGGGACAAGCAGATTGGATACCAGAAGATGGAGGAGCTGGCCCGCTATGGCCGTGAGCGTGGTGTGGGCCTGTTTCTTTGGTACAACTCGAATGGGCATTGGAACGACGCGCCACAGAGTCCGCGCGACAAGATGGACCGCTCGTCGGCACGTCGCAAGGAGATGAAATGGATGCACGACAATGGCATCCTGGGCATCAAGGTCGACTTTTTCGGAGGTGACAAGCAGCCCACGATGCAACTCTACGAGGATATCCTAACCGACGCCAACGAATTTGGCCTGCAGGTGATCTTCCATGGTTGCACCCTGCCGCGAGGATGGGAGCGAATGTATCCCAACTATGTGGCCTCAGAGGCCGTGCTCGCCTCAGAGAACCTGCATTTCGGCCAGGGAGCCTGTGATGCCGAGGCCCGCAATGCCTGCACCCACCCCTTCATCCGCAACACGGTGGGGTCGATGGACTTTGGCGGTTCGGCGCTCAACAAGCGCTATAGTGCCGACAACCAGCATGGCACAACCCGCCGCACGAGCGATGTGTTCGCCCTGGCCACCGCCATCCTGTTCCAGAGCAGCGTGCAACATTTCGCCCTTGCCCCCAACAACCTGCAAGATGCCCCTGAATGGGCCATCGACTTCATGAAAGCCGTCCCCACCACATGGGACGAGGTGCGCTTCATTGATGGTTATCCCGGCCGCTACGTGATACTGGCCCGCCGCAGTGGCAGTCAATGGTATGTGGCAGGCATCAATGCCGATGAGCAGCCCGTGAAGACGAAGATCGACCTTGGCATGATGGGCAAAGGATCGTTGCTGACCGTTTACAGCGACGACGCCAAACTCAACGGCAGCAAGACAACAGCCAAAATGAAAAAGGGCGGCTTGGCCGTGACGATACCCCAGAACGGTGCCGTGGTTGTCGTGGGCAACGCTACCGAATAGGAAAAGACAGGTCTGCCAGCATGACCTGCCATTAAACGAATCGAGGCCAAGGAATCTTCCCTGGCCTCGATTCGTCTGTTATGACTGCGCACAGGTTCTATTCCTGCGACAGCGCCTCCATGATTTTGGCTTCAATCTCGTCGCACAGTTCGGGGTTGTCCTTGAGCATGGCCTTTGTGGCATCGCGTCCCTGGGCCAGTTTGGTGCCCTCGTAGGAGAACCACGACCCGCTCTTCTGAATGATGCCATGCTCCACACCGAGGTCTACCAACTCGCCATATTTCGAGATACCCTCGCCAAAGAGGATCTCGAACTCTGCCTTGCGGAAAGGAGGAGCCACCTTGTTCTTCACCACCTTTACGCGCACATGGTTTCCGATGGCCTGGTCGCCATCCTTCAAGGTGGTGACACGGCGGATATCGAGGCGCACGCTGGCATAGAACTTCAGGGCATTTCCACCTGTAGTGGTCTCGGGGTTGCCAAACATCACACCAATCTTCTCTCTCAACTGGTTGATGAAAATACAGGTGGTGTTGGTGCGGCTGATATTGGCCGTGAGCTTGCGCAGTGCCTGACTCATCAGTCGGGCTTGCAGTCCCACCTTGTTATCGCCCATATCGCCGTCGATTTCCGATTTCGGGGTCAATGCTGCCACGGAGTCGATGACCAGCACGTCGATGGCCGACGAGCGGATGAGCTGGTCGGCAATCTCAAGCGCCTGCTCACCATTGTCGGGCTGCGAGATCCAGAGGTTGTCGACATCCACCCCCAGATGCTCGGCATAGAAGCGGTCGAAGGCATGCTCGGCATCGATGAAGGCGGCTATGCCACCACGTTTCTGCGCCTCGGCGATGACATGGATGGCCAGCGTTGTCTTACCAGAAGACTCCGGACCGAAGATCTCGATGATTCGGCCACGTGGCAGACCGCCCACTCCAAGGGCAGCATTCAGGCCGATACTGCCGGTAGGTATCACGTCAACGTTCTCTATCTTCTCATCACCCAGTTTCATGATGGAGCCTTTGCCGAAATCCTTCTCGATTTTGGCCATGGCGGCCTGCAGGGCTTTCAGTTTCCCCTCCTGGGTATTGTCTTGTTCGATGTTTTCTTTCTTTGCCATCTTATATATAATAATGTGTTTATTTGGTTTGTAAAAAATTATTCTACATCAAATCCCTTTTCCCTGTAAAGGGCATCATGGGGTCAGAGTTCCAGGTCGCCATCAAACACCTCATGCCAGGGCAGTCCTTTCTCGTTGAGCAATGCCATGAAGGGGTCGGGATCGAATTCCTCGACGTTCCACACACCCGGTTTTCTCCATAGTCCCTTGAGAAGGAGCATAGCGCCAATCATAGCCGGCACGCCGGTGGTGTAGCTCACGCCCTGCATGCCCGTCTCCTGGAATGCAGCCTGGTGAGAGCAGTTGTTGTAGACGTAGTAGGTGCGTTCCTTGCCGTCTTTCACGCCACGGATACGGCATCCGATACTCGTCTCGCCCTCGTAGTTCTCGCCCAGGTCCTGGGGATTGGGCAGCACGGCCTTAAGGAACTGCAGGGGCACGATTCTCACCTTCACCGTCTTGGTGGGGTCGTCGGCCAGTGGAGCGGCATACTCCACCTCGTCGATACGGGTCATGCCGATATTCTGCATCACCTCGAGGTGCTTGAGGTATTGCTCGCCGAAGGTCATCCAGAAGCGTGCCAAGCGGATGGTGGGATAGTTCTTCACAAGGCTCTCCAGTTCCTCATGGTGCATGAGGTAGCTCTCGCGCGGTCCGATATTGGGATAGGTGAGCGGCAGGTGGACGCTCAGCGGGTCGGTCTCTATCCATTCGCCATCCTTATAGTAGAGGCCTTTTTGTGTGATCTCGCGGATATTGATCTCGGGGTTGAAGTTGGTGGCGAAAGCCTTATGGTGATCGCCTGCATTGCAGTCGACGATATCGAGCGTATGGATCTCATCGAAATGGTGCTTGGCAGCGTAGGCGGTATAGATGCCGCTCACGCCCGGGTCGAACCCGCATCCCAGAATGGCGCAGAGGCCGGCCTGTTCGAACCGCTCCTTGTAGGCCCATTGCCATGAATACTCGAAGTGAGCCTCGTCGCGTGGCTCGTAGTTGGCGGTGTCGAGATAGTGGCATCCGCAGGCCAGGCAAGCCTCCATGATGGTGAGGTCCTGATAGGGCAATGCCAGGTTGATGACCAACTCGGGCTGATATTCGCCCAGGAGTTGCTTGAGTTGCTCCACATCGTCGGCATCCACCTGTGCTGTCTTGATGTCGAGTGTATATCCAGCCTTATGGATATCGGCCACGATCTTGTCGCATTTCGACTTGGTGCGGCTGGCAATCATGAAATCGGTAAACACGTCGGCATTCTGTGCGATTTTGAATGCCGCTACGGTAGCGACGCCACCGGCGCCAATCATCAATACTTTGCTCATTTGCTATGGTTTTTAATAGTAATAAAATCGAGTTAATAATCAAGAACTGTCATCTACTGGAGCTCATCGGCCTGAATGCCCATGGCACACATCAGCGAGTATCCCAGGATTTCCTGTCGGAAGTTGCCGCCGGGCATGGGCTGCATGGCAAGCAGGGTGATATGCTTCTCGGCATCCACCTTCCGCAGGGCATGGCGCAAGTCATCGAACTGTTCCTCGCTGGGCACGATGACAAGCCGCTTCACCTCCTTTGCCGCAGCGCAGAGCCGCACCATGTCGGTAAGCAGCTGTCCTCGGTCAACGATATCCTGCTCGGCATAGGCATTGAGAACAAACTCGCCGAATTTGCCGGAGAACGCCTTTCCGTTGAGATCTTCCTCCAGTCCTCCAGGATTGAAATAGTCCATCTTTTTCTTTCCCTGGCTATGAACAAAGACCACCTGGGTCTGCTGTGCACCCTCTCGCACGCCCCCGTCGAGAGCCAGGCACTCAAGCCATAAAGCCATATCGGCATTGGGTATCCGACGCCCCAGCATGCGCTCGAAGTTGACAATCAGGTCGAAAGCCACACGGTCGGCAAAGTCGGCGTCGACGATGATGACGTTGTCGCATTCGACTGTGGGCAGTGCGTTGATTGCATTGATATCGTTCATAGCTACAAAGATACGATTAAGTGAGCAAAAACACAAATTTTATTTGATGTTTTTCGAAGGGGAATGATGTAGTATGAAAGTTGGTGGTTCCCATATAACAATTATTATCAAGAGAGCAAGCCTTCGGCTTGGGGGGCACAACTACCCCGCCCCTTTGCCCAATGCGTTATCTAGAAATGAAAATTAATCTGCGTATTTGTTTTGCATTGCGCTCGGCTTTCACTACCTTTGCCGCTGCGCGGCGAAGGTAGGCTGCGGTTCGGAAAAGAAAGCAAAAAACTTCGTATTTTGCTTTGCTTTTCGCTCACCTTGCACTACCTTTGCAGTTGAAAGACATAAAAACAACAAAAACCAATCTACATGACATCCTTGACTACAGCGATTGTAATCGTATTTGTGTTAGGCTATTTGTGCATAGCCTTGGAGAGTGTGACGAAAATCAACAAGGCAGCCATCGCCCTGCTGATGTGTGTGTTCTGCTGGACCCTCCTGATGCTGGCACCTGGCAGTTATTACCCCGACGTGGCTTCCTCGGAGGTGGTGCATAAGGTGGCAGAAGTGATAGAGCACCATCTTGGCGATGCCGCCGGCACCCTGTTCTTCCTCATGGGTGCGATGACCATCGTCGAGATTGTAGACTCGAACGGAGGGTTCAATTTCGTGCGTGATGCCATCAAGACCCGCTCGAAGCGCAAACTGATGTGGCGCATGGCTTTCATGACCTTCTTTCTCTCTGCCATTCTCGACAACCTGACCACCTCGATTGTGATGATCATGGTGCTGCGCAAGTTGGTACAGGAGCGCAACGACCGCCTCATCTATGCCGCCATGGTGGTGATTGCCGCCAACTCGGGAGGAGCCTTCTCACCTATCGGCGACGTGACGACCATCATGCTTTGGATCAAGGGTGTGATTACCACCCAGGGAGTGATTTCCGAGATTTTCATCCCGTCGTTGATATCGGTGCTGGTGCCCGCCTTCATCCTGCAATATTCGCTGAAGGGCAAGTTCGACAAATCGCAGAACCTGCCTCCTGCCGATGTGAGCCAGTTTACCCAGAAACAGCGCAACATCATCTTCTGGTTGGGCGTGGGCGGTCTGATTTTCGTGCCCATTTTCAAGACGCTCACCCACCTGCCCCCGTTCATGGGTATCCTGTTGGTGCTTGGTCTGCTATGGACCACCACAGAGATTTTCCACCACAATACCGATGAGGACGACACCATGGCGAAGCGTGTGAGCGACCTGCTCTCGCGCATCGACCTGGCCACCATCATGTTCTTCCTGGGCATACTGATGGCTGTTGCCGTGCTTCAGGAAGTGGGTGTACTGACAGCCCTTGGCCAGTCGCTCGATGAGATGTCGGGAGGCAACCACTACCTTGTGACGGGTGTCATCGGTGTGCTCTCGTCGATTGTCGACAACGTGCCATTGGTAGCCGGATGTATGGGCATGTATCCAGTTGCCGAGGTTGGCGACATGGCCGTCGACGGCATCTTCTGGCAGTTGCTGGCCTACTGCGCCGGTGTGGGCGGTTCGATGCTGATTATCGGCAGTGCCGCCGGCGTGGTGGTGATGGGTCTGGAGAAAATCACCTTCGGATGGTACATGAAGCGCATCACATGGATTGTGTTCGTGGGCTATCTTGCTGGTATGTTCAGCTATTGGCTCATCCGCACCTTCCTTTTCTAAAAACGCAGAGGACAGATTTTTCGAAGAGGCCGGAAGTCTGTCTATCCAGAGCCCGTGTATAAAAAACTGTCGCTCCCCCGCATGTTGGGGGAGCGACTTCCTTTTACAATAACATTCTCGCTATCTGTCTCCTAAAGAGGGTATTCGTCGAAAGCATAGAGCACGGTAGAAAGATAGCGCTCTCCGGTGTCGGGCAGCAGCACCACCACCTTCTTGCCGGCATTCTCGGGACGGGCAGCCACTTGTGAGGCTGCGAAAGCAGCCGCTCCCGACGAGATGCCCACGAGGAGTCCGTCTTCACGTGCCAACTCGCGCCCCGTGCGGATAGCGTCGTCGTTGTCGACGTCGATGACCTCGTCGATGACCTCTGCGTCGTAGGTGGCAGGCACGAAGCCCGCTCCGATACCCTGTATCTTGTGCGGTCCGCTCTGTCCGCCATTGAGTACGGGCGACGAGAGAGGCTCTACAGCGATGATCTTCACATTGGGGTTCTGCTCTTTCAGGTACTTACCCACGCCCGAGATGGTGCCCCCTGTACCCACGCCAGCCACGAAGATGTCGACCTTTCCCTCTGTAGCCTGCCAGATTTCAGGACCTGTGGTCAGGTAGTGACGCTCGGGGTTGGCCTCATTCTCAAACTGCTGCAGGATGACGCTCCCCGGTATGCTGTCGCGGAGTTCTTGAGCGGCCTTAATGGCACCGGGCATGCCGTCCTTGCCGCTGGTGAGTTTCACTTGTGCGCCGTATGCTTTTACCAGATTTCGGCGCTCCACGCTCATGGTCTCGGGCATGGTGAGGATGAGGTGGTATCCTTTCACGGCCGACACCAGAGCCAGTCCTACGCCAGTGTTACCACTTGTAGGCTCAATGATGGTGGCCCCTGGTTTGAGCAGGCCTTTCTTCTCGGCATCCTCGATCATGGAGAGGGCGATACGGTCTTTCACGCTTCCTCCGGGATTGAAATACTCTACTTTAGCGATGACAGGGTTCTGGAGTCCTTTCTTGGCAGAAAACTTGGTGAGTTCCAAGAGAGGGGTGTAGCCGATGAGTTCGGTGAGTTGTTTTGCTATTTTTGCCATGATATTTTTTCTTTATTGGGGGTATTATGTTATCTAAAAGGCCGATGAAGGCAAGGCAATACCTTGTGGCATCGGGAACCTTTCTCTATACATACTCGAAAGCCTCGTCGAGCGCCTCCAGGAGGTCGTCGATATTCTCGATACCGATGCTCAGGCGGATGGTAGAAGGATAGATATGCTGCTGCTCCAACTCCTCGGGAGTCATTTGCGAGTGAGTGGTGGTGGCAGGATGGATGACGAGCGACTTCACATCGGCCACGTTGGCAAGCAACGAGAAGATGCGGAGATGGTCGATGAAGGCCCAAGCCTCTTTCTCGCCTCCTTTGAGGTCGATGGTGAAGATAGAGCCAGCGCCATTGGGATAGAGTTTCTCATACAGAGCATGGTCGGGATGCGAGGGCAAGGAAGGATGGTTGACCTTGGCCACCTTGGGGTGGTTGGCAAGATAGTCGACGATGCGAAGGGCATTCTGCACATGGCGCTCCACACGGAGACTAAGGGTCTCGAGGCCTTGCAATAGAATCCAAGCGTTGAACGGACTGATGGCCGCTCCGGTATCGCGCAAGAGCACGGCACGCACACGGGTAACGAAGGCTGCAGGTCCGGCCACGTCGGCGAAGATGGCACCATGATAACTGGGATCGGGCTTGGCCAGTGTGGGGAACTTGTCGGCATTGGCCTTCCAGTCGAACTTTCCGCTATCGACAATGACGCCACCCAGCGAACTGCCGTGACCGCCGATGAACTTGGTGGCAGAATGCAGCACGATATCGGCACCATGCTCTATGGGGCGGATAAGGAACGGTGTTCCGAATGTGTTGTCGATGAGGAGGGGGATATTGTGACGATGAGCGATCTCGGCCAAGCCGTCGATATCAGTAACATCGGAGTTGGGATTTCCAAACGTCTCGGCATAAAGAGCCCTAGTCTCAGGCAGGATGGCAGCCTCAACGGCCTTGAGGTCGCGCACGTCGACGATGGTGTTCTTCACTCCCTGTGAGGCCAATGTATGGGTGATGAGGTTGAACGTACCACCATAGAGATTATCGGCAGCCACGATATGGGTGCCAGGCAGCAGGATGTTCTGCAGGGCCAACGTGATGGCAGCGGCACCCGATGCCACGGCCAGTCCGGCCACACCGCCCTCGAGGGCAGTCACCCTATCCTCGAACACACCCTGTGTGGAGTTGGTGAGTCGGCCATAGATGTTGCCGGCATCGCGCAGGCCAAAGCGGTCGGCAGCGTGCTGCGAGTTGCGGAACACATAGGATGTGGTCTGGTAGATAGGCACCGCACGGGCATCGGTTACGGGGTCGGGTTGCTCTTGTCCTACATGAAGTTGGAGGGTCTCGAAACGATACTTGTTCTTACTCATAACATTTTCCTTTCTTTTTTTATTTATTGATGAATTGATTGTCTACTTTGAAGGCCTTGGTCATTCTAGTGGCCCTAGTCATCCTAGTGGCTCTAGCGGCCTTGATTTTGTGGTCTCCCTCATCTCTTCTGAAAGAGTGGGATGAAGAACTTGAGGTCGCAAAAGATGGCCCAAACCATTGGTTTCAGGTTCTGGTTGCAAAGTTACGGCAGAAAAAGAAGGTGGGAAATAGCACAACAAAGGCATTTCGCATACCACAATAATGGTATTTGCCCCTGAAAAGGCTCTATTTTGACAAAAAGACGGATATTTATTCAGCAACAACCCTTTTCGGGCGTTGTTTTAGGCATAATTCTTGCGCTCCTCGATGATGTCACGCCTGGATTTCGACTTGGTCACCATCCACACACCGGTGAACACGAGGACCACTGCCAAACCCTGACTCCATTTCACCACGCCTATACCCATGGCAAGGCTGACGGAGACCGCCACCAGTGGCTGCACATAATTGTAGATGGCCACCACTGTTGGGCGGAGCACTTTCTGAGCGTTGACGATGAGGATATATCCCACATAGGTGCCGAAAAACACCACATATGCCGTCTCCAACCAAGTAAGCGTGCTGACACTGGCCCATTCGATTTGCGCCACATGATGGCCGGTGAAAGGCCACACGATGATGGTGGCCCACAGGAACATCCACTTGTTGACCGTGAAGATGGAATATTTCTTGATGAACTTATTGAACAAGGACAAGAAGAGCGCATAGGAGAGTTGTGCCCCCAGCACAAGGAGGTCGCCACGCATATCGCCCACCTTGCTGTCGGTGGCCGCAAGACTGGTCATGATGAGCGTCACCGCCCCAAAGCAGCCGATGGCCACGCCTCCCGCCTTCTTCCACGTGATGGGCTCATGGAGGATAAGAAACGATAGCAACATGGCGAAGATGGGCATGGAAGTGGTGACGATACTCGCGTTGACGGGTGAGGTGATGCTCAGTCCGATGGTGAAGCAGCACTGGTTGCACACCAGTCCGAAAACCGCCGCGCCGGCAAAGGTGAGTTTGTCGCGCAAGGGTACATGCTCCTTAGGCAGGAAAAAGGATGTTATCCAGAAGAGCAGTGCCCCACCAGCCACCCTGAACGACACCATGTCGATGCCATCAAGTCCGTGAGTCATCGCATCTTTCCCTATGGGCGACATCAGCCCCCAGATTGCGCATGCCATGAACATGCTCAGGTGTGCATAAAGCGGTTGGTTGTTGCTTCTCATCTTCTGTCTTTTTGTTTATACGGTTTGTTCAACCAGTTTTCGGACTACAAAATTAGGGAAAATTATCGAAATTAGGGAAAAAAGAGTAATTTTGCAGAAAATCCCGTTCGAATAAAGATGAAGATAGACGCCTCGGTACCGAAGTTCATACTAGTAGGAGTGATCAACACGCTCTTTGGCACGACCCTTATGTTTGTGCTCTACAACGTGTTTCATGTGAGTTATTGGTGGTCGTCGGCCGCCAACTATTTCTTCGGCAGCATTCTGAGCTATTTTCTCAACAAGCACTTCACTTTCAAATATAAAGGCGACATGGCGGGCTCGGCCCTCCGCTTCACGCTCAACATCCTGGTATGCTACCTGCTGGCCTATGGCATTGCCAAGCCCTTGATGCTATGGATTCTGTCGGGAAGCAGCAAGTCGATGCAAGAGAATGTGGCCATGCTGGTAGGCATGGTGCTCTTCACCACATTCAATTACCTTGGCCAGCGCTTTTTCGCTTTCGACCAGCACAAGGAAAAGCGTTGACCCCATCATCAGCCACTTACTTATCCATTTTCTCCACCTCGACCACAACGAGCACTCCGTCGGCCACACGAAACCGCACGTCGTAGCCACCGAAATTCATGCCATAAATCCGTTGCGGGTCATCGTGATAGTGGGGGCGCGGGTCGAGTGCCAGCAAATCGATGAGGGTGTCGCGCTGCTGCTTGTCCCACAAAGCAGCCACCTCAGGCGCCATCTCCACCTGCAATTTTTTCCATTCGTGGCTGTCGACGAAGCCGCTCCTTACTCCCGTGTGCGCATCGGCATACTCCACATAGGGTTTGATATCGATGATGGGGGTGCCATCCATCAGGTCGGCTCCCAACACATGAATGACCGGTCCACGGTCGGGCTCCACCGTGATGCCCTCGAGACGTACAGAGGAAAGGCCGATTGGATTGGGACGGTAGGGCGACCTTGTGGCGAAAACCCCTACCTGAGTGTTGCCCCCGAGCAGAGGAGGCCTGACGGTGGGATGAGTGGCCTGATGGCTGTTGGCAGAGAAGAGCCACAGCAGCCAGATGTAATCGAACTCCTCGAGTCGGCGGATGAAGTCGGGATTGCGGTATTCGGGCAAGAAAACGATCTCTCCTCTCAGCGACTCCACGATTCCGCTCTGCCTTGGCACCCCAAACTTGGTGGTGATGGGTGAGTGGAAGGTGGCAATGGGACTGACGGTCATAGCAGGTAGGTTTCGAAAGTGGCAATCATCAGGAAGCACGAGATGGTGACGAGGATGGTATAGATAGGCACAAAGGCGTGCCTCACGTCGAGAGGCTTCTTGATACTTGCCATCCACACCAACAGATAATAGATGATGACGGCAAAAACGCATCCGATGAGCATTCCCACCAGCAAGTCGCCAAAATAGTGCACGCCCAGATACATTCTGGAATAGCAAGTGAGCAAGGCCCAGAAGACCATCGTGAGGCTGATCCACGTTCGTCGGAAGAGGAGTATCATGAAGACAGCCAGTCCCCATGAGTTGGCCGCATGGGCCGACGGGAAGCTATAACTGCCTCCCCTGTAGCCATTCACCACATGCACCACCTCGGACAGCGGGTTTTCGAGGTTGCTTGGCCTAAGCCTTGCCACCATAGGCCGGATGACACTGGCGGTGATTTGGTCGCATGCAAAGATGAGCAAAGTCACAGCCACCAGCCAAAGCAGGGTGGTCTTGAGTGAATAGTTGCGTATGATGACATATAACAGACTGGCATAGAAGTAAATCCATACATACTTGGCACTATACAACGGCATGAACACATCCCAGAATGAGGTGTGGAAAGAATTGACCCAGAGGAAAAGGTCAGTATCCTTTTCAACCAGGTATTGCAAGACTGTAGCCAAAGTAAGTGCCGGCATGGAGATACAAGTATGTGTATATGAGGTGCAAAATTAGTCAATTCGAGAGTGATATCAAAAAAAACGATGGAAAAAAATATTTTCATGGGGTATTATTAACTATTTTGGCTATGATGGGCCGCGGCTCAGCCGCGGCATACGGAGAAGAGGCAACCCAATGGGAAACCAAACAAAAAAACTTCGTATTTTGTTTGGATTTCCACTCGCCTTGCACTAACTTTGGTCTTCGGCCGAGGTTAGGCGGCGGCTCGGGAAACCAAACAAAAAAACTTCGTATTTTGTTTGGATTTCCACTCGCCTTGCACTAACTTTGCAAGCAAACCATTATTTGAAAGTCATGTTTGGAATTGGCACACAGGAAATACTGATTATTGCCCTTATCATCCTCCTGCTCTTCGGCGGCAAGAAGATACCCGAATTGATGCGTGGACTTGGCAAGGGTGTGAAGAGTTTCAAGGAAGGGATGAACGACCTGGAAGAAAAGTCGGACAAGCAAGGTGCTCCTGAGAAGCAGGAGAAGGACGAAGCCTCGAAGGAATGAGCGCTCCGGAGAATCCCGACCATCTTGGTACGTTTTGGGACCATCTCGACGAATTGCGCAGTTGCATCATCAGGATATTGTGCATCGTGGCTCTATTCGCCGTATTGGCCTTTTGCTTCAAGGACACGCTGTTTTATGTTGTCCTTGCTCCTCACACCAGCGACTTCATCACCTATCGTCTGCTGGGTGTGGCTCCATTCTCCATCAGTCTGATGAACACCGGCCTCACCGAGCAGTTCATGATTCACTTAAGGGTGGCGTGCTATGCGGGATTGTTGGCCGCCATGCCTTATGTCATCTACCAATTGTTTGGATTCGTCTCTCCCGCTCTTTATGACAAGGAGCGCCACTATGCGGTAAGGGTGGTGCTGGCCTCTTATCTGATGTTCATGTTGGGAACGCTGGTGAATTATTTTCTGGTCTTCCCCCTTACCGTGAAATTCCTGGGCACCTATCAGGTAAGCAGTGAGGTGAGCAACATGCTCACCATCCAATCGTATACGGACACATTGGTATCGATGAACCTTGTGATGGGTGTGGTTTTTGAGTTGCCTGTGGTGAGTTGGCTCATGGCTGCTCTGGGCTTGCTCAAGGCGCACTTCATGTCGGCCTACCGCCGTCATGCCATTGTGGCCATCCTGATTTTATCGGCCATCATCACCCCCACCACCGATGCCTTCACACTCTTCATTGTAGCACTTCCCATCTGGTTGCTCTACGAGTCGAGCATCTACATTGTGCGTCTGACGGTGAAGGAGGGGTAAAGAGCCATACCCGTCAGTCGGAGAGCACCCTCACCGACAACTGTTTCCTGTCGAAGACAATGCCTTTCTTCTCTATGAAATTGCTCAGCGCACCACTTTCGGCCAACTGATGTGGCGTGCCCATGTCGAGATGTCCGCCATCGCTCATGAGCCACACCGTGTCGGCGATTTGCAGGACAAGTTCCAGGTCGTGCGTGGAGAGCAATATCGTCTTGTCGGCCGTGCGGCTCAGCCGGTGAAGCAATTGCATCATCTCTACTTTGCTGGGGTAGTCGAGAAAGGCCGTTGGCTCGTCGAGGAAGATGACGGGAGTTTGCTGGGCAAGCGCCTTGGCGATCATCACCTTCTGCCTTTCGCCATCACTCAGCGTCTGTATCATACGCGAAGCGAGCGGCCGTATTCCCACCATGTCGATGGCCTCGTCTACAATGGCTTTGTCATCGGCGTTGAGCGTGCCCCAGAATCCCGTATACGGACTCCTGCCCAGTCCCACCATCTCTTCCACGGTCATATTCTGCACATCGGGTTTGGCGGTGAGCACCACCCCCACCATCTTGGCGAGTTGCTTCTCCTTGAGCGAGGCAAGGTTCTTGCCATGAATAAAGACGGCTCCATTGAGTGGCGGCTGGAAAGCAGAGAGTGTGCGCAGCAATGTTGACTTCCCCACCCCATTGGGACCGATGAGACAGGTCATACGACTGCTTTCGAGCGATGCGTTGATGTCGGTTGCCACGGTTTTCCTATTCTTCTTGCTCAGATATCCTATAGTGAGTTTTTCCAGTCTTACACTTTCCATAAACAATGAATTAGGTTGCGAATTTACAAATTTAAAAGCAGAATAACTCCATCAGGGACAAAAAAAATGGAGGCAGACCGGATTCACATCCACCCTACCTCAAAAAAATAGTCAAGGGATTATTCAAAGAACTGATTATGCATGTTTTCGAAGGCAAAGATATGCGAAAAGAAGATACCCGGAAAAGGAATTCTCCTATTCTGATGGTAGGAAAATCCTATTGTTTGGGGGAAAATCCCTACACCCTCAAAAAACGGCAGAAGCCATAAAGAAATGGTCTTTATGGCTTCTGTATAAAAAGGTAAGCATCACTCTTCGGGAATCACAGGCTTGGGCTCTACGGTAGACGGAGCGGGGTTGTCGGCAGGTGGCCCTGCAGCCGGCTGCGTCGTGGGAGTCGAAGGTGTGGCAGGAGGAGTAGCCGCCGGAGTGGCAGGCGCTGCAGTAGCGGCCGACGGGTCGGTGGCCGCAGGATTGTTTTCAGCACTATTCTCTGTCGACACTTCAGGCACACGCTCGGTTTCCGGGCGTTTTTGCTCGGCCTCAGGCTTCTTCTGCTCATCGGTCTTCTGCGCCTCGGGCAGTTTGAAGAGGTCGTCGTTCACCTTCGACTTGGCATTCTCATTCCGCATGATATTGATCGTGTCCTTTTTCACACTATCCTTACGCACCACCACCGGTGCCTCCACCTCCTCTTCATTGGAGTTGAACTGGCTTCTCGACCACAAATAGAAGCCGATGGCCAATCCCACCAGCAGCAAGGCCGTGACAGGCACAACGGGGAATCCGCTTTTCTTTTCCTCGGTGTTCACCGACTCACCGACGCCTTCCTCAGGTGTGCGCACCTGGGCAACCTGCTCTTTAGGCACCAATTTCTCTGTTTGGGGCTTGGGTTGAGGTTTCGGCTGTGGCTTGGGTTGGGGTTTCGGCTGCGGTTTCGGCTGGGGTTTCGGAGCAGGAGCCACAACTACAGGAGTGGGTTCTGCCTCGTCTTTCACATGCTCGTCGATGGCCTCGACCATCACACCACTCACGCGGACAAGGCTCACGGTGCAGTCTTCCTTGTTTTCGCCAATGAGTTGTCTGATTTTCCGCAGTTTCGCCTCGTCATTGATTGCCTCGCTGAGCACGCCGAACAACTGTTCCTCGTTGATGCTGGCATGGGCACCTTTGGTGAGCATGAGGAAATAGTCACCATACTTGACGTTGGTGAGATTCTTGTGCGTGGGTTCGATGGGCTGCACCATATCGGGTGTGGCCGCCTTGAAGTCGTCGCGTGATTTATATAATAAGGTGCGTGTCTTGGGGCGGAATTGGTAGATGCGGCAATTGCCCACATGGGCTGCCATCACTCCCTGCCGATGGAAATATACCATTGCGAACATTACTCCACCGCCATTGGTGCAGTCTTGCGCCAGTTGCTTGTAGGCATCGAGCAGCGTGAGATGCAGCAAATCGGCAGTCAAAGGCTCATCACTGCAGGTGTTCTGGAACAAGAATTCGGGGATGGAACGGCATAAAGAAGCACTGGCAACATCGCCTTTTCCTTGTCCGCCCATACCATCGGCAACAAGGAACAACCTGTCGTGCACGGTTCCCGAACCAGCCTCGGGGAAGAGATTATCCTCCAAGACCTTGTCCTTACCGCCCACGCAAAACGACTGTGGTTTCAGAATATCAAATTTCATCTCTCAAATTGGTCAGTTTGGTACCTTTATCATCTGTCATCATCTGGCTTACAAATCAACTGATGGAATAACAAATCTGTCCATGTGCAGAAAAGGGCCAGAATGATAGAAATCGGGGCAAAATTATTAAAAAAAATGATTATTCCAAAAAAAAATCGAAAAACATTTGGAACGTAAGGAAAAATGACATATCTTTGTGATATCAAAATAATATCATTTTAAAATTCTGTGATTATGGAAAAGAAAGAATATCCCTTCAAGGGAATTACGGTGAATGGATTTGTGATGCTACTGGTGCTATTGGTATTGCTGCTTGTCACCCTATACTTCACTGGCGACAACCTGATCAGCAAAGACGGAGGCCCAGAGTGTATCATAGGTGTATTGATATGTGCCATACTGGTCATCTGCTTCAAGGGATTCGTATTGCTAGAGCCCAACGAGGCCCGTGTGATGATGTTTTTCGGCAAATACCGCGGCACATTCACGAAAGTGGGATTCAACTGGGTGAACCCGCTCATCAACACGAAAAGCCTCTCGCTTCGCGCCCGCAACCTTGACGCTCAGCCCATCAAGGTGAACGACAAGGTAGGCAATCCCGTGATGATAGGTCTGGTGCTGGTGTGGAAACTCAGCGACACCTACAGGGCCCTCTTTGAGATTGACTCCCAGACCATGGCCCAGGGAGTAGGCCAAATAGGAAAGAACGTGAACGGCATCATGCGCGCACTGGAGAATTTCGTGAAGATACAGAGCGATGCCGCCCTTCGTCAGGTGGCCGGCCAGTATGCCTATGACAACAACGACGCCCAAGTGAAAGAGCCCACGCTCCGCAGCAGTGGCAACGAAGTGAACAAGGTGTTGGAGCAGAAGCTTAACGAGCGTCTGGCCATGGCTGGCATCGAGATTGTGGAGGCCCGCATCAACTATCTGGCCTATGCCCCAGAGATTGCAGCCGTCATGCTCCGTCGTCAGCAGGCAGAAGCCATTATCAGTGCCCGAGAGAAGATTGTGGATGGTGCCGTATCGATGGTGAAGATGGCCCTCGACAAACTGAGCGACGAGGAGATTGTGGATCTGGACGACGACAAGCGTGCCGCCATGGTGAGCAACCTGCTCGTGGTGCTTTGCGGCGACGACAACGCCCAGCCCGTAGTCAACGCAGGCACATTGAACCAATAAGCAGACCAACAATCATTTCTGCAGATGGCCAAGAAAGAGAACAAGACCAAGAGTTTCGTCCTTCGCATCGATGGTGCCACCATGAGCGCCATCGAGAAGTGGGCCGCCGATGAGTTCAGGTCGGTGAATGGCCAGTTGCAATGGATAATCACCGAGGCGCTGAGAAAAGACGGAAGGCTGCCCAAGCGGCATCACACTCCCGAGAAGAAAGATTCCGAGGAAGGATAAGCAACCCTCAGGGAACAAAAAGTCACAAGGGAAAGGCAAAAAACCTTTCCCTTGTGACTTTTCCAGTGGCAGTCATCGTTTAGATTACTTGCACAAACTTGAAGAGGAAATACAGGAAGCCACCCAGCACTGCATAGACGATTGCTGCCAAAACGACAACAACAATCCAGGAGAAGAGGCCTGTCAATCCCTTCTCACTGAAGGGTTTTGTAAGGAACTCACAAGTGTTGAGCCCTGCTATCCACAGCAGAGGAAAAGAGATAATCGCAGCCAGGATAACCAAAAGCCAATCATGGCATCCCATAAAAAGCCTCAGGGAGAGAGGTACTACTACGAGTGCGGCAAATACTAAACAAACTATGCCTAATTTGTCAAATGCATCCATCTTTTAAATTCTTTCTAAAAATTATATCCGGCAAGCCGTCGATGACGGCTTGCCGAATGATATAATGAAATTACTCTTCTACTGCGGCCTGTGCTGCTGCGAGGCGTGCGATGGGCACACGGAAGGGCGAGCAGCTGGCATAGTCCATACCGATCTTGGCACAGAACTTCACCGAGCTGGGCTCTCCACCATGCTCACCACAGATACCGGTGCGCAGGTTCGGGCGTACGCTCTTGCCCTTCTCCACAGCCATCTTGATGAGTTGTCCGACACCATTCTGGTCGAGAACCTGGAACGGGTCGACCTTGAGGATCTTCTTGTTGAGGTAAACAGGCAAGAAGCTGGCGATATCGTCGCGGCTGTAGCCGAATGTCATCTGGGTGAGGTCGTTGGTACCGAATGAGAAGTACTCAGCCTCTGTAGCGATGCGGTCGGCGGTGAGGGCAGCACGAGGAATCTCGATCATGGTACCGATTTCGAACTCGATCTCGATGCCATACTCAGCAAACACCTCTTTGGCTGTCTTCTGGATAATCTCCTTCTGCTGCTTGAGCTCATAGAGGATACCAATGAGTGGCACCATGATCTCGGGCTTTGGGTTCTTACCCTCGAGTTTCAGTTCGCAGGCAGCCGAGAGGATGGCACGTGTCTGCATGGCAGTGATTTCGGGGAATGTGATACCCAGACGGCATCCACGGTGTCCGAGCATCGGGTTGTTCTCGGCGAGGCTGGCCACGCGGCGCTGGATGGTATCCAGGTCGACGTTCATCTCTTTAGCCATGGTCTGCTGTCCAGCAAGATCGTGGGGTACGAACTCATGGAGTGGCGGGTCGAGCAAGCGGATGTTGACGGGGCAGCCATCCATAGCCTCGAGGATACCCTTGAAGTCAGCCTTCTGGTAGGGCAGCAACTTGGCAAGAGCCTTCTCGCGGTCTTCTGGGGTGTCGGAGAGAATCATCTCGCGCATAGCAATGATCTTCTTATCGTCGAAGAACATGTGCTCTGTACGGGTAAGTCCGATTCCCTTGGCACCGAATGCGCGGGCCACCTGTGCATCGTGTGGGGTGTCGGCATTGGTACGCACCTGCAGTTTGGTGTACTTGTCGCAGAGGTCCATGAGCTCCTTGAAGTCACCACTCAGTTCGGCAGCCTTTGTGGGCACCTCGCCTGCATAGACCTGACCTGTAGTACCGTTGATGGAGATGTAGTCACCTTCTTTATATACTACGCCGTCGATCTCAACAGTCTTGGCATGGTAGTTGACGTTAAGAGCGCCTACACCCGAAACGCAGCACTTGCCCATACCACGGGCCACCACAGCAGCGTGTGAGGTCATACCACCACGTGCGGTGAGGATACCCTCGGCAGCAGCCATACCGGCGAGATCCTCGGGCGAGGTCTCGATACGTACGAGCACCACCTTGTGTCCGTCCTCATGCCATGCTTTTGCATCTTCGGCATGGAACACGATCTGTCCGCATCCGGCACCCGGGCTTGCGGGCAATCCCTGTGCGATAACCTTGGCCTGTGAGAGCGCCACCTTGTCGAACACGGGGTGGAGCAGCTCGTCGAGCTTCTGAGGCTCACAACGTAAGATGGCGGTCTTCTCGTCGATCATACCCTCGTGGAGCAGGTCGATGGCAATCTTCACCATGGCAGCACCTGTGCGCTTGCCGTTACGTGTCTGGAGGAACCAGAGTTTGCCCTCCTGCACGGTGAACTCCATATCCTGCATATCGCGGTAGTGGTTCTCGAGACGCTCCTGGATGTCGTTGAGCTCGGCATAAATCTCGGGCATAGCCTCCTCCATGGAAGGATACTTGGCCACACGCTCTTCCTCGCTGATGCCGGCGCGCTGTGCCCAGCGCTGCGAGCCAACCTTTGTGATCTGCTGTGGTGTGCGGATACCAGCCACCACGTCCTCGCCCTGTGCGTTGACGAGATACTCACCATTGAAGAGGTTCTCTCCGTTGGCAGCGTCACGGCTGAAGCAAACGCCAGTGGCAGAAGTGTCGCCCATGTTACCGAATACCATAGCCATCACCGACACGGCAGTACCCCACTCGTCGGGTATACCTTCCATCTTGCGATAGAGGATGGCACGGTCGTTCATCCAGCTGCGGAACACAGCGCAGATAGCGCCCCAGAGTTGCTCGATAGGATCGTTGGGGAAGTCTTTCCCTGTACGCTCTTTGATGGCGGTCTTGAAGAGCACCACCAATTTCTTGAGTTCCTCTACGGAGAGGTCTTTGTCGAGCTTGATGCCACGCTCGGCCTTCACTTTCTCGATGATCTCCTCGAACGGGTCGATATCCTCTTTGTTGACGGGTTTCATCTCGAGCACCACATCACCATACATCTGCACAAAGCGGCGATATGAGTCGTAGACGAAGTGAGGATTGTTGGTCTTGCGCACCATACCCTCAGCCACCTCGTCGTTGAGACCGAGGTTGAGGATGGTGTCCATCATACCCGGCATGGAAGCACGGGCACCAGAGCGCACGCTCACCAACAGTGGGTTCTCAGCATCACCGAACTTCGAGTTCATGAGGTTCTCGATGTGCTTTACTGCTGCGGTCACGTCGGCATCAAGGATAGCCTTGATTTTCTCCTGACCTACTTCATAATACTCGTTGCAGCAATCGGTGGTGATGGTGAATCCGGGAGGCACGGGCACTCCAATAAGGTTCATCTCAGCAAGGTTGGCACCTTTGCCACCCAACTGCTCACGCATTTTGGCATTACCCTCGGCTTTTCCATTACCGAAGGTATAAACTCTTTTCTGTTCGCTCATAATTGATTTATGGTTCTAAAATATAAGAATGTGTCTTTGAGATGCAAATATACTGCAAAAACATCGAACGGCAAAACTTTTCGGATTTTTTTTGCATACAATAGGACACATTATATTCACTGCAGCAATTTAGTCTGTTTGAGAATTAAGCCAAAGCCCTCTCTTTTTTATACAAATTGTAGTTTCGCTTTCGCCCAACGACTTTCAACTTGCGGAAGAGGAGCAAATAAATTGGCCAGAAGCTGAAAAACATCGGTTGTTTTTTTTGATTTTTAGGATTTTTAATCTATCTTTGCAGTCAACACCCCAGGATGAGCACCATCTCCTTCAGGACCCGTGCTACATTTCATTCCTAATTCCGTACAACCCTATAGAAAAACACCTAACTATGGCCAGGAACAAGAAGCCTTTACCCATCTACGAGAACGTGGTGATAGAAGACTGCGCCGCTGAGGGCAAATGCGTATCCCACGTAGACGAGAAAGTGGTTTTCGTGCCCTTTGTGGTGCCAGGCGACGTGGTCGACGTCCAGGTGCGCAAGAAGCGTAAGAACTACAACGAAGCCGAGGTCATCCGCTTGGTGGAGGCCAGTCCGCTTCGTGTGGCCCCGATGTGTCCCCATTTCGGTGTTTGCGGCGGTTGCAAGTGGCAGATTCTGCCCTATGAGGAGCAGTTGAAGATGAAGCAACGCCAGGTTTTCGACCAGCTCACCCGCATTGGCAAGGTGGAGTTGCCCGAATTGCGCCCGATTCTCGGTTCGGCCAAGACCTCGGAATACCGCAACAAGATGGAGTATGAGTGCTGCAACAAGCGATGGCTCACTCGAGACGAGATATCGAGTGGCACCGAGTACACCAATATGAACGCGATAGGTCTTCACATCACCGGAGCCTACGACAAGGTGCTTCCTATAGAAGACTGCCGGCTGATGGACCATTTGCACAACGACATCCGCAATGCGGTGCGCGACTATGCCGACGCTCATCACATTCCCTATTTCGATATCCGCCAGCAGAAAGGCCTGCTGCGCAATATCATGATACGCAACTCGAACACAGGAGAATGGATGGTGCTCGTGCAGTTCCATTTCGAGAGTGCCGACGACCATGCCACCGCCATGGCGCTGCTCAGCCACCTGGCCGAGCGGTTCCCCCAGATTACGTCGCTTCTATATGTAGACAACCAAAAGTGTAACGACACCTTTGGCGACCTCGACGTGGTGACATTCAAGGGCAACGACCACATCTATGAGCTGATGGAAGACTTGCGTTTCAAGGTTGGTCCGAAAAGCTTCTACCAGACCAACACCGACCAGGCACATGTGCTCTACTCGGTAGCCCGCGACTTTGCCGCCCTTAGCGGCAACGAGCTGGTGTACGACCTTTATACCGGCACTGGCACCATAGCCAATTTCGTGGCCAGGAAAGCACGTCAGGTGATCGGCATCGAGTATGTGCCCGAAGCCATTGAGGACGCCAAGGTGAACTCCCTGGAGAACGGCATTGCCAACACCCTTTTCTATGCCGGCGACATGAAGGATATCCTCACCGACGCCTTTATCATGGAGCATGGCCGTCCCGACGTGCTCATCACCGACCCGCCGCGTGCCGGCATGCATCCCGACGTGGTGCAGACCATCCTACGCGCCCATCCCCGCCGCATCGTCTATGTGAGTTGCAACCCCGCCACTCAGGCCCGCGACCTTGCCGACCTCGATGCCGACTACCGTGTGGAAGCCGTGCAGCCCGTCGACATGTTCCCCCACACCCCCCATGTGGAGAACGTGGTGCTCCTCACCGCCCGCGAGTCTCTTTAGCCCCAATTGACTAATAACCATATTCCCTCAAAACCATCTACTATGAAAAAGAAACTATTGATTACCTGCATGTTGGCACTAGTGGTGCTCAGCATCAATGCGCAAGAAAAATGGTACGACAACATCAAGTTCAGTGGCTATGGCATGTTGCAGTATCAAGGACAGGATCCTGAAGGCAATCACACAAACAGCTTCAACCTCCGTTTGGCTCGTTTCATCCTCGACGGTAAGATTGGTGAATTCGACTGGAGAGCACAAATCCAGGGTACCAACGTAAAAGGTCCGGGTGAGCCTACCGTCCAGATTGTTGACCTCTATGCAGAATGGAGGAAATACCCCGAATTCAAAGTCCGCGCTGGTCAGTTCAAGCGTGCATTCACCTACGAGAACCCCACCCACCCCATCACTCAGGGATGGCGTGGCTATGCCGATGTCATCAACAAACTCTCTGCGTTTGGCGACCGTACAGGTGAAAAGTCTTCTGGTGGACGTGATATCGGTATTCAGGTATCGGGTGACCTCTTCCCCAATGCCAACGGTCGCAAACTATTCCATTATCAGGTAGGCGTATATAACGGTGAGGGTGTCAACGAGAAGGACAAGGACAACCGCAAAGACATCATCGGTGGTGTATGGGTGATGCCTATCAAGGGTGTGCGCATCGGTGCCTTCGGATGGACAGGCAGCCGTGGTGCGATGCTCGATCCGCTGACAGGCACAACCTGCAGCGTTGAGAAGAACCGCTACGCCCTCTCTGCCGAGTATGACCTGAACGATTACACCTTCCGTGCCGAGTATGTGCACAGCCAAGGTTGGGGTGCGAAATCACCCGGCAACAACGTGCGTGAGATCTGCTACGAAAATGGCGACAAGGCCGATGGTTGGTATGTGTTCGGCATCGTGCCCATTATCAAGAGCAAACTGTTCGCCAAGGCCCGTTACCAGTCTTATAGAAACCAGAAGAACTGGGCCTCTTCAGTGAACCAGGTAGAGTGCGGTCTGAACTACCGCTTCACCAAGACTCTGGAACTTCACGCTGAGTACTCTCACGTGAACGACCGCAACCTCCCTGCCGACAAGCACAACTACAACCTGATTGACGTTGAACTCGACTTCCGCTTCTAATCGCAGACACGATTTTCAAAAAACACAAACTACTGACTATCATACGCGGGGCGCAGGGAGCGCCCCGCTCTTTTTGGATAGAACTCAACAGGCCATTCAGATTAAAAGTAAAAAGCACACTTATTAACAAAAATTATTACTATACGCTCTTGTTTTTAGTTAATTATTCGTAATTTTGTCATCTCATTCTGAATATACAATTATCAACTTACAGTAATGAATATCCCATTAGTATTTTGGCTGGTCCCAATTGCCTCGGTGTGCGCATTGGGAATGGCTTGGTTCTTCTTCAAACAAATGATGAAAGAAGACGAGGGCACACCAAGAATGAAAGAAATTGCCGAGTATGTACGCCGTGGCGCCATGGCCTATCTGAAGCAGCAATACCGTGTGGTGCTCATTGTGTTTATCGTGCTGGCCATCATCTTCGCCTTTATGGCCTACGTGCTTCACTGGCAGAACCCATGGGTGCCATTTGCCTTCCTCACTGGCGGTTTCTTCAGCGGCCTTGCAGGATTCTTCGGCATGAAGACAGCCACTTACGCCTCGGCCCGCACTGCCAACGCTGCACGCCAGAGCATGGATGGCGGTCTGAAAATCGCCTTCCGTTCGGGAGCCGTGATGGGTCTTACCGTTGTAGGTCTCGGTCTGCTCGACATCGCCATTTGGTTCTTGGTACTCAATTACTTCTATCAGGGCGACAGTCTGGCACTGATCACTATCACCACCACGATGCTGACCTTCGGTATGGGTGCCTCTACCCAGGCCTTGTTTGCCCGCGTGGGTGGTGGCATTTACACTAAAGCCGCCGACGTGGGAGCCGACATCGTGGGAAAGGTTGAAGCCGACATCCCCGAGGATGACCCCCGCAACCCCGCCACCATCGCCGACAACGTGGGCGACAACGTGGGCGACGTAGCCGGTATGGGTGCCGACCTTTACGAGAGTTACTGCGGCAGTATCCTGAGTACCGCAGCCCTGGGTGCCGTAGCCTTCGCCATGGTCCCCGAGATGCAGTTGAGGGCAGTGATTGCCCCAATGCTGATTGCCTCTGTGGGTGTTTTCCTCAGCATATTCGGCATCTATCTTGTAAAAACCAAGGAAGGAGCCACGATGAAGAACCTGCTCAAATCGCTCTCGTTGGGCACCAACGTGTCGGCCATCCTCATAGCCATCGCCACATTCATCATTCTCTATCTGCTCAAGATAGATAATTGGCTCGGCCTGTCGTTCTCGGTCATCTCTGGTTTGCTGGCAGGTGTGATTATCGGCCAGGCAACAGAATATTACACCTCACATTCCTACAAGCCCACCCAGAAGATTTCCGAGGCAGGACTGACCGGTTCTGCCACCGTGATCATCAAAGGTATCGGAACGGGCATGATATCCACCTGCATCCCTGTGCTCACCATTGGCGTGGCCATCATCTTGAGTTATCTCTTTGCCAATGGCTTTGACCTGTCGATGAGCTCGAGCAGTCTGTCGCACGGACTTTATGGTATCGGTATCGCAGCTGTAGGTATGCTGTCGACCCTGGGCATCACCTTGGCCACTGACGCTTACGGACCTATTGCCGACAACGCCGGTGGAAATGCCGAGATGAGTGAGTTGGGCGAGGAGGTTCGTCACCGCACCGATGCCCTCGACGCCTTGGGCAACACCACCGCAGCCACCGGCAAGGGCTTTGCCATCGGTTCTGCCGCCTTGACCGCCCTCGCTCTGTTGGCCTCCTACATCGAGGAGGTGAAGATTGCCATGGAACGTTCTCACATCGAACTGACCAACCTCAAGGGTGAGATCATCACGGCTGCCAATGCCACCATACCCGACTTCATGAACTTCTTCCAGGTGAACCTGATGAACCCGAGAGTGCTGGTGGGTGCCTTCATCGGCGCCATGGCAGCATTCCTCTTCTGCGGTCTTACGATGGAAGCTGTGGGACGCGCTGCCCAGAAGATGGTGGAGGAAGTGCGTAGACAGTTCAAGGAAATCGCAGGCATTCTCGAAGGAACGGGCACTCCCGACTACAAACGCTGCGTAGAGATATCCACCCGCGCTGCCCAGCACGAGATGATTTTCCCGTCGCTCCTGGCTATTGCCATCCCCATCGTTGTCGGCGTGCTCCTCGGCGTGGCCGGCGTCTTGGGACTGCTGGTAGGCGGACTCTCCTGCGGCTTCACCCTGGCTGTGTTTATGGCTAATGCCGGAGGTGCCTGGGACAATGCCAAGAAGATGGTTGAGGAAGGCAACTTCGGAGGAAAGGGCTCATTTGCCCATAAAGCCACTATCGTGGGCGACACCGTAGGCGACCCGTTCAAGGACACCTCCGGACCGAGCCTTAACATCCTCATCAAACTGATGTCGATGGTAAGCATCGTCATGGCAGGCCTTACTGTTGCATTTATCTAAGGATTACTACTTATAATGATGAAAAGGCGGGAGCAATCCCGCCTTTTTGTATATTATTGTTTTAAAGGAACACTTTTTAACAATATTTACGACTCTTCTTGATTCGCTATTATGAAAGATTTGTAATTTTGCAGCGGTTTTTCAGCTAAAATGCAGAAAATCCGTATTATAATACTAAAAACGCCGACAGACTCCACTTCGGTCTACAGCAATAACAACAAGACAATCATGAGTAATTCAGAAGAGACAAGAGCCAATAGTACCTCAAACAGCCATCATCACCATCATCACCACTCAAGCAGCAGCCACAGCAGCAAGAAGAGGAAGCATCATCACCAAGATGACTCCGACCGTTTCAAACGACATGGCCTTTCCGCCATTCGCCGCCGCAAGTTGGCAGCCAAAATCACTTATTGGACCATGGTAGCCCTGGCTGTTGCCGTAGTACTTGCTTATATCTATGTGTACATGTACACCTAAGGCTTTTTAGCATTCCTCGATATGAAATGCGTGAGCCCCACAAAGTTCCGTCTTTGTGGGGCTCACGCATTTTCTTTGGAGTCGCCTGTGTGTGGTTCTACTTCCTCGTTACCCTGAACCAGTCGGCCTCCACCCAGCCGCGGTCGGTGTTTTCATCTGGCTCCACGCTTACCAGGCCTATTTTGGCTCCGATCCATTTTCCCTCACGCATTTTGAATTCCTCGCCGGCGGCACGGAATTTCCTGCCATCAAGACTGTAGTAGAATTTGCATTTCCCGTCGGCCACCACCATACGCAGGTAGATATCAAGGTGTATACCCGGTTTGTAGTCGATGACATCCTTCTCCGTAGGCTGGAGTGTGGCAATAGTGGTAGCAGTCTCGGGTTTGTTCTTGTCGGCGGCATGACACACGAGTTGCTGGAGCACGAACTCGTCGCCCACCCTCTTGGCCACGAGGGCCGAGTAGTCGAGTCCCATCATGATGAGTCCGCCCATCTGGTTGTCGGCCTTTGAGGTGAGCCTGATTTTCGTTGTGGCCGTGAAATTGTCGGCAGGTGTTTTCTGCAGGAGCATATTGGGCACGTCGAAAAGATTCACGGCGTCAGTGCGATGCTTGTGGTTATACACCCTGAAGGTGCCGAAAGCCGTGGGCATGCCAAACACCTGGTTGTAGTTGGCCTGCCACTGCCATTGCAGTCCCATTCGGTTGGAAGAGAACTCGTCGGTCTCCACGGGGTTCACCATCTTCCATCCACCGCGGGTCTTCGGTTTCCGGTAGGTGACGACCGGTTCGCCGCAGTAGTCACCATCCTTGTCCACACCCATTACGGGCCAATTGTCCTTCCATGTCACAGGCTGCAGGTGCACCACACGTCCGTAGCACTCCTTGTCCTGGAAATGGAGGAACCAATCCTCGCCCATGGCCGTATGCACCCATCCGCCCTGATGAGGTCCGTTGACGGCTGTCTTTCCCTGCGCCAGCACTTTCTTGGCCTCATAAGGACCATAGGGCGTCTTGGCCCGCATGGCGAGTTGGAATCCCGTTGGCACGCCCCCTGCCGGACACATGATCCAGTACCATCCGTCGCGTTTGTAGAATTTCGGTCCCTCGCAGGTGCGGTTCTCCGTTCCATTTCCGTCAAAGACGATGACGGGCTCGGAGATGGGTTTGGTGCCCTCGGCATTGAGTTCGCGAACGGTGAGCACCGAGGCGAACCTCGACCTGCTGTTGGCCCATCCGTTCACCAGGTAGCACCGTCCGTCGTCGTCCCACAGCGGGCAGGTGTCAATCATACCCTTCCCCGGTATCACACAAAGCGGTTCGCTCCACTCACCGGCCGGGTCTTTCGTCTTCACCATGAACACACCGAAGTCGGGGTCACCCCAATAGATGTAGAACTCGCCATTATGATATCGTATGCTGGGAGCCCAGATACCATTGCCGTGGCTGGGTGTGTCGAACACCTCTCTTGGCTGAAGTTGCTTCACGGCATATCCGATGATTTCCCAATTGACGAGGTCTTTGGAGTGGAGCACGGGCAATCCGGGTATACACTGGAACGAGCTGGCGGTGAGGTAATAGTCGTCGCCCACCACACACACGTCGGGGTCGCTGTAGTCGGCATTGATGACGGGGTTGGTGTAGGTGCCATCGCCATTGTCGGGCGACCAAACCTCCGACCTGTAATCTTGTTGTGCCATGGCCATTGTGGCCAGCAGCAGCAAGCATACGGAAAAGATTGTTCTCATGAGTTTGTCTTTGATTTATGATTCTAAAAGTAGTTTGTATATTCCATTCTCGTAGAGCACCCGCATCACATTGAACTCACCACGAGTGCGCCGGGTGAGGGCAAGGGCCACATGCCCCATGGTGCGACGGAGGTTGACCTCGACACAAGGATGCAGTGCAAAACCCTGGTCCCGCCTCACCACCATCATGTCGACCCCGAAGGGTCCCTGATAGCAGCCTTTGCACCACCGGCCTACCTCGAGCGCTATCAGGCGTGCCACGTTGTCGAGTGTGTTCAGATCGACGTATTGGGCCAGGCGCTGGCGTTTCTCCTCCTCAGTGGCCAACCAGTTGCCCACGTATGCCCCATTGACAGTGTGGAAGAGCGACAGTCCCTGAAATGTCGCCTGTCCCTCGCCGTCGGCCACGAACTCCATAGCGAAATCGGTCACCTTCTCATAGAAAGGCTCCACCACCACGCTACCCTGCCTCAGAATCACGTTTCTCACGAATCCCTCGAGGTTGGGTTGGGGCCATTGTGCGGCAAAGCGCACACCTCTGCCGCTACTGCTCCACGGAGCCTTCACCACGAACTGGCCCCAAAGCCTCGCCAAGGAGTCAAGTTCATCGGTCTGCCTCACCTCCACACGCTCCCCCACCACTCCATCAGCCTTCTCGGAAAGTGTCTGGAGCAATGGTACGGAAGTAGCCCGGTGCGACAAGGTTCTCACCTTGCCAACTTGCTCGCCGGAGGGCAGGAAGCGGCTGTCGATGCCCCTTTTAAGGAGTTGGAATCTGAGCGCCATGTTCCACCCCCAAGGTCTTACCACTACCCCATCCTGGGTTTTCGTGGCCAACGTCCTGGAGTCGTCGAGTTGAATCCATTCCACATCGGCCAGCCATTTGCTCCATGGCATGGCCATCCGCCGGGCACGCTCGGCATCATCAACCAACACGATATCGCCATCATCAGCCCAAAATGCCGGAATGAAAGCCAAATCGGCCCGCATCCCCCTTCCTGCGGCAGGAGGCGTGAACCGCTCCTGTCCAGAAGCGAGAGCCAGGTCGTGCTCGGGATTGAACAAATGGGCGACCGGCATCGCCGTCACTTTGGTGAGCCGCCTTTCTTGTGTCAAAATAGCGAATAATGTAAAATTTGATGCAAAAATAACAAAAAAAAACATATTTTGCAAACTACACTTTGCAAATACAGAGAAAAATACTATCTTTGCAATCTATATAGACTTGAAGCAGCCTTTTGCGCAGAAAAAAAAGATCAAAGAACAAACTATGGATGCCTTCTTTCGCACTCACTCTTACCTTGTAGAGCACACTTGTGCTCCGGTACGACGTGGTCTGATGGACGAGATCGACTGGAACGACCGTCTGATCGGCATCAAGGGCACCCGTGGTGTGGGCAAGACCACCTTCCTGCTTCAGTATGCGAAAGAGCATTTCGACGTACGCGACCGTCAGTGCCTGTATGTGAATCTCAACAATTTCTTCTTCCAGAAATATGGCATAGAGGAGTTTGCCGCCCAGTTCTACCAGCAGGGTGGCAGGGTGCTGCTCATCGACCAGGTTTTCAAGCAGCATAACTGGAGCGCGAGCCTGCGCAAGTGCTACGACCATTTTCCCGACCTGAAGATTGTGTTCACGGGGTCGAGCGTGATGCGACTGAAGGAGGAGAACCCTGAGCTCAACGGCATCGTGCACAGTTACAACCTGCGCGGCTTCTCATTCAGGGAGTTTCTGAACCTGCAGACCGGCAACGACTTCAAGCCCTACACCCTCGACGAGATTCTGACCGACCACGAGCACATCATCAAGCAGATTTTGCCCAAGGTTCGTCCGCAGGAATATTTCCAAGACTATGTGCACCATGGCTTCTACCCGTTCTTCCAGGAGCACCGCAACTACTCGGAGAACCTGCTGAAGACCATGAACATGATGACCGAGGTAGATATCCTGCTCATCAAGCAGATTGAGCTGAAATACCTCACGAAGATCAAGCGTTTGTTCTATGAGCTGGCCGTTGACGGTCCGAAAGCCCCCAACATCAGCCAGTTGGCCATCGACATTGAGACCAGCCGCGCCACGGTGATGAACTACATCAAATACCTGGCCGATGCCCGCCTCATCAACATGATCTACCCCGCTGGCCAGTCGTTCCCCAAGAAGCCCACGAAGGTGATGCTTCACAACTCCAACCTGCTTTTTGCCATCTATCCAAGCAAAGTGGAGACCCAGGACGTGATGGAGGCCTTTTTCGTCAACTCGATGTGGAAGGACCACAAGGTGAACCAGGCCGGCAAGGACAAGCACTACCTCATTGACAAAACCCGTAAATTCATCGTATGCGATGCCACTCAACCTGGCAGACAGAAACCACTTCCCGACACCATTTACGCCCGCTACCACACCGAGGTGGGCAAGGGCAACCAGATACCGCTATGGCTGTTGGGATTCCTCTATTGAACTTATATCTCTCTTACAACAATTTTCACAAACATTATCATAACTTTTTAACCTCTTAACATTCAACAATGGCAAAGGAAAAGAAATTTATCACTTGTGATGGTAATGAGGCTGCTGCACATATCAGTTATATGTTCAGCGAAGTAGCCGCCATCTATCCCATCACCCCGTCATCACCAATGGCGGAGCATGTTGACGAGTGGGCTGCCCGCGGCCGCAAGAACCTCTGGGGCCAGACCGTCTCTGTGCAGGAAATGCAGTCGGAGGCAGGTGCCGCAGGTGCCGTTCACGGTTCATTGCAGGCTGGTGCGCTCACCACCACGTTCACTGCTTCACAGGGCTTGCTGCTCATGATTCCCAACATGTACAAGATTGCCGGTGAGTTGCTGCCTTGCGTATTCGACGTTTCCGCCCGTACGCTGGCTTCCCACTCGCTGTGTATCTTCGGCGACCACCAAGACGTGATGGCATGCCGCCAGACAGGTTTCGCCATGCTTTGCGAGGGCAGTGTGCAGGAGGTAATGGACCTTACCGCCGTAGCCCACCTGGCATCACTGAAGACCTGCGTGCCCTTCATCAACTTCTTCGATGGTTTCCGCACCTCTCACGAGTATCACAAGATCGAGCGTCTCGACAACGAGGATATCCTCCCATTGGTCGACGAGGCCGACATCAAGCGTTTCCGCGACCGTGCCCTCACTCCCGAGCGTCCGGTGACCCGCGGTACCGCAGAGAATCCTGAGACCTTCTTCACCCACCGCGAGGCCTGCAACAGCTACTACGACGCCGTGCCCGAGGTAGTGGAGGAGTATCTGGCCAAGATCAGCAAGATTACCGGTCGTGAGTATCACCTCTTCTCTTACTATGGAGCCGAGGATGCCGACCGCATGATTATCCTCATGGGTTCGGCCAGCGACGCTGCCCGCGAGGCCATCGACCACCTGAACGCCAATGGTGAGAAAGTGGGTATGCTGAGCGTACACCTCTATCGTCCGTTCTCCGTGAAGCACCTGCTTGCATCCGTTCCCAAGACGGTGAAGAAGATTGCCGTGCTCGACCGCACGAAGGAGCCCGGTGCCGAGGGTGAGCCTCTCTACCTCGACGTGAAGTCGGCCTACTACGAAGTGGAGGACCGTCCGCTCATCGTTGGTGGCCGTTATGGTCTGGGTTCGCACGACACCACTCCGGCACAGATTATCTCTGTGTTCAACAACCTGGCCATGCCAGAGCCCAAGAATCACTTCACCATTGGTATCGTCGACGACGTGACCTTCACCTCTCTGCCCGTTGTTCCCGAGTTGGCTCTCGGTGGCAAGAGCATGTTCCAGGCCAAGTTCTACGGTCTGGGAGCCGACGGTACGGTAGGTGCCAACAAGAACTCCGTGAAGATTATCGGCGACAACACCGACAAGTATTGCCAGGCCTACTTCAGCTACGACTCGAAGAAGTCGGGTGGTTTCACCTGCTCACACCTTCGTTTCGGCGACGAGCCCATCCGCTCTACTTATCTGGTGACCACACCTAACTTCGTGGCATGCCACGTGCAGGCCTACCTGCACATGTACGACGTGACCCGTGGTTTGCAGAAGAACGGTACGTTCCTGCTCAACACCATCTTCGAGGGTGACGAGCTGGCCCGCTTCATGCCCAACAAGGTGAAGCGCTATTTCGCCGAGAACAACATCACCGTCTACACCATCAACGCCACCAAGATTGCCCAGGAGATTGGCCTTGGCAACCGCACCAACACCATCCTCCAGTCGGCATTCTTCCGCATCACCCAGGTGATTCCTGAGGATCTGGCCGTAGAGCAGATGAAGAAGTTCATCGTGAAGTCGTATGGTTCGAAGGGTGAGGACGTGGTGAACAAGAACTACGCTGCCGTAGACCGTGGCGGTGAGTACAAGAAGTTCGACATCGACCCCGCTTGGGCCAACCTGCCCGACGACGCTGTGGCAGAGGACAACGCTCCCGCATTCGTGAAGGAAGTGGTGCGCCCCATCAACGCCCAGGCTGGCGACCTGCTGCCTGTGAGCACCTACGTGAACTTCGGTACTACCGACGGTTCGTGGGAAGTGGGCACAGCCGCTTACGAGAAGCGCGGTGTGGAGGCTTTCGCTCCCGCTTGGAACCCCGACAACTGTATCCAGTGTAACCAGTGCGCCTATATCTGTCCTCACGCTGCCATCCGTCCGTTCGTCCTCACCGACGAGGAGTTGGCCGGCTACAAGGGCAAGACCATTGAGATGAAGGCCCCGAAGGTCATGAAGGGCATGCACTTCGCCATCCAGGTGTCGGTACTCGACTGTCTGGGCTGCGGCAACTGTGCCGACATCTGCCCGGGCAACCCGAAACTGGGCAAGGCCCTCACCATGGTGCCTTACAACCCCGACAACGAGGCTATGAAGCAAGAGGCTGCCAACTGGGAATACTGCGTGAAGAACGTGAAGTCGAAGCAAGACCTGGTAGACATCAAGAGCAACGTGAAGAACTCGCAGTTCGCACAGCCGCTCTTCGAGTTCTCGGGAGCCTGCTCGGGTTGCGGTGAGACACCTTATGTGAAGCTCATCTCCCAGCTCTTCGGCGACCGTGAGATGATTGCCAACGCCACTGGTTGTTCGTCCATCTACTCCGCCTCCATCCCATCCACACCTTACACGAAGAACGAGAAGGGACAGGGCCCAGTGTTCAACAACTCCCTGTTCGAGGACTTCTGCGAGTTTGGTCTCGGTATGGCACTTGGTGTGAAGAAGATGAAGGAGCGCATAGCCAAACTGCTCTGCGAGGCATGCGAGAACTGCAACGTTACTCCCGAGTACAAGGCTCTTGCCGAGGAGTGGATTGCCAATAAGGACGATGCCGACAAGACCAAAGAGATTGCTCCGAAGTTGCGTGCCGAGATTGCTGCCTGTGCCGCCAAGGGTTGCGAGACCTGCAAGGAACTGCAGACCCTTGACCACTATCTCGTCAAGAGAAGCCAGTGGATTATCGGTGGCGACGGTGCCTCCTATGATATCGGCTACGGTGGTCTCGACCACGTGATTGCCGCTGGCGAGGACGTGAACATCCTGGTGCTCGACACCGAGGTTTACTCCAACACCGGTGGTCAGGCCTCGAAGGCCACCCCACTTGGCGCCATCGCACAGTTTGCCGCTCAGGGCAAGCGCATCCGCAAGAAAGACCTTGGCATGATCGCCACCACCTACGGTTACGTATATGTGGCACAGATTGCCATGGGCGCCGACCACGCCCAGTGTCTGAAGGCCATCCGCGAGGCTGAGGCATGGCACGGACCTTCGATCATCATCGCCTACGCTCCATGTATCAACCACGGTCTGAAGGCTAAGGGAGGCATGGGTAAGAGCCAGGCCGAGGAGAAGAAGGCCGTAGACTGCGGCTACTGGCACCTGTGGCGCTACAATCCCGCCCTTGGCGAGGAAGGCAAGAACCCGTTCACACTCGACTCGAAGGAGCCCGACTGGAGCAAGTTCCATGACTTCCTGATGGGTGAGGTGCGCTACCTCAGCGTGAAGAAGGCTTATCCCAACGAGGCCGAGGAGTTGTTTGCCGAGGCCCAGAAGATGGCCCAGCTGCGCTACAAGACCTATGTGCGCAAGCAGGCTGAAGACTGGAGCGAGGAGGCTTAATCCCCGTCCCCACACACGATGAGAAACCATCTTCTCACCTATATTTATTATCCCGCCAGCCATGAGGTTGGCGGGATTTTTATTAGGAAAATGGGGTGTTCATCATATTTTTACTTTGTGAAATTATTTTTAAGTTAAATAACTTAAAAGAATGATACAAGTAATCATTTTAATGTATATCTTCGCACCGATTTTATAATACTAATATGTTTTACTAAACCAATTGAAAAAAATGAAAAAATTCTTTTTGCTTGCAATGGCCGCAGTTGCCATGACATTCACCGCTTGTAAGAACGAGCCCGCAGCTCCTGCTCAGCCCGAAGAGCCCCAGGCCGAGGAAGTAGTTCTGATTGAGACCGACTCCATCGCCAAGGTGATCGAGGCTGCCGACAGCACACAGCTCAGCTCGCTGCTTACCACCGTTCAGGAGCAGATCGAGAGCTTGAAGAACACCGATCCTGCAAAAGCCAAGGAGTATCTTGCTACCATCCAGAACTTCCTGAAGGAGAATGCTGACAAGATCAAGGCATTTGTTGGTACAGGTACCGTTGCCTCTCTGGTAGACCAGGTGACCAAGTTTGAGCTTCCCGATGTAGTTGACGCTGCCAAGGACATCGCCGAGGGTGCTGCCGAGGGTGCTGTTGACGCTACCGAGGGTGCCGTTGACGCTGCCAAGGACGCTGCCGCTGAGGTGAAGGACGCTGCTGTTGACAAGGCCAACGAGGCTGTTGACGCTGCCAAGGGTGCCGTTGAGGACGCCAAGAACGCCGCTGCCGACAAGGCTGCCGACGCTGTCGACGCTGCTGCCGACAAAGTGAAGGGTGCTTTAGGCAAATAAGCATCATCTTTAAAGCATAGAATAGAAGACTTTGGCCGCAGGCTCACATGAACCTGCGGCTTTTTTTCTCCCCAACTGTCTCAAAGAGAGACCACATTTCACCATCAAAAAATAAGCCGAAGAAATGAAAAGAGGAAAAGCCATTTGCGAAGCCCTGAAAGATGTGCGCCGCAAAATAGCCCGTGCCAACGGCATCAGCTATACTCCCAACGAGTGTCATCACGAAGGCGAGTGTGCCGGCACATGCCCAGCTTGTGAGCGTGAGATGCGCTATCTGGAGCGTCAACTGAGTCTACGCCAACTGGCTGGCCAGACTATCCGCGTGGCCGGCGTGTCGCTCGGCATGATGGCCGTCCTGAGCAGTTGTCACATCGCCCAGCCCAACGGATATATGGAGGGAGAGCGCATACCACACGACAGCACAGAAAGCGTGGGCACCGACACCACAACCACAGTGGAGCAGGCAGCACCAGTGCTGAAGACCGAATAAATAGAAGAGCGTCTCATACGTCAGCGGGGGAGCACACGATGTGCTCCCCCGCTGACGTATGGTAGGATTTTGACTAAACTATCTGATTCTGTCGGCTGCCCTCACCAGTTTCTCATCCTTGATAATACCCCTGCGGGCCAAGATGTAGAGGATGAGTGAAACGGCTGGAAGAGCGGCAGTGAAAGCCATTTCGAGATGACAACTCTCTGGCTGTGTGGCAAAGACATAATAGGCACACAATGCCATCCACACCAAGATGAGCAGGATATTGACAACACACAGCCGTGCTTGCAACATTCTTTTCTTATAGAGGAAAATGGCAAAAACAGCGATGGGACAGGTGAGCAGCAGCACAGCAAACATGGGCCATACCGACAAATCTCTCATGCCCTCGGGCGTTACCTTCCAAAGGTTGGTCATCACCGTGTAGCCCCCCAACTCTGCCTCATGGAATGTAGCCACGGGCAGGCAGAGGCACACGATGGTGAGCACCAGCGCCAAGAACAAATATACGGTCTGTATTCTCTGCAGCATGGTCTATTGCTCTTTTGACGGGTCGCGCCAGAACACATTACCCTCGATGAATTCCTGGGTGGCGAGCAGTGTGGCCTTGGGCAGTTTCTCGTAGTAGCGCGAGATCTCTATCTGTTCACGGTTCTCGAACACCTCCTCAAGGGTGTCGTTGTATGAGGCAAACTCTGTCAGTTTCTTGCTCAGGTCTTGCTTGATCTCAATAGAGATCTGGTTGGCACGTTTCGCGATGATAACCACACTCTCATAGATATTACCAGTATCCTGGCACAGGTCCATGATGTTGCGGGTGACGGTGTTGACAGGTGCTTTTGATTTCTTGTAGTCCATATTTGAATTATATATTGAATATTGATTGATCGATTGAAAATTGGCAACGAAAAGATCAGTTCTCTTCCTTGGTGAATTTCTTGCAAGTCTGGATGTATTTCTCGGCCAGGTTCTTGTGCGGTGAGTCAGGATACTCGTTGAGGAAGCCATAGCACTCGTCCTCGGCATCGCGGAAACGGTCGAGACGACGTGACTCCACACTCTTTTGTGCCAGTTCGTACTTGCTCTTCATCACCAACAGGGCAAAATCCTCACGCCTACGGCTGTAAGGATAGTCGCGTATGGCGTTCTGCGCCGTAATGATGCAAGCCTCGTAATTGGTGCCCCCATTGGTGCAGTTGCCGAAGTACGACCCGAGGTCGTAGTAGAGTTTGGCCGAGAGGAGCTCCTTCTCCACCAGTTTGTCCTGCAACTCATAGAGACGCGAGTGTGCAGCCTCCTTCAACTGGGCATTGGGATAGAGGTCGAGATACTCCTGGAAGGCAGCGATGGCCGATATAGTAGGAGTCTGGTCGAGTCTTGGCTCCGGGGTGCTCATATAGAGGCTCTGCCCGGTATAGAACGACGCCATCTCGGCATAAGTGCCCTTGGGATAAGAGGTGTAATAGCGCTTGAAATACTGTGCAGCCGTCTCATAGTCTTTGGAGCAGAAGGCCGACATGGCGAGCATATACAGGCTCTCCTGACCACGGTCGGTACCTTTGAGAATGGTGACGATATCCTGCAAGATGGTGACCGCACGGACATACTTGCCATTGGCGAAGCACTCCTTGGCATACTCGTATTTGTAGTCGTAGTCGGTGCTCTTGAGCACTTTGTTGTACTCATTGGCGCAACCCGAGAGCAAAAGCACCATGCACACAGAGATAAAGAGACTTTTCTTCATATATTTGCACTTTGACCTGCAAAATTACACATAATTCCCCTAATCGCAAAACCCGACTACATTTTTTAGCAAAAAATCACGATTATAGTGGATGTATTTAAGGTATTTTTGATTACCTTTGAGGTTCATTAGCCAACAAGACGTCATTTGACCACAAAGAAGAGACAACCCCATGGATTTCAAACTTACCTCGAAATACCGCCCCACTGGCGACCAGCCACAAGCCATCCGTGAACTCACCGAGGGTTTGCAGCGTGGCGACCGTGCCCAGGTGTTGCTTGGTGTCACTGGCTCAGGAAAGACCTTCACTGTGGCCAACGTGATTGCGGCAGTGAACCGTCCCACCCTCATTCTGAGTCACAACAAGACCCTTGCGGCCCAACTCTACGAGGAGATGCGCGGTTTCTTCCCCGAGAACGCGGTGGAGTACTACGTGTCGTACTACGACTATTACCAGCCCGAGGCCTACCTGCCCCACTCCGACACCTATATCGAGAAAGACCTCTCCATCAACGAGGAGATAGACAAGTTGCGCCTCTCTGCTGTATCCTCACTGCTCAGCGGCCGCAAGGACGTGGTGGTGGTATCGTCGGTGTCGTGCATCTATGGCATGGGTGGTCCGACAGCAATGGCCGAGAGTGTCATCAAGCTGCATAAAGGCCAGACCCTTGCCCGCAACATGCTGCTCCGCCGGTTGGTCGACGCCCTCTACGTGCGCAACGACATCGACCTGCAGCGCGGCAACTTCCGCGTGAAGGGCGACACGGTGGACATCTTCATGGCCTATAGCGACAATGTGGTGCGTGTGACCTTCTGGGACGACGAGATTGACAGCATCGAGGAGGTAGACGCCCTCACCTACCACCGTATGGCCACTTTCGAGGACTACCAGATATATCCAGCCAACCTCTTTGTGACATCGAAGGAGCAGCAAGCCCTTGCCATCCACCACATCCAGGACGACTTGGTGAAGCAGATTGACTTCTTCAACGAGATGGGCGACCCCATCCGTGCCCAGCGCATCAAGGAGCGCGTGGAATACGACATGGAGATGATCAAGGAGTTGGGCCACTGTTCGGGAATAGAGAACTACTCGCGCTATTTCGACGGCCGCGAGGCCGGCCAGAAGCCCTACTGCCTGCTCGACTTCTTCCCTGAAGACTACCTCATGGTGATTGACGAGAGCCATGTGAGCGTGCCCCAGATCAATGCCATGTATGGCGGCGACCGAGCCCGCAAGACCAACCTTGTGGAATATGGGTTCCGTCTGCCCGCCGCCTTCGACAACCGCCCGCTGCGCTTCGATGAGTTCCAGCAGATGGTGCACCAGGTAATCTACGTCTCGGCCACTCCCGCCGACTTCGAGCTCAACGAGGCCGAGGGCGTGGTGGTGGAGCAACTCATCCGTCCCACGGGCCTGCTCGACCCCGAGATTGAGGTCCGTCCCAGCGAGAACCAGATTGACGACCTGATGGACGAAATCCTCACCCGCGTGCATCGCAACGAGCGTGTGCTCACCACCACGCTGACGAAGCGCATGGCCGAGGAACTCACCGAGTATCTGCTCAACAACGGAGTGAGAACCAACTATATCCACAGCGATGTGGCCACCCTCGACCGCGTGAAGATCATGAGCGACTTCCGTGCAGGTGTCTTCGACGTGCTGGTGGGCGTGAACCTGCTGCGAGAGGGCCTCGACCTGCCCGAAGTGTCGCTGGTGGCCATCATCGACGCCGACAAGGAAGGATTCCTGCGCAGCCACCGTGCGCTGACGCAGACTGCCGGACGTGCCGCCCGCAACGTGAACGGCAAGGTGATCATGTATGCCGACACCATCACCGAGAGCATGCAGAAGACCATCGACGAGACCAACCGCCGCCGCACCATCCAGATGCGCTACAATGCCGAGCATGGCATCACCCCACAGCAGATCGTGAAGGAAATCAAGGGCGACCTGGTGAAGCCCAGTGCCGAGGCCACGACCCCAAGCTACGGCAATGCCTACATCGAGCCCGAGAGCAGCCGCATGGTGGCCGACCCCGTGATGCGCTCGATGACGCCCGACGAGCTGAAGGCCAGCATCGCCGAGAGCACACGTCTGATGAACGAGGCCGCCCGCCGTCTCGACTTCCTGCAGGCTGCCCAGTATCGCGACGAGGTGCTCCGGCTGCAAGACCTGCTGGCACAACGGGAAGGCACTACGAAGCCAAGTTGCAAGGAGTCCCGACGGGAGTTCACAAATCGTTAATCTTGCCTAATCTCTTGCTGTTCTCGCCTAATCTTTGTATTTTTGCACAATCAATTCAAACGAAAATGAGAAAATTATACTTATTCCTTTTCCTCTTCCTGCCTCTTGCCACCTGGGCACAAGGTGAATGGGAGGTGCCTGACGCCACTCCCAGCACACCAGTCAAGACCAAGGCGAAGAAGGAGCAGAAAGCACGGCAAGCCGAAGATTACAAATGGGCCAAGTATCTGGGCGACATCATTCCCATCGTGGACGGCAATGTGGAGTGGCAGAGAACCTTCCAGAACCACCGCAGCGCCGAGGAGAACTACACCATGATGCTCGACTTCCTCACGAAGATGACCAAGGAGGAGGGCCAGTTGCCCCCCAGCAAGGTGCAGTTGGTGAACAAGACCGAGCATAAGATTGTGTGTCATTTCGAGGAATGGATGGTATTCACCTCGACCCTCTTGCTGCTCGACCGAGGCCGTTTCATCTACACCATTGCCTGCGACTGCTACGACAACCGCGTAGAGGTGAAGTTGATGCGCCTCTCCTATCTCTATGACGAGACCCACAATGGAGGCTCCAAATACAAGGCCGAGGAATGGATCACCGACAAGTATGCGGTCAACAAGAAGCGCACCCGCCTGTTGAAGATTACGGGCAAATACCGTCGCAAGACCGTAGACCGCATGGAGGAAATTCTCGAGAATATGAACCGACTGCTTACCTCAGAATAAGAACATGGACATCCAATCTAGCACTGACAATGAGCGCCCCTTGCGCCGTCACCGTCGCGAGCGCGGCGATGACAACATGCTCAAGTTCCGCAATGTGCTCAACATCATCTTCATGGTCATGGCCATCATCGGTGTCATCGTCTATTTCACCGAATACCGCACGATAGGCACCTATATCCTCCTGGCAAGCATGGCGGTGAAGATGGTGGAATGCTGCATCCGCTTGCTGAGATAATCCCTATTAGACATCATGATGAAGACCTACCGACTGTGGATTCTTGCCATTTCCCTTCTGGGAATATGCACCCATCTCACTGCCCAAGACTATAACTCGCTGGATGCCGACGGCAATTTCACACAAGCCAACCGCAACAAAGCCGACAGCATCAACAAAGGCAAGAAAGACATTCCCCGTGGTCTGAAAGTATGGACCGTGGACGACCGGTTCGGCGATATCACACCCGCCGAGGCCGACACGGCCTCCTATATGTTCATGAACACCATTTTCACCGAAGGTCTCCATGGTGAATTCAACACTACGGGCAACGTAGGTGCCCCCCGGCTCAACCGCATCTTCGTCGACCGCACTACATCGTCAGAAGACTTCATCTTCAATGAACATCAGGATTATTTCATTGTCAATCCTGCCAATTTCCACTTTACCAACACCTACTCACCCCTCACCAATCTGAGTCTGAACACCTGTGGCAACCGCACCAACGGCGAGGACCACTTCAAGGCACTCTTTGCCATCAACGCCGGCAAGCGGCTGGGCGTGGGGTTCAAGTTCGACTACATCTACGGCCGCGGCTACTATTCCGACAACAGTTCGGCGCTCTTCAACTACACCACATGGGCCTCATACCTCGGCGACCGTTACCAGGCCCACCTGCTTGTCTCCACCAACCACCAGAAACAAGCGGAAAATGGCGGTATCATCAACGACAACCTCATCACCCACCCCGAGCAGTTCCGTGACACCTACACCGAGGCCGAGATTCCCACGATGCTCACACAAAACTGGAACCGCAACGACAACCAGCATGTGTTCCTGACCCATCGCTACAGTTTAGGTTTCAGGCGTCAGGTGCCGATGACCGAGGAGGAGATCAAGGCCAAGAAGTTTGCCATGGAGTCGCAGAAGGAGAACGATGCCCTGAAAGCCAAGGAAGAGGCGCGCAAGAAAGCTGAGAAAGACGGCGGGGAATTCGACGAGGAGGAATATGAGCGACAGTTGGAGTTTGAGCGTAAGAATGCCGAGATGGTGGACAAGACTGCCGCTGCCGACACCACCTGGACCAAGAGCGAGTATGTGCCGGTGACCAGTTTCATCCACACACTGAAGTTGGAGAACAACCGCCGTATCTATCAGTCGTACTATACCCCCGAGGACTACTATGCCAACAAATACGCCACCATCTCGCGTTTTTCGGGCGACTCCATCTACGATAAGACCAACAGCTACATCTTGAAGAACACCTTTGCCATAGCCCTGCTTGAAGGGTTCAACAAATGGGCGAAGGCCGGACTGAAGGGCTTCATCACGCACGACCTGCGCCACTATGTGCTGCCCGATACCGCTACGGCCACTTCTACCCATAACGAGCACACCATCTATGTGGGTGGCCAGATCAGCAAGACTCAGGGCAACCTATTGCATTACAATGGCACCGCCGAGTTTGGCGTGCTGGGCGAGAACAAAGGCGAGGTGATGGTTGATGGCAGTGCCGACCTCAACTTCCGTCTGCTTGGCGACACCATCCAATTGGCCGCTGACGGGTTCTTCCACTATGTCAACGCCCCTTATTATTATTGCCATTTCCACTCGCGTCATTTCTGGTGGGACAAAGAGTTGGACATGACCACCCATACCCGCCTGCAAGGCAGGTTCACCCTACAGCGCACAAGGACCCAGTTACGCGTGGCATACGACAACCTGAGCAATTATGTGTATTTTGGCAATAGTTATTTGGTAAACGATGAGTACGAGCGACTCCACAACGCCGCATTCGCCCGCCAGTCTTCCGCGAACATCAGTCTGCTGACCGCCTCGTTGAGTCAAGACCTCAGGTTCGGTCCTCTCAACCTGAACCTGATGCTGACCTACCAGAACTGCAGTCACAAGGACATTATCCCGCTGCCAGCGCTCAACGCCTACGCCAATCTCTTCCTGCGTTTCAAGATTGCCCATGTGCTCGACTGCGACTTAGGCGCCGACGTGCGTTACTTCACCGAGTACGAGGCCCCTGACTATGTGCCCGGCATCGCACAATATGCCGTGCAGGAGAATGCCGAGAAAGTGAAGATTGGCAACTACCCATTTGTGAACGTGTATGCCAACTTCTTCCTGAAGCATGCCCGTTTCTTCGTGATGATGAGCCATGTGAACAGTCCGGCCGACGGTGGCAACTACTTCCTTACGCCCCACTACCCCACCAATACGCGTGTGCTGCGCTTTGGTGTGGCATGGAATTTCTTCAACTGATTTTCCGCCTCTATTGATGTGAGCAAGAAGGCATGCTGAGGAATCAGCATGATGTTCAGTTTTTCTCTTCGTCGAAAATACGGTCGAAGACGAGGCGCATCCGCTGGGGTGCATTGATCAACTCACGCAACTGCTTGAGTTTGTTCTCATTATCCGAACCAGGAAGCCACAGTTTGATATAACCATGCGAAGAATACTTGTTGTGCATGTGTTCCATGAAACGCTGCCAATGATCCTCCTTGGTTTTCTCAGGATAATGTCCCAACCCGAACTCTATCGTGCGCCTGATCACCATCTCGGGGTCCAGGTCACGGTCGGCCTCGGCCACAATCTTCCCATAGAGGCTTCGTGGCGCGTGCGACGCCGAAGCCCTGTGGTCTTCCACGGCTTCTTTCATCACATTGACCTGCGCCGGCGAGAACCATTTGGCCAACCGCTTGTCGGCCAGGAGGATTTTTCCGCTGGTGACATGATGCACCGCCCGGGGGCCCTCCAATCCGAGATCGTGATAGGCGGCAATCACATAAGCCATGTTGATGTCGGCCCCGAACCTTCGGGCCAAATCGAGCGATCTTCTGATCACCCTTGTGACATGCGCCAGGTTATGGGCCTTATCGAACGAGTTGTAACGTGGAAGAATATTGACCTCTACGAACTCCATGAGGTCGAGGCTAACATTATTGTCAATCATTCAGGATATGGGGTTGGTGACATCGCAAAATTAGCGATTGGAAACGGAAAATCAAAATAAAACGCTTCAAAAACCCACCGTATTGGCAAAATAGTTGTAATTTTGCGTCATCATAACACAAAAATGGAAGAAACCGAAGTGAGACTCAACTCTCCACGCGCGTGGGTCCTTGCCGCCCGTCCCAAGACCCTGTCGGGTGCTGCCGTCCCGGTGATGGTGGCCCTGTCGTTGGCGTGGTGCGACCTCTCGGGCACGGGTTTCCGCTTTCTGCCAGCCCTGTTGTGCCTGCTGTTTGCGTTCATCATGCAGATAGACGCCAATTTGGTGAACGACTATTTCGACTATAAGAAAGGTACCGACGATGAGTTGCGGCTCGGTCCGAAGCGTGCCTGCGCCCAAGGCTGGGTGACACTTGGCGCCATGCGGCGTGCCATCCTCATCACCACCCTGGCAGCCTGCTTTGTGGGCCTTCCCTTGGTGGTCTATGGCGGATGGTGGATGGTGGCCATCGGACTGCTGTGCGTGGCATTCTGTTTTCTCTACACCACCCACCTGTCGTATCTGGGCCTGGGCGACGTGCTGGTGCTCCTGTTCTTCGGCATCGTGCCAGTGTGTGCCACCTACTACATCCAGACAGGACGCCTCACCATTGAGGCTTTCACTGCCTCCGTGGCCTGCGGACTGGTGATCGACACCCTGCTGATTGTGAACAACTACCGCGACCGTGACAACGACCGACGGACGGGCAAGATGACCTTGGTGGTGAGGATAGGCGCCAAAGCCACCGAACGGCTGTTCCCTGCCCTGGGCATCGTGGCTTGCCTGCTTGGACTCGTCTATTGTCTATATGGCCACTATTGGGCATTCCTGCTGCCCATCGTCTACCTGTCGCTTCATTTGGTGACAAGCCGGCAGATGAAGGAGATCAACCGTGGCTATGAACTGAACAGGATTCTAGGCGAGAACGCCCGCAACATGTTCATATACGGTTTGCTGGAGAGTATAGGGTTCCTATTGGGTTAGCATCATGGAGTGTCCTATCATCGGCATCAGCCGCCACCGCATCGCCACCGACGGCGAGGGAGTGACCACCCTGGTGGCCTTTCACGGCTGCACGTTAAGATGCCAATACTGCCTAAACCCCCATTCGATTAATCCCGATACGATATGCCGGCAGATAAGTCCCGAACAACTTTATGAAGAGACCCGCATCGACAACCTCTACTTTCTGGCCACAGGAGGCGGCGTGACATTCGGAGGCGGTGAACCAACCCTTCGCCATGCCTTTATCCGCCGTTTCAAGGAAGTGTGCGACCCAGGCTGGAAAATCTTCATTGAGACCTGCCTCAATGTGCCCCGAGCGTATGTGGAAGCCCTGCTGCCCATCGTCGACGGCTATATGGTCGACATCAAGGACACGCACCCCTCGACGTATCACGCCTATACTGGAGGCCACTGGGAACGCGTGCTCGACAACCTGCACCTCCTTGCCAGCAAAGGGCTCAACGACCGTGTGACCCTGCGCCTGCCCCTCATTCCCCAGTTCAACACAACAGGCGACGTGGACGAGAGCGAACAACTCCTTCGCCAGATGGGATTCACCCATTTCGACCGTTTTGAGTATATCACCCCCGACCACATTGACTCTTATATCAAGAAAAAGAGCACAGCCAGCAAGAACGGCGACAACACGAAGAACAACCCATAAAAACCCAAGAATATGAAGAGCAACAGAATCACAGAACTTTTTGGTATACAATATCCTATCATCCAGGGCGGAATGGTGTGGATCAGCGGATGGCGCCTGGCCTCGGCCGTGAGCAACGCCGGAGGTCTGGGCCTACTGGGTGCCGGATCGATGCATCCTGAGACCCTCACCGAGCATATCCACAAGATGCGCGAGGCCACTGACAAGCCCTGGGGCGTGAACGTGCCGCTGATGTATCCGGAGATTGACCGTCTGATCGACTTGCTTATCACCGAGAAGGTAGGTGTTGTGTTCACCTCGGCGGGAAGTCCGAAGAAATACACCCAGCGCCTGCACGATGCCGGCATCAAGGTGGCCCATGTGGTATCGAGCTCGAAATTTGCCCGCAAATGCGAGGAAGCCGGAGTAGACGCCATTGTGGCCGAGGGATTCGAGGCCGGTGGCCATAACGGCCGTGAGGAGACCACCACCCTCACCCTGATACCGCAGGTGCGTCAGGCCACCTCGCTGCCCCTGATAGCCGCCGGTGGCATCGGTTCGGGTCAGGCTATGTTGGCCACCATGGCCCTTGGAGCCGAGGGCGTGCAGATAGGCACCCTTTTTGCCCTCACCGAAGAGAGCAGTGCCTCGGAGGCTTTCAAGACGCGCTGCACCCAACTGGAGGAAGGCGACACCATGCTCACGCTGAAACTCATCTCTCCCACCCGCATGGTGAAGAACGACCTCTACTGCCGTATCCTACAGGCAGAGAACGAGGGCGCCGCCATTGATGACCTGAGGACCATCTTAGGCAAAGCAGCCGCAAAGCGTGGTATCTTCGAGGGAGACCTTGACAATGGACAACTGGAGATAGGTCAGATTGCCTCGGCAGTGAACAGCATACGTCCGGTGAGCGAGGTAATGAACCAGTTGGTAAAGGAATTCGAACAGGCCAAAGAGGCTGTGGCAAGGCTATAGTAAGTCATCGGATTCCGGACGTAACTTCCGCTATTCCACTGGCACCTCAGCCTCTTTCATCCATCTGCCCCTGAAGAGGCGGATGGTGAGCATGATGCCCCTGAAAGTGAGTTCGATGGCCATAGCCGTCCACACGCCGCGCAGACCATAATTCACCGACAGCGCATAGGCCAGGGTGAGGCGCACGAACCACATGCTGCAGAGGCTGATGATAGCCGGTTTGAGCGTGTCGCCAGCCCCCACGCACACACAGACGGCAACGATAGAGGCAGCGAACATGGGTTCGGCAAAGGCCTCTATCCGCAGACATTGTGCACCCAACTGCCTGATTTCCTCGACAGGAGTCATCAATGCCATCATTTCGGGGGCAAAAACAAACATGATGATACCCATCAGCGCCATCACCACCATGCCGCTATAGAGGGTCATGCGCGCGAAACTGCGGCAGAGGTCGGCCCGGCGTGCTCCCACGCTCTGACCAATCAGAGTGGTGGCCGCCTCTCCGATACCATAACCCGGCATATAGCACAGGCTCTCGGCGGTGATGCCTAAGGTATTGGCTGCAATGGCAATATTTCCCAGTGGAGCCACAATCATCGTGCTCACAATCTGTGCACCTCCCATCAGCACCGACTGCACCCCCATAGGCACTCCTATCTTCAGGGCGTTGCGAAGGTAGTCGCTCACCCAGAAGAAGTGCTCGCCCACCCTCCTCAGCGACAGCATCTCGTTGCGGAAGATGGCGATATAAGCCTGGACAAGACTACACAGCACGATAGACAACGACGTACCCAGGGCAGCACCCAAGACCCCCAGCCTGGCCTGGAAAATCAGGAAATAGTTGAATACCACATCGAGCACACACATGATGATGCTGATGAGGCTGGGAATGCGCATGTTGCCCGAACACTTGAGCATGGCCCCCGAGAGGCTATTGAGTTGGAAGAACGGTCCGGAGAGGGCGAAAATAAGGAAATAGAGCGAGGCATCGTGGGCGATGTCGGCCCCACCTCCCAGCCAATAAGGCAAGGGCCATGCTATGGCAGCGGCCAGAATGACCATGGCCAGGCTCAGTATGGTGGTGACGATGAGCGCATGCCGGAACACCTGTCGGGCTTTGACGAAATCGTTGGCCCCGATGAAATGGGCCACCTGAACGGAGAATCCCATGGAAGCCGCCCCTGTGAGACTGCCAAAGAGCCATGTCGAGGTCTCCACCAGTCCTACGGCAGCCGAAGCCTCGGCACCGAGATGTCCTACCATGGCCTGATCGATGAAGAACATCACCACACTGGTGATTTGAGCTAAAATGGAGGGAATACTCAACTGGATAATCAAGTTGAGTTTCTCGCTGTTACCCAATGGTTTACCATCACGGATCAGTCCCAGCAGCGCATCGCTTTTAGCTTTCGTCATTTCCATTTCCATGCAAAGGTAGTGCAAGGTGAGCGAAAAACAAAATAAAATTTTGTTTTTCGAGTGATGGTTTGGGTATTCTATGAAGTCTCGAATAACGAGAGGCCAAGCTTCGCCCGCCATATTCATTTGGCTTGGCTTTACTAATCGCCATACGATAATTGTTATATGACAGTCACCTTCTTACGGATCGTTGCTACCTTCTAATAAAAAAACGGGTGGACACCGTTATTTCGGCTCCACCCGCGTACTATCTATTTCTAATGTTTTCTCAATAAAATCTGTTCGAGTTATTTTTTCTCGATGCTATTCTCGAACAAGAATCCTGATGCAATCAAAACTGCAAAAATCAATACAATTGTTGAATTCATCTTTTTACCCTTTCTTTATTTTAAATAAAACATTCGCTGTCACCTCACGGCGTGAGCGGTTACCTGAAAAACAATACTGAACCATTAATGCTGATTCTTTTACTATTTACTTGTCACGTTTCGTTGTTATCCTGGTCAATCTTTACCTTTATTCTTACCTATTATTTGCTTCTCTTTATCCTGTGACCTTTATTTATTCTTGTGACTAATACCTTTTTTGTTATCCTTCAAATCTCAATCTTATTACCTTATCAAATACCTTATTGAAATCGCTTGTCGTTTGGATTTCTATCCTTTTGACGATGCAAAGGTAGCACTGTTTGCGCACACAGCAAAGAATTCTTACGTTTTTTCCCGATTTCTTACCTGTTTCTTGACATGCGTCAATCGGATGAGTTCAAAGGAATATGATTATTATGTTGACGGGGGTGAGTAATCCACAGCATCAACAAATACATGTGATTTGTCTTCGTCCCCCTACCCTTTGGTGAATGCAGAACAAAAAAATCCCCATCCTACTCTTCTCGAGCAGATGGGGACTGACGCACATATTCTTATATATAAACTTAGAAAAAAATCTTATATAATATAAGGTATATTATTCAGGTTTTCATTACTCATCCCAAAGGATGGTGCTATTTGAAGTCCAGTTGGGCACCACATATCCTGGCCGGTAGTATGCTGCGAGCATGATTTCGAAGACGAGGACGCTATAGGCCGGCATCGTTTTGCTTTCTTGGGCTTTATATCCCAGTTCGTATGGGATATACACCTTCCACCTATCACCAATATGCATGTGCTGCAAGGCGGTGGAAAATCCATCGACCAAACCACCCACGCCCATCTTGCTAGGAACGCATACGGAGGGGTCCAGTTGGTCGCCAACCCATGAAGAGTCGAACACCTTTCCCAATTCACTGTCGTATTTGTCGGTATAAGAGGTTGAGGCCAGCAGCCATCCCTTATAGTGTGCTCTCACCGTATCGGTATAGAGCGGACATCCGCTACCCGTTCCCTCCTCAAGCACCTTCACCAGGATATAGTCAGTGGGATTCCCCTCTTTCTCCTGGTTCCTGGTATAACACTTGTACATCCTCCACGACTTGTCACCCGACTGTATGGCTTGTTTCACGGCATTGTACTTAGCCGAGAAGTAGCTGTCGTTCTTGCTTTTCCAATTGGGATATTCCACCACCTCATTGTCAGTCTCGCTGCATGAGGTGAAGGAAAGCGCCAAGAAGAAAGCGCCAAGAAGCGGTATGAGATTACGCAGTTTCATTTATTGCAGTTTCTTTAACAGGCTTGCGATGCTCACCTTGTCTTCGATGATGGCATTGAGTTGGTCGATGCTCACGCGCTCCTGCTCCATGCTGTCGCGGAAGCGGAGTGTCACGGTATTGTCTTTAAGCGAGTCGTAGTCGACGGTCACGCAGTAGGGCGTACCGATGGCATCCTGCCGGCGATAGCGCTTACCAATGGTATCCTTCTCGTCATACTGGCAATTGAAGTGGAAGCGGAGATTGTTGATGATCTCGCGAGCCTTCTCGGGCAGTCCATCCTTGCGTACAAGGGGCAGCACGGCCAACTTGACAGGAGCCAAGGCTGCAGGCAACTTGAGCACTACGCGTGTCTCGCCATTCTCGAGTTTCTCCTCCTCATAGGAGTGGCACATCACTGAAAGGAACATTCGGTCGACACCGATGGAAGTTTCGATGACGAACGGAGTATAGCTCTCATTTTCTTGCGGGTCGAAGTACTTAATGGAGCGGCCACTGTATTTCTCGTGTTGTGAGAGGTCGAAGTTGGTGCGGCTATGGATGCCCTCCACTTCCTTGAAACCAAACGGCATCTTGAACTCGATATCGGTGGCGGCGTTGGCATAGTGTGCCAGCTTGTCGTGGTCGTGGAAACGGTAGTTCTCCGCACCAAAGCCAAGAGCCTGGTGCCATGCCATACGCATCTGTTTCCACTTCGGGAACCATTCCAGTTCGGTGCCCGGTTTGACGAAGAACTGCATCTCCATCTGCTCAAACTCCCTCATACGGAAGATGAACTGTCGGGCCACAATCTCGTTACGGAAAGCCTTTCCTATCTGGGCGATGCCGAAAGGAATCTTCATGCGTCCCGTCTTCTGCACATTGAGGTAGTTGACGAAGATACCCTGAGCCGTTTCTGGTCGCAGGTAGATTTTGTTAGTGGCATCCGATACCGACCCTATCTCGGTAGAGAACATGAGGTTGAACTGGCGCACGTCGGTCCAGTTTTTCGTTCCACTGATAGGATCGACGATACCCTCGTCGAGGATGATTTGCCTGAGTTCCTCGAGATCGGGACCCTGCATGGCCTTGGTGAAGCGCTCATGCAGCGCATCACGCTTAGCCGCATTTTCGAGCACACGCGGATTGGTCTCGCGGAATTTCTGCTCGTCGAACGACTCACCGAAACGCTTGCGGGCCTTGTCTATCTCTTTTTGTATTTTCTCATCGTATTTGGCCATCTGGTCTTCTATGAGCACATCGGCACGATAGCGCTTTTTCGAATCGCGGTTGTCGATGAGCGGGTCGTTGAAAGCATCGACATGCCCCGAGGCCTTCCAGATGGTGGGGTGCATGAAGATAGCCGAGTCGATGCCCACGATATTCTCGTGCAGGAGCACCATGCTCTTCCACCAATATTCCTTGATGTTGTTTTTCAACTCCACGCCATTCTGGCCATAGTCGTAGACAGCGGCCAGTCCGTCATAGATATCACTACTGGGAAAAACGAAGCCATACTCCTTGCAGTGGCTTACGATTTTCTTGAATACATCTTCTTGTGCCATTTTTACTGATTACATTTACATTTCCAAAGGCCATCACACATCGGCCTTCATCAAAGGATAACAAGCCACTTCCCCCTCACTGTCCTGAACTTGACGGGACAAGAAGACGGGAAAGTTGCTTTTGTCGGTGCAAAGTTAGCGAAAATTCCGCCAAAGGCCAAACAAACACGCACTTATTTTACGTATCTTTATATCTTAATGCGATTACTTGGTGTCGAAAAGTTGCAGGAATCCTGAAATACGGAACACTTTCTCAATATTGCTGTTGAGTCCTCTTACAGTTACCTTCTTGCCGTTCTTGTGCACATGCTTGTAGATGCTGAGGAAGATGCGCAGGCCACTCGAACTGACGTAATTGAGTTGCGAGCATTCGATGACGACATCGGTGTCGTGCTCATAGACAGGCGCCACATCGTTTTCAGCATCCCTGCTGGCCAGGCTGTCGAAGTCGCCAATGAACTCGACGAGCAAATATTCATCTTTTTCTGTGATAATCGTTTTCATATTGTTTGCAATTATTTGATGGTTTTTCTAATCGTAAGAATATTATATTCGTTCTCTCTCATGTATTCCAGTGAGTCGCTCAAGCTTCGCATGAGTTCGATACCCAAGCCACCGAGTTGTCTTTCCTCCATCGGGATGTCGATGTTGGCCTCGGGCGCCGCCACGGGGTCGAAGGGCTTGCCATTATCCTTGATGGTGACAACGAGCACCCCACTGTCATCAGTGCAGGCATGAATGTTGATAGAGTCGGCCTCGGAATAGTTGATCACGTTCGACACGGCCTCTTCCAGCACCAGCCTTATCTGCTGTGTTCTGTCTTCATCTATACCGAATCGTTCGGAAATGCTGTTGACAAAGGATTTCAGCCGTAGCAACTCATCTAGTTTCGCAGCAAAGCAAAGATTCATTTTTTCAGGTTGATTTAGTTGTTGATGGATAATTACATTCTCTGGGGCCGTCCAGTCGAAGGCCAGCATGGTGATATCGTCGAATCTCACGCATCCTCCCTCGTAATCGCTCACGGTCTGTGCCATCTTCTCTATGATGGCTTGAGGAGAGACCTCGGTCGATTGAGTGAGGATTTCCATGACCCGCTCTCTGGAGAACAATGTTCCGTTGGGATTGGAGGCCTCGCTCAGTCCGTCGGTATACATAAACACGGTGGTGTCGGGCAAGAGTTGGGTGGTCTGCCCCACATAGTTCCAGTCGATCAGCGAGCCCACCGGCAAGTTGGGCACTACCTCCAGCGGGGTTGTCTTACCACTGCCACGTTCTTTCAGGATGGGTGCCTCATGACCTGCATTGCAAAAGTCGAGTTGTCCTGTAATCAGGTCGAGCACGCCCACGAACATCGTGGCAAAATATCCACTGGCTTGGTCGCTGCAAAGCATATGGTTCACGGCCGTCACGATGGCCGTGGCGTTGTCGTTACGTCGTGCCTCTGTGCGGAAATGCGACATCAAGCCACACATCAGCAGTGCCGCTGGCACACCTTTTCCGCTCACGTCGCCGATACAGAAATAAAGCCGGTCTTTCCTGATGATGAAATCGTAGAAATCGCCCCCCACCTCCCGTGCAGGCTGGATGGAAGCGAACAGTTCCAAATCCTGCCTTTCGGGCTTTCCGGGGAATGCCTTGGGCAGCATGGCTTGCTGTATGTTTCTGGCCACCGACAGTTCGCTGGCGATGCGTTCTTTCTCGGCGCTGACCTCCTGCAACCTTCGCAGGCTGCTCACCGCCTTGTAGATGATGAAGCCAAGAAGGAAGATACCCAGGATATGGAAGAGCGACTCCCTGAGGAGAGCCTTTTTCTGATTGTCGTAGAGCTGTGCGGCCATCTGAGACAGTTCGCGCAGCGGGACGTCGGCGCAGACGGCCCCTATCACCTGTCCGTTGGAATCGGTGATTGCCCGTGTGTAGCTGCTCATGAGCAGATTGTTGAGCGCTCCGATATAAGGCTCGCTCCATGAGCCCTTCTCGAGACTGGCGGTATCTTGTATGGCAAGTAGGAACCAATGTCGCGTGGTATAGTCGAAATCGAGCAGGCTGATTTTCGTTTTCTCCTTTTCCTCATCCCGATAGACGAAAAAACTAAAGCGATTGTTTTTGGTGAATTCCCGCGAAGAGCGGTAGGCCTGAGGTGTTTTCTCGGGTATAAAAGCCAACGCGATGCCCACAATCTGCGGTTTGCTCTCACAAAGCGTCACCATATGTCTCAGCATTGCGGCCGAATCGGTGAGATGATTTCCGAACTCAGCCCATGCCTGGTCAACGACGGTTTCCACCTCTTGTTTCACATTGGCGATGCGTGGACTTTCGTTCAAGTCACGCTGCGCTTTCTGCATCAGTTGCTCGGTGAAAACGCGCCTGGCAGAGAAGAACTGCTCTGCCGTGGCTATCTCAAGCACCAATGCAGCAATAACGATGACTAATATGCTGTATTTCGTTTGCTTCTTCATGTAGGTCCTTTTGGACTTTATCAGATGCAAAAATAAGCAAATTCCGTTCAAACACATCTTATGCAGTCAAAAAATTAACATTTTTCTTTTCTTAGCAATACTTTTTATTACATCACAACTCCACTTTTGCAAGTTGAGCGAATGCAGAATGAATTTGGCGGCAAGCGTGGCATTGGCCATAGATATGACACGAACAGCTACAACGCATACCTTGCGAAGAAGGGTGAGGGCAAGAGTCCTGACCAAGTGGCCCATGAGCTATGGGAGGCCAGCCCTGTCGGAGAGGGAGGCGAAAAGCGATGGAGTGACGTGGAAATCAAGCAGGCGATGCTAGACCTGTTGCAGGGAGCAGGGAAGCCCACCGACATCTCGCACAAGCTGGTGAACGACCGTATAGATGAGATACGTCGTCGCAGGGCTGAGATGAAGGAAGAATATGAGCGGATGGAAGAGGAGGCGAAGCTGCGAGAAGGAGATACTAAGGAAATAGTATCAGAGTCTCAGCCTTTCGAAGACCCGTTGGTAGGTGGCATCTACAACCCCGACGAGGTGGCGCCCTTCCAGAAGGTAGAGGACGAGAGTGGTGCACCGACGAAAGAGGAGGTGGCGCTGCGAGATGCCCTTGTGGAGAAGATAGCACCGAGTGTTGATGTGGTGATGGACGAGCGAGG
>ONGG01000051.1 GCA_900317305.1 uncultured Prevotellaceae bacterium | reverse complement strand
GCACACCTGCCCACTATTCCCGATGATGTATACTTCGGTCTGAAGACCCTCATTTTTGACGTATCTGATGTTACTGCTGACTTTGACCTGAAGGTCATGAACGGTTGGTGGAGCAACACCTACTACGATCACGTGAAGTGGGCTGATGGTCTGAATGAACTTCAGATTACCGAGACAATGGCCAAGGAGTGTGCTAAGGGTGGTGAAGGACGTGACCTTGACCTCATGCTCTATAGTGGCTCCATGACTCTTAATGCTGTTTACTATGAGGAATAGTAATTTCTGATATGTATATGTTTAATATTAACACATCTGTTATAATGAAAAGTTTAATGAATTATAGTAAACTCGCATTTATTACGCTTGTTGCATCAAGTCTATTTGTGGCTTGTAGTGATGAGATCAGCGAAAATACTATTGACACCCAATATATCGCAAATGTTGGTAATATCAAAAATGCAGGTCAAGCTGTAGATTTGGGCCTTCCTAGTGGTACTAAATGGGCAAGTATGAATGTTGGAGCAACTTCAGAATCCGACAATGGTATTCTCTTCAACTGGGGAGATATCACTGGTAATCAGGTTAATCCTACCACTGCAACATCATATAAAGATGTCACTGGTCTTACCAGTGAGGCTGCTTTGTTCGAAAAGTACAAAGGCGCTGAGAAGTCTGCATATATTTTTGATACAACAAATGTATATAAGGAATCTTTCTCGCTCTCAGATTATCTCTTGACACAAATCGATTCCATCAGGGAAGCAAGATTTGATTCTGTGAAGACAAAGTATGCTGATAGCAAGTTGGACTTCGTAGTGAATGCCGACCAATCCAGTTATGATATCTTTGTAAATAAAATCGATTCTACTTTGGTTTATTACTTTGAAAGTACTCAAGGTGGTTTTAGCATAGATAAAGGTGCTAATATTTCTGGTGCTCCTGCATATAACATCATTGCTGATGCCAACCTTGATGCTGCTACTGCAAATTGGGGCAACAACTGGAGAATGCCTACTAAGGAGGAATTCCAAGAGTTGCTTAATTTGTGCAAATGGGAATTTACTGGTAATGGATATAAAGTAACTGGTCCAAATAAAAACAGTATTTTCTTACCGGCTGCAGGTTATCGCTATGGAAACAGTTGGATAGGAAACGGAAATGCTGGCTATTATGCTACTGGACAGATTCTTGGTACATACCATTTCCCCTCAATGCAGGAACAACTTGGTGGTTCAAAAGGAACGATTAATGATGTGGATAACATGCCAAACTACTTGATCTTCCAACATGGGCAGTTTGAGAATGCGGTGAATATCTACAACAACCTGAGTTCTAGTTTCGGTGTTTCTGTTAGACCTGTAACTAAGTAAATCTTGTGATTGTGTCTCCTTGCAACACATATCTGAAAGGAAGTGAGGCACGCATAAACAATAATAAGGCTGACTCAAATGAGTCAGCCTTTTATATCAAAAATATGATTTCAAAAAGCAAACCATCCAGTACCGTCCTCTATGTTAGCCTGTTGGCTTTCATTGCGTTTGGCTCATATATATTGCGCATCAACCAGGAGGTTCTCTATACGGCACACGACCGCTCTGAATTCATTTTTGGAGCCCCCTTCTTCCATACCCTGATGTCGAAGCCCTTCGGACTGATGCAGTATGTGGGAGCTTGGCTCACACAGTTGTTCTGTCATCCTGCCTTGGGTACAGGTGTGCTGGTGGCTGTCTGGGTGCTCATATTTCTTGTGGGCACCAAGGCCTTCCGGTTGAAGGGAAATGCCATGGCGCTGATGCTCCTGCCCGTAGCCTGCCTGCTCGTCTCGGTTGTCGACTTGGGCTATTGGATCTATATATCTACAATCCGGGGTTATTGGTTCTCGCAGTCGGTGGGTTTTCTGGTCATGCTGTTGCTCCTGTGGGCCGCACGCTACACCCCCCGTAAATGGCATCTTGCCTGGTATGTGCTGGGCTTTTGTGTCTATCCAGTGCTTGGATGGTTTGCCTTGCTTTTCGTACTTTGTCTCGCACTTACCGAGAAAATCACATGGCGCGAGTTTGTGGGCATATTCCTGCTCGTCTTTGCCGCCGGCATCTGGCATACCCAACTTTATTCGAATCAGAAATTCGACGATGTGGTGATGGCGGGCTTTCCCCGCTTCGATACCCCAATGGACTCAAGTCCGCGTCTTTCCATCCCGTTCTGGGTGCTAGGTGCCGTCTCCGTGCTCATTGCGCTGTGTGGAAAATATCTGAAAAAGAGGTTCGTGCCCGTGCTGTGTGCTGTTGCCGGCATCTTCTTCACCTTGTCGTTCATGTTCCGCGACCAGAACTACATCGACGAGATGCGCATGGTGCGCTATGCTTCCAACGACAACTGGCAGGAAGTACTAAATATGGCAGAAAAGACCGAGAAGCCAACCAGCACGATGATATTTCTCAAGAATATTGCCCTGATGAACCAAGGCGGTTTGCTCGACCGTTCATTCAAATTGGGCAACAATGCTGCTGATATCAACAACCCCGATACACTCCACGTCACCCTTTTAGACATCGCATCGCCTCTGGTCTATTACAACTACGGCATGATGAATGAGGCCATACGTCTGGATTTCGAAAATGCTATACAGGCAGGTTTCTCGCCCTTCTACTTGAAGATGCTTTGCCGCTGCGCCCAGGCGGTAGGTGATAAAAAACTTGTGGAACGCTATACCACCATCATCCATCATCTTCCGTTTTATGGTGACTGGAAGCCGGCACCGGTTACAGAAAAGATTAAGGAACTGCAAAAATGCTACCCCGATGAAATCACCGGCGTAGAGAACAGCGAAAGTTATCTTGTCAATGGTATCAGCCTTTGGTACGAATCCGACAGTAAGGTGGCTTCCGAACAGGCATTGCTTTATTCCATGTTACGTTGCGACTCTCATCGTTTCTGGCCATCGCTTCGCAACTATGTTAAATTGCACTTGGATGAGGAATTTCCTTTGCATGCGATGGAGGCTTATATCCTGTTTATGGACAAGTCTCCTGAAGAAAAACGTATGATGCTTCCTGTCGAACAGTCTGTTTTCGAGCGTTACAAAAAGTTCTGGGCAACATTGGAAAATTTTGTACAGCCAGGTATGACAATTGAACAGGTCGGTGAGAAAATGCATGAAGAATTTGGAGACACTTACTGGTGGTATAACCTCTTTGGAAGGAAACCTTTAAGTATACAAGGCAATGTTGGTCATGAATTACAATCGTAAGATTACAATGAAAAATTTTATTTCCCCCTATTTCCAGTTTCTGACTGTCGCCATGCTGTTATTGGCATCATGTGCGAATCATCCCGATGTGCCTTCTTCATCCAAAGAGGCCAAGAGTTTGCCTGCTATTTTCCCCGATTACTGCGATGTCACAGTGCCTTGCAATATTGCGCCGCTCAACTTCATGCTCTCTGCCGATGAGTACGAAGCGTGTGTGGCACGTCTTACCACACCTGATGGTCAACAGCAGACATACGGCAGTGGCGTGAAGGTGCAGATACCCGAGTCGGAATGGCATGCCATGCTCGATGTCTCGAAGGGCAAGAGTATCAAGGTGGAGGTGTGGGGCCAGAAAGAGGGCGAATGGCTTTCGTTCAACCCATTCGAAATACATGTGGCTGAAGACCCCATCGACGAATATGTGTCCTACCGTCTCATCGAACCATCGTATGTGGCATGGACTTTCATGGAGATTGCCCAGCGCAACCTCACCTCGTTTGAAGAATCACAGATTTTCAACAACGAGATAACCATGAATAACAAAAAGATAGGCCAATGCATCAACTGCCACAGTTACCAGAACTACAAGACCGACAACATGCTCTTTCACGTGCGCCTGGCCAATGCCGGTACTGTCATTGTGAACGATGGCAAGGTGTCGAGAGTCAATATGAAGCGCGACTATACCATCTCCGGAGGTGTCTATCCTGCATGGCATCCTACAGCCAAGTTGGTTGCTTTCTCCACTAATAAGACACGGCAGGCTTTCCATACGGCCAATCCCAACAAAATCGAGGTTTACGATTTGGCCAGCGACATGATTCTCTATGATGTGGAGGCCGACTCGGTGAGCATCGTCAGCAATGATTCCACCCTCTTGGAGGTGTATCCTACTTGGTCGCCCGACGGTAAATACCTCTATTACTGCAAGTCTGTGCCGCTTCCTGAGGAGTTGCGCGACAAAGATATCAGGTCCACCTACCCCAAAATACAATATAACCTCTACCGCCGTTCGTTCGACGTGTCATCACACGACTTCGGTGAGGAGGAATTGGTGTATGATGCCGCCTCGGCTGATAAGAGCGTCACATTGCCGCGTATCAGCCCTGATGGGCGTTACCTGCTCTTTGCCCTGGGGCAGTATGGCTGTTTCCATAGCAGACACCATGATGCCGACATTGTTTGTATCCCGATGGACAATTTTACTGGCACGGCCCTCACTGCGGAAACCTCATCGGCCATCGACCTTTCTCTCCTCAACAGCAAGGACTATTCCGACAGTTACCCCTCGTGGTCGAGCAATGGCCATTGGATCATGTGTGCCAGCCGTCGTGATGATGACAACTATAGTCGTGTCTATTTCGCTTATTTCAACAACGGGAAAGTAAGCAAGGCCTTCCTTATGCCGCAGGAGAACCCTGAACTGCATCTTAGCCTTCTGAAGAGTTACAACCGTCCGGAGTTCATGGTTGAGCCTGTCAGAATCACCGTCGAAGAGTTCAGCCGGGTGTTTGACAAATAGTTCCAATGAAGAATAGTCGTCTTTTATACACGCTCCTTTTCGGTGTGGCGGTCCTCCTCTTTTTCGGACTGGCCTACCCGCATCATCTGCATTATCAAGAGCAATTTCAACTTTTCCTCTTCGACAGCACCTATGTGTGGGATATCGTTAAGCTGCCGGGTGGCATAGCCGACTTGTTGGGACGCTTCTGCACGCAGTTTTTCCTATATGCCTGGGTGGGAGCTCTTATCATTGCAGTCCTGCTTACGGCAGTGCAACTCCTCACACTACGCCTGGTCAGTTGGGGGCGCTTCTATGCCCTGAGCTTCGTGCCTTCATTCCTGCTCTGGCTTTTCCTGCTCGACGAGAATGCCCTGCTGGGTGGTGTATGGGCTGTCTTGCTAACACTTCTTGCTTCCTGGGCTTTCGACGCGTTACCCCGCAGCGGTTGGATGCGTCGCATCCTGATCTTAGTTGCTGTTCCTGTACTTTATTGGGTGGCGGGACCTGTTTGCCTGGTGTTCTTCTTGTTGCAGGCTGCAGGGTTAAATGGAAAGACTGAGGCTCCCCAGGAATCTAAGGTAAAAGGGAATGCTGCATGGTATGGTGTGGTGTTCGTGCTTCTGGCCGTCACACCCTTCTTGTTGTCCTATTGTCTTCCTGTAGCAACTGGCAACCTATGGTATGGCATACATTACCATCGATATCCCACGGTATTTTCCGTCCTGCTGTGGTCGGCAGCCCTGTCGGTCTTCGTCATCACACTCATTGTCCGAACCCTCACCCCTCAACCCTCAACCCTCGTGCAAGCCGAGCGCAAAGGAATTGGTTCCAATCACCGAGGTGCCGCCAATGTTCATCATGCGAAGCATGATAAATCTCAACCCTCAAACCTTCTCTTTTTTCTGCTTGTGGCGGCTATTATGGGGGCTTTCGTCTGGAAAAACAGCAATTTCAAGGCCGAAAAGGTGATGAAATATGATTTTATGGCCCGTTACCAACAATGGAACCGCATACTTGAAACCATCAACACCGAGAGACCAAACAACCAAATCGGTGTGACCGTGCAGAATCTTGCATTGGGTATGAAGGGTTTGCTCTCTAAGCATTTGTTCGACTATAACCAAAACGGACTCTTGGGGCTTTTGCCTGATATCGGGACCGATGCGACCAGTCCACTGCCTACAGCCGAGGCTTTCTATCAGTTGGGAATGACGGCCGTTGCCCAACGAACGGTCTTCGAGGCGCAGGAGGCGATTCTTGACTTCCAGAAAAGTGGCCGATGCTACAAGCGGCTGGCACAAACCAACCTGATTCTCGGCAACTACGAAGTGACTCGGAAATATCTCACGGCGCTGCAGAAAACCCTCTTCTATCGTGGGTGGGCAAACGAAACGCTACCGCTTTTGGGCGATGAAAAGGCGATAGCCAAGCATCCTGAATACGGACGCTTGCGCCGAATGGCCTACAAAGACAACTTCTTCTTCGGCGACCATGTCACCTCTGAGATGCTACTGAGCCTCTTCCTCAGCAACACCGACAATCACCTTGCCTATGAATACTTGAAGGCCTACTATATGCTGACGGGCGACCGTGAAAACTATTCCAAATTACTACTTCAATACCCTGAGCGATGAAAAAGGTTCTATATACACACATATTGATTGGATTGTTGGGGTTGATGGGGTTGATGGGTTGCTCCTCCGAGACGGTGAGTAACGCAAAACAGGAGACAGCCCTGCCTCAGATCTATCCCGACTACCTCGGTGTCACCATACCCGTGAATATTGCCCCTCTCTGTTTTTGCATGGCCGATGAGACGGCATTGCTTGTAGATGCTGTCATTGCTGACCATCACGGAAACAACCTGCACTGCCAGGGTGAGGAATCGGTCGACTTCGACCTTGACGAGTGGCGCGCTCTGCTTGATAAGAACCGTGGCGACTCGCTCAGCGTCACCGTTTCGGCCAAATATGCTGATGGCTGGCACACTTACCGTCCTTTCTCCATCTATGTCAGTCCCGACAGTATCGACTACGGCATCTGTTACCGTCTTATCGCACCGGGACATGAGGTGTGGAGCAAAATGGGCATCTACGAACGCGATCTTTCTTCTTTCGACGAGCGTGCGTTGATCGAGAACACACAGTTCGAAGGGTGCGTCAACTGCCATAGTTTCAACCGTGGCAACCCTGCCGATATGAGCCTTCATATCCGTGGACCTCATGGCGCCACACTGCTGCGAAAGGACTATGGCCCGGTCACCGCCTACAACACCAAGACCGACCAGACGCTGGGCCTCTGTGTATATCCCTATTGGCATCCTTCGGGCCGATATATCGCTTATTCTACCAACGTCACCAAACAGACGTTCCACAGCGCTCACCCCAACCGTATCGAGGTCTTCGACGACGCTTCCGACCTTCAGGTATACGATGTCGACAAGAATGAGTTGATTCTTTCGCCACTGCTCAAGAATGACTCCATCTATGAGACTTTTCCTGTTTTCTCTGCCGACGGCCGTTCGCTCTATTTCTGTGCTGCACAGGCTCTCCCCGAGGATAGCCATCAGCTCGACTCCATCCGCTATAATCTTTGCCGCATCGATTTCGACCCCTCAACGGGCCGCTTCGGCAGCCAGATAGATGTCATCGTCGATGCCGAGGCGCAGCACAAATCGGTATCCTTCCCTCGTCCTTCCTACGACGGGCACTTCCTTTGCTATACGCTCTCCGACTACGGACAGTTCAGCATATGGCATCATGAGGCCGACCTCTATCTGCTCGATCTCTCTACAGGAGAGAGCCGGTCCATGGCAGGTGCAAACTCTGAAGATACAGAGTCGTTCCACAATTGGAGTTCCAGCTCGCGCTGGATGGTGCTTAGTTCGCGTCGCGACGACGGCCTCTTCACACGGCCTTATTTCTGCCATGTCGATACCCAGGGCAGGGTTACCAAGGCCTTTATGCTGCCGCAGCGAAATCCACGCCGTTTCTATCGTGAGCGTTTCCTTTCGTTCAATGTGCCCGATTTCATCACTGGTCCCACTCGCTTTGATAGTCATCAGGCCAGCCAGGCCATCAACGCTGAGTATCGCAAGAATTTCGGTGTGCGCTGAGTGCCTCATTCGACTCAACGGCTATTTGCCGTGGTAATGTCTGAACTCCTGAACTTCTGAACTTCTGAACTCCTTGTTTATTCGCAAAAGATGAGAAAATATTTTGCGGATTGGATAAAAAGTCGTATATTCGCAACCAAAGACGAAATAGGGGAGTTTCCCCTAATCCAACTTAGGTTGACTACTATACTATTGAATGACACAAAAACGATTCACACCTGGAAAAAACGACGTCTTCGTCAATATCAAGGAGCGCGACCACTTCGCCTCCTGACGTGATGTCGCATTTCCTATCATGCGTATCTATCTTCCCTTCGGAGCAATCCGAAAACCTGAACACCCAAACCTTATTTTATTCATCCGTTGTCGCCATTGGCTGTAGCTCAGACTCATCGTCTTGGGCTTGTTGCCATTGCGGGAACATATCAAACTGAAAAACATGCAAATCCCATACGCAGAATCGTGGAAAATCAAGATGGTGGAACCAATCCACATCAGCTCTCGCGAAGAAAGAGAGAAATGGCTCAAAGAGGCCCACTACAATGTGTTCCAACTCAAAGCCGACCAAGTGTATATCGACTTGCTCACCGATAGTGGTACCGGAGCAATGAGTGACCGTCAGTGGGCACAGATGATGCTCGGCGACGAGAGTTATGCCGGTGCCACCTCGTTCTATAAGTTCGAGGCCATGGTGCAACGCATCTTCGGCATGCCCTATGTCATCCCCACCCATCAGGGAAGGGCTGCCGAGAACGTGCTCTTCTCGCTGCTCGTGAAAGAGGGCGACGTGGTGCCAGGAAATGCGCATTTCGATACCACCAAGGGACATATCGAGTCGCGCAAGGCAAAGGCCATCGACGTCACGTGCGACGAGGCCCACGACACACAGGTCGAGGTGCCCTTCAAGGGCAACGTGTCGCTGGAGAAACTGGAGCGTGTGCTGCAGGAGAACAAAGGCAGGGTGCCGTTCATGGTACTCACTGTTACCAATAACACGGTGGGTGGCCAGCCTGTGAGCATGCGCAATATCAAGGATACCTGTGCGCTGTGCCATCGCTATGGCGTGCCGGTGGTGATGGACTCGGCCCGCTTTGCCGAGAATGCCTATTTCATTAAGACGCGCGAGGAGGGCTATGCTGCGAAGACCATCAAGGAGATTGCGCTCGAGATGTATGAGCAGGCCGATGCCGTTACCATGTCGGCGAAGAAGGATGCCATCGTCAATATGGGTGGCTTCATTGCCACCAGGCGGAAAGAGTGGTTTGATGGGGCGAAGATGTTTTGTATACCCATGGAGGGATATGTCACCTATGGCGGACTCAACGGCCGCGACCTCAATGCCATCGCACAGGGACTCGACGAGAACACGGAGTTCGACATGCTCGACACGCGCATCCGCCAGGTGAGGCATCTTGCTGACAGGCTCGATGAGTATGGCATTCCTTACCAGAGACCGGCGGGCGGACATGCCATCTTCGTAGATGCCGACCGGGTGCTCACGCATGTGCCCAAGGAGGAGTTCCCCGCCCAGACGCTCACTTGCGAACTCTATCTCGAGGCGGGGGTGAGGGGATGTGAGATTGGCTATGTGCTGGCCGACCGCGACCCCGTGACGCGTGAGAACCGCTTCGGCGGACTCGACTTGCTGCGTCTGGCCATCCCGCGCCGTGTGTATACCGACAATCACATGGATGTGGTGGCTGCCGCGCTCAAGAATGTGTACGACCGCCGCGAGAGCATCACGCGGGGCGTGGCCATCGAGTGGGAGGCACCGCTCATGCGGCATTTCACCGTGCAGTTGCGCAGACTGTAGTTTTTACCCAATAAAGGCCGGATAATCAGGGGAAACCGATTGTCCGGCCTTTTGGGTCTTCAGGTTTTAGGTTTTTTTGCCCGTTTTAGTAGCCTGGGTTTTGTGAGAGCCTCTTGTTCAGGTCGATGGCTCCACCAGGTATGGGGAATACAATGGTGTGGCGGTCGTCCTCGTTGGGCACCTGCTCGCGCATGTCATAGGCGCGATGGAAACGGTCGAAACGGATGAGGTCCTGGCGGCGCCAGCCTTCCCATTGCAACTCCATCAGGCGCTCGTCGAGGATGTTGTCGAGCGTGGCAGGGCGATAGTCCATTAGCGCGCGCTCGCGCACCATATTCAGTTCCTTGTCACCATTCTGTCCTGCCCGTACCTTGGCCTCCGAGATCATGAGCAGCACGTCGGCATACCTGAAGAGCACGATGTCGTTGCTCTGCAGCAGTCCGTCGTTGTAGGCGGTGCGGTCGGTCTCGTATTTGAACATTCGTGCACCGGCGGTCTTCTCGTAGGGCGAGCCCGTGAGGTCGGGCTGCACGGCAAGGGGCTTGTACACCAATGGCTCGCCATTGTCGAGCAACACAAGTTGATCGTCCACATACACGCTGTCGGAGATGAAGTTCATGTAAAAGCGGTTGTCCACACAATCCGTGCCATAACCATAGGTGCGCACGGCGCTCACCGTGGCGCAGGTGCCGTTCTCCGACGCCATGCCCAACGCCGCTCCGTGGTTGTTGTGGCGTGAGCGGAAAAGGTATTTGAACTGGTTGGTATAGAGCGTCTTGTCCATGGGGATGGTGAAGATGTTTTCCAACGAGGACTCGTTTCTGGTGTTGAAATTGGTGGAGTAGGTTGGCTCTAGCTTATAGCCAAAATTGGTTAGCAGGCCACAGTAGTAGATACATGCTTCCCATGCTGTCATTTGTTCGCCGGCGATGGTGAAGAGAATATTGTCACCTTCCAGATGCTGGTCATCGGTCCAGATGTCATCGGTCCAGATTTCGGCGTTAAGTGTCATCTTGGCAAGGATAAACCACATCACGGGGGCTGTGATGCGTCCATAATAGTTGCCCAGCATGTTGCTCCGTACTAATGGAAGGTGGGGCAGTATTTCGTTCACTTCGTCATAGAGCTTCCAAAAAAGCCGGTGGCGCGAGAGCTGGTCGGTCTCGTTCATCGAGATGCCTGATGAGTTGATCCATGGCACGCGGCCAAAAAGGTCGAGCAAATAGAAATAGCACAGGGCACGGATGCCTCTCACCTCGGCTTGGAGTGGAGCCTGCTGGTCGGTGGGAATCAGATGGTTGTATTTCTGCAAGTAGTCGAGCGAGCGGTTGCAGAGCACAATCACCTTGTAGAGGTAGTTCCATGAGTTTTCGATGGGTGCCGTTCCGGCATCGAAGGTATGCATGTAGAGACTGAGCCACAGGCCGCCGTCATACCAGTCGCCGCCACGGGTGGGAAGAATGGCCTCGTCGCTGGTGAAGGTGTTCAGGTCGTAGATGCCACGGGTGGTGCCTTGCAGGCCTTGTCCGTCCTCATGCCCGCCGATGTAGTTGTAGAGGTTGGCTACGGCGTTCAGGTAGAGGTCGGTGCTCGTGGCGAACACATCCTCTTCTGTCAGACGGTCGCGGGGATCCTCGTCAAGACAGGAGGCGAGGGCGAGTGTCGCAAGTGTGATAAAGATATATTTTCTCATGATACGGGCTGTTGGGGGTTAGAATGAGATGCTCACGCCGAGTGTGTAGGAACGGTAGGGGGGATAGCTGCGCTTGTCGTCGATGCCAAGGGTGTTGCTCACCACATAGCTGTTGATCATCGGAGTGAGGCCGCTGTACGAGGTGATGGTACCCAGATTGTTGATGCTCAGTGCCACACGGAGCTGACTGATGAACGGGGTAAAACGCTGGATAGGGACATTCCACCCCACTGTCAGGTAGTCGAAGTTCAGGTAGTCGCCACGCTCCAGGTAATAGTCGGTGGCCACTTGGTCGTAGATTTTCTTAGTGAGGGCTTCTGGCATGACGTTGTAGTCGGGAAACGACCCCATGTTCATATAGGTAAGGGATGTGCCGTTGTAGATCTTGTGGCCAAAGGCACCGTTCATCTGGAGCGAGATGTCGAAATCCTTGTAGCGGAAACTGATGTTTGAGCCTAAGGTCCACTTCGGGGTGGCCTGGCCGGCGATGTAGCGGTCGCTGCCTGCATCGGCCACGCCATCAGCGTTGAGGTCGGCTATCTCATACATGTAGGTGCCGTCGCCATAGTCCACCACACCTGTGCAGTGGGGCAGGTAGAACACGCCAAGGGGCTGGCCCACAATCTGGTAGACGATATCGTTGTTGCCTCCATGGAAACCGGCTCCGTTGAGTGAGCCGATGGGGGTGATGTTCTTGGCTGTCATGTAGATGTCCTCGTAATTGCCTTCAAGCGAGATGAGTTTGTTGCGCTGGTAGGCCAGGTTCATGTTGATGTTGAGCTGCATGTCGCGGGTCTCCAATGGGGTGATGCCAAGCCCTAGCTCGAAACCGTCGTTGCTCATCTTACCCAGGTTGTCGAGCAGTTTGTTGTAGGCAAAGGGCGGTATGCTCACATCGTAGAGATAGAGCATGTCGCGGGTCTTCGAACGGTAGTATTCGGCGGTCATCACCAGGCGGTTGTTCCATAGGCCGATGTCCATACCGATGTTGAAAGTGGTGCGGGTCTCCCATTTCAGGTCGGGATTGGTGTTGCTCGCAATGCCCAGGGTCACCATGGGAGAGCCGTAGACGGGCACGATGCCCATGGGCTGGAACATACTGAGCGAGTTGAATGAGTCGATGGCACCGAGGTTTCCCGACTCACCATAACCCATACGCAACTTCAGTTGGCTGATGTAGGGCATGCCACGCATGAACTGCTCACGCATCACGTCCCAGTCGAAGGAGAGCGAGGGGAACAGTCCCCAGCGGTTGTCCTTGCCCACCTTGCTGCTGCCGTCGGCACGCATGGTGAGCGAGAGCGTATAGCGGTGTTTGAACAGGTATTTTGCCGAACCCATGACAGAGGCGAGGGTGGGGTGCTCATATCCTGAGCCCGTGCCGCCATAAGGGCGAAGCGAACCGGCCTCGAGGTTGTTGTAGCCGAAGGCATTGGTGGTGAATCCTCTCACCGTGGTCCAGAAACCTGTCTCGGTGTTGACCTGATATTCGCCTAGTCCGGTCAGTTCCAGACGGTTCTCTGAGTCGAAGTCCCACCAGTAGTCCACCAAGAGGTTGGCGAGCCAGTCCTCGTTCTTCTTCTCGGCACGGTAGGCCTGGCCCTGTGCCCACACCCATGTGGGCAGGTATTGGGAATGCTCGGTACTGGCGAAGGAGTAGGAGCCAAAGAAACTCACCTTCAGGTTGGGCCAGATGTCGTAGGCCAACTTGATATGGGTATTGAAACTCAGGTTCTTGCTGTGGTCTTGCTCTCGCAGCAGGGCCATCGGGTTGTTCACCTGCGAGGCGGTGGTGTTCTTGTCCCATCCGCCATTATTGTTCATGCCCTTGCCGAAGGTGGGGTTCATCGCTGCGGCCGAGTAGAACAGCATCTGTTCGTCGAAAATGTCCTTGTTGCGTTGGGTGGAACCATATACGCCCAGGTCGATTGACAGGCGGTTGTCGAAGGCTTTTTGCGAGATGTCGAGCTTGGCCACGAAATTCTTGTATTCCTCAACGTCGATCACTGTCTTGTGGTCAATGAAACCTACCGAGGCACGGTAGTTGCTCTGGTCGCTGCCACCACCGAAGGCCACATGATGGCCGTGCACCGTACCCGTGCGGGTGATGGCATCGGGGAAATTGGTGGAATAGCCGCCATCATTAAAGAGCAAACCCAATGATTGGGCGGTGTTGATATAGTCGTTGCGGCCAAGCATCTCGATATTCTTGTATACTGACTCAAAACCGAAATTGCCATCATACGAGATGCGGAACTTGCCGCCATGGCCTTTCTTCGTGGTCACCTGAATCACGCCCGAGGCACCACGCGAACCATATTGGGCGGTCTCGGCGGCATTCTTCAGAATGGTGAAACTCTCGATGTCGGCAGGGTATATCGAGGAGAGCACCGACAGGTCGGCCGACACACCGTCGATGATGACAAGGGGGTCGTTGCCACCTGTGAGCGAGGTGGTGCCACGCACGCGCACGCTGCTCAGCATGGCCATGCGGTTGGAGCCGTTCGATACCTGTACGCCTGCCGCCTGACCGCTCAGGGCACTCAGCGAGTTGGTCACCAGTCCTTTGTTCATGCGCTCTTCGGTCACCTTGTCTGCCGATCCTCCGCTGAAGTGGGCGGCGGTGACCAAGGTGTCGTTGCCGGCTGCCGACTGTCCCACAGCCATTTGTGCCTGCATCAACAGTGCAAGGAAATAGGCCGCAGTCGTCGCTTTTTTCATAGTAGAAGTGAACATATATATGGTTTTATGGTATTCCTCAATTGTTATGATGATGCGAAGTTAGTCATTTTTGACCGAAAGACAAAATATCTGGTAGTGATTCTTGACAAAAGAGTGATGGAGAAACAAGAAGACATGCCCAGCGGTTGCCGGGCATGTCTTCTTGGGGTTGAATGGTTGTTAGCAGTGGAAATGTCTGAACTTCTGAACTCCTGTAACTCCTGAACTTCAATTACTTCTTTTTCGACTCTTGGATGAAGAAGTCGGTCATCTTCTTGAAGGTGTCGGCATTGAACGTCACCGGACCATGTCCGCCTCCAGGCACACTGATGAATTCTTCCAGACGGCCTGCCTTGCGCAGCTCGCCGGCAAAGAACTCGCTCACGCAGTGGGGCACCACATTGTCGGCATCGCCATGGATCACCAGGAAACGGGGACCTCCCTCGCCCACGTAGAAAATCGGACTGATGAGGCTCACCATGTCGGGCAGGTCGGCAGGGGCACCACCGATAAGGGCAGCTTCGGGCGAACGGCCGTCGTTCACGGTAGAGCAGTCGTGCATGCGCGACATGTCCACCGGACCAAACCAGTCGACCACGGCATCCACGTCGCTGCTGAACTCCAGGTTGCCGCCCACCTCACCTTCCACATCGACGGTGGTGGCTCCCACTGTGCGGCTCTTCATGCCGTTCGACACGCCAGCCAGTGAGGCCAGATGACCGCCAGAGGAGAATCCGGTGATGCCGATGAACGAGGTGTCGAGCCGATATTTATCGGCGTTGGCACGCACGAAGCGGATGGCGGCCTTCACGTCGTTGATCTGGGCGGGAAACTTCGCGTCGGCACTCGAACGGTGGTTGATGCTCACCACGGCGAAACCGGCATCGGTGAGGGGCTTGCCCAGCGACATGTAGGTCATGCCCTTCATGTTGTTGGCAAACCAGGCGCTGCCATAGATGGCAATCACAACCTTGTATTTTCCCTCGCCCGTCTTGGGCAGGTAGATGTCCATGCGGTGGGCCTCCAGGTCGTCACCGGCATAGTTCACGTCTTTCCAGTCGGGTTCGGTCTGTGGCTGACCGAAACCTCCGAATCCTTGGGGCTGTGCCATGCCTGCGATGGCAAAAGCAAGCATCAAGGTTGATAACAGTATTTTTCTCATGTTGATTGTAATGAATAGTTTTATGATCTTAAATGTTGGAAAACAATAGTGTTGTTCAGTCGTTTGCAAAATTACACAATCTCCCCCACACCCTCGTTGTGGTATGTAACAACATTTTTATTCAAAGTTTCTTAGGGTTTCATATTGTTGTCCAAATATGTTTGAAAAAGAAAAAAAATGTCTATATTTGTGGCAGCCAATCAAAAACCTTATTTTATGAAAACATTGAAAATCTTTTTCTTGACCGTTCTCTGTTTCTTGGGCTTGTCGGCTCAGGCACAACAGAATCTGAATTGGGGACAAGGAGATCCTGTCGTCTCTCCAGAAGTACATGCCGACAATACCGTGACCTTCCGTATGACTGCTCCACAGGCGCAGTCGGTGCAGATTACCGGCGACTTCCTGCCCACACAGAAAATGGAAACGCCCATGGGCACCTATGATGCTCCGGGTGTGGCCGACCTGGTGAAAGACGAGAAGGGTGTGTGGAGCTTCACTTCCGGCGTGCTGCAGCCCGAACTCTATATGTACAACCTTATCGTCGACGGGGTGAAGGTGACCGACCCCCTGAATGTCTATTCACTCCGCGACATCAACAATCTTTTCAATATTTTCCTCATTCCCGGCGAACGTGCCGACCTCTACAAGGTCAACAAGGTGGCTCACGGCAGCGTGAGCAAGGTGTGGTACGAGAGTCCCACGGCTGGCCTCACCCGCCGTTGCACCGTATATACCCCTGCTGGCTATGAGACCAGCGGCAAGTCATACCCCGTGCTCTACCTGTTGCATGGCATCGGTGGCGACGAGAATGCGTGGAGCGAGCTTGGCCGTGCTGCCCAGATTCTCGACAACCTCATCGCCCAAGGCAAGGCCGAGCCCATGATTGTGGTGATGACCAATGGCAACATCTCTCAAGAGGCATGTCCCGGCGAGACCTCAGAGGGATTCGTCGTGCCCACGATGATGCTGCCCAAGACGATGGACGGAAATTTCGAGACCGCATTCCCCGATGTCATCCGCTTCATCGAGAAAGCCTATCGGGTGAAGGCCGACAAGGCCCACCGTGCCATCGCCGGTCTGTCGATGGGTGGCTTCCACAGCCTGTTCATCAGCATCAATAACCCCGATACCTTCGATTATATCGGCCTCTTCTCCGCCGCTGTCGACCAGCAGCAACAAGGTGGTATCCAGAGTGTCTATGCCGACCGCGACGCGAAGATTGACAAGTTGTTCAGCAAGAACCCGAAACTCTTTTGGATAGGTATCGGCAAGACCGACTTCCTCATCCAGAACAATAATGACTTGCGTGCCAAACTCGACGCCAAGCACTACAAGTACACTTATCTGGAGACTGAGGGCGGTCATATCTGGCGCAACTGGCGCATCTATCTCTCCGAATTCGTTCCTCTGCTGTTCAAATAATTTATATAAAATACCAACCACACCATGAAAAAGTATCTTGTTTCTGCCTTCGCCTTGGCCCTCATCGCCGGAGGCTGTACCTCAGAAAAGGGACTACAAAACACCATCAACCAAGAAGAGACAATGGCAAAACTATCACTTGAAGACAAAGCACATTTCGTCATCGGCACAGGCATGGCTGGCTTCAGCGGCGATGATGCCGTCATCGGAGCCACACGCAACATCGTACCGGGTGCCGCCGGCACCACTTATCCCCTCGATTCCCTCGGCATCCCCGCCATCGTGCTTGCCGACGGACCTGCCGGACTTCGTATCGATGCCACCCGTGAAGGCGACACCGCCACCTACTATTGCACCCATTTCCCCATCGGCACGTTGCTCGCCTCGACATGGAACACCCAACTCGTCGAGGAGGTGGGCACCGCCATCGGTGAAGAGGTGAAGGAATATGGTGCCGACGTGCTGTTGGCTCCGGCATTGAACATCATGCGCAACCCCCTCTGCGGCCGTAACTTCGAATACTATTCCGAAGACCCTGTGGTGGCGGGCAAAACGGCGGCTGCCTATATCCGTGGCGTACAGAAAAACGATGTCGGCACGAGCATCAAGCACTTCGCTGCCAACAACCAGGAGACCAACCGCATGAACAACGATGCGCATATCTCGCAACGTGCCCTGCGTGAGATTTATCTCAAGGGGTTCGAGATTGCCATCAAGGAGAGCAAGCCCTGGACGGTGATGACATCGTATAACTATATCAACGGCATCTATACCTCTGAGAGCAAAGACCTCGTGGAAACCATCCTCCGTGACGAGTGGGGATACGAGGGCACGGTGATGACCGACTGGTTTGGCGGAAAGGACGGCGCACTGCAGATGTGGGCTGGCAACGACATGCTCCAGCCTGGTAAGGCCGAGCAGTTCGACTCTATCGTGGCCGGCGTGAAGAGTGGCAAATTGGCCGAGGCCGACCTCGATCGCAACGTGCAGCGAATCCTCAAACTTGTGGAGAAGAGCCCGCGCTACCAAGGTTATAAGTATTCCAACAAGCCCAACCTGAAGGCTCATGCCCAGGTGACACGCCAGTCGGCCGTCGAAGGTATGGTACTGATGAAGAATGAGCATGCCTTGCCATTCGGAGAGGGCGTGAAGAAGGTGGCCCTCTATGGCAATACCTCCTACGACTTCATCGCTGGCGGCACTGGGTCGGGCAATGTCAACCACGCCTATGTCGTCTCCTTGCTCGATGGTATGAAGAATGGTGGCTATACCGTTTCCGAAGAACTGAAGAAGAGCTACGAGACCTATCTCGCCGATTGTAAGGCAAAGGCTGAGGCCGCTTTGGAGGAGGCTGCCAAGAAAGACCCGAATGCCGCTCAACTGCAGCGCTTCCTGCCACAGCCCCTGCCTGCAGAGCGACAGTTCTCTGCCGATGAACTGGCTGCCCAGGCTGCTGATGCCGATGTGGCAGTGGTTACCCTCGGCCGTCTCTCTGGCGAGTTCCTCGACCGTAAGGTGGCCGACTTCAACCTCAGCGCCTCTGAGCGCTCGCTCCTCGAGCAGGTATGCGAGACCTACCACAAGGCTGGCAAGCAGGTGGTGGTGCTGCTGAATATCGGTGGCGTGATAGAGACGGCCTCTTGGAAAGACCTTCCCGATGCCATCCTCTGCGCATGGCAGGCTGGCCAGGAGGGCGGAAACAGTGTGGTCGACGTGCTCAGCGGCAAGCAGTCGCCATCGGGAAAGTTCACCATGACCTGGCCGGTGCTCTTCACCGATGCCTACTCGTCGAAGAACTTCCCCATCGACGAGGATCCCCGTATCGATATGACGAAGCAGGGACAGAAAGGTACAGTGAGGAATGTCGACTTCACCGACTATGAGGAGGACATCTATGTGGGTTATCGCTATTTCGACTCCTTCGACGTGCCAGTGAGCTATCCCTTCGGTTATGGACTGAGCTACACCACGTTCGACCTGAGCGACGCGAAGGTCGCACCCAAGGGTGATGGCTTTGAGGTAAGCGTAGTGGTGAAGAACACAGGTAAGTTTGATGGCAAGGAGGTGGTGCAGGTCTATGTCTCCGCTCCCGACAACAAGGCTGCCAACAAACCAGCCAAGGAACTGAAGGCTTATGCCAAGACCCGACTGCTGAAACCTGGTGAGAGCCAGACCCTCACGCTTCAGGTGAAGACCGCCGACCTCGCCTCGTTCGACGAGAGCGCCTCGGCTTGGGTTGTGGCCGAGGGCGCATACCAGTTCCTCGTGGGTGTCTCCTCACAGGATATCAAGGCCACACTCAGTGCTGATGTTAAGGCGCAGACCCAAAAGGCCAACGACGTGATGAAACCACAGACAAAGATGAACCTCTTGAAGCGATAGTAAGAGGCCTATACGAAAGCGAAATCTCCCTATAGCATGTTGTTATAGGGAGATTTCGTATAATAAAAGTTTGAAGTTCGCATTCGCTCAACTTTTTCCTGACTTCGTCATTGCGCCACCCAAAAATCTTCGTTGAATAATTTTTCGATGGGCTTATGCCGTTTCATGGGCATGGTCTTGACGTAGTGGGC
>ONGG01000043.1 GCA_900317305.1 uncultured Prevotellaceae bacterium | reverse complement strand
CCCCTCCTCTCAGGAGGGGCCGGGGGAGGTCAACTCAATGCTTCGAGAAGCCGGGGGAGGTCAACCCAATGCTTCGAGGGGACAGGAGGTCAACTCAATGCTTCGAGAAGCCGGGGGAGGTCAACTCAATACTTCGAGAAGCCGGGGGAGGTCAACCCAATGCTTCGAGAAGCCGGGGGAGGTCAACTCAATGCTTCGAGGGGACAGGAGGTCAACTCAATGCTTCGAGGGGCCAGGAGGTCAACTCAATACTTCGAGGGGCCAGGAGGACGGGCTTATTTCACCCTGAGGTGCGTACTGCCTGCCGGCATGGTGGCTGGAAGGGTGACTTCGGGCTTCACAAGTTGGCTGGTGAAGATAGCTATCTCTTCGGCCTCTTCCTTGCCGTCGGCCTTGTTCGGATTGGGCTTCAGGGCCATCCCCTTCGGAAGGATATAGTCGCCAACAATGGTATAATGGTTGGTGGTACAGGTCTTCGGCTTCTTCAAGTCGGCCCTGTTCATATCGTACGCAATGTGGCTCACCTCCACGTTTGCCTTGATGAGCTTGTTGATGGGCACGTTCATATTGAACTGCAGGAAAGCAGGAACCTGGAGGTCGCATTTTGAGCGCACGGTGGGGATGCTCTCCTGGAACACCCAGTCGTAGAGATAAGAGGGTCGGATACTCGTGATTTTGTATTGGTATTCGATGATGCTTCCGGCCTGCACATCAGGCACCACCACGTGCATCACCATATAGTTCTTGTCTACACGCTCCTTGGCGAATTTGCTGGTATCCACTTTCTTGGTCACCACCTTTCCCTTCTCGTTCTTCGAGAAGACCTTGATCTTCAAATCCTCTATATCGTCATGATAAAACACTTTGTCATCATCGGCATTAAAATACGTAATGTCGATATTGGCATGTTTGGCGCCTTCGGGCTTCAGAATCTTCATGCGGAGTCCAATTTCGTACTTCACCAGGATGTTGCTCTCATCCAACTCGTTCTTGCCAAAGTCCAACACATTGTCCCAGTTCACCTCTATATCAGTCCGATTGTAGTTTTCCACCTGGTCGGAAAGCTGATATGTGGCGTTCATCGTCTTGCAAAGGATGATGGCGTCAGCACCGACGGCCTCGCCCCAACCAGTGAAGTCCCATTCCAGATTGGAAGGCTTGCCGAATTTCTCATTGGGCAACTGAGCGTTGGCCACACTTCCGCAGGCTATAAATGCTGCAAGAATAAATAATTTCCGAAAAGAAAAGATCATTTTTTCAAATTATTAGTTACACGTTTACCCCTCACGGAGGAGGGGCCCTATTCTAATCCGACGCAAGAGCCGTCGTCATCGCAAAAATACTACTTTTCTCCGATATCCATCATACAACCAGGTAAAAAGTGATGATAAAAGCAAAAATTAACATTTTTATTGAAAAGAGTTCAGAGTAATCGGAGTACTCTGATTACTCTGAATACTCCGATTACCCTGATTACTCCTGAATACTCTGTTTACTCTGATTACTCTGTTTACTCCTGAATATTTCTATGCTTGCTCCTTGAAAACAATCGGCAGTGTATACTTTACCTTCACCTTGCGGCCATTCTGCTTGGCGGGAATCCAGCTGGGCATCGACTCCACCTTGCTCACCACCTCGCTGTCGAGGATGGGGTGCGACGACTCCTTCACCTTCACGTTACCGATGCTGCCGTCTACATTCACATCAAAGGTCACCACTACCTTGCCTTCTATCGAGTTGACATCAGCCGAGAGGGGATAGGTGATATTGTCGGAGATCCAGTTCATCAAGGCCTCTTCGCCACCGATGAATTCGGGGAGCTGCTCCTGGGGAACGAAATCGAACTTGAACTGTGGTCTCTTGCCGTCCCAGCGGTGGCTGAAGCCACCCCAGGCCATGTGCTTCTTCCATTTCTTCTCATTGTTCTTCACCTGTTTTGCCCACGACTCGCGCTCTTTCATCAGATTGCTTCTAGTGGCAGAATCGAGCATCTCGAAGCGAGGCATCTTTCTCATATGAGGGTACTTGTTCTGGGCGATGGAAACGTTGGCCGAACACACACAAACCATGATAATTGCGAGAATCTTTTTCATAATGATAATAGTTTTTGATTATTTTTTATTTTGATTTTAATTCACATTGAAAGAGTTGTTTCTTCCTTTCGATGACAAAATTACAACCAGAAAATCCGGTTTCAAAATAGTTTTCGATGACTTGCAGCGCATTTTTCGACGAAACCAAACCCGTTTCGACGAAATAGCAGGATGTGACGACGAAATGAGCGCTTTATGACCATGAATAGCCCGCAATTTTTTTAAAACCACTGAATAAGCTGATAATTCTGAGATTAAAAAAACTACAGATTATTCTGATTGTGCAGATTATTCAAAATACAACCAAAAAATAATTGTGGTTTCAGAATTATTGCTTATCTTTGCATCATGATATCTTTGAAAGGAGATACACCATAGGCCGTATCGGTTAGATCGGGATACTCATCAAATTATTTCGAAAACCGGGATTACTTTGTTGTCAATGGCGGGCCACATCCCTCGGGACAGTTCCTCGGAACCGGTGGATTACAACGACTTCAGAGCTCCCAAATCTTAAGAAAACGGAGTTTTCATCACATCATCGGTACGGCCTTTTTTCATTTACCTAACCTTTATACTATATACTTATGTTTTCCGGAATCGTAGAAGAAATGGCTACCGTAGTGGCCCTGCGCCATGACGGCGGCAATGTAGACCTCACCCTCACCTGCTCATTCACCAGCCAACTCAAGATCGACCAAAGCGTGAGCCACAATGGCGTATGCCTCACCGTGGTGGCCATCGATGGCGACAACTACACCGTGACGGCCATGCGCGAGACGCTCGACCGCTCGAACCTGGGCCTGCTGCAGGTGGGCGACAAGGTGAACGTGGAGCGCTCGATGATGATGAACGGCCGCCTCGACGGCCACATCGTGCAAGGCCATGTCGACGGCACGGCCCGCTGCACGGCCAAGGAGGATGCCGATGGCAGCACCTATTTCACCTTCGCCTACGACTACGACCGCGCGATGGCCCTCCGTGGCTATTTCACCGTCGACAAGGGCAGCGTCACGGTGAACGGTGTCTCGCTCACCGTCTGCAACCCCACTGAGAGCACCTTCCAGGTGGCCATCATCCCCTACACGATGCAGAACACCAACTTCTGCGCCATCGAGGTGGGGTCGGTGGTGAACCTGGAGTTCGACATCCTCGGCAAGTATATCGCACGCCTTCAGCAACTGATGGCCTAACCATAATCCGACGCCACATGAAAAGAACCCTCACCCTCATCCTGACGACCCTGATGTGGGTCGCCACCACATGGGCCAAAGACGTCTACCTCTTCTCCTATTTCGTAGGACAGAGCGACGGACTGCACCTGGCCTACAGCTACGACGGACTGCACTGGACCGCCCTCAACGACGGTCGCCCGATGATGACACCCACGGTAGGCAACGACCGGCTGCTGCGCGACCCGAGCATCGTGCAGGGCGAAGACGGCACGTTCCACATGGTATGGACCTCGAGTTGGCACGACCGCATCATCGGCTATGCCTCCTCGCCCGACCTCATCCACTGGAGCGAGCAGCGGGCCATCCCCGTGATGGAGCACGAGCCCGAGGCCAAGAACAGTTGGGCTCCCGAACTCTTCTACGACGAGCCCACCAAGACGTTCTACATCTTCTGGGCCACCACCATCCCCGGCCGCCACAAGGAGGTGGCCTCTACCGAGCGCGAGAAGGAGTGGAACCACCGCATCTACTACTGCACGACGAAGGATTTCAAGACATTCTCCGAGACGAAGATGTTCTTCAACCCCGACTTCAACGTCATCGACGCCGCCATTGTCCGCGTTCCGAAGAAGCGCACCCTCATCATGGTGCTGAAGAACGAGAACTCGCTGCCGGCCGAGAAGAACATCCGCGTGACCACGACGAAGAACATCCGCAAGGGATTCCCAACCAAGGTGTCGAAGCCCATCACGCCCGAGGGCATGTGGTGCGAGGGTCCCGCCCCACTCTTCGTGGGCGACACCCTCTACGTCTACTACGACATGTACCGCGACCACCGCTACGGCGTGGCACGGAGCCTCGACCATGGCAAGACATGGCAGGATGTGAGCAGTCAGTTGCAGATGCCGAAGGGCATCCGCCACGGCACCGCCTTCCGGGTAGACGAGCGCTATCTCGCACCCTTGCTCCAACTGCACGAATAAGCCCCTTCATCCCGGGGCACTATAGCCACAGCACAAAAAAGCACGGAAAAGGAATGTACCCTTTCCGTGCTTTTTTATGCTGTTCTAAGGACCTTAAGGACTCTAAAGACCCTAAGAACTTTAAGGACTTTAAGGACTTTAAAGACCTTAAAGCCCCTAAAAACCTTTTATCACTCCGAGAGCATGGTCACCTCGATGCGGCGCTTGGCATCAACGATGCGGCGCGCCATCTGCTGCACATCGGCGGCGGTGGTCTCCGTCACCAGGCACTTGTAGTCCTTGTCGAAGTCCACGCCATCCTCCAACTCATGCTCGGCGAGACAGAGCAGTTTGCCAACTCCGGGTTCACCGACAAACTGCGCGAACTGCCGATGGTGAACAACCACAACGGCATCGGCCTGCAACTGGGCCTGCAACTGGGGCGAAGCCTCACTCTCACCAACGAAGCCACGCTGGCCTACCGCGAGGGCTACTACGGGCGGCGCTCCGAATACACCAACTCGTATTCGTTCCACCGCTCCCACACCTACGACTACCACGGACGCCTGGCCTACCGTGCCAAGGCATCGCTCCACCACCTCGACGTGAGCATTGGCGCCGAGAACCTTGTCAACCACTTCGAATCGTTCCGCGAGAAGCGCAACGACAGCGGCGCATCATATTATGAGTATTACGACCCGGTGAAGACGGCCAACAAACTTTGGGTAGAGGGGCGGGTGGCCTACACGGCCTACCTGGGCATCCGTGGCGAACGGCCCACATGGGTCATCACCGCCAGTTGCCAGTGGATGCACCGCAAGCAGACGGCCTACGACTACCCCTACTACCGGCGGCAGCGACTCAACAACCAGGAATGGGGCCTTTCGGCCACCCGCCATCTGCTGCTGCGCAAGGGGATACTGTCGATGAGCCTCTCAGGTGCGTTCCTCCATGGCAGTGGCGTCCCCTTCGAGGACCTCACCTTCGTGGCGCCCTCCGACAAACAGCATCCCTCGCCCACGATGGACACGTGGCTATACCGCGAGCACCAATGGCTCACCGCCCCGCAATACACCGCAGGCGCCAGCGCGAAATACGCATTCCGCTTTCCTGCCACGCGCCTGGCCACCTATGTGGGTGCAAGCGTGCGCCACCATAAAGTGAACGCGCCCAATGCTTACAGCAATGGACGCGACCACACCCAGGCAACCCTTTTCTTAGGTTGCACATTCTGAATTCAAGGAGTTCAGAAGTTCAGAAGTTCAGGAGTTCAGACATTACTCTTTCTTCAAGGAGTTCAGGAGTTCAGAAGTTCAGGAGTTCAGACATTACTCTTTCTTTATGGAGTTCTGGAGTTGCTCAAATACACGCACTTTGTTCATAAAAACAAGGATATTTTTTGCTTTTTACCGATTTATTATTATTTTTGCATTCGACAATGGTGATACTGGGTGTTCCACCCATGTATAGAGGGAATCAGGTGTAAATCCTGAGCAGTACCCGCTACTGTCATCTCCATTATGAAAAGTCAAGAAACGCCACTAAGAGATTTGGGAAGGCAGACTTTTCGGAGAGAGCCAGGAAACCTGCCATGTCGCTGAACAGACGAAACGAAAGCCTCGGGAATAAGGCTGAGTAGAGTGAATTTCTTGCAATGATGATAAGAAGACTGTTTTTGTTGATAGTCTGCCTGTCATATCTGTATGTTGATGCCCAAACACCAAGTAAAAAGGGCAGTCTGACTAATGACACCATCACTTTAAACAATGTGACGGTGACAGGCAAATCGAAAACCCAGCGGCTACGCGAGGGGGCTTTCTCCGTCAATGCCATCGACATCCGCTCGGTGGCAAGTAGCATCAGTTCGCTGAGCAGCCTGGTAGACCGTACCGCCGGTGTGAAAATCAGGGAGGAGGGCGGAGTGGGTTCCGACTTCGACCTGAGCATCAACGGCATGTCGGGCAACTCCGTGCGCTACTTTATCGACGGTGTGCCGCTCGACACCAAGGGGTCGGGGGTGACACTCGCCAGCCTGCCGGTGAACCTCATCGAGCATATCGAAATCTACAAGGGTGTGGTGCCCACCTGGCTCAGCAGCGACGCGCTGGGGGGTGCGGTGAACATTGTCACCAACCGCCGCACAACCAACTACCTGGATGCCTCCTACGGAATCGGTTCGTATCACACCCACAAAGGCGACCTCAACGGACAATACGTGCTGCGCAACGGCCTCACCATCCGTCCCACATTTGGAATCAACTATTCCAAAAACGACTATATGATGAAGGGAGTCGAAGTGTGGGACGAGGAAAGCCGCGAGTATGTGGCAGCCGATCGCAGGCGTTTCCACGACGACTATCTCTCCTTCCTCGGACAATTGGAAGTGGGCGTGAGAGACAAGTGGTGGGCCGATGATTTTTTTGTCGGAGCCTCCTTCAACAAGGTGGAAAAGGAGATACAGACCGGCCAGATACAGACCAAGGTGGTGGGCGAAGCTGAAAGGCACACCAAGGCGTGGAACATATTCGCCAACTACCAGAAACGCCATTTCCTGTTGCCCAACCTCAGCGCCACCCTGTCGCTCTCGCATACGTGGGATCATTCAGAAACCGTCGACACCACCTATAGGAAATACAATTGGAACGGCGAATTCATCAAGAGCTCACGCAACGAAATCACCGGCAGGGCACGCTCACTGCGCCACTACAAGCGACCGCTGACCATCGGGCGCGCCGACTTCACCTACAGTCTTGCCGAGGGACATCTTGTCAACCTAAGTTATGCCCTCAACCGCACGGGAAATGACCGATGGGACGAGGTGGACAAGAGTTTCGAACCTGCCAACGACATTCTTGAAAAACATATCATCGGACTGGCCTACAACCAGTCGCTCTTCGGAGGACGGATGGCCAACACCTTCTTCCTCAAGGATTACATCAACCATCTCGACATTCAACAGACGGACATCCCTACGGTGACAGGTTCGAGGGATGTACAAGGCTCCAACACCCAGAATGACCTGGGATGGGGAGCGGGACTCCGTTTCCAACTGATGGAGCCACTGTCGGTCAAGGCCAGTTATGAGCACAGCGTCAGGCTTCCACTCGCCAGGGAACTGCTTGGCAATGGAACCACCATCTACGCCAATGTCACCCTCGAACCCGAGAAGAGCGAGAATGTCAATGCCAGCCTCTTCGGCACGCTGAAGAGCAACGACCACACCCTCTCTTACGAGGTGAGCGGCTTCCTGCGCCATGTAGACAACTACATCCAGCCACAGGTGTCGGAGAAAGAAGGAATGATGCAATATGTCAACGTGCCGGCAGTGCATATCAAGGGCATCGAAGGAGAGTTGCGCTACGACTGGCAGCAGCGGCTGCAAGTGGTGGGCAATGTGACCTGGCAGGACGCGCGCGACCGCATGGAATTCAAGAGCGACGGCAAGCCCTCCGTCACTTTCAACAACCATGTGCCCAACCGTCCCTGGTTCTTCGCCTCTGCCGAGGCACACTACCATTTCCGCAACCTTTTTGCCAAAGGCGACCACCTGCATTTGGGCGTCGACTACCAGTGGGTGCATTGGTTCTATCTCTCATGGGAAGGCTACGGCGCCCTCGACACCAAGGCACGCATACCCGAGAAAAACATTTTTGGCGCCCAAGCCACCTATTCCTGGCATCAGGGGCGCTATAACCTGTCGGTGAGTTGCGACAACCTCTTCGACCGCACCATTTACGACAACTACAAGTTGCAGAAACCCGGCCGGACCCTGTTTGCCAAATTCCGAATCCTTTTGCAATCATCCAACCAACATACATTTTAAACAACTGACAAGATGAAAAAACTGAAATTCTTATTCACCATGCTGGTGCTGATGGTAACAGCCAGTGCCAGCGCCGAGGGAATGCAGTATGTCGTGTTCGACCTGAAGGACGGCACGCAGACTGTCATCGCCCTCGAGGACAAGCCCGTCATCACCTGCCAGGGCGGCGAACTGAAAGTGACTGTGGCAGGCCAGGAAAAAGTGTCCGCTCCGCTGGGCGACGTGGCCAAATACTATTTCTCGGAAACCCCTCTGGGCATTTTCGATGTGACAGAAGAGAAGCCACGCATCGAGATGGGGCACCTCTACATCGCAAATGCCAAGACTGGTGACGTCGTGCGTGTCTATACCACCGACGGACGGATGGTGGGTGCCTACCGCATCTCCGACAACGGCAATGCCGACATCGACCTCACCACGCTGGGCAAAGGACTCTACATCGTGAAAATGCCAAAAACCAGCATCAAAATCCTGAATCAGTAAAAAATCAACAATCAAAAACTAAAAGTTATGAAAAGAATATTACTCGCTTTGACAGCAACCATGATGCTGTGTCTCGGCATCCATGCCCAGAACCAGTATGTGATGAAAATCCTCAAGACCGACGGCACGACATTGGAGATCAACGTCAACGACATCCAGGACGTGACCTTCGACGAGTTGCAAGATCCCTATATCGATGTGCCCCACCACTTCGACCTCACCGTCACGGTGGGCAAGCAGGGAGGCATGGGACGCGACGTCACCACCATCATGCAGAGCCGCACTACCCTGGACGGCGGGCCCACCGTCGACTTCAAGAACATGGGAGCGGAAATCAATGCCGACTACTCCATGGAGATGATTCTCAAAGGCAAGTACTATTACCAGGTGCCCGTCTCGGCCGACCGTTTTGTCAAGCTGCAGTTTGTCAACAACAAGATGGAGGTGGTACAGGCACAGCCCTTCCGTGAGAACACCTACAACACCCGTCAGTACTGCCACGCCTGGACCGACGACAACACCCTCATCATCATGGCTGCCAACGGCGACAAGAACGCCATCGTGTGGACCAAGCTCAACACCGACGACATGAGCATCATCAGCGAGGGCACGCTCAGCCTCCAGGTTGCCGACGGCTACGACAACTTCAACACCAGCGGCATCCTTGCCTACCGCCAGAGCGACAACAAACTGTTCTATTTCTACTACTGCAAGAAAGGGTCGGGAAGAACCGCCAAGAACGAGCCTAATTTCCACGTCGTTGTCATCGATGCCAACACAATGGCTGTAGAGCAGGACATCATCAACAGCGAGGCCAACGAGATGGCTGGCTCTGCCTATGGAGAGCTGCTCCAGCAGACCACCTTCTTCGATGAGAAAGGCAACCTCTACCTCGTCGCCTTCAGCGACACCGAGATTGGAGAGGAAGGCAAGTTGCTGCGCATCAGCAAGGGCAACTACAACTTCGACGCAGGCTATAACGGATTCCCCAACTCCGACGGCAAATTGCTGACCACACAATATCTCGGCAACGGAAAGGTGTTCACCTATTCACGCAACGACGCCCTCACCGAGGATGACGGCAAGGGCGGAACAAGAAAGGCCAACCAGATTGACAGTTACAGCCACTACTACAGCGTCATCGACCTCAATGCCAACACACGCACCCGCATGGCCGTCAACGGCTCCGACATCGACTACAGCAGTGGCCGCTTCTCACAGCGCTCGGCTTTCGACAGAGGTGCCGGCAAGGTGTTCTTCGGTGTCAACACACAGAATGCAGCCCCTTGCGTCTATATCTATGATGTCGCCACCGGCGCGGTGAGCAAGGGTGTCGACGTGGCCGAAGGCTACTACTTCGAGCAAATCCGTCTTGTGGAGGACTAACCTTTACAAAGCGATGAGACGACTTTTCTTATTCATCACCATTATCCTGTGCGCGGCATCTGTCCGCGCACAGGACGATTTCGCGCCAACCACCGCCATCCTCATGGTGCATTTCGGCACCACCTACGACGACACGCGCGCGAAGACCATTGAGGCCATCAACGCGAAAGCCCGGCAGGCATTCGCCGGCATAGAGGTGCGCGACAGTTACAGTTCACGCATCGTCGTCAAGCGGCTGAAGTCGCGCGGCGTCAGCAAGGACAATCCGGTGGAAGCCCTTTTCCGGCTCCGTGCCGATGGATACACCCGGATTATCATCCAGCCCACCTACATTATCGACGGGGTGGAGATGGATTTGCTCAGGCGTGAGGTCGAGCAGTTGCGTCCCTTTTTCACCGACATCACCATCGGAAAGCCATTGCTTTACGACGTGGAGGACGCCATGAATGTGGCCGACATCCTGGCCCGTCGACATCCCGTCGACATGAAAAAACACGAGCATCTGCTGCTGGTAGGCCATGGCACGCCCACCCCCGCCACAGCGCTCTACTCACAGCTCGACTATATGCTCAAGGCATCGGGCAACGCCAATTGCCACGTGAGCACCATCGAGGGCTATCCCACCCAAGAGGATGCCATCCGTCTCATCAAGGCGGCCAAAGGCAGGAAAGTGACACTGGTGCCGTTCCTCTTCGTGGCTGGCGACCATGCCCAAAACGACATCTCCAAGGAATGGAAGGAGACGTTGGAGCAAGAAGGGCTTCAGGTGGTGTTGCATATCGAGGGCCTCGGCGAAGTGCCTGAAATACAAGACATCTATATCGAGCATATCAAAAAACAGGTCAACAAATAATGAAGCACCGCAAATGGCTTCTCTGGGTTGCCGTGTCCATCATCCTGGGTATGGCAGGCTATGCTGCATGGCATCACTGGATGTCGCCCACGCGCATACTCGTTGTGAATGCGTTGGAGGCGCAGCAGGCCGACTTCGTGCTCAACAACGACTCCCGTCACATCAAGGTCACGTGCATGGAAGCCGATGAGATGCACGACATCGACGACTTCGACGCCATCATCGTCTATGCGCGGCGCATTTTCCTGAGCGATGGACAGATGGCAGAGATCGAGCAGGCAGCCCGCAAGGGCATTCCCATCTTCACCAAGACGCTGCGCTCCAGCGACTTTGTAGAGAACCGCAATCTCACCGACGGGCAGATAGCCACGCTCCAACGCTATTTCAACAACGACAACCGGCAGAACTACCGCAATGGGCTGCGCTACCTGCGCCACATTGCCACCCCCCACCGCTGGGGCGACCAACAGGTGGACGCCCCCGTGGAAGTGCCGGCCAACATGTACTACCACCGCGAGTACGGACGCTATTTCAAGACGGCTGACGAGCTGACGGCCTATCTGCAAGAAAAAGGCATGTATCATCAGGAAGGCCCAAAGGTGGCTTTCATCTCTGGCATATCCTTCCCCATGGAAGGCAACAGGGAGCATGTCGACACGCTGATATCGATGCTCACGCAGAGAGGGGTGAACGTGTATCCTCTGACGGCCATGGGAAAAAAGCGCGAAAAGATGCTGCGCAGCCTCAAGCCCGACGCGGTGGTTTACATGGCGATGGGAAGGATAGGCAACGACACCCTCGTGCATTGGCTCAATGAGCACAACATACCGCTTCTCGCACCCTACCCGCTCTCTTGCAGTCACGATGACTGGATGAATGAGTCGAAGCCCATGGCAAGCGGTTCGAAGAACGCACGCATTGTCATACCCGAGATTGATGGCGGCATAGCGCCTTTCTGCATCGGCACACAGAACAAGGACGAGAAAGGTTTCTTCAAACATACTGCCGAGGTGGAACGTTGCCAGATGTTTGTCGACTACGCATGCCGTTATCTCTCGTTGCGCACAAAACCCAACAAGGACAAGCGCATTGCCATCGGCTATTTCAAGCGTCCGGGCAAAGATGCCTTGCTGGCAAGCGGCATGGAGGTCATCCCCTCGATGTACAACTTCCTTCTCCGTCTTCGCCAGGAGGGATACAACGTCTCGGGCTTGCCAGGCAGCCTCGAAGCCTTTGCGCGACAGGTGAGGACAGAAGGACTGGTGCTCGGCTCGTATGCCAAGGGTGCGCAACAGGAGTATATGCGCAAAGGGCACCCAGTGTGGTTGTCAATGTCTGAGTATGAGAAATGGGCCAAGGAGGTGCTTGCACCTGAGAAATATGCCGAGGTGACAGCACGTTATGGAAAGGCTCCCGGCAGCCTCCTCGCCCATGGCGACAGCATCGCCGTGGCCTGCCTGAGGTATGGCAACGTGCTGCTTTTCCCTCAGCCACGTCCGGCATTGGGCGACGATGACTTCAAACTCGTGCATGGTGTGGAAGTGCCGCCGCCACACAGCTACCTGGCACCTTACCTGTATGTGCAGAAAGGTTTCGGGGCCGATGCGCTCATCCATTTCGGGACACACGGGAATCTGGAGTTCACGCCAGGGCGCGACGCCGGCATGAGGAAGCAGGACTGGAGCAGCCAACTGATAGGAGCGACGCCTCATTTCTATTATTATACGACGGGGAATATCGGCGAGGCGGTCATTGCCAAGCGGCGCAGCCATGCCGCGCTGCTCACCTATCTCACCCCTCCATATGCCGAGAGCAGCATGCGACAGAAATATGCCACACTGCTCAACGATGTGCACAAAGCAGTGGAGACCGGGGGCACCAACCTGGCATTGGTGACAGACATCAAGAGAAGAATCATCAACGAGCGACTGCATCGCAGCCTTTCGCTCGACAGCATACCCACCAAGCCCTATACGCTGGAAGAATTGGAGCGCATCGATGCCCATCTGGAGGAACTGTCGAACGAGAAGATGCAGGGGGCATTCTACACAATGGGGCAACCCTACACCGACGAACAGCTCCGGCAAACCATCCTTGCCATGAATGCCGACCCGCTGGCCTACGACATGGCGCAGAAAGACCAGCAACAAGGGCGCATCACCGACAAACAAGCACGCGACTACGCCTTCGTGGCACACCACTACCTGCCAAAGGCCCGTCGGCAAGTGCTCTCCACCTACCACTCGTCAGAGGAAGCCTCGCTCATTCTCCATTCCACGAAAGCGGAGTTCGACAACATGATACGGGCACTCAACGGTGGGAGCATCGCTCCTGCTCCTGGAGGCGACCCCGTACAGAATCCGAATGTGCTGCCCACGGGGCGGAACATGTTCAGCATCAACCCCGACAACACCCCCGACGCCCAGGCTTGGGAGGATGGGAAGCGGTTGGCCGAGACCACCCTGGCGCAATACAAGAAGCAGCATGGAACCTACCCCAAAAAGGTGTGCTACACATTCTGGGCCGGTGAGTTCATCGCTTCCGGAGGCGCCACCATCGCACAAGCATTATGGATGCTGGGGGTGGAACCCGTGCGCGACAGCCAGGGGCGCATAGGCAGTCTCAGGTTGGTGCCGGCCAAAGACCTCCATCGGCCCCGCGTGGATGTCGTAGTCCAAGTGAGCGGACAGTTACGCGACATCGCCGACTCACGCCTGAAACTCATCACGGAGGCCATACAGTTGGTGTCGGCCGAGAAAGAAGACTCCAACTTCGTGCGTGAGGGCACCCTGGCGCAGGAAAAGGAACTCATCGACAAGGGAGTGACACCCCAAAAGGCACGAGAACTGGCTTCGCTGAGGGTTTTCGGCCCCGTCAACAATGGCTACAGCACTGGGATGATGAACTACATAGAGCGGAGCGGGCAATGGACGGACACAAAGGAACTGACCAACGGATACCTCAACAACATGTGTGCCGCTTATGGCGACGAGCAGCATTGGGGCGCCTGTCAGAAGGATTTGTTCAAGGCGGCCTTGAAGCAGACCGATGTCGTGGTGCAACCCCGGCAGAGCAACACCTGGGGCCCCATCTCGCTCGACCATGTGTATGAATTCACGGGAGGACTTTCCATGACGGTGAAAGCCTTGACAGGCAAGGAGCCCGATGCGCTGATGGCCGACTACCGCAACCGCTCCAACCGAAGGATGCAGGACGTGAAGGAGGCTGTGGACGTGGAGATGCGCACCACGCTGCTCAATCCCGCTTTTGTAAAGGAGCGCATGAAGGGCGACGAAGGTACGGCTCAAATGTTCGGCGAGATGTTCCGCAACATCTTCGGATGGTCTGTCACCCGTCCTTCCTCTCTCGACGAGAATGTCTACCACGACCTCTATAGGATGTATGTCGCTGATGAACAACATCTTGGCGTCAAGGATTTCATGTTGCAGAAGAACCCGGCGGCATTCCAATCCATGACGGCGGTGATGCTCGAGAGCGCACGAAAGGGTTATTGGAAGCCTTCCGACGAGCAACTCAGCACGACAGCCCAGCTCCATGCCGACATCACAAAGGAAGGTGGCGCCGCATGCACCGACTTCGTATGCAACAATCAGCCGCTCCAGCATTTTGTGGAGAGCCGGCTCTCTGGCGAGGCAGGAAAGGAATACAAGCGGCAAATGGCATTTGCCAAGGGACAGCGCAGCGAGAACATGGTGCTGGAGAAGGTCGATGGGGCCTCAGGTCACATAGGTTCGTCGCCAACGATGGTGATTGCCGCTGTCGTCGTGGTGGTCGTCTTGCTGACAGGATTGATGATGTTGTTGCGTCGCAAAAGCAAGACAGAAGAGTGACATGGAAATACTTATCTTCATATTGATGATGCTGGTCGTGCTCAACTGCGCCATGAAAACAAGCCTGTGGACTTTTTGGCCACGAGTGGCATTCGCACTGTTGTTGGGCGCTTTCGCCTATTGGAGCATCGACTATGCCATGGTTCAGTCAAAGACACAAATCGAAAATTGGCTGCATCGTGAAGACGTGCTTCAAGGCATGGCCATCATCGTGACGTTGGAATCGGCCATAGGCGTGATGTACTGTTTCTCATGCTTCACCGACGATGGAAAGAGACCACGGAGACGCCTCATCCGGCTCTTGCTCCATGCCTACCCGAGCCTGCTGGTCTTCCCCGTGGTCTTCTATGGCCTCACCAAACTTCTGTTCCTCCAAGTGGGTATGGATTTTTCCACCACCAGCCTGATTTATGCCTTTGCCGTTATAGCCGTGTCGCTGTTGTGTGCGGCACTGGCAAGATGGCTGTTGCCGCCAAAAGACCTGCGCATCGAGGCTCATTTATGGCTTACGGTGATGGTGTGTGTGCTCAGCCTGCTGCTCACACAGAACGGTGAAATCGTCTATCGCTCCAACGTGAGCGCCGTCGACTGGACATCGGTGGCGCTCATCCTGGCGGCTGCCGCCATCGTTGTGGCCGTAGGCTTCATGGCGAATAAGTTGAAATGGAAATTAAGGAATAACAAAAAAATATGGAATTAATTTCAAGAATGCTTTTCGGGATAGCCAACTCGCTGCTCATTCCCGACATCATCTTGCTGATCGTGTTTTTCATCCGGGCGTTGGTGCTTCTTGGCAGCACCTACAATCAATTCATGGTCAGAAGGAGGAACAACCGTCGGCTGTCCACAGTCATCAAGGAACTCCAGCCGACAAGTATCGGCTCGCTGCGCAATCTCTTGCCCAAGAAGCACGACAGCCTCTTTACCGAGTACCTGGCCGACATTCTCGACCATCCTGCCGACGAAGCCTATACCGACTATCTCATCACGCATTATGAGACGGAAGTGGCCAAGGATGTGAACCTTTCAAGGCTGCTCACCAAACTCGGTCCGGTGCTGGGCCTCATCGGTACGTTGATCTCCATGTCGCCTGCCCTTGTCGGCCTTTCCACAGGCGACATCTCGGGCATGGCCTACAACATGCAGGTGGTGTTCTCTGCCACCGTCGTCGGACTGGTCATCAGTGCCGTAGGTTTGTTCACCCAGCAACTGAAAACCCGCTGGTATGCCAAGGATGTGAACAACCTTGAATTTGTGTCACGCATTTATACGGAGTGCCATGAGAAGGAAGCGTAGAAGCACTTTGCTGCAAGAGGATGACAACGACCCGCTGAGCGTGGTGGTCAACCTGTTCGACGTGGCGATGGTCTTTGCCGTATCGCTGATGGTGGCAATGGTCATGCACATGAACATGGCCGAGGTCTTCGGTCAGGAAGATTTCACCATCGTGAAGAACCCCGGGAAGGAAAATATGGAAATCATCATGAAAGAAGGCAAGGAAATCAACACTTACAAAGCCTCTGGTGAGAAAACAGATGGTGATGGAAACCAAGGACGCCGCATCGGCACAGCCTACCAATTGGACGACGGGCGCATCATCTATGTACCCGACGAGGAATGATTCAGCAAAGTCAATCTTTCCACCTCCACATCATCACTCCAACCCTCATCAACCTTAGGGTCCTTAAAGTCACTGAAGACCTTAAGGACCCTAAGGACTACAAGGACCCTAAGGACCTTTTTTAAAAAATATTCTCAATTGAGCGGCAGGGCGACAGAGGGCCACCCGAAGTCCTGGAACCTCGTGGCCGAAATCTGGTGCGCCTTCACGTAGTCGGCAATCATGCGGGCCCTGGTGGCCTCACGCTTCTTGGAATTGCTGTTGATGGAGTGGAACTGGTCGTACCTGTCGCCGAAAATCTTCTTGGCGCTCTCCACGTTGTCGCTGCCATCGGCCACCACGTCGAAAGACTTCACCTCATACCCCTTTCCGGTATGCTGCAAGTGAATGAGTCCGGGATGGCTTCCACCCGAGACGGTCTTCAACGTGTCGCCCGAGAGATTGTAGTTGTACACCCAGAAGTCGCCCCACACCTTGATGTCGTCGGGCTGGCTCTCGTCCACGTCGATGACGGTGACACAGGGTATGCACACCTGGCCAGGCGTATATTGTTTGCCGATCTCCTCGGTGAGATAGCGGTCAATGGTCATGAGATAACTCTCCTCCTCCACCAAAACATCGCTCTCGGGTGGTGGTGGTGCGGGGGTACTATCCTTGCATCCCGTCAGACTTGCGCCGCAGAGAAAGAGGATGGCGGCCAGCATCCATAATTGCTTCATCAGTTTCATTTCCGTGTATTTAATCATTTCATTATTGTTTCGCATTCGCTCAACTCTTTCAAGGAGTTCTGGTGTTCAGAAGTTGCAGACAACAGCCCGAATTCAAGAAGTTCTGAAGCGTGGCATCCTCTCCACGAGCGACAAAGATACAACTATTTTATGAAATGAAACAAAAAATCACCATTTTCGTGCTTCAAAAACCATGATTCGTTGAAAAAAGGCCGAAAGAACGACAGCATTATTTCCCCATTACCAATTAAATTACTAATTTTGCCGAAAGATAGACAAAAAAGTGACAATTTATCACATTCAACAAGCCGAAAAAACATCTCTATGAATAAAACCGTTATGACCTGGATGGGGTTGCTGCTGATGGCAGTACTGCCTGCATCCGCACAAGACACCGCCAAGAAATGGACCCTGCAGGAATGCATCGACTATGCCCTTGAGCACAACATCCAACTCAAGAAGAACCAGATACAACGGCTCTCGGCCGAGGAAGACGTGCTGCAGTCGAAAGCCGAGCTCCTGCCCTCGCTGAATGCCTCCACCAACCAGAGCGCGGTCTACCGCCCCTTCATCTCTACCGGACAGAACACCGTGGCCAACGGCTATGTGCAGTCGAGCATCGACAAGGTATACTACAACGGCAGTTATGGCGTGAACGCCAACTGGGTGGTGTGGAACGGCAACCGCAACAAGAACACCATCAAACTCAATGAGATCACCGCCCAGAAGGCACAAGTCGACTCGGTGACCACCGCCCGCTCCATCGAGGAGCGCATCGTGCAACTCTACGTGCAGATTCTCTACACCACCGAGGCCATCGCCGTGAGCAAACAGAGTCTGGAGACCAGCAAACTCAACGAGCAGCGTGGCCAGACGATGGTAGAGGTGGGCAAGATGAGCCGTGCCGACCTGGCCCAACTCACCGCCCAGCGCGCCCAGGACGAGTACAACATCGTGGTGGCCGAGAGCAACGTGAAGAACTTCAAGTTCCAACTCAAGCAACTTCTCGAACTCACCGACGCGACCGACTTCGACGTGGTCATCCCGCAATTCACCGACGCCCAGGCCCTGGAGGAGATTCCCGCCCTCAACACCGTCTATATGGCCGCCCTCGACAACCGTCCCGAGATCAAGAGCAGTCTGCTGGCCATCGAGAGCAGCGAGGTGAGCATCGACATCGCCAGGGCCGGCAAGAGTCCCACGGTGAGCCTTTCGGGCTCGGCCGGCACCAACACCACTTCGATGAGCGAGGACAGTTGGACCCACCAACTCAAGACCAACTTCGACTTCTCGGTGGGCGCCACCCTCTCCATCCCCATCCTCGACAACCGTCAGACGAAGACCGCCATCAACAAGGCCCGCCTGTCGCGCGAACTCAACCTGCTCGACCTGAAAGACAAGCAGAAGACGCTCTACAACACCATCGAGACCTTCTGGATAGACGCCACCACCAACCAGAGCAAGTTCAAGTCGGCACAAGTGGCCACCGCTAGCCAGCAGGCCAGTTACGAACTGCTCAGCGAGCAGTTCCGGCTCGGTCTGAAAAACATCATCGAACTGATGACCGGCAAGACCAACCTGGTGCAGGCGCAGCAAAACGAGCTCGAGAGCAAGTACACCACCATCCTCAACATCTACATGCTCAAATTCTACCAGCGCCCCCTGATAGCCCAGTAGGCAAGACCGTCTTTACGCACACCATACCATCATAGAAATGAAAAAGAACAGAATCAGCAAAATCTGGATATTCGTCATTCTCCTGGCCATCGCCGCCGCGGCATTCTGGATGTTCTCTGGAGACAAGAAGGAGGAGGTGATCAACTTCAGCACCGTGAAGGTGGAGGAGACCACCCTGCGCAACAGCGTCACCGCCACCGGCACCATCGAGCCCGTCACCTCGGTCACCGTGGGTACACAGGTGTCGGGTATCGTGCGGCACCTTTATGTCGACTACAACAGCGTGGTGAAGAAAGGCCAGGTGATAGCCGAGCTCGACAAGACCAACCTCACCAGCGAGCTCAACACCGCCAAGGCCAACCTCTCGAGCGCGCAAAGCGCACTCAACTATCAAGAAGCCAACTACAAACGCTACCAAACCCTCTTCAATAAAGGGCTGGTGAGTGCTGACGATTTCGAGAGCGCCCAACTCTCTTACCGCCAGGCCCAGGAGCAGGTGAACCAGGCCACCGAGAATGTGCGGCGCGCACAGACCAACCTGGGCTACGCCACCATCACCTCGCCCATCGACGGCGTCGTCCTGTCGAAGTCGGTGGAGGAAGGACAGACGGTGGCCGCCAGCTTCAACACCCCCGAGCTCTTCACCATCGCCAAAGACCTCACCAACATGCAGGTGGTGGCCAATGTCGACGAAGCCGACATCGGCGGCGTGAAGGTTGGCGAGCGGGTCACGTTCACCGTAGACGCCTATCCCGAGGACACCTTCCAAGGAGCCGTCACCCAAGTGAGGCAGGAAGCCACGACTACCAACAATGTGGTGACCTACGAGGTGGTGATCAGCGCGCCCAACTCGCAGCTGAAGCTCAAGCCTGGCCTTACCGCCAGCGTCACCATCTACACCTTCGAGCGCAACGGCGTGCTCTGCGTGCCCACCAAGGCCCTGCGCTTTACGCCCACCAAGGAGACCATTGGCAAGCAGCGCAAGATGGTGGACTGCAGTGGCAAGAACAAGCTGTGGACCCTTGAGGGCGACGTGCTGAAGGCGCACCCCGTGAAACTGGGCCAGACCGACGGCACCAACACCGAGATCGTGAGTGGCGTGAGCCGTGGCATGGAGGTCATCTCAGAAGTGGTGGTGACCACCGAGGAGGAGCCTCAGGGCAATGGAGAGGAGCGCAGTCCGTTCGCGCCCGGTCCGCCCCGCCGCAACAACAATAACAACAAGAAGTAACTCACGCCAAGCCATCGTCCATCATCTATGGAGAACAGAAAAGTTGTCATCGAACTGCAAGACGTGAAGCGCGACTTCATCGTGGGCGAGGAGACCGTCCATGCCCTCCGTGGCGTGTCGTTCAAAATCTACGAGGGCGAGTTCGTCACCATCATGGGCAAGTCGGGCTCAGGCAAGTCTACCCTCCTCAACCAACTGGGCTGTCTCGACACCCCCACCACCGGTGAGTATTTCCTCGACGGCGTGTCGGTGCGCAAGATGTCGAAGTCGCAGCGCGCCGTGCTCCGCAACCGCAAGATAGGCTTCATCTTCCAGAACTACAACCTGCTGCCCAAGACCACCAGCGTGGAGAACGTGGAGCTGCCACTGATGTACAACTCCGAGGTATCGGCCCGGCAGCGCCACGAGAAGGCCGTGGAGGCCCTGAAGGCCGTAGGCCTTGGCGACCGCCTCTACCACAAGTCGAACCAGATGTCGGGCGGACAGATGCAGCGTGTGGCCATCGCCCGCGCCCTCGTCAACGACCCTGCCGTGATTCTTGCCGACGAGGCCACCGGCAACCTCGACACACGCACCAGCTTCGAGATTCTCGTCCTCTTCCAGAAACTCCACGCCGAGGGCCGCACCATCATCTTCGTCACCCACAACCCCGACATCGCCAACTACTCGAGCCGCAACATCATGCTGCGCGACGGACGGGTGATCAGCGACGACCTGAACCACAACATCCTCTCTGCCGAGGAAGGGCTGGCAGCACTTCCGGCCAACTCCGACGAATAAACTACTGTCACCATGAACATTGCCAACCTTTTCAAAATAGCCCTCCGGGCCATCGCCGCCAACAAGACGCGGTCGTTTCTCACGGCCTTAGGCATCATCATCGGCATCGCGTCGGTCATCACCATGCTGGCCATCGGGCAAGGCACCAAGCGGAGCATCCAGGCCAACATCTCGGAGATGGGCTCCAACATGATCATGATCTCGCCAGGGGCCGACATGCGTGGCGGCGTGCGCCAAGATGCCTCGTCGATGGAGACGCTGAAGCTGGCCGACTACGAGGCCATCAAGGAGGGCTGCACCTATGTGAAGGCGGTGAGCCCCATGGTGCAGAGCGCCGGACAGTTCATCTATGGCAACAACAACACGCCATCGTCGGTCTATGGCGTGAACCAGGACTATCTTGAGATTCGCCAACTAACGGTCTCCGACGGCGAGATGTTCACCGATGCCGACATCAAGACGAGCGCCAAGGTGTGCGTGCTCGGCCAGACCGTGGTCGACAACCTCTTTGGCGAAGGCGTCGACCCCATCGGCAAGGTGATACGCTTCAAGTCGATTCCCTTCCGCGTGGTGGGCGTGCTCAAGAAGAAAGGCTACAACTCGATGGGCATGGACCAGGACGACCTGGTGCTGGCTCCCTATACGGCAGTGATGAAGCGCATCTTAGCACAGACCTACCTCAGTGGCATCCAGTGCTCGGCCATCACCGAGGGAGTCACCGAGAAGGCCACCGAGGAGATCAGCGAGATATTGCGCCGCAACCACAAGCTGAGGGAGGCCACCGACGACATGCCGGGCGACGACGACGACTTCAACATCCGCTCCCAGGAAGAATTGGCAAGCATGATGAACTCCACCACCAACATGCTCACCATCCTGCTGGGCGCGGTGGCCGGCATCTCGCTCATCGTGGGTGGCATCGGCATCATGAACATCATGTATGTGAGCGTGACGGAGCGCACCCGTGAGATTGGCCTGCGCATGAGTGTGGGCGCCCGTGGCATCGATATCCTCAACCAGTTTCTCATCGAGGCCATCATGCTGAGTGTCACCGGTGGCATCATCGGGGTGCTGTTGGGGGTGAGCCTGTCGTATGCCATCAACTCGCTCGCCCACTGGCCCATCTACATCCAGCCGTGGAGCATCGTGATGAGCTTCGCGGTGTGTACCCTCACCGGCGTGTTCTTCGGGTGGTATCCGGCCAAGAAAGCCGCCCGCCTCGACCCCATCGAGGCCATCCGCTACGAGTAAGACACTTCCACCACAAACGGTCTTTGAGCTCAACGGGGGGAATTCAGGCTATTGTCTGAACTCCTGCAACTCCTGCAACTCCATGAAAAAAGAGTAATGTCTGAACTCCTGCAACTCCTAGACTCCATGAAAAAAAGGGTAATGTCTGAACTCCTGCGACTCCTGAACTTCATGAAAAAAGAGTAATGTCTGAACTCCTGCAACTCCTGAACTCCTGCAACTCCTATAAAATTAAAATATGCTTGTTTGGCCTGATACTAAAAAAATATCGTATTTTTGCAGCGAGAAATAGAAAAGAACATGACAAACCAATCCAATTCGGCAGCGCAGCGCAAATCAGCCATCAAGAGAATCCTGAACTCTGAGTTTTTCGACTATGTGATGATCGCCATCGGCATGATGGCGTATGGCATGGGGTGGACGCTCTTCCTGCTACCCAACGACATCACGACAGGTGGCGTGGCGGGTATTTCCTCCTTGTTGTTCTGGGGCATGGAGGTGCCCGTGCAGGTGAGCTACTTCGGCATCAACGCCATCCTGCTGCTGATAGCGCTCAAGGTTCTCGGGTTCCGCTTTTGCCTGAAGACGATCTATGCTGTCGGTGTGCTCACCCTGTTGCTGTCGTATCTCACCAATCTGGGCTACCAGATGCACCTGCTGCAAGACCAGCCCTTCATGGCCAGTATCATCGGGGCCATTTTCTGTGGCGCCGGCGTGGGACTGGGCCTGTCGTTCAACGGAAGCACCGGAGGCACCGACATCGTAGCAGCCATTATCAACAAATACCGCGACATCTCACTGGGCCGTGTGATTCTGCTTTGCGACATCCTCGTCATCACTTGCTCCTATCTCGTGTTTCACGACTTCGAGAAGGTGATTTACGGTTATGTGGTGCTTTGCGTCACCGCCTTCTGTATCGACCAGGTGGTGAACTCCCGCCGCAGTTCAGTGCAGTTCTTCATCATCTCGAGCCACTACGAGGAAATCGCCCGCCGCATCAACCAGGAACCCCACCGTGGGGTCACCGTGCTCGATGCGCAGGGATTCTATTCGGGCCATCACATCAAGATGCTCTTCGTGTTGGCCAAGAAGCGCCAGTCGAGTGAGATTTTCCACATCATCAACGAGGTAGACCCCACCGCCTTTGTCAGCCAGAGCCGCGTGATCGGTGTCTATGGTCAAGGTTTCGACCACTTCAAATTCCACAAATAAACTGCTATCAGGGAAAATGAAAAGACAAGCCATTACCATATTGTTCGTTCTGCTGGCTGCCGGCATGCTCACCCAGTGCAGGACGAAGAATGACGCCAAAATCGACAATACCGCTGTTTCCACCCCTGAGATATCGGTGCAGAGCACGATTTCCAACCATATCGACTCGGCGGCTGCCGAGGTCAAGGAGGTCGCGAAGCAGGTGGAAGACACCCTGCAACGTGTGCCCAATACGCTGCAGGTACAGCCACAAGGCGAGCCCCACAAAGGCTTCGTCTATGTCAGGAGCCTCATCCCCGACCTGATCGAAGACCTGCGCTATTTCACCACCAACAACTTCATGGGAGAAAGGGCCGATGGCTACGAGGCCAACCATGCCATTCTCTCGAAAGAAGCGGCCACGGCACTGAGCAAGGCTGCCGAAGAACTGCGCGAGAAAGGCTATGTGGTGAAGATTTTTGATGCCTACCGTCCGCAAAGAGCCGTCGACCACTTCGTGCGATGGTCGAAGACCGACGACCAGCGCAACAAGAAAGACTACTATCCCGACCTTGCCAAGAAGAGCCTCTTCCCCCAGTATATCGCCACGAAATCGGGGCACACCAAGGGCAGCACGATCGACATGACCATCTGCTATAAGGACACCCAGAAAGAGGTGGATATGGGCGGCCACTTCGATTATTTCGGACCGCCATCCCACCCCACTTTTACAGGCAAATACCCCGGGGGCGAGGTCACCCCACAGCACAAGAAAAACCGCCTGATGCTGCGCGAACTGATGATACGCCACGGCTTCAAGCCCTACAACAGCGAGTGGTGGCACTTCACGCTGAAAAACGAGCCCTACCCCACCACCTTCTTCGATTTTCCGGTGAAATAGGGCGGCAAGCTCCATGGCCGTTGTGGCGGTTTATATACACGCCAAAAGCCGTTATCACAGGCCCTTCAACCCATCGAATTCCCTCTTTTCAAATTTTTATCCATTTTGGATAATCTATTTTGGATAAAAATTTGGAATTGCGGATAAAATATTGTATTTTTGTCCGAGTAAAGCTGTTTCCCAGATATGATTGAGAATCCTTTTATAACCTATGGTTACGAGTCGGCAGAATATTTCTGCGACCGCAAAGCTGAGACCCGGGAATTGATTACCATGTTGACAAATGGCAATCATACGGCACTGATCTCTCCACGCCGTATGGGCAAGACGGGGCTGATTCACCACTGCTTTGCACAAAAAGAAATACAGGACCGATACTACACGTTCCTCATAGACATTTATGCCACAAAGAATTTGCAGGATATGGTCTATAGAATGGGGCAAGTCATTGTCAATCGTCTGAAATCACGCGGCCAGTCAGCCATCGACGGGTTTCTGCGCTTTGTGACATCTTTGCGTACAGGCATATCCTTCGACGGACAGGGAAATGCCAGTTGGAATGTAGGAGTGGGAGACATCAAATCACCCAATTTCACATTGGAAGAGATTTTCAACTATCTGAAGGCGGCTGACAGGAAATGCATTGTCGCCATCGACGAGTTTCAGGTCATAGCCGATTATCCAGAGCGTAATGTAGAGGAACTGATGCGCACCTATGTGCAAGAATGCCGTAATGCAGTCTTTGTATTCTCTGGTTCACAGAAGAGCATGATGAGCGAGATGTTCTCATCCCCGGCAAGACCTTTCTACCAGAGTGTCTCGATGATGTTTTTGAAGCCCGTAGCCTTGCCGGCATATGAATCATTTGCAAAAGGACATTTCGAGCATGCAGGCAAGCAGATAGCCGATGATGTGGTAAAGGTAATTTACGAACGCTTTGACGGTACGACATGGTATCTTCAAAAGGTGCTCAACCAGCTCTTCGCGACCAAGGACAGCGTTGTTGTCGACGACATTGACAAAGCCGTAGAGCAAATCATCAATCAGAATGAAGAAGCGTATAAAGACGTGCTTTATCAACTGACGGCCCGTCAGCGCGACCTGCTTGTAGCCGTCAGCCGTGAGCGAAAGGCGAAACATATCACCGGCTCGGCTTTTATCAAGCGGTATCATCTGACCACCGCAAGTAGTGTGCAGAAATCTGCCAAAATCCTTACAGAAAAACAGTTACTGACCCATCAGCAAGGCATTTATGAGGTTTACGACAAATTCATGTCAGAATGGCTTGAGAGATCGTAAGGAGAATAAATATCGAGTGGTGGCACTTCACGCTGAAAAACGAGCCCTACCCCACCACCTTCTTTGATTTTCCTGTGAAATAGGGCGGCGGCTTCATGGCCGTTGTGACGATTTATACACGCCAAAAGCCATTATCACTGGCCCTTCAATCCATTGAATTCCCTCTTTTCAACTTTTTATCCATTTTGGATAATCTATTTTGGATAAAAATTTGGAATTTCGGATAAAGTTTAGGTCAGAATGGCTAAAGAAATGAAGACCTCTTGTGGGAATCCTCGAATAAACAATAGAGGAAATTAGGGGAAGTTTTAGGAAAAATTCCCCTAATTATTTCAATTGAAGATTCGCATTCGCTCAACTTCTTTTTGGGTGTTCAGGTGTTTATAACATGAAACGGCAACTCAAGAGTTCTAAATTTACCAACTCCTCTGGCACACCTTTCTCAAGTTGCTCCTTCTTAAATTTCTCGCACCTTTCAATTTGTGCCTTTTCTAATTTCCTACCAAGACAAAAGACAGCAAGAAGGAATGCCACGATGCTTATAAGAATAAATGTCATAATTAATATTGTTATTGGGTTGATTGGGTTGATTTAATTCTAAAGTTTAATATGGATTGAATCAGTGTTCAAGAGCAGGCCGAGTCTGCCCCTGGGCTCTATCCGAATTCCTGCAAATAATGTGCGATTCTATGCCCCCGGTCTTTCGGAGTCCCTCTCAAAATGCGAGGGGCTCCATGCTTTCTACCAGGGTTACATCTTCCTTGGCCAGCGCGCCGGTCTTGTAGATGGCCGACTCCCTAATGTCGCGGCCCTTGGCCACGTATTCCCTGCGCAGGTAAGTGAAGAGGGCGGCGCGGCCCGTCTCCACGGCCTTGACGGCATCTTTCGAGGCATTGTTCTTGCGGTGGATGCACCCACGCCAGTAGGGCATGAACTTCACTTCGCACTGGCGCAGCACGTCCTGCAGGTCGAAGGCGGAATAGGAGGTGCGGTAGTTGGTGAGGTAAGAGGCGAAATAGTATAGGGCGCCAAAGACCGACAGTTCGGGAGCGAACTTCCCCAGGAACAGGCCTGTGGCGAGGTTGAGCGCCTGCTCGTTGACGAACTCATGGGGCTTGGCCACGGTATAGAGGCCGATGAGGTTGTTTCTCACGATTTGCTTGGCGATGCTCTCGCCGTAGTAGAGTCGGATGATGTGGAGCGTCACCATGCTGTAGTCGAGACAAGCGTCTTTGTGGCTGAGCGCCTGCTCCCATTTTGCCGGCGAGAAGAAGTCGAGCACCGATTTCTCCGTGGGGAAGAGTTGCTTGAAACGTTCCAGTTCGGTCCGCTGTCCTTGCGAAAGGGTCAGGGTGCCTACGTTGTTTTGCTCTCTGGTGGCCATCGATGAATTTCTCAAGATCTCGATGGCTGTGGTTGGCGACGATGCGCCACGCTGCGTGTGGTTGTTGCTCATGGTATATATTTTTTAGGAGTTCAGAAGTTCAGGAGTTGCAGGAGTTCAGACATTAGCCAGCAATCATGCGATGCATGACAAACCTTAAATGTCGTGCAAGCCAAGAGCAATAGAGCTTGCTCTAATTGCCGAGGCGCCGCCGATGTTCATCATGCAAAGCATGATCAACCTCCAATCTCAAACCTCAAATCTCAAATCAAGCTCAAAGTTAAGGCATTTTGATACCGACAGTGTGTCATTTTCGTATGGACGTGATTGCGGGGCGTGTTTCTCAGAACGGGAGGAAGGCCTGACGCGCTGCCGTATTCTCGTTATAGAAGATGCCCTCAGACCAATGCTGCTGGCCTTGTTGCCGTCGCGACATCTCGGCCTCTCTCACCACCCTGGCCAACTCAGCGATGGCCCACTGCTGTGCTTGAATGACGCACTCGTTCGATGTAGGACGATGGGGATAGGCGGTGCGCTGCGCGAACACCTTGTCGTGGCGGGCCCAGGTGGCGAGGCGCAGCGGCAGGCTCCATGTACGCTGCAACTCAAACCGCATGCGCGAGCACGAGCGGTTGGGCTCCGTCCAGTAGTCGGCGAAGGCATTGATCATCTCCATGCCATAGGTGGGGATGAAGGGCGTGAGACTGTCGACAAAGGTCTGGCGTCGCTCATCGAGTGTTTGCGTCGACTTCCGCGCGCGAGGGTGAGGAGTTTTTCTTTTATTTTTTTCTTTTGGGGTTGTAGGGGCCTTTTCGTTTTTGTTTTTCTTTTTAGGCCCTTCGGCGGTGGCGGAGGTGACATGCTCCTCGATGGGAACCGTTTGCTCCTCGATGGACGTAGCATGCTCCACAAGAGGCGTAACTTGCTCAGGGCCTGGCACTTCGGAAACGACTATCGTCGTAATATTCTCTCCGTGGGACGTAACATTTGCCTCGGGAAGCGTAACATTCTCCTCGGGAAGCGTAACATTTGCCTCGGCAAGCGTAACATTCGCTTCGGCAAGCGTAACATTCTCCTCGGATAGCGTAACATTCGCCTCGGGAAGCGTAACAATTTTCTCCTGAGGCAGAAGGAGGTGAATGCAGACCGACTGCAGGAGGTTGCCATTGTCGTCGGACGGCATGATGCTGATGGCGCGACGCTGCTCGAGCCGACGGAGAATGCGTGAGAGTGTGACGCGGTAGAGGCCCAGTTGGTGGGCCATGGCATAGCCACTCTGGCTCACCATGCTATCAATGGCAACAGACTGGAGGTAGAGATAGACCAGTGCGTCGATTCCCCTATCGAACTGGCTGAGAAACGTTTGCATGCCATCGACCTGGAGCGCCACAGGCGTAGGCGCGGAGGGGCACGGTGAGTGATGAGGAGAAACAGCTGTGTGGGGATGTTTTACAGAAAAGGGGGATGTGGAAAGGCATCTCATTTTTGACAGTTTTTGGTTTACGCCGTCAAAAATAGCACGACCTTCCACATCCCCCGTGTCATTTTCGTATGGGTGAAAGGAAGAAAGGTTTGAGGTTTGAGGTTGATCATGCTTCGGGGGAAAGGCTTCATTGGTCTACGCCCCCTGCCCTTCGGGCTTCCCCCTCTTCGCATGAGGGGGATGACAAATGTCCGTCTTATTGGTCGCTGCGCTCAAAATCTTACAAAATCTAAAAGAATATCTTGCAATTGATATTTACATCTGATTCGGGGGAACGGCTTCATTGGTCTACGCCCCCTGCCCTTCGGGCTTCCCCCTCTTCGCATGAGGGGGATGACAAATGTCCGTAATATTGGTCGCTGCGCTCAAAATCCTACAAAATCTAAAAGAATATCGTGCAATTGATATTTACATCTGTTTCGGGGGAACGGCTTCATTGGTCTACGCCCCCTGCCCTTCGGGCTTCCCCCTCTTCGCATGAGGGGGATGACAAATGTCCGTCTTATTCGTCGCAGCGCTCAAAATCTTACAAAATCTAAAAGAAAATCACGCAATTGATATTTACATCATGCTTCGGGGGAACGGGCTTCATTGGTCTACGCCCCCTGCCCTTCGGGCTTCCCCCTCTTCGCATGAGGGGGATGACAAATGTCCATCTTATTGGTCGCTGCGCTCAAAATCTTACAAAATCTAAAAGAAAATCATGCAATTGATATTTACATCTGATTCGGGGGAAAGACTTCATTGGTCTACGCCCCCTGCCCTTCGGGCATCCCCCTCTTCGCATGAGGGGGATGACAAATGTCCATCTTATTGGTCGCTGCGCTCAAAATCTTACAAAATCAAAAGAATATCGTGCAATTGATATTTACATCTGATTCGGGGGAAAGGATTCGTTGGTCTACGCCCCCTGCCCTTCGGGCTTCCCCCTCTTCGCATGAGGGGGATGACAAATGTCAGTCTTATTGGTCGCTGCGCTCAAAATCCCACAAAATCTAAAAAAAAATCGTACAATAGATAATT
>ONGG01000023.1 GCA_900317305.1 uncultured Prevotellaceae bacterium | reverse complement strand
TTTCTGCTGTTATTGACGGGAATCCAAAGTTCCATAAGCTATATCAAATGTATAAATTAGTCGCATGATGAATGAATATTCACTTGCGAAACTTTAGTATTATTATAGGAGTTCAGGAGTTCAGAAGTTCAGACATTACTCTTTTTTCAAGGAGTTCAGACATTACCGCTGCTTCGTCAACAACGTTTCTGACGTTGATGATTGATGGCAGGTGGTTTCTTCGTCCATATTGACATGAAGATTTTGTTGCTCATTGAACCGGTTGAATGACAGTCGCTTACAGAGGCGGAACGCTGTGTGGACATGGCTTTGCACGTTTTTGTCTCCACCTTTCTTGCAAAAGGGTGCGCCCCGCGTGTATCTTTGTAATGGAAATCAAACAGGATAACACATTATTTTTTACCATGAGAACATTGAGACGAAAGGCTCATCGCACGTCGTTCGAATACCGCGACGACAGGGGCCGTAATTTGCTTGAGGTATTCAATCACTTGTTCAACACAACGATCAATGCCCGCGTGGAGGAGGTGCTGTCGCGTGCCGTGAACCATCCCTCACGGCGGTTTTGGGTGAGCGAGGAGCGTGCCCTTCGTGTGGTCCGCGCCATGGAGCGAGGTACGATTCCGCCTCGTTGCAACGCCCTCAAGCGTGAGATGTATGGAGAGATTCACCGTCGGGTTCGGCGCTTGTCGGCCATCCATCCCGACTGGCCTTTGAATCGACTGGTGTGGGTTGTGGTCAACCAGGAGGCTCCCCGATTTTATCTTTCGGTGAGCAGTGCGCATGCCATAGTGGTGGAGGAGAAAAAGAGATGCAGGATAGAGACCATGCGAAGGCTGTCGCGCTTCTTGTCGGCGTAGCGGTGCTGCTGGTGTCGCTGGTCCACATGGCCGGATGCCGTATCGCTTCCGTGTGCCCGGCAGGAATAGGGCCTGATGCCACCCTCGTCTCGCGCCTGCTCCATCCGTTGGTGCATGTGGGCTTGCTCCATGCCGTGGTCAATGTGTATGTGCTATGGCAGGTGGTCTTTTTCTGCGACATTCGGTGCCGTCACCTGCTTGGTGCGTTTGTGGTGGCCTGCTGCTGTCCGTCATGGGTGGCAGCATGGCCCTACTGCTGGATACACCCTGATGCCGGGCCGACGATGGTGGTGGGCCTGTCGGGGATGGTCTTTGCCCTTATGGGCATGCAGGTGCACCGCTGGCCTCGACGTTGGCGGTGTTGTGCCCTCCTGCTCCTTTGGCAGGTGCCGGGCCTGTGTGCCGGTGGGGTGGCGGTGGGCATGCACCTCTACTGTTTTGTGGCGGGTGTGGCGCTCGTCAGGGCAAGTCGGGTCATTCGCTCCCGTTGAGTTGGCGCAGGCCTTCGGCGTAGTCGCGCTCAATGGCTGCCATGGCATCTTTGAACTCCATGCCCAGCACTTTCACTCCCAGAGGCTTGATGTTGGTGTACATGATGTCGAGGATTTCGGAGTGGGCCTGTTCCAGTTCCTCCACCGTGTTGGCATCGGCCATCTTGTCCATCAGGCTCTCCACCTCGCTGATGTAGGCTTTGGCCGAGGCCTTGTCGGTGCGCTCGGTACGGCGCTCGCCAGTGTTGGTGCCTCCCTTGCGTGTGGTCTTCGTGCTTTTCGATTTTGTCGAGGTCGTCTTTTTCCGGGTGGGGGCCTCCTCGATGTCGTCGTCCTCCTCGGCGGGCGCGTGCTTGATGTTGCGTGCCACGAAGAAGGTCACGATGCCCAGGATTACGCCGGCCACGCATATGCCCACGAAGAGGTTGAAATTATGCAGAGTGATGCCCAGGTAGTAGCCGATGCCGATGACGACGGCGGCCACTGCAAGTGCCCATACCAGGCTGGTGCTCAGTTTGGTCTTGTTGTACACCCCGGTGCCCCGGATGCTCGAGTTCACGTACACGCCCTTTCGGCTGATGTTGAGTTTGGCTCCTCTCGGACCTATCGACAGGCTGGGTCCTGTCTTGCTGATGTTGAGGTTCACCCAAGGCAGCAGTTTGATGGTTTTCCTGATATAGGTAGGCATAGGCTGGTATGTTGATGGTTTGTTTTGGCTGTTTTCAGATTAGTTGCCGTCTTCTCCCAGATAGGAGTCCTTGAATCCGAGGAAGTAGAGTACGCCGTCGATGCCGATGGTGTTGATCGACTGGCGGGCGTTGGCCACCACGCGCGGCTTGGCATGGAAGGCGATGCCCAGTCCGGCCTGGCTGATCATCGGCAGGTCGTTGGCACCGTCGCCTACGGCGATGGTCTGTGCCAGGTTCACTTTCTCCACCTGTGCGATGAGTTTGAGCAGTTCGGCCTTGCGGTGCCCGTCTACCACCTCGCCCAGGTAGCGTCCGGTGAGTTTGCCGTCGTCATCCACCTCGAGTTCATTGGCATACATATAGTCGATGCCGTAGCGCCGCTGCAGGTATTCGCCGAAGTAGGTGAATCCTCCGCTCAGGATGGCTATCTTGTAGCCACAGCGTTTCAGCACGGCCATCAGGCGGTCCACACCCTCGGTGATGGGCAGGTTCTCGGCGATGTCGCGCATCACGCTCACGTCGAGTCCTTTGAGCAGCGCCACCCGTTTGGTGAAGCTTTCCTTGAAGTCGATCTCGCCCCGCATGGCACTCTCGGTGATGGCCTTCACCTGGTCGCCCACGCCGGCTCGCATGGCGAGTTCGTCGATACACTCGGTCTGGATGAGCGTGGAGTCCATATCGAAGCAGATGAGTCGGCGCATGCGCCGGTACATGTCGTCGCGCTGGAGCGAGAAGTCCACGTCCATGTCGGATGAGAGGCGCATCAGTTGCTCTTGCATCTCGCGGCGGTCTATCGACCCACGGAGTGAGAACTGTATGCACGCCCGGCTGTTCTGCTGTGGCTGGCGTATGCTCCTCCTGCCGGTGAGGCGTAGGATGGAGTCGATGTTCACGCCCTGGTTGGCGATCACCTTCGTGGCAGCCTCGATCTGTGCTGCCGAGAGGGTGCGCCCTATCAGCGTGAGGATATAGCGGTTTTTGCCTTGCCGGCCCACCCATGCCTCGTATTCGTCGTCGCTGATGGGCGAGAAACCGATGTTCACGCCCAGTTCGGTGGCCTTGAAGAGCAATTCCTTCATCACCTGTCCAGAGTGCATCTCGTCGATGCGGATGAGGATGCCCAGCGAGAGGGTGCTGTGGATGTCGGCCTGGCCGATGTCGAGAATCTGGGCTTCATAGCGGGCCAGGATGCCCATGACCGAGGCGGTGAGGCCTGGCCGGTCTTGTCCGGTGATGCTCACCAGAATCTGCTCTTCTTTGTTGCTGATGGGTGTTGTCATGCGATTTTTGCACAAAATTAAACAAAAATATCGAAATCTCTTTTCAATCTGCCGGTTTTTTTAAGGCGGGTGTGCTCACTTGCCGCCGAAGGCCATGCCCCTCAGGCTGTTGAGCACCACGCTCAGGCTCGAGAAGGCCATCAGCGCGCTCGCCCACATCGGGGTAATCTGGAAGTCATAGCCAAGGAGGTGTGCGGCGCCGGCAGCCAATGGTATGCACACCACATTATATAAAAATGCCCAGAACAGGTTCTGGCGGATGAGTCTCACGGTCTTCTGGCTCAGTACGAGGGCCTCGGGTATGCGGCGCAGGTCGTCGCCCATGAGTGTCATCTGTGCCACGTCGATGGCCACGTCGGTTCCACCTCCCATGGCGATGCTCACGTCGGCCTGGGCCAGTGCCTGCGAGTCGTTGATGCCGTCGCCCACCATGGCCACCACCTTCCCTTCGTCTTGCAGCTGCCTCACCAGGTTCTCCTTGTCCTGAGGCTGCACCTTGCTCTTGTAGTGAGCGATGCCAGCCTTCCCAGCCCAGTAGGCGGCCGCTTCCTCCTTGTCGCCACTCATCATGTGCACCTCCACCCCCATATGGGCTAGGCGTTCCATCGCTTCCTGGGCATGGGGTTTCAGCGTCTCGCGCTCTTCGAGCGGCAGGTCGTCGGCCTTGGTGAAGTCGATGGCCGGGTTGGCCTTTGTCAGGGTGCCGGTCTTGTCGATGACCATGGCGTCGACGCGGCGTATGCGTTCCAGGGCGGTGGCGTCCTTGATGAGGATATTGTGGTTGGCGGCCTGGCCGATGCCCACCATCAGGGCGGTGGGGGTAGCCAGACCGAGAGCACAGGGGCAGGCGATGACGAGTACCGAGACAGCCGACATGATGGCATGGGGCAGACCGGTGTTGCCTCCCACAGCCCACCAGATGAGGAAGGTGAGCAGGGCGATGAGCGTCACGACGGGTACGAAGACCATGGCGATGCGGTCTACGGTGCGCTGAACGGGAGCCTTGCTGCCTTGCGCCTCTTCTACCATGCGTATGATCTGGGCCAGGGCGGTGTCGTCGCCCGTCTTCTTGGCCCTCAGGCGCAGGTGCCCTTGGCTCACCACCGTACCTGCGAGCACCATCGAGCCTTTCTCTTTTTGGGCGGGCGAGGGCTCGCCCGTGATCATCGCCTCGTCGACCCAGGCGGCGGTGTCGAGCATGAAACTGTTGGCCCAGGTCACCATGCCGTCGACGGGAATCTTCTCGCCGGCATGCACCTCCACCACGTCGCCACGGCTGATGGTCGTGATGGGCACCTCCTCGGTCACCGGTCGTCGGCTACCGTCGGCTGCCGTCTCCTCGCCTTGGTAGAGGCGGGCGGTCTTGGGCCTCATTCCCATCAGTCGGCCGATGGCTGCGGCGGTGGCCTTCCGGCTGTGCTCCTCGAGCAGACGGCCCGTGAGCACGAAGGTGATGATCATCACCGACGAGTCGAAATAGGTGTGCCAAGCCAATCCGCGGCTGCCCCAGAGCCGGTCGCCGGCAAAGGTGTTCACCACGCTGAAGATGAAGGCGATGCCAGTGCTCAGTGCCACCAGAGTGTCCATGCTGGCCGTCAGGTGGCACAGTTGTCGCCAGGCGCGGACATAGAACTCGCGGCCGCAATAGGCCAGGTTGAGCAGGGCCAGCAGCATGCTGGTCTGGTTGGCCACATCGCGCGAGCCGATTTTCAGCCATCCCATCGAGATGGCCATCACCAACAGGGCCACCACCCACGATTCCACCACCTTCCGGCGCAACATCGTGTAGTCGCGGCGCTCCATCTCGGCCACGCTGCGGTCGGCCTCTATCACCAGGTCGTAGCCGATGGCACTGATCTCGCGCTTCATATCGTCGAGTGTGATGAGGCTGTCGTCCCATTCCACCAGGGCGGTGCGCGAGGGCAGCGACACCGACGCCGAGATGATGCCATCCAGCGACCGTAGCCGTTGCTCCACATTGGCCGAGCAGGCCGAGCAGGCCATTCCTATCACGGGTATTGTCTTCTTCTGAGTCATGTCTGTCTTGAGTTGTGGGCACGAAATTACTATTTTTCAGCCAAACGGCAAAACAAAGCCATGGGTTTTTCGGAAAAAGAAAAAATCAACGCTCCATGGTGAAAAACTTCCTGCAATGCTTTCTCGTTTGCGGAATAATTGCTATCTTTGCGCAACTAACACTCCACAATTCTAAGAACACAACCCTACACCGTGCATATCGTTATTGCTGGAAACATCGGTAGCGGCAAGACCACACTCACCAACTTGCTCGCACGCCACTATGGATGGATACCCAAGTTTGAGGCAGTAGACCATAACCCCTACCTCGACGACTATTACAAGGATATCCCCAGGTGGTCGTTCGCGCTCGAGGTATATTTCCTCAAGCAGCGCTTCCGCGACCTGCTCGATATCGCACGTTCCGAGCAGACGGTCATCCAGGACCGGAGCATCTTCGAGGGGGTATATGTGTTTGCCGCCAACAACCATGCCATGGGGACGCTCGACGACCGCGACTTCGAGTGCTACATGCAGCTCTTCGAGTCGATGATGGCTGTCGTTCGTGTGCCCGACCTCATGATCTACCTGCGTGCCTCCATCCCTCATCTCGTGCAGAACATCCAGCATCGGGGTAGGGACTATGAGCAGCAGATGCAACTCGACTACCTGAAGAACCTCAACATGCTCTACGAGGACTTCATCTACCACCAATACAAGGGAAAGGTGCTCACCGTGAATGTCGACGAGATCGACTTCCTCAACCGGAAGGCCGACTTCGCGCGCATCGTGGAGCGTATCGACGCCAATCTCTTCGGACTATTCCCCGAAACCTAAACATACTTTCAACATGCATATCGCAGTAGCTGGAAATATCGGAAGTGGAAAAACCACGCTCACCAGAATGCTCGCCAAACGCTATGGCTGGGAACCCCGTTTCGAACCCGTAGACAACAACCCCTACCTCGACGACTTCTATGCCGACATGGAGAGGTGGTCGTTCAATCTGCAGATTTATTTCCTCAACAAACGCTTTAAGGAGGTGGTGGAAATATCTAAAAACAAAGGGTATATCATCCAGGACCGCACTATCTTTGAAGATGCCCGCATCTTCGCACCCAACCTGCATGATATGGGCATGATGAGCGACCGCGACTTCGCCAACTACAGCGACCTTTTCGACCTGATGATCTCGCTCGTTGGGCTGCCCGACCTCATGATTTACATCCGCTCCACCATCCCCAACCTGGTGGCCCAGATCTCCAAACGTGGCAGGGAGTTCGAGAAGTCGATCCGCATCGACTACCTGCAAGGGCTCAACGACCGCTACGAGGCCTGGATTGCCAACTACACCGGACATCTCATCATCGTCGATGGCGACACCTGCAAGTTTGAGAGCAATCCCGCCGACTTCAAGAAAATCACCGACAATATCGACGCACAACTCTACGGACTCTTTCCGTTCGAGGAGCAAACCTGACAACACTTGCTTTGATTTTTTACTTGTGTTTTTAGACGGAATAAGAATGTTGTGTAGTTAAAAAACGTTAAATTTCCGTCACATTTACTCATTTCACTCATTTTCAGCCAAAAGTTTTTAGCGAAAAGTAGCATTTTTCAAAAAGATTTCATACTTTTGCACCAAAGTAGATGCAAAAGCCGTTGTGTCCGCTTCCTTTTCTTATGTGGATAAGTGTGGGGAGACGGTAATGACGATCACTAATCTTTATACAATAATTGATGATTTGGAGATAAAATAGAACAAAGCAAGCGAAAGGAATCATAGGCATTATTAGCCGCTATTTGGGAAAATTTTATGGCAGCAATATTTGCAATGTTTCACTTCCTCAGCACAAGTCTACACCAGTAGACATTCTCTTTCTCCAGTCTCATGAGCGATGAAATCAAACTGATAATCAATAATTCATAAAATAAACAAAAAGGTAATTATCATGAAAAAGTGTTTACTTGGAATCGCTATGCTGCTCACAGCTAGCCTTTCGTTTGCACAAAACAATTTCACTATTGTCGATGATGAAGAGCAAGGTGTGTCTTTTGACATCTCTAAGGCTGAATCAAGTGTGGTGGAGTTAAGTGTTGTTTTGAATGTGAGTGAGGAGTACGTCAATAAAGGTCGTAGCTTCTGCATCTGGATTCAACTTCCTGAGGGTATGGAACCTGTGTTGTATGAGGATGAAGATGTTGAACCTGAAGAATGGGTATACTTCAATTTTGTGAGTGGTTGCTCTCTGTCAAAACGTAAGAATGCCACATTGAATGAGACTTATAATGCTGAATACAATACGCTGACACTTATTGCCAAGCACGAAGCAGCCTCAAGTGGTTTCCCAAAAACTACATCAGAGGCTTTGGCCACATTCCAGGTGAGAATGACAGATAAGGCTCAGACCGGCATACAGTATATCAAGGTTGTTGACAAACCATATATCGAAGGCTATACTGGTGAGGATACTCGTATGATGATTACAACAATTGATTCACCTTCTCAGGAGATCTTTCCTGAAAAAACAGAGAATCCTATAGAATTGGCTGCTAAACTTACCGTTAGTGAGATAGGCTATGCAACCCTTTGTTGGCCAGTGGCTCTTAACTTCGAAGGCACAGGTCTGACAGCAATGGTTGCTACCCAAACCGTGAATGGTATGGTGTCTCGCGAAACAGTAGTTTCTATTCCCGCCGCAACTCCTGTTACCATCCAAGCTGCTGCTGGTTCCTACAAACTGAAGACCACTACAACTTCCCCCACAGCACCTTCAGTCAACATCCTTAAGGGCACAGCTGCTGCTGCCTATACTGCCACGAAGAATACCTTCGCTTTGGCAAGTAAGAACGAAGGCGTGGGCTTCTATCGCTGCAAAGAAGGTGTGGAGATTCCCAAGTATAAGGCTTACATTGAGGATGATTCAAGTGCCGACGAGTCGTTCCTCTTCGAGGAGACCACAGGTATCAGCAGTGTAGAGGCTGAGGCTGGCAATACCGATGCTTACACCATCTCGGGTGTGAAGGTGAAGAACCCCACTCAGAAAGGCATTTACATTATCAACGGAAAGAAAGTCGTGAAGTAAGCGACTTCATGATACGTCGAAATCCCTCCTTCGGTCCTTGTTCTCTAAGGTCAGGGGAGGGATTTTTTAAAATTTGAGGCTTGCATAGATTATTATAATAATGTATAGCTCAAAGAGCCCGAAAATAATTGATTCGAGAATACCTAATATTAATAGATTTATGAGACATTTAAGATTACTGCTAACTTTTATGTCAGCTTGTGCCGTGTCGTTTGCCATGGCTTTCGACATTACCGTCGACGGAATCGGTTATAACATAGTCGACCGCACCGCCCATACGGTAACCGTATCAGGCTGGGATGAAAATTATTTCACATCCTCTACCAATCCCTCCAACCCAAATATCGGGACTGGAAGTGGTGATGTCTCGGGACCTGTCAACCTGGTGCTCCCCTGGAGAGTCTACCACAATGGTCTCTACTACAAAGTTGTGAGTATCAATGACGAGGCCTTCTCCGACTGTACGTCGATGAAGACGGTCACGATACCTAATTCTGTTTCCTCTATCGGCGACGATGCTTTCCAAGGCTGTACCAACCTGCAGACCGTCACCGTGCAATGGACCAAACCTCTCGGCATCTCCGAGGAAGTATTCGACGGCCTCGACCTGAGTGGTATGGTGCTCCGCGTGCTTTCTGGCTACAAGGCTACCTATCAGGAAGCCGATGTGTGGAAGAATTTCGGCGAGGTGCGCGAGTATGTCGACGTCGATGTCATCATGATGTTCGAGGACGATGTGGTGAAAGACATCTGCGTTTCCAACTGGGACCTCAACAATGATGATGAGCTTTCCTACCGTGAGGCCATGGCCGTGAATGATGTAGGTGGCGCCTTCGTCGGCAATACCGAAATCAAGCGTTTCAACGAGTTCCGCTCCTTCTCTAACGTGACCATTCTCGGACAGAATGCTTTCAAAGGTTGTTCCAACCTCGAGTCCATTCAGTTGCCTTCCAACCTTACTACCATCCAGAAAGAGGCCTTCGTGGGATGCGCCGCCCTCAAGTCGGTGACCATTTACAACAAGGTTACCTCTATTGCCGAGAAGGCCTTCTATGAGTGTGCCAACATCGAGAATCTCACGATGTCGTCGGGCATCGTGACCATAGGCGATTATGCCTTCTATGGTTGTGCAAGTATCAAGGCTGTCACTCTTCCCCTCTCTCTTACCACCATCGGAAAACATGCTTTCGATGGCTGTTCGAGCATCGCAAGGTTCTATCTTTACTATAAGGTAGAGTCGATTGGTGAAGGTGCTTTTGCCAATTGTACTTCATGTGCCAATTTCCAAGTACATGCCAGCAATCCCTACTTCACAACCAATACCTATAGGGTTTTGTCGAAGGACGGTACCACTCTCTACGTGTATCCTGCTGGTATGACCTCGAAGAGTTATGGATTCCCAACATCGGTAGTCAATATCGCTCCTTACGCACTTGCCGGAGCATCGAATCTCACCTCGGTCACATTCAACAACGTGGAGAACATCGGTGATTATGCTTTCGACGGATGTGCCAACTTGGCCACGGTCTCCTTCACCGATAAAATCAAGTCGGTGGGCAAAGGTGCCTTCCGCAATTGCCAGAGCCTCTATACCCTCGTGATGACCGACCAACTCACCAGCATTGGTGAGAACGCCTTCCAGGGTGTGGCACAGGGCATCCGCACTGAGGTGAAATGGAACACTCCGCTCTCCATCTCAAATGGCACTTTCTCCAACTTCACACCGGTCACCGATGGTGGCATCACCGGTCGCTTGTTCGTTCCGGTAGGCACGGCCAATGCCTATAAGAGTGCCAACGGTTGGAAGTGGTTCACCTTCATCGAGGAAGGTACCATCGCCGACTATGCACAGAAAATCATCATGTTCAAGGATGCCAAGGTGCAGGAAATCTGCGTGGCCAACTTCGATGCCGACCATGATGGATACGTGACCTACGATGAGGCTGCTGCCGTCACCTCTATCGGTACGCTGTTCAATGGAGCCGAGATCAGTTCCTTCGACGAGCTGCAGTATTTCACCGGCCTCACCTCTATTCCTGCAGAGGCATTCGCCAACAGCACCCTCACGAGCATTGTCCTGCCCAATTCGGTGGTGTCGATTGGTGCCAATGCTTTCGCTTTCTGCAACAAACTGAAGACCTTCAACGTGCCGGCATCGGTCAAGACCATCGGCAATGGTGTGCTCAAGTCATGTGCTTCGCTCACCACGATCACCGTGGATGAGGCCAACACCAACTACACCACAGGTATTGGGGCACTCTTTACCAAAGACCACTCCACCTTATTGCAGTTCCCGGCCTACAGCACCTATACCAATATCATGATTCCCGACGGTGTGAAGACCATCGCACCCGAGGCATTCCTCGGCGCATCACGCCTCAAGATCGTGAGCATCTACAAGTCGGTGCAGACCATCGGAGAGAAGGCTTTCGCCAACTCCTCCATCAACAATGTCAAGGTCTATTGGTCGACTCCGCTCACCGTGCCTGCCAGCACCTTCGAGGGCGTGGATGTGGCCAATGCCAAGCTCAGTGTGCCCGTGGGCACCGAGAGCCTCTACGCTGCAGCCAACGTATGGAAGGACTTCGGCACAACCGAGGCCTTTAGCGATGAGTATTCCGACATGATTTTCGCCGATGACAAGATTGAGGCTATCTGTGTGTCGAAATGGGATACCAATGGCGACGGCAAGATCAATGGTGCCGAGGCCAAGGCCGTGACCGACCTGGGCAATGCCTTCACTGGCAACAAGCAGATCACCTCGTTCGAGGAACTGAAATATTTCACTGGCCTTACCGAGATTGCCGCCAATGCCTTCAAGGGCTGCTCGGAGCTGGGCAAGGTTTCCCTGCCGTCTACTATCGTTACCATTGGCGAGAGTGCCTTCGAGGGTTGCGAGAAGATGACCACCGAACTCAACCTCGCTCTGGTGAACATCGGCAAGAAAGCCTTCTATGGATGTAATGCCATCACCTATTTCTATCTGCGCAATAATGTGGCTTCTGTGGGCGAGGGTGCTTTCGCACACTGCGCTTCGCTCACCCGTTTCCTTGTGCAGGCAGGCAATACCAACTACAAGGCTGTCAGCGACATCCTCTTCAATGCCGACAATTCTGTGGTTATCGCTTATCCTGCTGGCAAGAAAGCTGGCGACATGAATGCCAACGAAATCATCAAGGAGATCTATCCTTATGCATTCAGTGGCGTCTCGAAGATGACCTCGTTCAACTTCAACCAGATTACCAAGATTGGCGACTTCGCTTTCGAGGATTGTACAGGTCTCAAGTCTATCGTGATAGGCAGCAAGGTGACCACTATCGGTGCCAGTGCCTTCAAAGACTGCTACAACATGCAGAGCATCGACATTCCTGCCAACGTCACCTCTATCGGTGAGAAGGCTTTCAACGGCATGCCTGCATCCGTGAGATGCCAGGTGGCTTGGAACACACCGCTCTCCATCAACGACAACACTTTCTCCAACTACGAGGAACTCTCCGCTGGTCAGATCTCTGGCATCCTCTTCATGCCGAAGGGCACAAAGGATAAGTATATCGTTGCTCCGGGCTGGAAGTTCTTCTCCATCTTCAAGGAGAGCAGCATGGCCGACTACGATGCCACCATCATCGCTTTCGAAGATCCGCTCGTAGAGAAACTTGCCGTGGCCAAATGGGATACCGATGGTGACGGACGTATCAGCTATGACGAGGCCTCTGTCGTGGCCACCCTTGGCACGGTATACACCGGTCAGCCCATCACCTCGTTCAACGAACTCCAGTATTTCACCGCTCTCACCGAGATTGGCGACAATGCGTTCAAAGACACCCAGTTGGCTGCCATCACCATGCCCGAGGGCGTCACACGTTTCGGAAAGAGTGCTTTCCAAGGCACTGCCCTGGTAACCTTCAACCGTCTGCCCAACCTCACCGAGATTGGCGACAGCGCATTTGCTTACAACAGTGGATTCCAGGCTGTATCCATCTCGCAGAATATCCAGACTGTGGGAACGGGTGCCTTCAAGGGTTGTCCGAAACTGACTGCCATCAATGTTGATGCCAACAATGCCAACTACTCCTCTGTCGATGGCGTGCTCTACAACAAGGCCGGCAATGCTCTGCTGCAGTTCCCCGCTGCCAAGACCATCGGTGCCGAATATGTCATCGGCACGGATATCACTGAGATCGGCGAGGATGCCTTCACCATGAGCAAGGAACTCGTGATTCTCTCGCTCCACGAGGGCATCACCAGCATTGGTGCCAATGCGTTCCGCGCTTGCGAGGCGCTCGACTCCGTCATCGTGGCATGGCATACACCACTTACCGTGCCTGCCAATACCTTCTCGGGTGTCGATGTGAAGAATGTCTCGCTCAGCGTGCCTAAGGGCACAATCAGCGACTACAAGGCCGCTGATGTATGGAAGAACTTCCGTATCGATGAGTATCTCGACGATACCTCCGTCATCGAATTCGCCGACGCTACCGTCAAGGCCATTTGCGTGGAGAATTGGGATACTGACAACGATAAAGAGCTCACCGTGAACGAGGCCAAACAGGCTTATAGCCTGGGCAACTTGTTCGAAGGAAAGCCCATCACGTCGTTCAGGGAACTGAAATACTTCACCGGACTGGTTGGTATTCCTGCCAATGCGTTTGCTGGCTGTACCGCTCTCAAGGCTGTTGAGTTGCCGAAGACCATCAAGAACATTCAGAATGGAGCCTTCTCTGGTTGCACCAGCCTCACCTCTTTCCAGATACCGGTAGCCACAACCCAAATTGGCAAGGGTATCCTCGCCAATTGTTCTTCGCTTACCAGCGTCTCTGTTGCTCTGGGCAATACTACTTATGTGGCAGAGGATGGCGTGCTGTTCAACACAGCCAAGAACACGCTCTACATCTATCCCGCAGGCAAGAAGGGTGATTATGAGATTCCCTCGATGGTGAAGACCATTTTCTCCTACGCCTTCTCGGGTGCTGCAGGCCTCACTGCTGTCAAGCTGCCCAATACACTCCTGAATATCGAAGAGGGTGCTTTCGGCAAGTGTTCGTCGCTGAAGTTCATCAATATCCCTGCTTCGGTCAAGAACCTTCAGAAGTACGCATTCAATGCCTGTACTTCGCTCAAGGCCATCAAGGTGGCATGGAATCCCGCACTCAATGTGGAGAATGACGTGTTCTACGACTTCAATTTCTCTGGTACACGCCTCTATGTGCCCGCCGGCTCTTACGATTCCTACGCTTCGTGTGTACCCGAAGATGCCGCATCGGGCAACTGGGGCTCGTTTGCAAAGATTCTGGAATATCCCAACTGCGATGTGAATGGTGATGGACGGGCCGACATGCTCGATGCCGTCGATATCCTCAAGTTCGTCGTTGGTAAGCCTGCAGATGTCTTCGACCAGTATCTTGCTGACTTCGACAACAACGAGGAAGTGGGCGTGAACGATGCCGTGATTCTCGTAAACAAGATTGCCGATGGTGGGGCAGCTCCCAACATCCCGCATGTCAATGCCGCTCCTGGAATGGACGACGAGGCCGTGACTCTTACCAAGGACATCAACAACGTGCTCTCGCTCTGCGTCAGCAGCGAGCTGCCCTATACCGCCTTCCAGTTCGACCTTGTTCTTCCTGAGGCTTCCGAGGTGGAGTTGGCCAAGCTTACCGACCGTCTCAAGGACCATCAGATGCTCTACAACAAGATTGGTGAGAACACCTATCGCTTCGCTGCACTCTCCATCGCCAACAAGACCTTTGCCGGCAATGATGGTTCGGTGGTCAACATCCTGGCCGGTAATCCCGACCTCGATGAGATCATAGTCGAGAACATCAAGCTCGTGACCGTTGATGGCGTTGAGCACCGCTTCGACAACATCACCACCGCCCTGCCTACCGACATCGCCGAGACGATGGGTACAGCAAATGGCGCTATGGAGGATGGCGTCTACTACTCGCTCAGTGGCATGCGCGTAGACCATCCAACAAAGGGAGTGTATATCCTCAATGGCAAGAAAGTAGTTATCAAATAATCAATGCTTCGAACAATGAGAAAGAAAATTATATTCCTGGTCATGGCTCTCATGAGCCTTGCCTATACGTCGAAGGCTGAGAGCGTGAAAATCAATGATTTCACTGTCACTCAAGGCGAGACCATCATGGTGACGCTTGACTTCACCAACACACGTTCCGACCTTACGGCTTTCAGCATTGACCTGAGGTTGCCTGAAGGACTCACATTGGTCGAAGCTAAGGCTACCAATAGGTATGCTGGCGAAATCACTGTGGGCCAGCCCGATGATAATGTCTACAGAATCTGTGGTCTTGACGCAAACCTGGGTGCCATCACTGGCACCTCAGGGGCTCTGCTCGAACTCACATTCAAAGCCGATGACAAAATACGTCCTGGTACATACAATGGCATCATCGAAAAAGTTGAATTCATCACCACTGGCCGCCTATATGTGCGTCCTGCCGACTCTTCGTTCGTGGTGACGATTGAGAAGAGTGCAGCCGCACTGCTGGGCGATGCTAACGATGATGGGTTTATTAATATGTCGGATGTTACGACTATTATAGAATATGTACTCGGAAAAAATCCATCACCCTTTGTGTTCGCTAATGCCGATGTCAACGAAGATGGATTCATCAATATGTCTGATGTGACAAGTATCATCAACATCATCCTTGGTAAATAATTCTTTTTGAGGTTTCCAACCTCAATACCTTTCCATCTCCCGCCTTCCTCGCTCCAGAAGAAGGCGGGAGATTTTTTTGTCCATACGAAAATGCCCTGAATTCTTTTTTCTCGGATGTTATTTTTGCACCGTCAACAGGATAATACTTTTTTTAAAACATCCAAAAACATGAGAAAAAACAAGTTTTCAGTAGGTCGTCTCACAGAGACTATTTTCCAACTGGCCGCCATCGCCGCAGGCGCTGATGCCGGCATGCTGATGGCTGCGGCCACACCATTGCCCGAGGCAGGCAAGACGCAGGGCGGTGAAGAGCAGTACAAGGGCACCACCGAACACCACACCACTGCAGGTGCGGCTGCCCAGTATCCCAACAACCCCGCCGGCATTCTCACCGAGACCCAGGCCCGTGCCGATGCCGACGCCGAGATGTATCAGAAAGACATCGACGAGCGCATCACCCGCATCCGTCCGATGGCCACCCCCATCGACCAGATCTCGCGCTATGCCCACAGTCAGCACGCCAGGTCGTTCGAGGTGAAGTACTACAGCGTGGGCACCCGTCCCGTGAAGACCACGCTCACCGCTGCCGTCGCTGCCAGCAATGGTGTCTCCACGGCCATCCGCGTGGCCGACCCCGACATGTTCACCCTCGACGACACCATCCGCGTGGTGGGTGTCAAGGCCATCAACAACCACAAAGGAGTGGCCTATGACACCAATGATGCCCGTACGCCCGACCTGGAGCTCTGCGTCTGCGGCAAGACTTCCGACGGACAGCCCATCGTCTTCGCCGTGAACGGAACGGAGGTCAACGGACAGAATATCGGCGTGCCCGCCATCGCCAATGGCACCGTGCTCATCCGCATGGGCAAGTCGTGCGGCGAACTCGACGTGCAGACCGGCCGTTTCAACAACATCCCCACCTCTGAACTGCAGTACTGCCAGAACTTCATGGCCCAGATTGAGCAGTCGACCCTCGACAAGATTGCCGCCAAGGAAGTGAACTGGGGCTTCAGCGACCTGGAGGAAGACAGCATCTACGACATGCGTCTGGCAATGGAGAACAGCTATCTGTTTGGCGACATGAACGTGGTGAACCATTCGGTGAAGGACGGCATGTCGCAGTGGTTCACCAAGGGCATCTGGTGGCAGGCCGGAAAGGACATCGAGGTGGGCACATGGAATGCGACAAAGAATGCCACCGTGATCACCGACGAGGACCTCGTTGACATCTCGCGCGACCTCTTCGTGGGTACCGGCATCGGCAACAAGCGCAAGGTGATGTTCTGTGGCTCCGACTTCCTCTCGGCGCTCTCCAAAATCGACAGCGACAAGTTCCGCCTCAAGGACACCGTGGAGGTATGGAACCTGAAGTTCAAGAGTTGGGAGACCGACTTCGGCGAGATCCTTGCCATCCATCATGAACTCTTCGACCTGAATGGCATGGCCGACTGCGCTTTCGCCCTCGACCCCGAGTTCCTGACGAAGAAGACCCATCTGAGTTGGAGCCGCAACATCCTCGACCTGAAGAAGGCCGGCGTGCGCAACACCGACGCCGTGGTGCTCCAGGAAATCAGTTGCCTCTACCTGCGCTACGCCAAGGCCCACGCCCGTCTGCGCCTGGCACAGGAGTGATGCTCATCGACTGCGCATACATTAACAACCATCACCATGACAAAAACCTACACGTCAAAAACCGAGGTGAGTTTCAACGTGCGCGTCGGCGATGCTTGGGTGCATGTGGGATTCGTGCCGCTCACCCTTGGTGGCAGCTATTTCACCACCTCGGATGTCCGCTTGCAGGAAGCCATCGAGCGACACCGGTTCTATGGCCGTTTGGTATTAGCGGCTCCCCAGACTCCTGCCGAAGACAAGCCCTCGCCGAACGATGCCGACAGGTCCTCCAACCACCCACAGCCCATCTCTTTCGGTTCACTGGCCGATGCCAAGGAGTGGGTGGCCGCCGAGTATGGCATCTCCAGAACACTGTTGCGCACCCGTGCGCAGATAGAGGCCGTGGCACTCGACCACGGCAAGATACTGACCATCGACAACCCCTCAATCCAACCGCAGCATGACTACATGGAAAGACCATAAGGAGCGCCGCACCCCATTCCTCTTCAGAGGAATGGGGCGAACGGCCGACCTGGAGCAGCGGGTCGAGACACTCGAGGCCAACGTGGCAAATACCGAAAGGCTGGTTTTCGTCGAGCAGTTGCCAGCCCATCCCGATCCTGACACCACTTATGTCATCTACACCGACTCATGAGATACCTCGTAAAAGACATCCTGCGCGATGTGCGGATACAACTCGACCTTGATGCCGAAGACCAACCACTCATCTGTCAGGCCGACCCGCCCTCACTCACCATCGACAAGATGATTCTTGCGCAGGTGGAGTGGGGGGCAAGGCAGGTCATCGAGGAGGCGCCGGTGTGGAAACTGCATACGGGCATTCCGATTACGGGCGGGGTGGCATGGAACGACGCCCCAGGGGTGGGAATGGGGCTGCTCCTCCTGCCCGACGATTTTCTCCGGCTCATTGCCATCCGCATGAGCGACTGGCAGCGCGACGCGAAAATCATCACTGCCCACGACGACGAATACCAGTGGCAGTCGAGCCGCTTTCCTGGCATCAGGGGCAATCCACAGCGACCGGTGGCGGCCATCGTCTCCACTCCCATGGGATGGGCAGCCGAACTCTACAGTTCGATGGCCGGTCCTGGCGTCACCTTGGCGAAGGCGCTCTACCAGCCTGTGCCCCGCATCCAGCAAGGAGCCATCCTCCTTCCACCGCTGCTCTATCACGACATCATCCAGCGCATCGCCCTCTTGGTAGGTCAGTGCTTCCAGTCGCCGGGCATTCAGTAGCATCGCATCGGCCCCCAGTGCAACTCTTCATCAATCACGCGAAAAACAAATCAACAATCAATCAACCAAAAACCATGAGAAACAAATGGAAAAGAATCTACGACTTGGGATGCTATGGCAGTCTGGCTGCTGTCTGGCAACGATTCCCGGAGGGTGGCAATCCCGGGGAATTCCTCCATGTCGGTGCCACCGTCTATTTCTGGGACGAGGCGCAGGGCAACTGGAGAGCCGATGTCTATGAACATACCGACAGTTACAGACTGCTCCATCAAGAGGGCGACCTGGCCGTCACCAACGATGTCAGCATAGGTGGTCGACTCAAAGTCATGCAACATGCTGTGGTGAACGGCAACCTGAAGGTGGAGGGTGAACTCATCTGCCGGCATCTGCGTGGGCGCGACCGGGGACTGTTCGACTTCTACGAGGCACTGGCCACCGCCTGTCCCTCGCCTCATCGTGGCGATTGGGCCTTGGTGGGAGCCACTGCCCAACCTGCACTATGGAATTGTGTCGCCGAGGGTGAGTGGCAACGCCAGGCAGAGCACATTGCCTTGGGCGACTCCTTCCAACTCGATGCCTACAACGCGGCAAAGACGGTTGTCGACGGTATCGTGGAGGCGGGATATGTCTTTGCCGGTGTGGCCCATCCCGGCATGACCAATCCCGTGCAGCCTTCCGACTACAATGTGTTTTATCTCGCTGCCGATCCTGGCTATTATGAGGCCTTCGGCGGTATCAGGGTAAGGGTGCTGAGTGCCCTGATGTGGAACCATTCCACCGATACCGACCACAATGGCACCCACGACGGTCAGTGGACGGCGCAAACCATCCTCGGCACCGCCTTCGTTCAGACCGAGAATCTGGCCGACGGGGCGGTGACCACTCCCAAGATGGCCGATGGTGGCGTGACCACCGACAAGATGGCCGATGGCGCGGTGACAGAAGAAAAACTGGCCGGGCAGGTGAGAGAAATGCTGCACTTCCGTGAACTGCGTTTCCTGCACTATTGGGGCGATCTGCTGCCAGCCATGCCCACCGAGGGCACCTATGCCTACTCCACATGGCACAATTGCATATATGTTTGCAAGAATGGCCTTTGGCAGGAAGAACTGTTCGATGCGTCGCTGCTCTATGTCGACTGCACCCGTGAGCGCCTGCTTCGCTGGAACGGCAACCGGCTGGTGGATCTCAGTACCCTCACCAACTTGAAAACCATCAACGGTCAGAGTCTGATAGGTGAGGGCAACATCGTCATCGATGCCGGGGGACAGATGGTCGTCGACAACGAGTTGGACCCAGCGTCGCCAAACGCGATATCCAACAGTGCCACCTCATCGGCCATTGGCGGACTACGTGGCAGCATGCAGACGATAGAGAACCAATTGGCGCGGCAACGATTCTCGGTCCGTGTATGGGGCGACAATCCGCAGGCATCCACCGAATGGCAGTTGGGCGACCTGTGGTACAACGATGATGAGGACGAACTGAAGGTCTGCACCAACACCGGCGCACACCTTGACTTCGAGGACACCGACTTCGAGGCGAACGCCCTCTATAGGAGAATGGAGACTGCCCAGTGGTATGTGTGGGATGAGGACAACATCATGCTGGTGGAACTCACCAACAAGGAGGTGGCTGATAGGGCGGCTACAAATTATACGCTCATCGAACGACTGTTTACGCAACTGCAGGCGCTCACGGCAAGGGTGGAGGCGCTGGAGCCCGACGACCCGTCGCCAGGCCCCACGCCGACTGTCACTCCTTTCGACCCGACGGTGGGCAACAAGGGTGTCATCACCATCAACAAAGACCCCGAGGACATCACCGTGGCCGACGTGCGCGGGGCGCTCTCGCTGCCTTCACTCATCGGACAGGGGCAGTCGCTCACCACGGCGGCTGAAGCAGGACTGCAGGAGGGCACTACCAACGCCATCATGGACGCCAACACCCAAATCCTGAAGACACTCGCCTCGGCCGACAATCCCTGCGTGGGGCTGAAACTCGACAAGGTGTACTACGCCCGCATCACGAAGAACAACCACTACAACTACGCAAGCGGCTCGGCGGTCAAGCTGGAGAAGGACTTCACCATCGACGGAGAGGTGAACGGGGAGGCCGTGGGCGGACTCGTCACCGACGGATCGCTCTTCTACACCCAGCACTCGCTCACGCTCAACAAGGCGAGATTCAGCAGCACGTCCACACACAGCGACGCGATGTTCTACATCGACACCACACCGGGCGTGGAGCAGCTCGACGTGAAGGGATGCGTGTTCACCTCGGCTTCGTCAGGGGCCAACTACTTCCAGTTCGGCAGCAACGTGAACCTGAGTCCGCTCGACGGCAACGGATATGCCACCGACGACAACTGCATCAACCACATCAACGTTGACTCCTGCCAGGCAGAAGGCCACCTGTTCATGCAGAGCAGCGGCCTGCGTGTGGTGAAGTCGTGGCGCATCACCAACAACACCTTCACGGGCATCAAGGGCGCCGGCATGAGCATCGGCGTGAACAGCGGCACGTACGTGGGCTACATGGCCTATATGAGCTGCCCGATGTTCGTGGCCGGAAACACCTTCCAGGGAAGGCAGGGCATACAGCGCAACAGGAAGTCGGGCGGCTACTACTGCGGACTGCTGGCCGAGACGGCATCGGTATACATGCTGCACAACACCATCCGTGATTTCGTGTCGGGGCACTCGGAGTACATCAACTCCTCGGGTACCACCAAGAAATACCACGCATGGACATACGAGGCGTATTTCAACGCCACGCAGGTGTACTTCTGCAACAACACCGTCACCAACATCATGCGGTTCGACACCTACCGGCTGGACGTGTGCTGCCTGAAGTCGAAGGGGAGCTGCGTGCCTGCGGAGTACAACAACGGGCACATGGACATCCTTCGCTACTACAAGGACAACACCTTCAACACCGATGCGAAACCGATGCAGTGGTGGGCCGACCGGGCAAGCAGCTACGTGGCCGACGGCAACGACTACACGCCGGAGATCAATGCCGACAACGCACTCGACGCACAGAAGTTCGTGGCCGTGGTGCTCAACTGGGCATCGACGTTCAACATCATCGGACAGCAGTTCCTCTTCGACGGGAACATCGTCGAGGCCAACTCCATCGGCGGCGGCTCCACGGGGTCACACCTCTGGGCAGAGGAGGCCGTCGTCACGAACAACGAGTTCCGTGCCGACAACATCATCTCCGAGGGCTTCTCGCTCTTCGAGTCGGTGAGCCAGGAGGTGCTCTTCTCATTCCGTGGCAACGAGATAGAGATGGCGGGCAACACGTTCACCGCACTCAACTCCGTCATCCGCGCCATCTACCTGAAGTATTACACCAGTCAGGGCGACACCGGCCCCGCTACGGTCAGCATGCACGACAATACCGTGCCCAACTCCAGCAGCCTGAGGGCATGGAATGCTTGGTGATAACGATTTAAGGTTTGAGGTTGGAGGTTTGAGATTTGAGATTTAAGATTTCATTCCTTCACCCTCAATCGATAATAAAACCAAAAATCTCAAAACAAGAAACAATGGCAAAGATAAAGAAGATTTACAAGGGTGGCGTGGAGTATGAGATGCCCAAGGGACCGGTTGGGCTACAAGGGCCTGCAGGGCGTGACGGAATCTTTCATTCTTCAGCAGAGCGGGCATCAGAATTGACATCGGATATATTGACTATCAATAGCCATGCGCACAATCAATGAGATCATCGTCCACTGCAGCGCCACCCCTGAGGGGCGTGACTTCACCGTCGCACAGATCCGTCAGTGGCACCTGCAGCGTGGCTTCCGGGATATCGGATACCACTACGTCATCTATCGCGACGGCACGATCCACACGGGCCGTCCCGTCGCTCAGGCAGGTGCCCACTGCACCGGGCACAACGCCCATTCCATCGGCGTGTGCTATATCGGTGGCGTGGCCAAGGACAACAAAACGCCCAAGGACACGCGCACCGAGGCGCAGAAGAAGTCACTGGCCAATCTCCTGAAGCGCCTCCATGAACTCTACCCGAAGGCCACGCTCCATGGCCATCGGGAGTTCGCCAACAAAGCCTGCCCCTCCTTCGACGTAGCAGAGTATCAATGGATGTTCCAGGTGAAGCCCTGAGTAAGAGTAATAAATCTCCAATTGTCGAGCAAACCGAGAGCAATCAAGCTTGCTTGAATTGCCGAGGTGCCGCCGACAATCAAGCGCAGCTTAAATCTCAAACCTCAAACCTCAAATGAATACAAAGGACTGGATTCAATATGGCTCAGCCATCGGAATGATCGCTTCGGGCATCGTTCTCGCCTTCTTGTCGTTCTTCCGCAACGACGGCGACATCTCAGAGGGCGTGCTCTGGTATGTCGCGCAGGCGCTCACCTATGCCGGAGGCATCTTCGGCGTGAGCATCTATTTCAAGACCAAGCTCGGCGACTTTGAGAGTCGAGCCAAACAAGAAATCAAGGAATTGATAGAGAATCGTTATGAAAACAATCCTTCTGCAAGTGAATAGGACGGAAACTGATGAGGGTGTTGCCCTCGTCACCGCCTACCACGGAGTGAAAACCGACAATGCCGGGGCGCATTACGACCGGGTGGCCGTCGTCCAGGCCGATGGGCTGTGGCTCAATATGGCATGGAACGAATGCTGTGACAAGACCGATTTGATACTGGGCGAATACCTTGCCTCGTCCTCACGCACGGCAACCGGCTATCAGGCCTGTCTGCGCATGCCAGACAATTGGGATGAGCGGTGGGCAACCTCGCTCGAGTCGCATCTGCGCTCCTTGTTCATGGCTTGGATAACTGCAAAATGGATGTCGGTCGTCATGCCAGAACAGGAAAATCACTATGCTACCGAGGCTTCGTGCCTCGTAGATGGTTGTCGGCAAATCATCCATTCACGGAGAAGGCCCCAACCTTTCTCCTCATTCCTCCCTCCCAGAAGTTAGTGGTATCATCCCCCCCTCCTCTCTGGAGGGGGTAGGGGAGGTTCTCTATCCAAAGCCCTCACAAATGCTATGTCTGAACTTCTGAACTTCTGAACTTCTGAACTTCTGAACTCCTTGAAAAAAAGAGTAATGTCTGAACTCCTGAACTTCTGAACTCCTGAACTCCTAATAAAGCCCCACCATGAACACCATCTCAACCACATTCCGCCAAGCTACAATCCGCTGTTCATACGACACCCTGGCCTACGACATCTCCAACTACGCCTACACCGTGGGCGATGCCATGCAAGATGACACCACCTCACATTCTCCTCATGCCATCCATCTGGTACAGGATGTGATGGAAGGACAAAACCGCGACCGCATCATCCGTGTGCTCGACAACGCATACCATCGCCTGTGCGGACTCTTCATGCCTTTTTTATGCCAAGAAGAGAGCTACCACAATGTCTCCAACGATCCTGGCCGTCGGCCTGTCTTTCATGGCTACACCTGGCACTTGAAAATACCAACCTCTGTAACCGATGCGCATATCGACCGATGGGGAACAGAGGCCTACGAATATATGGTGGCTGCAGCCTTGGCCGACTGGTTCGAGGTTTGTGCACCGTCGATGGCGCAAGTGTGGAAGTCGAGACGCGACACCGACTGGACTCTCCTGGCCGAAAGCGTGAAACTTCACAATCGGCGCGCACACACCTCACTCAGCCCATTCTAAGTCCAATCGGTCATGATGATTCAGGTAGGAGAGCATTTTGTGCGAAAATAAGAAATTAACCGCGCAAATTCTTGCATCAACAACGTTTTTTTCGTAATTTTGCGACAAATTGCGAGGTTATAGCCACTCGGCATTCATGCACTCCATATATACAGTATATTAATGGAATCAATCAGAATCAATATCAACAAGCAACTGACCGGAGAGGGTTTGTTGCCCATCATTTCGTATCCATCCGAAGCCGCCTACGATTTCCGCATCCATAATTGTGCCTCTGATATGGCCAACCTGGGCGCATCGAGGGCCTATGAGTTGCGGGTATACCCCGACGGGCGCAATTTGCAGTTGTCGCTCATCGACACGATAGAGGGTGGCTTCATCCAATATGCCATCTTGCTCGACAGCAGCCGGATGATGGTGCCTGCCGACCATCTGGTCAATGCATTGCGCGAGTTGTCGAAAAAATATCTCTCGATTGCCGCTCACGACGACAAACCAAGCATGAACAAGTCGTTCATCAATGCGGTGGCCGATATCCGCTCCAAACTGGCTCTCGACACGAAAGCCGGTCTGCCTCGCTTGTTGCCCACCCCGGAGAAAGAGCATGAGCGCATCACCTACTTTATGAACTTCAGGGGCGATGGACAGCTCGCATCGCTCATCAATTATCCCGACCAGGAGTTCTTCCACCATACGCCTGCCATTTATTTGCTTGCCGAAGGCATTCAGCCTGCTGCCTCAAGCACCATCAGAAGGGTGGAGGCCATCGTGATGCGTGAATTCAAGATTCTCTCGCCCGACGGATATGAGTATGGCAACGTGAAAGAGGGCGACAAGGTGCGAATCAACCTGAGGGGAAAAGAGGGCATGTTGCCTCTGAGCATCGAAGTGAAGGGCGACGTGACCAAACCCACCAAATATGGTTATTTCGACAGTGCGGCCAACTGCATCCGCATCGATGAGCGCACCATCAAGTTCTACCATGAACTGAGGTTTGTCGTGCAACTCAATGGCCGTATGCTGCGCAGTTGTACGGTGAGATACAATGGCGAGCAGGTGATGCCCGACACCAATGGCAGTTATCTGCTCAGAGTGTATGAGGACAACCTGCAGAATGCCGGAACCATACAGTTTACGGGCAACAACCTGAAGGAAGCCGTGATACCCGTCACACCAGGAATGGTGAAGCAGGGCGAGTATGTATTCATACCCGAGCCGAAGCACGACCTTACCAGCGTGACCCTCGACTTCAGCGACGGCCATCCCATCAAAACCACTTTCGACATCGGTACCAACGACCGCCTCTTCAACCAACTTGAACGGGGAAAGGTGAAGGGCTACAGGGTGAAGAGAGAGGGCGATGAGTTCAGGATCTTCATACCACGCAAACTCTCTGCCACCTCGAAGAATATCCTTAGGGTGATAAAGGGAGTGATGATGGTGGCCGCCACACTCATCTGCTATGCGCTCGCCTGCCATGTGTTTACCCATCGGTGGCCATGGCCACTGCAAAATACTACCACGACCGTGGCCAACTCTCCTGAGTCCGATGACCTGGACATGTATCCTGACTCTGCTGCCCTTTCCGACGATGACGAATTGGGCATCGTGGTCGACGAGACCGACCAGGTGATTCTGGAGCAGTACGACCAGGCCTACCTGAAGAATCACAATGTATGGAGAAAAGACTCCATCCGCAGTTCGAAATACACCGCTATCGTCAATACCATCTTCGGTGGCCGTATCAGCGAGATCAAGATGAGGTCCTACGATGGCAAGGTGATTCCGAATAATTGGTGGGAGCAGATTTGGCGCAATTTCATCATGCAGAGCAGCGTGAACCAAAATGTGGCCAAAAATGTGTTTGAGAGCGTGGGTGCCGACAATGTCTCTCTCGATGTGGTAAGACTTTACGAGGAGTTGAGCAAGAAGGTCAGTCCCTCGCCCGATGGACTGAAATCCACCTTGCCGGCTGCAGCGCACCACAACCAAGTGGTTCCTGGCACGCCTCTGCCTGCGGAACAGGCGGCACAGCAGGCCACTCAAAATCCTCAGCAGGCTGCTCCTGCTGCACAGGGAGCCAAACCTGCTGCTTCCAACCCTCAGGGCGTCAAAACCCCACAGCAGGGTGTGCAAAAGGGAGCAAACAAAAAAGCAGGGGTTTATGCTCCTGCAAAAACTCCCACTACACCATACCCGTCTTCTTCCAAGAAGAAGAGGTCGGGCTATTAATCTACGCAATTGTCAGCCAACACCTATATTCGCTCACGCCTCATCAGCGTGAGCGATTTTGGTTTTCATCCTAAATGGTCGTGAAACCTTTGGTACTGATGCTCTTGATGACGTCCTTGATGCTGAGTTCATGGAAACCATTCTCATGCAGTTGTTGAGCCAGGCGGTCGTCGACGGCCTTTTCTTCCTCGTTCTGCACATAGCCGCAAGCCTTCGACTTGAGTTCGGCCACTCCCCATCCTATCAGTGATACGGCGGCAAAAGCCACCAATGCAATAATTGTGTTGAACATATATTCTCTTTTTGCTTACAAAGATAGTGCAAGGCGAGCGAAAAGCAAAATAAAAACGGAGTTTTTTTTGCTTTTCCGAGCCGCCGCCTATCTTGGCCACGCAGTGGCAGAGTAGTGTTTCTTAGAAATAAATCCCAAAAGAAAGGGTGTGGAATTTCACGTCGGAATCTTTCAACACATTCATGTTGCTGTATTTCATGTAGACGGGCAATATTGGCGTACGGAGCTGCAACAGGTAGTCGATGGTGAATTTCCTTTGTCCGATATGCTTCTGCGTGAACTCGTAGTGGCCTTCGTCTTTATCATATTCCGTCAGTATGTTGGCAGAGCAGTTCCAGTTGAAGACAGGCCCCACGCCTATTTGCCAACCATGTCCGAAACGGTGTTGGTAGAGCAGCGGGAAACACAGACTGAACACCTTGATTCTGGAACGGTCGGGTTTGCTCCCCTCTGGAAAATCACTAAGCGCCACTCTTCCCATTTCATCCTTCATAAAACTGTGGTTGGTTGTGCCAAACATTTTCCAGTCAAGTCCGATTCCCAGTGAGATGATGTTACGCGCTCTTTTCCCCTTCGTGTTGAGGTGAACGTCGAACTGGATGGGAACTAACGTGAAATTAGCTGACCTGAAGGTTTTGAGTCCCAGACCATCCGACATGTTGAGCGGGGCGATGAATCCACAATAGAAATGGGCGGTTCCTTCCACCAAAATTCCACGATAGTTGTCGTTCTTCGTCATAGGCACCTTGGGGATGAGCGACCAGTGGTCGCGGTTGATGGTGGTCTGGCTCACATAGTTGGAGTCTACCAGTTGTATGGTGTTGCGGTACACGAAATCGTCGTCGTTTTCCTTTCCCCTGACGATGACTTTCTGCAGGGAGTCGTTGGTGATGACAGTTACCATGTTAGGCTTGTTGATAACCACGGTGTCGTTGTCGGCTGCCCATGCCACAGAAGGGGCAAAGGCGAGCGTAAGTAAAAGAATGTGTCTCATATTATTTGTGTTTTTTAATTTCAATTTTTCAGTATCTCTCCCAGTTTTTCCAGCGAGTTGAGCTTACCCTCCATATAGATGAGAATCACCTCATTGTGCTTGGATGATATTTTCCTTGCCTTCACGCAGACAAAGCGGTTGCCCTTGGTGGAGGGTTTGAGCCGCACCATGAGGGTGCGCGTGTCTTTGGCTCCCGGACTGTCGCTGCCCGACCTGACCGATTCCTGGTGCTCGTCTTTCTCCACCAAAGAGAAAATCTCCTCGGTCTGTGCCGGAGTGGCACCGAAGCGCAAGCTCCTGAAATAGCTCAGTTGGTATTTGGCGATGTCTTTTCCCCGTACCCTTGTCTCCACCATTTGCTCAAGGGGAACGATGCTCCCCTTGAATACCTTGTCGACCGCCAGACCTTGTTGGGCCATAGCCGCCAAGACGGCCGTCAACATTATTGTAATGATGATTATCTTCTTCATATTTCAGCGATTTTACAAGTCAAACATATCATCGAGCAGGTCGTCCACCTGGTCTGTGGGCGTGTCTGCCACAAAGGTGAGATTTTTCCTCATTTCCTGTAGGGCCATCTCGCGGTCGGCATAGCGCTTGCCATAGACAATGACCACATACTCATTCTGCACGCTGTGGTAATAGACCAGTGCCGAACCCGCCACCAATATCACAGCGGCAGCGGCGGCCACCCATCTGTATAGAGACTTGTGCGTGGTCTTCTTCGCACTCGTCACTTCCTGCATAGAGAGTTTCGGCTCTTTCAGGGCAATGGTCTGTAAGCCCACCATCATTTCGCGGAGAGGCAGTAAATCGGCTGGAGTGTCGTCTTGGAGCAAGAGTTGGAGCAGTTCGCGCTCCTCGTCTATAGAGGTCTCACCCTGTATGAATTGTCCGGCCAAGGTCCGTAGTCGTTGTTCTCTATCCATGGTTTTCTTTATTTTCGTTGTCTTTCATTTTTTGCAGTACGGTTCTGCGAGCCCGGCTAAGTACTTGTCGTAAAGCCACTTCGGAGGAACCTGTAAGAAGCGCTATCTCGCTCATCTCCATGCCATCCATATGTCTGAGTCGTAGCACCAGCTGTTGCATGTCGGGCAGGGCCTCCACCATGCGCATCATGTGCTCAAGGATCTCACCATCCACCTCGTCTTGCGCTTCATTGATCTCATGGAGTGGCACCATGGGCCGTTTGCGCCGCAGCTTGTCGATGGCGAAATTGCGGACCAACCGCCTTGCCAGAGGTTCGAGGGGTGAGTGCAGCTGTCCCACCATCTGCCAGAGGCGGAGGAGCACATCCTGTACGGTGTCCTCGGCCTCCTCGTCGGTCAGGTAGCGGCGTGCCACGCCCACCAGTGTGGGGCGTATTTGCCGAATCTGCTGTTTGAACTCCTCGTGTGTCATCAAACGTTTGTTTCCCTTTATACGCAAAAAGTCTTGATTTGTGACATGAAAAACCAATTATTTTGTAAAGATAGTGAAATGTCTGAACTCCTGCAAATCCTGAACTCCTGAACTACAAGAAGTTGAGCGAATGCGAAACTTCAATCATCTTATCTTATTGTCAAACCGCTTGGCGAACTCCATGCTCACGCCTTCGATGCTCTCACCGGGCAGGATGCGGCCGATGGCCACGAGGCGGAACCATTTGTAGGGCGTGCCGCGGCGATGACGCATATACTGGTTGGCACTGCTGCCGATATAGTGCCAGCTGGCGAGGTCGTTGCTGCCATAGAGCGCCATTCCCATATGGCTGCCCGCAGGACCCTGGTGGCCGAACAGGCCGCGCACCATCACCCGATGGGCGGTCTTGAGGACGTGACGCAGACCGAGCGACAGCGGGCGGCTGCATAGCAGCACCGGTTGCCGTACGTGCACATCGCCATGGAATGTCACGCTTACCAGTCGTGCGGCATCTCCAGCGTCTTGTAGTGCCCAGGTGGCATCGCCGTTGCTGATGCTACTGTCAAACGCCACCACCGCCGAGCCCCATTGCTTGCTCCGCAGGGAGTAGACGAGGGCGAGGTGGGAATGGTCGGGTTGGTGGAGCCACAGCCGCTGGCCCTCGCTGTCGAACATTACCTGTGCCCCGGAGAGGAACGTGCCTGCGAGTGGGGGGAGGTCGGCCACCAGACTGGTCAGTGTGGGTTCGGTGGCAACCAGTTGGGAGAAATGGGGTAGGGTGCTGCAGGCGAATGATGTGCCGCGCAGCGCGTCGGAGAGGCAGGTGCTCACTCCGCCCCGCACCATCATCAGTCCGCGCGAGGAGGCGTAGACCACGGCGTCGTCGGTAGCCACCACTGGCGCGTCGGCCCCCACGCTGTCGCGGCTCACGGTCTGCTGGGCTTGCCATCGCTCCCCCGACAGGCGCAGCACCCATAGCCCCTTCGTGGTGAAGGCGTAGTATTGTCCGTCGCCGAAGAGGCCGTCGGCAGTGCGGCGGGTGTTCGACATCAGGCGTGTAACCTCGCCATCGCCGATGTCAACGGCCAGTGATTGTGGGAAGACGAAGGGGTTGGCTTTGGCCGAGGTACGTAGCAGCGATGGCGAGCGAGTGAGGGTCCAAGCCTCCCGTGCCTTCTCCCGTTGCGCCTCCCATTCTTCGGTTGTCGACGGTTGCCAGAGTAGGTAGGTGGTCTGGTATTCACCGGTCTCGTCGTCCAGGTGCAGCACCCTGGCCTGTTGCAGCAGCAGCGAGTGCAGGGCGGCGCGCTCCACGCGGTGGGCCTGACCGGTGGCTGTGTGTACGCTCAGTCGCAGTCCCTTCTGCCGCAGGGTGTCCATGTGCTGGGTGGTGGTGTAGTAGCGCGTCCCCTCCGTGGTGGTGAGGCGCACGTAATAGGTCAGTTGCTCCACCTCGTCGTAGGGTGCCATCATCATCCCGGGGATGGGGTATTGCACCTGTCCGCTCCACCATGCCTCATGCACGGTGGGGTCGTTGAGCCGGGCGCGCACCACGATGTCGCACACCTGTCCCAAAGGCTGGTCGGAAAGGTCGGCACGGCTGCCTGCCACCAGTTCGTCGGTGCACGCCTGCTCCCGCTCGTCGGGACTGAGCGCTTGGCGCGAAACGGCATCTAGCGTGAGGTAGCGGTAGGTGAGTCCGGTCTCGAAGGGGGAGAAGAGGGTGCGTGCCACGGCCCCGATGCTCAGCCGCCCGTCGTGGCAGTCGGCCACCCTCGCTCCTGCCTTCCACCGTCTCAGGTCGCTCAGGTCGGCTTTCTCGCCTTCTGCGCCCTGGGGCACCATCACGGGCTGTCCCCATTGCGCGGGACTCACCGTGAGCACTTTGTAGAACGGCAGTCGGTCGACCGTCTCCAGGGTGGCCTGCCGGCTGAGGGGAGCGAAGGTGAGGGCGGTGGTCTTTCCCTCCATGTCGGTGATGATGGTGGCGGCCTGCTGCAGATCGAGCAGGTGGAGTTCGCGCGAGAGATAGATGTCTACGCCGGTCACCACCCTTGCCGCCTTAGCAGGTTGGCGCATATCGATGGTGAGGGTGTGGCGGTGCAGGTATACGGTGCTGCTCAGCATGCCGGCCTCGCGGTCGGCGGTGATGCGGGTGGGTAGGTCGGTGGGCAGCATGGCGAAGAGGTTGGAGCAGAGCAGGCGACTGCCGTCGGCCATGCGGAGGATGGCCACACCGAAGCGTACGTACTTGTGGGTGCCTTGGCCCATTAGGGCCGCCTCGTGGTCGGTGGCCGCCGCCATCATCGCTGCCACCATTGTAGCTCCGGTGGCGTAGGCGTCGTCGCTGTCGTAGAATCCCGGCAGCATTTGGGCCACTACGCTCTGGCGGGTGGCCACCGTGGTGGTGGGTGCGTCGAGGTAGGTGGCGAGGGCACCGCTGATGGGCAGTCTCACCTCGCGTCGCTGTTGCACGTCTTGGGTGAGGGTGATGTCGTAGAGCAGGTCGGAGTGGCTCACCACGCAGTAGTCGGTCTCGTCCTCGTCCCAGAGTGCGTAGAGTGTGGCGCTGTCGGTCACCATGCACAGGGTGTCGTCCATGCAGGTGAAGGCGTTCACCCGCTCTGCCGTCTCGTAGAGGGGGTGCAGCGCAATGGGCTCGTCGCTGGCAGAAGGTTCGGGCGGGGTGGTCCAGAGATAGGTCCACTGCGCTTCTTGCGCCACCTCAATGATGAGATGGCGGTAGGCATTGGTGGCATGGACACCTGCCAGTCGGCTGCCATGGGGCAGGAGACCGAGTGTCTGTAGGTGGAGGCCGATGGGGCGCAGGGCCTCGTCTTCGGCAATGAGGTTGACGAGGGCGGCACACTGGCCGTCGGCCGACTCGTGGTCGGTGGGGTTGCTGGAAAGTCCGGCAAAGGTGATGTGTTTTCTCATGGTTGTTGTGTTTGGGTATGCGGAGGCTGGTGTGTGGCGCCTATCCGCTGTCAGTGTTCAGGGTCAATAAAGAGCGGTTGCTGATAGGGTGCGGTGATGAGGGGGAGCGCAAGACCTATCTGCCCGATGTGCACGGCCTCGCCCACATATAGTTCTATGCGCTCGGTGGCATGACATACGTCGAGCATGTGGGTGGCGAGTCTCTTGCTGTGTACACGCAGGTAGTGGCCATGGCCTTTGGCGGGTTTGCAGGTGCAGGCATGTCGGCCGAGGATGCCGGTATGTCGGCGCGCCACATAGAGATAGTGCTCGCGTGGCGTGTCGTCGGTGGTGGCGATGCCTACCACGTCGCCACGCTCCAACTTCAACTGTCGTGACACGTGGGCGGTGATGTCGATGCGGCCGTCGGCATGGAAGGTCACGTCGCCGTGACGGGTGGTGGGAATCATCTCGTGTACCATCTCCTCACTTCCTCTTCCATCTGAATGTCACGGTGGCGATGTAGACATACGTGCGGGTCTCCTCGATACGGTGGCGGTGGGCCGCTGCCGACTCCTTGGTGAAGTGAATCTGCGAGCAGATGTCGTAACGGTCGCTTCCCCGCTCGCCCACAATCACGGCATAGCATTTCCTGCCGAGCAAAAACGTGCTGATCTCATTGAATAGTCTTCTCATGTTGTTGGGATTTTGATTGGTGATAATAAATCGTGTTGGTGTTTGGTGATTGGTGTCAGGGCATGAAGACCCTGCCACCACACAATCGGGCGCGGCAGCAGGGCTCGTTATCCTGAATGTTGTCCTGAAAACCAATCATAAGTGTATATTTTGTAGGTATTTTTATCCTAAATATATAAAAATTTATATTTTTTTCTTGCTTATTTCGAAAATAATAGGTATTTTTGCCCGAAAATAGCATGTAAATCGATAATATGTTTCGATTTTCGACTGCAAATATAAACATGGTTTCGAATAAATCAATGGAAAATTTATAATTTAACATAATATTAACAATTAATGCCCCTGTTATCATGACAAAGAGAACTACGGAAAACCTGAAGCAGTTGGTGGCTTGGTTTGTAGCCAATAGTGTGGCCACCTCACAGCGCGACCTCGCCCAACAGTTGGGATATACGCCCTCGTCGCTATCGCAGATCATCAACGGTCATGTGCCCCTGAGTGACAAGTTTCTCAACCGTGTGAAGGCGCTCGACAGCCGCATCAACACCGACTGGATACGCACTTCCTCGGGCGATATGCTGCTCACCGGGAAGGGACAGGTGGAACTCGCTGCCGATGACGGCGACTTGGAGTTCTATACCGAGAACAGCAAGGGGACGAAGTTCTACAAGCAGGGCGACAGACTCTTCATGACGGTGAGGCATGTTCCTTTCGCCGCTTACGGACAGTTTGCCAACGACTGCGACCGCCTGGACCCTGACTTCGAGGAGTGGGGCGAGGAAACCTACGAGGTGGACCATGTGGCCCGGGGCTGTTACCTCTCGTTCGAGGTGAAAGGCGACTCGATGGACACGGGCAGCCGGCAGAGTTTCGAGGCGGGCGACAAGGTGCTCGTGCGCGAGTTGGACCGTGTGCATTGGCATGGCATACGCTATAAGGACCGTCCTTACTGGGTGGTGGTGTTCGAGTCGAGCGTCTTGCTCAAGCAGATGATCGGGCAGGACCTGGAGCACGGCACGCTCACTTTCCACTCGCTCAATCCGTCGCCCGAGTATGCCGACTTCACCATCAGCGAGAACGATGTGCGCCACCTCTACTATGTGATCAAGAAAAAACCAAAGCAAATGGATTTTTGAGGGTTTCCCCTTCAAAGCCATCCATCTGCAGGGCAAGGAAGAAGTCCGGAATGCTCCGACACCCATCACCACCTACAAAGGAAAAGAAAAAAATAAATTCTTTTCGTTTTGCTCTCGACTTTTCGTAACTTTGCCTCTTCGAGGCGAAGTTACTCGGTCTCGGCATAAAAAATGAATAAATTCATTTTGTTCTGCTCTCGACTTTTCGTAACTTTGCGCTCGCAGCGCGAAGTTACTCGGTCTCGGCATAAAAAATGAAAAATTCATTTTGTTCTGCTCTCGACTTTTCGTAACTTTGCAGCATCAAATATTTATAAGGAGACAAAAGCAATAGTCGTCTCGGTTTTAAGCCATTAACTTTAGCCAACAACTATTGAGTCGAACTAGGTGAAATTCGGACTAATGTCTGAACTCCTGTAACTCCAGAACTCCTGGGGTTGAGCGAAGCGAAACAAAAATTATATTCAATATGGTTATTTCAATCGATTTCGATGGGACTGTGGTAGAGCACAGATACCCGAAAATAGGCGAGGAAATTCCTCATGCCACAGAAACTCTCAGAAAACTGATGGAAGATGGGCACAAACTGGTGCTGTGGACCGTGCGCGAGGGCAGGCTGCTCGACGAGGCGGTGGAATGGTGCCGTGAGCGTGGTGTGGAGTTCAGCGCCATCAACGAGACGCTGCGCGCCGATACCAATGAGCACAGCCACAATACCCGCAAGATAGATGCCGACCTTTATATCGACGACTGCAACATCGGCGGTCGCTTCGACTGGGAGACTGCTTACCATATGATTCACGACAACCTTTCCTATCACGCCATCATCCGCGAGGCCAAGCGCGAGGCACAGAAACAGTCACAGGAACCAGAGAAAAAGAAAAAACGCTGGTTCGGTTTCTGAACCCAATGCAAAGATAACCAAAGCCCAACAAAGAAATCATTAATTGCTATCCTTTTCGTATTGACAGCCATTGTGCTAGGGATTTTATCATGCTGTAAATGACTCTATGTCAAAAATAATGTGTAAATTTGCAGCATGACGAAGAAAATCTCACTTTTGATTGCTTTTCTGGTGGCGTTGACCTTCAACGCCATCGCAGCGGAGAAAATCTCTCTTTGGGATATCACCGCCGGAAAATATGCCGCAGAAAACCTCAGGTCGCTGCAACCACTGGCCGATGGCGCAAGTTTCGCACAGATCAGTCAGCAACGCGACAAAATCCTGAAATATGCTTTCGCATCGGGCGAGCAGACAGGCGTCATCTTCGATGCCTCGCTCTGCGAAGGCGCTGATATTCAGGGCATCGACGACTACAAGGCCAGTCCCGATGACCGCTACCTGCTCATCGCCACCAACAGCAATCGCATCTACCGGCACTCTTTCACCGCCGACTACTTCATCTACGACACCCAAAGCCGACAAGCCAGGCCGCTCTCGCAGAACGGGGCGCAGCAGGTGCCGGTGTGGGCTCCCGACAGCAAGCGCGTGGCCTTCGTCAGGGAGAACAACATCTTCGTGGTGGAGATAGGCGACCAACTCAGCGAGACCCAGGTGACACGCGACGGACGGTTCAACGAGATCATCAACGGCATACCCGACTGGGTGAACGAGGAGGAGTTCGGATTCAGCACCGCCCTCGCCTTCACCGCCGACAGTCAGCACCTGGCATGGATCAGGTACGACGAGAGCGGCGTGAAGACCTATGCCCTGCAACTCTTCAAGGGACTCAGGCCCGAGCGCATGGAGTTTGACTACTACCCCGGTGCCTATGCCTACAAGTATCCCAAGGCCGGACAAGACAATGCCGTGGTGTCGGCATGGACCTACGACATCGGCAGTAAGAAAACAAGCCAACTGCCTCTGCCGCTGAATGCCGATGGCTATATACCCCGTATCTTCACCGGTGCGGGCACCGACGATGTGATGCTCTATACCATGAACCGCCATCAGGACACCCTGAAGGTCTACTCGGCGGCCACCACGTCGCTCAACTGCCGGCTGCTCATCACCGAGAGCGTGCCTAAATACGTGAAGGAGGATGTGCCAGGAGGCATCACTTTCACCCAAAAACATATCCTCGTGCCCAGCGACCGCAACGGCACGATGCAAGTGTACCTATATGGTCTTGACGGACGGTTGATACGCCAACTCACCAACGCCAAGTATGGCGTGACCGAAATCTATGGCTACGACGAGCGCCAGCAACGACTCTTCTACCAGGCAGCCGGACGGTCGCCCTTGGAGCGCGAGGTGTATGTCACCAGCAACAAGGGGAAGACCACCCTCCTCACCCCACGTGAGGGATGGAACAAAGTCCTTTTCTCGGCCGACTTCGGCTATTATATCGCCACCTTCAGCAATGCCCACACTCCTTTTGAGTGCGCGGTATACAACCTGAAGGGCAAACTGCTGCGCACCGTGGTCGACAATGCCGCACTGCGCCAGCGGCTCGGCCAACTCGACCTCGCCCAGAAGGAGTTCTTCTCGTTCACCACCCAAGAAGGTGTGACCCTCAACGGATGGATGATGAAACCCCACCAGTTTGATGCCTCCAAACGTTATCCCGTGGTCATGTTCCAATATAGCGGACCCGGTAGCCAGCAGGTGGTGAACAGTTGGGGAATGGGTTCGATGGGCCAGGGCGGAGCCTTCGACCAGTACCTCACCGAACAGGGCTTCATCGTGGCGTGCGTGGATGGCAGGGGAACAGGCGGACGCGGTGCCGACTTCGAGAAATGTACCTATCTGAAACTGGGCGAGCTTGAGGCCCGCGACCAAGTGGAGACGGCCATCTACCTGGCATCGTTGCCCTATGTCGATGCCGGCAACATCGGCATCTGGGGATGGAGCTACGGCGGGTTCTGCACGCTCATGAGCATGAGCGAGGGCAGGGGAGTGTTCAAGGCCGGAGTGGCCGTGGCACCACCCACCAATTGGCGGTTCTACGACTCCATCTACACCGAGCGGTTCATGCGCACACCACAGGAGAACCCCGACGGCTATGCCGTGAACCCCATCGTGAGGGCCGAAAAGTTGCATGGCGCACTCCTCGTCTGCCACGGACTGGCCGACGATAACGTGCACCCGCAGAACACCTTCGAATACAGCGAGGCGCTGGTGCAAGCCGACAAGGACTTCAAGGAACTCATCTACACCAACCGCAACCACAGCATCTATGGCGGCAACACACGCCACCACCTGCTCAGGCAAATCGCACAGTTCTTCACCGAGCATCTGAAAAACTAAAAACAAATAAAAACAATCGTTATGCAAATCAGAAAATTCATGCCAGCCATCGTTCTCGTAGCCACATGGGCTATGAGCGCCAGCGCCAAGGACATTAGCGTCGTGGTGACCAACAACGAACCCACACAGCGACAGGAACTCGTGGAGGTGGACGTCAACAACGTATATAGCCAGATGGGCATCGCCAAAGGCACTGCCATCGTGGTGAAGAACGCCCTCGGACAGGAGGTGGACTACCAGATTACCTACGACGGAAAACTGCTCATCGACGCCGCCGTGCGCCCCTGCGGACAGGCTGTCTACACCATCTCGGCAGGTCGGCCACAAAAGATGAAAACCTACGTCAAAGGAAAGATGTACCCGGAGCGCGTCGACGACATCGCATGGGAGAACGACCGCACCGCCTACCGACTCTACGGACCGGCGCTGCAACGCTCGGGCGAGAAAGCCTACGGCATCGACGTGTGGGTGAAGAACACCCCCGACCTGGAGGTGGAGCACCGCTATGAGGTGGAGCTGTCGAACCATAAGAAAATCGAGGACCTCAAAAAAGCCGGAAAGACCGTTGAGGCCAAGCAGGTGGAGATAGCCACCACCTACCACTTCGACCACGGCTACGGACTCGACTGCTACAAGGTGGGACCCACACTGGGCTGTGGCGCTCCGGCACTCATGGAGAACGGATACCTTGTGATGCCTTACAGCTACAAAGACTATAAGATTCTCGACAACGGACCACTGCGCTTCACCGTGGAACTGACCTACAACCCCTCTACTGTGCAGGGCGACAAGAATGTGGTGGAGCACCGACTGCTCAGCCTCGACAAAGGGTCGAACTTCAATAAGATGACGGTGTGGTATGAGGGTCTGTCGAGACCTTGCGACCTTGCAGCAGGCGTGGTGATTCACGAGGAGGACACTCAGACACTGAAATGCGGACGCGACTTCGTGGCCTATGCCGACCCCACCGACAACCCCGCCGCACAGAACTTCCAGATTTTCGTGGCCGCCCTCTTCCCCAATGGGGTGAGCGACACCAAACCGCTGCTCTTCGACCATCCCCGTAACGGAGCCGCCGGACATGCCGTGGGTATCGTGAGAGACTATCAGGCCAACCAGCGCTACACCTACTATTTCGGTTCGGCATGGAGCAAGAACGACGTGCGCAACTTCGATGAGTGGATCCTGCGCATCAACGGATTCCTCGACGCACTGCATAGTCCGCTCGAGGCCTATATCAAGTGATTCCCGGGGCTACACTCCTGAGTTCCCCGAACTCCCATTCTTCTGAATCAATCATTAACAACCACAAAAATAACAGAAATGAAAAAACTGCTTTTAGGTGATGAGGCCATCGCTCAAGGTGCGCTCGATGCCGGACTGAGTGGCGTTTATGCCTATCCCGGTACTCCGTCGACCGAAATCACCGAGTATATCCAGAATTCTCCCCTCGCTGCCGAGAGAGACGTGCACCGCAAATGGTGCACCAACGAGAAAACGGCCATGGAGACCGCACTCGGTATGTCGTATATGGGAAAAAGAGCGCTCGTGTGCATGAAACATGTGGGACTGAACGTGTGTGCCGACCCGTTCGTCAACTCGGCCATGACAGGTACCAATGGTGGTATCGTGGTGGTGGCCGCCGACGACCCCTCGATGCACTCGTCACAGGACGAGCAAGACAGCAGGTTCTATGGCAAGTTCGCCATGCTCCCCGTCTTCGAGCCTGCCTCGCAGCAGGAGGCCTACGACATGATAGGCGAGGCTTTCGAATACTCCGAACAGGAGCACCTGCCCGTGCTCATGCGCATCACCACACGCATGGCCCACTCCAGGGCTGTGGTCGAGGTGAAGGACACACCTAGGGAGCAGAACGCACTCAACTACGACTCGGTGGCGGCCAACTGGGTGCTGCTGCCCGTCAACGCGCGCAGGCGCAACAACTATGTCACCGCCCAACTGCCACGACTCGAGGAGGATGCCGCCACGTCGCCACACAACGTGCTGACCGACGCGCCCGACCACTCACTGGGTATCATCGCCTGTGGCATCGCTTACAACTATGTGTGCGAGTGCTTCCCTGAGGGATGCCCCTATCCGCTGCTCAAAATCACCAGATATCCGCTGCCCAAATCGCTGGTGAGGCAAATCACCGACTCCTGCGACAACGTGCTCGTGGTGGAGGAGGGACAGCCTCTGGTGGAGGAGATGCTCAAGGGCATCATGCCCGGCAACGCCAACATCAAGGGAAGGCTCACCGGTCACCTGCCACGCACCGGCGAACTCAATCCCGACTGGCTCAGGGAGGCCTTCGGAATGGAGGAGCGCGAGGGGTATGAGAGCGGCGAGAACGTGATGCCACGACCACCGGCTCTCTGCCAGGGATGCGGACACCGCGACGTGTATGCCGCGCTCAACGAGGTGCTGCGCGAATACGACAACCCAAGGGTGTTTGGCGACATCGGTTGCTATACCCTCGGATTCCTGCCACCCTACCACGCCATTCACTCGTGCGTCGACATGGGTGCGAGCATCACCATGGCCAAGGGCGCGGCCGATGCCGGCCAATGGCCCTCGGTGGCTGTCATCGGCGACTCCACATTCACCCATTCGGGCATGACCGGACTGCTCGATGCCGTGAACGAGAATGCCAACATCACGGTCATCATCAGCGATAACCTCACCACGGCCATGACAGGCGGACAAGACTCGGCCGGAACCAACAAGTTCGAGGCCATCTGCCGTGGACTGGGCGTGCCCGATGAGCACCTGAGGGTGGTGGTGCCACTGCCAAAGAACATGCCCGAGATCACACAGATCATCAGAGAGGAAATCAACTACAAGGGAGTGAGTGTCATCATCCCGAGACGTGAGTGCATGCAGACCCTGCAAAGACACTTGAAACAAAAGAAAAACAAGGAGGCAAAGAAATGAAAACTGATATCATACTTTGTGGAGTAGGTGGACAGGGAATCCTCTCCATCGCCACCATCATCGGCGAGGCGGCCATCAAGGAAAATCTTTACATCAAGCAAGCCGAGGTGCACGGAATGTCGCAGCGCGGAGGCGACGTCCAGAGTAACCTCAGACTCTCGTCAAATCCCATCGCCAGCGACCTCATCGGCCGTGGACAGGCCGACGTCATCATCTCCATGGAGCCCATGGAGGCGCTGCGATACCTGCCGTTCCTCAAAAAAGGAGGGTGGGTCATCACTTCCGCACATCCATTCGTCAATATTCCCAACTACCCGGAGCCCGAGGCCATCTACAGCGACCTGGCCAAGGTAGAGCACGTCATCATGCTCGAGATAGAGAAACTGGCCAAGGACAATGGCGTGCCCCGTTCGGCAAATGTCATCCTTCTGGGGGCTGCCCAGAAAGCGCTGGGCATAGAATATGAGAAACTGGAGGAGGCCATCAGAAGGGTCTTCGGACGTAAGGGCGAAAGCGTGGTGGAGGCCAATATCAAGGCCCTGGCCATCGGAAAGGAAGCACAGCAATGAAACCTACACCAATACCCAAGCATATCATCGACGACGCCATAGCCGACTATGGCATTCAGGACTTCGCCAAGGCCACCATCCGTGAGGTGAAGGCCGTGGCGGCTTTTGCCGAGAAAGAGGCGGGAGTGGAGTTCATTAAAATGGAAATGGGCATCCCCGGACTGCCTGCCGCGAAGATTGGCGTCGAGGCGCAGATTCAAGCGCTGCGCGACGGCATCGCCAACAGTTATCCCGACATTCAGGGCTATCCTGAACTCAAGAAGCAGGCCAGCAGGTTTGTCAAGGCTTTCGTCGGTGTCGACATCAATGCCGAGGGATGCATCCCCGTGGTGGGTTCGATGCAGGGCACCTTCGCCTCGTTCCTGCTCTGCTCACAGGCCGACCCGAAGCGCGACACCGTGCTCTTCATCGACCCGGGTTTCCCCGTGCAGAAAATGCAGCTACAGGTAATGGGGGTGAAATACGAGACCTTCGACGTGTATGACTACCGTGGCGAGAAACTGGTGCCCAAACTCGAGAGTTATCTCGAAAAAGGGAATATCTGCGCCATCGTATACAGCAACCCCAACAATCCCTCGTGGATCTGTCTCACCGAGGACGAGCTGAAGGGTATCGGCGAACTGGCCACACGCTATGATGCCATCGTCATGGAAGACCTGGCCTATTTCGCCATGGACTTCCGCAAGAACCTCAGCCGTCCGTTCGAACCGCCTTTCCAGGCCACTGCGGCAAGATATACCGACAACTACATGTTGCTCGTGAGCGGGTCGAAGGCGTTCAGTTATGCGGGCGAGAGAATCGGTGTGGTGTGTATCAGCGACAAACTCTTCCACCGCCATTTCCCCGCATTGGCCCAACGCTATGAGGGACTGCCCTTCGGCATGGTGTTCTCAACGCGTATCCTCTATGCGCTCTCCTCGGGCACGAGCCACAGTGCGCAGTTCGCTCTCGCAGCCATCATGAAGGCGGCCTGCGACGGCACCTACGACTTCCGCAGCGAGGTGGCCGTCTACGGGCAGAGGGCACACCGGCTGAAGGAAATCTTCAAGCGCCATGGATTCTATGTGGTCTACGACAAGGATATGGGCGAGGATATCGCCGATGGGTTCTATTTCACCATCGGATATCCCGGAATGACGAGCGGCGAACTGGCCCACGAACTGATGTATTATGGGGTAAGTGCCATCTGCCTCATCACCACCGGAAGTCATCAGGAGGGACTCAGGGTATGCACCTCGTTCATCCGCGACAACCAGTATCAACTCCTCGACGATCGCATGCAGATTTTCCGCGAGAATAATCCCAGATAGGCGCGTTCATAGAGTGCGCCTCACTTCTCTTTGTATTACATTTCTATTTTGTCATACCTTCTCCGAAGGGATGCCCCAGAAGCAAAAGTATTTTTGTCCCCCTCTTGATTAGAGGGGGAAGTTCCGAAGGGACAGGGGGCGTAGAAAATAGAGAAGGCGCTGTAGAAGAGGCTGAACCCTCAAATAAGCAAAGGTCTTTAAGGCAGTAATGCCCTAAAGACCTTTTCCTATCATGCCATTGACTTGGCATGAGGCAGCAGTGTGCAATGCTTATGCCTCGGCAATGCCAGCCTCGATCCATGTCTGCGACACGGCAGCGGCATCACGAAGGGCCACTTCCTCCGACAGAGGAGTGTTCTCGTCAATCTGGTAGTTCTCTACCAACAACTTGGCAAGGTCTTCAACGGTGAACTCCTTGTCCTGGATGGCGTTCCAGAGAAACGCGGAGGTCTCGTTCATACTGATGATATTGGTGAAGTCGATGTTCTCACGACCTTCGGCTACGATAATCTGCTCGCCACAGACCTCGCGGAGTTTGAATCCTGGTTTTGCTTTCATTTTTATAATGTGGTTTGGTGATTCTAGAATAATTGTTTTAAATCGGCTTGAATAACTTCAGCCAGATGCGGCGATAGAATGCCAGCAGATAGCGGCGGATGGGGCGCAGCCGCATCCATACCCACGAATAGGTCTTCCACTTCCATCCGTCGGTGCGGTCCATCGTCTTGCGGCCCTTGCGGTAGAAACCGATTACGGAGGCTTTGATGTTGCAAAGTCTGCAGTGCTCCGTACCGAGATTGCCATCGCCCAGAAGTGTGACGGCATCGCCATCGATGGCTATGATGCGGTGGAGGACATAGTGCCCCGGCTCTATCTCGGCCAGCACAGGGTCGCCAACCTTGGGCGATTTGGGACTGGTGAGCAACGCACAGTCGCGTTCGGTCTCCAGAAACGGCCGCATGCTGAAACCTTTCAGGTTGATTTTTGCAGTGTGTCCCTTCTCCAACTCACCAATGACGATGGGGAACAGGATGCTGTTCTCCATGTGGATACGTTTCGTGGCGGGTTTCGACGTGTTCATCTTTTGAATGGCTCCAGGTCTTTATTTTACTGCAATCGAGGCACAACTCACTTCGGCTGCTTCGCGGTTGGGCAGGCAGTGGATGATATAGGCGGGCACCAGACTGACCAGTTTGGATACCGTGTTGCAGATATGATCGTAGCAGTCCGAGTCCCATTTCATTGACGAACACGAGGGGAGGATAGACGTGAACGCCTCTACAGGAGAGAGCTTCTCCACATAGTTGTGGTCGGCACGGTCGATGCGCGACATAGCGCCCAGCGGGGCTTTGATGTTGCGGTAGCATGGTGTCTTGCCACTCCACGGACTGCCATAGATATAGGCCTTGTTGTCGATGATGCGGATGATGGGGTTGTCGTCGTTCATCAGGTCGCAGTTGGGGATATGACGGAGCCAGTTGCTCACGTGGGTCGACTTGCCCGTGCCGCTGTTGGCACAGAAGGGATAGCCATAGCCATTGTGGCGCACCAGTGAGGCATGGATGAAAAGCGTCTGGTGGAAACTGGCCGCAATGGCCGTGCTGAACATCATCACGTTGGTTAGACCGAAGTGACGGGAGTCGTATCCGCCTTTCAGTGCGCATTTCACATGCTCGAAACGCTTGGTGCACTGAAGCATACTGCACTCGTTGCCACGGAGGTCCTTGAAGATAAACTGATAGCCCCCGTCTTTGATAAGGTCGACGATGATATGGCCATTGCCACTCTCAAAATCGCGGATGCGGTCGCGGCGGCTCTTCTCAATAGGCTCCAGGTCGTCGTCAACAACCAAGTCGTAGAGGTATTCCGCATCGGCGGGCTTCTCGTCTACGAAAAAAGGCTGGGAAGAACTGATGAGGGCATAGTTGTTCACCTTGGGGTTAAGGAATGTAACCTTGATATAATGCTCTGCTATGCACAGGTTGATGGTCTGTGGATTCATTTCTAAATCTATATGGGTTATTTGTTTTTAATGTCGGGGAGGAATGACAGGGGTGCTGTCGGGGTTGCTGTCGGCTCCTGACGGGTTGTTCTTCAGCATGCCCTTCTCCTTCTTTGCCTTCGACTTCTCGATACGCCGGGAGGCTTTCTCGTCGATGGTGCTGTCGTCAATGGTCATACCATCGGGAGTGACGGAGTGGAACTTGAATTCGTCCTCGTCAATCTCACGGACGTCGTATTTCGTCGGACGTTTCTTCGAACCCGTGAATTGCTTCTTCATATGCTGGTACTTCTTCATGATGTCCTTCTCTTTGAAGGCGAATGCTACCAGACAGGTGCGGTTGGCCTCACCACGGGCATTCACGAACGACCGCAACTGGTAGGAATACTCCAAACGGCCGAGAAGCATGTTGCCCCTCTCTTCTATCCAGGCACTGTCGATAATCTGGATGTCGGTGAAATAGACGATGGAGTCGTTGAATGAGGCTGAGACACCAAATATGTACACAGGAGTACACCGCGTCTTGCTCAAGGCAGGAATGGCATGGAGCGTGAGCAAGGCGATAATGAGTGCGACAAATTTCAATTTCATCGATGGAATGATCTAATACCTTAAAAAGTAATACTTATTGCCCTAAATACGAGCGAAGCAACTTGTTCTTTGTGTTGTGGCGGAGACGGCGGATGGCTTTTTCCTTGATCTGGCGCACACGCTCGCGGGTGAGGCCGAATTTCTCGCCTATCTCCTCGAGGGTCATCTCGGGTTGGTTGATACCGAAGAATGCCTCGATGATGTGGCGCTCCCGCTCGTTCAGGGTGAGCAAGGCGCGGTTGATTTCGTTGCGGAGCGACTCCATCACCAACTCAAAGTCGGTGTCGGGGGAGTCGGTGTTGGGAAGGATGTCGAGCAGACTGTTCTCCTCGCTGTCGGAGAAGGGTGCGTCCATTGACACATGACGGGTGCTTACCTTCAGCGCGTCCTCGATCTTGTCCTCAGGCAGGTCGACAAAGTCGCCTATCTCGTCGGCGCTTGGACGGCGCTCATGCTCCTGCTCGAATCGGTTGGCTATCTTGTTGATCTTGTTCACCGAACCCACCTGGTTGAGGGGGAGGCGCACGATGCGGCTCTGCTCGGCAATGGCCTGGAGGATGCTCTGGCGTATCCACCACACCGCATAGGAGATGAACTTGAAGCCACGGGTCTCGTCGAATTTCTCGGCGGCCTTGATCAGGCCCAGATTGCCCTCATTGATGAGGTCGGGCAGGCTCAGACCCTTGTTCTGGTATTGCTTGGCCACGGAGACAACGAAGCGCAGATTGGCTTTGGTCAATTTCTCAAGCGCCTTGCGGTCGCCCTTGCGTATACGCTGAGCCAACTCCACCTCTTCCTCCACAGTGATGAGTTCCTCATGACCGATCTCTTGCAAATACTTGTCGAGAGAGGCACTCTCCCGATTCGTAATAGATTGCGTGATTTTCAGTTGTCTCATGTGGCTTAAAATTTTAGTGACTGCAAATTTACTATATTTTCAATAAAACAACAAAGAAAAAAGGATTTATTTGTTTTTTTGTAAAAGATTAAGTCCGAACGATGGCTTCCCCAGATTGTCATTTATTTGTGCCATTGCCTGAAATCCATTTACTCCTGAACTCCTTGAAGAAAGAGTAATGTCTGAACTCCTGAACTTCTCCTGTTTTCCGCAACGGGGTGACCCAAATCGGGGGTTAGAGCTTCAAGCCGATAGTGTCCAATAGTTTCACGACCTCCTCATCATAGTCTGTGCGGA
>ONGG01000052.1 GCA_900317305.1 uncultured Prevotellaceae bacterium | reverse complement strand
CATCGCATATCACTCCCCCCTCCTCTCAGGAGGGGACGGGGGAGGTCTTTTTTTATTCGGGACTTCATTTTGTGTGTCGCCCAATTCGTTACTCGGGAATACAAACAAAAAAAGTGTTTTTTGTTTGGTATTCCGCTCACCTTGCACTACTTTGCCGCTGCGCGGCGAAGTTCGGCTGCGGTTCGGAAATAAAAATAAATTTCGATTTATTTTGTATTTCACTCACCTTGCACTAACTTTGCAAGCGAAAGCGTAATTGGGCGTTTTCATTATTTATTGAACACAACGAGAAAAATGGAATTCGAACTGATTGCCAAGACATTCATGGGCCTGGAGCCCATCCTGGCACAAGAACTGACCGAACTGGGAGCCAAAGACGTGCAAATTGGCCGTAGAATGGTGTCGTTTACAGGCGACAAAGAATTGATGTACCGTGCCAATTTCCAACTCCACACTGCTATCCGCATTCTGAAACCCATTATCCACTTCAAAGCCCGTAGTGCCGACGACGTGTACAACGAGGTGATGAAGGTGGAATGGTCGGAATACCTCGACAACAGCAAGACTTTCGCCGTAGACTCCGTGGTATTCTCCGAGGAGTTCCGCCACTCCAAGTTCGTGGCCTATAAGGTGAAGGATGCCATCGTCGACCAGTTCCGCGAACATACGGGCAACCGTCCGAACATCTCGGTGACCAACCCCGACATCCGCCTGCACATCCACATTGCCGACGAAGACGCCACCCTCTGCCTCGACTCCAGCGGCGAGTCGCTGCACCGTCGCGGATACCGTCAGGAGTCGGTTGAAGCACCCCTCAACGAGGTGCTGGCCGCAGGCATGATCCTCATGACGGGATGGCGGGGCGAATGCGACTTCATCGACCCGATGTGCGGCTCGGGCACGCTGCTCATCGAGGCAGCACTCATCGCCAAGAACATCTCGCCGGGCGTGTTCAGGAAGAATTTCGCCTTCGAGAAATGGCCCGACTTCGATGCCGACCTCTTCGAGGAAATCTATAACGACGACTCGAAAGAGCGTGATTTCAAGCACCATATCTATGGCTACGACATCGACATGAAATGCGTGAACACCGCTCGGCTCAATGCCCGTGCGGCAGGATTCACCGCCGATATCACCATCGAGCAGGCCGACATCAAGGACTTCACCCAGCCCGCTGAGAAGAGCATCATGGTGACCAACCCGCCCTATGGCGAGCGCATCTCCACCCCCAACCTGCTCGAGACCTACAGCACCATCGGAGAGCGCCTGAAGCGTGCCTTCGTGGGCAACGAAGCCTGGATCCTCAGTTACCGCGAGGAATGCTTCGAGCAAATCGGACTGCGCCCCTCCATCAAGATTCCCGTCTACAACGGATCACTGGAGTGCGAGTTCCGCAAATACACCATCTTCGAGGGCAAACTCAAGGAGTTCAGAAGCGAGGGCGGCGTGGTGAAGACCGAGGAGGAGAAAGCCGCCATGGCCGAGAAACACCGCTTCAAGAAAAACCGTGAATTCAAGCAGCGTCTCGAGGAGGAGGCCAGCAACGAGGAAGGCGACATCCGCACCTTCACCTTCCACCACCATCGTATCGACTCATTCAAGCGCGAAGACGAGAAGCCCCGCAGGCGCCCCGACAATGAGCGCCGATTCCGCGACAACGACCGTCGCGAGGGTGGAGACAGAAGACAGAAAGGCGGCAACCGCCGCGAGGGCGACTTCAGGAAATTCAAGGACGGAGGACGCCGGTTCGGCGACAACGACCGGCCCAGGCGCGACAACCGCAGGCGCGACTTCCGCAACGACCGCCGTGAAAGCAACAGGAGGGACGACAATGAGGACTAATCACCTTGGACGGTGCGCCATGGTTTTCATGGCCGCCATCCTCTGCACCACACTAATGGCTCAAGACAAACTCTTCACGCTGGAAGACCTGAACTTCGGCGGCTCCAACTACCGCAACATGACCCCACAGACGAAATACTACGCCTGGTGGGGCGACATGCTTGTGGAGACTGGCCGGGAGACCTGCACCAGCATCAATCCCAAGACCCAGGAGCAACAGACGCTGCTCGCCGTAAGCGACATCAACGCCAATCTCAACGAGAGCGAGAAAATCCTTCGACTCGACTACGCTGCCTTCCCCTACCCCGACTCCACCATCGTGATGGTGCAGAACGCGGAGTGGCGGATGCTCTACGACTGGACCAAGAAACGGGTGACGTGGAAGCAGAAAGGCGGTTTCGACGCCGGCGACTGGAGTTCCGCATCGAGAGCCACCGCCTATGTCGACGCCCATCAACTCTACGTGCGCGACGCCAAGGGCAATGAGCGGCAACTCACCACCGACGGCAGCCGCGAGATTGTATACGGACAGAGCGTGCACCGCGACGAGTTCGGCATCTACAAGGGCACCTTCTGGAGCCCCGACGGACAGCGCCTGGCCTTCTACCGCATGGACCAGAGCATGGTGGCCGACTATCCACAGGTGAACATCTCGACCCGGATCGCCACCGAGGAGCCCGACAAATATCCCATGGCGGGTGAGACGAGCCACCTCGTGACCGTGGGGGTCTACGACCTGAACAGCCAGACCACCGTCTACCTGAAAGCCGGCGACCCCACCGACCGCTATTTCACCAATATCCAGTGGAGCCCCGACGGACAGCGTATCTATATCTTCGAACTCAACCGCGACCAGACCGACATCGAACTGGTGGTCTACAACGCCATCACCGGCGACCGCGAGGGAGTGATCTACCGCGAACACAACGACCGCTACGCCGAGCCACTCTTCCCCATCACCTTCGTGCCCTGGGACAAGGAGAAGTTCATTCTCATGAGTCAGAAAGACGGCTACAACCACCTCTACCTGCTCGACACCAAAGGCAAGCAAATCAAGCAGCTGACGAAGGGTCCATGGGTGGTCATCGACCTCGTGGGCTTCTGCCCCAGCCGCAAGAGCGTGGTGGTGCTATCCACCGAGGCCAACCCGATACAGAACAACCTCTATGAGGTGAGCCTCGCCAATGGCAAGCGCACGCTCATCGACAACGGAAAGGGATGCCATGCCAATGTATACCAGGAAGATGGGCGACACACCTCCATCCTCTCGGCATCAGGAAAATACCTCTACGACAACTACTCCGAGCCCGATGTGCCACGGCACATCGAACTCGCCACCCTGGGCGGCAAGAAGCGCCAGTTGCTCTTCGAGGCCCCCAACCCATGGAAAGGCTACCAGGTGCCCGAGTTCTCGTGCGGTACCATCAAGGCCGCCGACGGCACCACCGACCTCTACTACCGCATGGTGAAGCCGCCCCATTTCGACCCCACCAGGAAATACCCCACCGTGATCTACGTCTATGGCGGACCGCACTCGCGCAACGTCGAGGCACGCTGGAACTACATGTCGAGGGGATGGGAGACCTACATGGCACAGAAAGGCTATGTGCTCTTCATCCTCGACAACCGTGGCAGCAAAGACCGCGGACTGGCCTTCGAGCAGGCCACCTTCCGCCAGTTGGGCGTGGTGGAGACTGCCGACCAGATGCAAGGAGTGGAGTACCTGAAGTCGTTGCCCTACGTCGACGCCGACCGCATCGGCGTGCACGGCTGGAGCTTCGGTGGCTTCATGACCATCACGATGATGACCACCCATCCCGAGGTGTTCAAGGTGGGCGTGGCCGGAGGTCCGGTCATCGACTGGAAATGGTACGAGGTGATGTATGGCGAGCGCTATATGGACACCCCGCAGACCAATCCCGACGGCTATGCCAAGACCTCGCTGCTGGCGAAGGCCAAGGACCTGAAGGGCAGGTTGCAGATCATCCAGGGACTGAACGACCTCACCGTGGTGCCACAGCACTGCCTGTCGTTTATCGATGCCTGCATCAAGGCCGGCACACAGCCCGACTTCTTCGTCTATCCCGGCGAGCCCCACAACATGCGCGGACACAAGAGCGTGCACCTGCACGAGCGCATCACCCAGTATTTCGAAGACCATCTTAAATAGCACCCATAAAGCAACAACAATGAGAATATTACTTTTAGGCAGTGGCGGGCGCGAGCACGCCCTGGCATGGAAAATCGCACAGAGCGAGAAAGTAGACCAACTCTTCATCGCCCCCGGCAACGCTGGCACCAGCGGTGTGGGCGAGAACGTGGCCATCAAGGCCGACGACTTCGAGGCACTGAAAGACTTTGCCGTGGAGCACGCCATCGACATGGTGGTGGTGGGACCTGAGGACCCGCTCGTAAAAGGCATCTACGACGAGTTCGCCCGCGACCCCCGCACCGCCGCCATCCCCGTGATAGGCCCGTCGGCCAGCGGTGCCCGCCTCGAAGGCAGCAAAGACTTCGCCAAGGCATTCATGCAGCGCCACAACATCCCTACCGCCCGTTACCAGACCTTCGACGGCACTACGCTCGACGAGGGCCTGGCATTCCTCGAGACCCTCCAGCCGCCCTATGTGCTCAAGGCCGACGGCCTGTGTGCCGGCAAGGGCGTGCTCATCCTGCCCACCCTCGACGAGGCCAAGTCGCAGTTGCGCGAGATGCTCGGCGGCATGTTCGGCAACGCATCGGCCCGCGTGGTGATCGAGGAGTTCCTATCGGGCATCGAGTGCTCGGTGTTTGTACTCACCGACGGCCGCCACTACCAGTTGCTGCCCGAGGCCAAGGACTACAAGCGCATCGGCGAGCACGACACGGGACTCAACACCGGCGGCATGGGCAGCGTCACTCCCGTACCCTTCGCCACCCCGGAGTGGATGAGGAAGGTGGAAGACCGCATCGTGCGGCCCACCGTCGAGGGACTGGCTGCCGAGGGCATCGACTATAAGGGATTCATCTTTTTCGGACTCATCAACGTGGGCGGCAACCCGATGGTGATCGAGTATAACTGCCGCATGGGCGACCCCGAGACCGAGAGCGTGATGCTGCGCCTGAAGAGCGACATCGTCGACCTCTTCGAAGGTGTGGCCGCAGGCGACCTCGACCAGCGCGAGGTGGTGTTCGACGAGCGGGCCGCCGTGTGCGTGATGCTCGTGAGCGGTGGCTATCCCCAGGCCTACAAGAAAGGCTACCCCATCAGCGGCATCGACCAGGTGGAAGGCTCCATCGTGTTCCACAGCGGCACGGCCTTGAAAGACGGTCAGGTGGTGACCGCCGGTGGCCGCGTGATTGCCGTGAGCAGTTACGGCCGCGACAAGGAGGAGGCCCTCCGCAAGAGTTTCGAAGAGGCCCAGAAGATACAGTTCACCGACAAGTACTTCCGCAGCGACATCGGAAGCGACCTGTAAACCGCTGAGATGGCATTCAAGAGATTTCAGAACATCGTGGCCGAGAGCAGGTTCCTACTACCGCTCTCGGCCATCATCACCGCAGGCGCCTGCTATATGGTGGGGCTTGTGGACAATGTGCTGTGGATGCAACTGGTGTGCCTCGTGCTCTCCACGGCCCTGATGGTGGAACTCAACAATGCCAACCAACTGTTGCGGGTAGTGAGCCAGGCCACGCCGGCCTTCCTGTTGCTGCTCACGGGGGTGAGCATCTTCATCTTCCCCGACCTGCGCTCAGGCATCGTGCAACTGTGCGGCATCGCCGTCTACTTCATGATTTTCCACTGCGAGCAGCGCAAGGCGTCGCCGGGATGGGTGTTCTACGGCTTCTTCTGTCTCGGACTGGCCAGCATGGTGTTCGTGCAGATGCTCTACTACGTGCCCGTGCTGTGGCTGCTCATGGCCACCAACCTGAGGGCACTCACCGCCAAGACGTTCTGGGCGTCGATACTGGGCATCATCACTCCCTACTGGCTGGGACTGGGCTACTACCTCTACCAAGGAGGGTTCGACCAGCTCACGGGCCATTTCGCCCGTCTGGCAGAGTTCGCCCCCCTGGGCGACTACCCCATGCTGGGCGAGCAGCAGTGGGTGTCGCTGGGATGGACCGCGCTGCTGGCCTTCATCGGCATCGTGCACTACACCCGCAAGGGCTATCAGGACAAGACCCGCACCCGACTGCTCACACAGGTGTTCATCGTGGTCGACGTGCTCACCATCGCCTTCCTGCTCCTGCAACCACAGCACTACACCCTGCTCATGACCCTCATCATCGTCAACACCGCACCACTGGTGGCCCATTTCATCACCCTCACCCACACGTGGCTCACCAATATCTCGTTTTTCATCATCATCTTCATCACCCTGGCCATTATCGCATACAACCTATGGGCGCCCTCATCCAATTTCTTGTCAGCTATGGTTATGCAGGCATGTTCGTATCTGCCGTTATAGCAGGTAGTTTCCTGCCTTTCAGCAGCGAGGCGGTGATGACGATGCTCATTGCCGCCGGACTGAAGCCCATCCCCCTGCTCATCTATGCCACCGTAGGCAACTGGGCAGGCAGCATGTTCAACTACTGGGTGGGGCATCAAGGCAAGATGGAGTGGATAGAGCGCTATCTGCACGTGAGCCATGAGAAACTGGAGAAGGCACGGCGCTTCATGGGCGAGCGGGGCGCATGGATGGGATTTTTCTCCTTCCTGCCTGTCATCGGCACCGCCATCTGCATCGTCCTGGGACTGATGCGGGCCAATCTCACCATCTCTGCGGTGAGCGTGTTCCTTGGCAAGGTGGTGCGCTACGTGATTATCGCAGTGGGTGCCCAAATGATTTTCTGACCGCATTTAGGCAAAAAAGATTAAAATCCGGAAAAGTAGCAAAATATCACGTCCTTTCCCCACGGAGAATGCATATTTTTTACTAATTTTGCCGGAAAATTACATTTTTACGGAATAACGAAATGAAGAAGTACAGATTAGTGGACAATACGCTCGGATGGCTGGCCTTTCTCATCGCTGCCATCGTCTATTGCACCACCGTAGAACCCACGGCCCCGTTCTGGGACTGCCCCGAGTTTACGACCACAGGATACAAACTGGAGATAGGACACCCGCCAGGGGCACCGTTCTTCATGCTCACCGCCAACCTTTTCTCGCAGTTTGCCAGCGACCCCACACAAGTGGCCTATATGGTGAACATCATGAGCGCGCTGCTCAGTGCGGTGTGCATCATGTTCCTGTTCTGGTCGATCACCCACCTCACCCGCAAGCTCATCCTTCGCGACTGGAGCGAGCTGACCACCTCGAAACTCATTGCCATCGAGGCTTCCGGACTGGTGGGCGCACTCATCTATACCTTCAGCGACACATTCTGGTTCAGCGCTGTGGAGAGCGAGGTCTACGCCTATTCGTCGGCCTTCACGGCCGTGGTGTTCTGGCTCATCCTGAAATGGGAAGACGAGGCCGACCAGCCGCATAGCGACCGCTGGCTCGTGCTCATCGCCTACATGACGGGCCTGTCAATCGGCGTGCACCTGCTCAACCTGCTTTGCATCCCCGCCATCGTGCTCGTGTTCTATTATCGCAAGAATCCCAATGCCAACCTCAAGGGGTCGCTCCTCGTGCTGCTCCTCTCGTTCGCCATTGTCACCGTGGTGCTCTATGGCGTGGTGCCCGGCATCATCACCGTGGGCGGATGGTTCGAACTCTTCTTCGTCAACACCCTCGGATGCCCGTTCGACACTGGCGTCATCGTCTATATCATCCTGCTCGTGGCTGCCGTCATCTGGGCCATCTACGAGAGCTACAACGACCACAGCCTCAACCGGCAGAACATCTCGTTCGTGCTGGCCGTGGGCATGATGGGTATCCCCTTCTACGGCTATGGATGGAGCGCTTTCTGCATCGGCGCCGTGGTGCTCATCGCCCTGTGGTTCCTGCTGCGGGCCAAGCGCGCCGGCAAGCTGTTCATCTCCACCCGCGTGAAGAACACGGTGTCGCTATGCATGCTCATGCTCCTCATCGGCTATTCCACCTACGCCGTCATCGTCATCCGCTCGGCTGCCAACCCACCCATGGACCAGAACTCGCCCGAGGATATCTTCACCCTGGGCAACTACCTGAGCCGCGACCAGTATGGCTACCGCCCGCTGTTCTACGGTCAGGCCTACAACTCGGAATATGCCGCCGACGACAACGGCTATGTAAAGATGACCAAGGAAGCGCCCATCTACCAGCGCAAGGAGAAGAAGAGTCCCGACGAGCCCGACTCTTACTTCATCGTCGACTGGAAGCAGCAGCCCCAATACGTGCAGAACATGTTCTTCCCGCGTATGTACTCTGCGGCCCACGCACAGGCCTATGAGAGCATCATCGACGTGCAGGGACACTACGAGCCCTCGGCCTACGGACAGCCCGACGTGAAGATGCCCACCTTCCTCGATAACATGAAATTCTTCCTGGGATACCAGTGCAACTTCATGTACTGGCGCTACTTCATGTGGAACTTCGCCGGCCGACAGAACGACCTGCAGGGCAATGGAGAGAAGGAGAACGGCAACTGGATTACCGGCATTCCTTTCTTCGACAACTACATCCTCGGACTCGGCGACCAGAGCAAACTGCCCGACATCCTGAAGGAGAACAAAGGACACAACGTGTTCTACTGCCTGCCGCTGCTCCTGGGTATCATCGGATTCTTCTGGCAGGCCTTCAGAGGACAGCGGGGCATACGCCAGTTCTGGGTGGTGTTCTTCCTCTTCTTCATGACCGGACTGGCCATCGTCATCTACCTGAACCAGACCCCCAACCAGCCACGAGAGCGCGACTATGCCTACGCAGGCTCGTTCTACGCCTTCTCCATCTGGTGCGGACTGGGTGTGGCCGCCATCATCGACTGGCTGAAGAAACTGGGTCTGAGGCAGACCGCCGTGGCCGCTGCCGCTGCCGTGGCCTGCCTGCTCGTGCCCATACAGATGGCCTCGCAGACCTGGGACGACCACGACCGCAGCGGGCGCTACACCTGCCGCGATTTCGGACAGAACTACCTGATGACCCTGCCCAAGGAGGGCAACCCCATCATCTTCACCAACGGCGACAACGACACCTTCCCGCTCTGGTACAACCAGGACACCGAGGGGGTGCGCACCGACGCCCGCGTGTGCAACCTGAGCTACTTGCAGACCGACTGGTATATCGACCAGATGGTGCGCCCGGCCTACGACTCACCCAGCCTGCCCATCAAGTGGCCACGAATCGACTACTGCTCGGGCACCAACGAGGCCGTCACCGTGCGTCCCGAACTGAAGGATGCCATCCTCGAACTCTATAAGAAATATCCCGAGGAGGCAAGGAAAGCCATGGGCGACAAGCCCTTCGAGGTGCAGAGCGTGCTCGAGTTCTGGGTGCGCGACAATCTGACCGAGGAGCAGCGCAACATCAAGAACACCCTGCTGAACTACAAGGGTCTGGAGCCCAACATGCACTGCGTGCCCACCGACACCCTGCTGATGACCATCGACAAGGATGCCGTGCGCAAGAGCGGCATGAAACTCCTCAGCGACTCCATCCCCGACCAGATGGTTATCTCGCTCACCGGTCACCGCACCCTGGGCAAGGGCGACCTGATGATTCTTGAGATGCTCTCACAAGCCAACTGGACACGTCCCATCTACGTGGCCATCACCGTGGGCGAGGAGAACTACATGAACCTGGGCGACAACCTCATCCAGGAGGGTCTTGCCAGCCGCATCACCCCGTTCACCACCCGTGGAAGCGACGAGAAGTTCGACACCGACAAGGTCTACGACCACATGATGAACGACTTCAAGTATGGCGGTCTCGACAAGAAGGGCATCTACCTCGACCAGACGGTGGCCCGCATGTGCGCCACACACCGCAGGCTCTTCGCCCAACTGGCCCTGGCGCTCGTCAACGAAGGCAAGACCGACAAGGCCGCCAAGGCCCTGGCCAAGATGGAGAAGGAGATTCCCGACTACAACCTGCCGATGGAATACATGAACGGCGGTCTCGACCTGGTGAAGGCCTACGGCGCCCTCGGCAACAAGAAACGCGCCACGGAGATTGCCAACGACCTGTGGAAGATCTCGCAGCAATACCTCTCATGGTATATGCAGCAGAGCCCCAGCTACTTCATGACATCGCAGAGCGACTGCCAGATGCATATCGTGATTCTCTACAACCTGATCAGCACCATGGACGAGGTGGATCAGAAATGGGGCGACGCCCACGAGTCACAACTGCAATCTCTGCTCGGAACATTCCAGCAGCTCGGCGGACAACTGCCCATGTAAAGATATTGTTCAAGGGTGGGGCTCGCATGGAGCCTCACCCTTCACTTTTTCATTCATTACTCAACCCCTACCCCATGATTCTCGAACAGCCCTCTTTCTGGTTGCGGTGGATGTTTCCTAAAGCAGCCTGGCGCATGGACAAGAACGAACGTGCCGTATACCTCACGTTCGACGATGGTCCCATCCCCCAGGCCACGCCGTTCATCCTCGACACGCTGAGGGCCTTCGACGCCCATGCCACCTTCTTCATGGTGGGCGACAACGTGAGGAAATATCCCTATCTCTTCAGGCAAATCATCGACGAGGGGCACCAGGTGGGCAACCACACGTTCAACCATCTTGGCGGACTGAAACACCTCGCCAAGACCTATCTCCAGAACGTGGAGAAGGCCAACCAACTCATCGATGCGCACCTGTTCAGGCCGCCCTATGGCTGGATGCGCCCCAGCGAATACTACATCCTGCGGAAGAAATACCAGATTGTGATGTGGGACCTGGTGACCCGCGACTACTCCAAATGGATGACAGCCAACGATGTCGTGAACAATGTGAAGTGCTACACCCGCAACGGGTCGATCATCACCTTCCACGACTCGCTCAAGAGCATCGACAAACTGAAAACAGCCTTGCCCGCGTCGCTCGAATGGCTACGCGAACAAGGCTATAGATTCAAAACGTTCGAATGATTGATAAGGAGTTCAGAAGTTCAGGAGTTACAGAAGTTCAGACAATAGCCCGAATTCTCTTCGTTTTACTCAAAGCATTTAGCAGTGGTAATGTCTGAACTCCTGAACTTCGGAACTCCTGCAACTCCTGTATATCACTCCTTCTTATCCTCCCACGCCACTTTGCAGTATTTCCATCCGCGCAGGTCGTAGAGCGACGTGAGCCGGTGCTCACGGTTCTTGAAGGCATCATAATCCTTCTGTGCGGGCAGCGTCCACTGCACCTCGGCCAGCGCGCCCATGCGCGGCAGCACCTGATACTCCACGAACTCAGGGGCATAGATATACTCCGTCCAGAGGTTGGCCTGCACACCGATGATGTGCTTCTTGGCCGCCTCGGTAAGGGTATCCGGGGCAGGTTCAAACGAATATACTTTCTCGAGCGGCACAAACCCACCGATAAGCAGGGGCTTGTTCCAATAGTCTTCCTTATACTGGTAATAGTCGAAGTAGAAGAACGAGGTGGGCACCATAATCACGTCGTGCCCTTTCTCCGAGGCGGTGAGTCCGCCTTCCACACCACGCCAACTCATGATGGTGGTACTTTCGTTCACGTCGCAGTCGAGCAGTTCGTCCCATCCGATGGCCTTGCGTCCGCGGCTGTTCAGGAATTTCTCCACACGTTTCATAAAGTAGCCCTGCAGGCGGTCTTCGGCCGAGTGCTTGGCATCGCCCTTGATGCCCTCAGCTGCAATGCGCTGCTGGCACAGTGAGCAGGTCTTCCACCGTGTGCGGGGAGCCTCGTCGCCACCGATATGCACATACTCCGAGGGGAAGAGGCTGATGATCTCATCGAGCACACCCTCTGTGAACTCAAAGGTCTTCTCCTTGCCCGCACAGAGTATCTCGTCGAAAATGCCCCAGTTGGGCTCCACCTCATAAGGGCCGCCCGTGCAGCCCAGGTCGGGATAGGCAGCCAATGCGGCCTCCATGTGTCCGGGCATATCGATCTCGGGAATGACCGTGATGAAGCGGTCGGCAGCATAGGCCACAATCTCGCGTATCTGGTCCTGCGTGTAGTATCCGCCATAGCGCTGGTAGTCGTAGAGGCCCGTGTTGCGCCCCACCACCGTGCGCTGACGCCAGGCGCCCACCTCGGTGAGCCGTGGGTATTTCTTGATTTCCACACGCCATCCCTGGTCGTCGGTGATATGGAAATGGAAGGTATTGATATGGTGCAGCGCCAGCATGTCGAGATACTGCTTCACGAAGTCGACGCCGAAGAAGTGGCGGCTCACGTCGAGATGCATCCCACGATAGGGAAACCGTGGTTCGTCGGTCACCACGACAGCCGGAATCTCTATCTCCGCGGCAGCGGCTATGGGGAGCGCCTTGCGCAGGGTCTGCACGCCATAGAACACGCCTTGGGCAGTAAGTCCTTCTATCCGCACCTGTTTCTCATTCACGGTGATGCGGTAGCCCTCCTTGGCCGTCATTTTCTTGTCGATCTGCACCACGATGGTGTTTTTGGATGCCTTGCCCGACACCACCGGCAGCAGTTTTCCGGTTGATTGCTCGATATAGTCGGCAAGGAAACGCGCCACGCGCATCAGGTCGGCGTCGCCATTGCAAACGATCGACTGTGCGGCACCGAGGGCAAACGGCTTTCCTTTCTGTGCCTGGCACTCACGTGGAAGGGGAACAGTGTTGAAGTCGGCCACCTGCTGGGCAAAAGATACTTGGCTCACAAACAGTGCCGAAAACAAGAACAATAATGCTTTTCTCATGGTAAAATTGTTTTTTGCAAAGATAGTGAATGAAGAGTGAAAAGCAAAATAAAAGACAAAGTATTTTCAAAAGACAGGATTGGGCACCACACAAAATGGGGCACTATACAACGATTGAACAAACCATCTGCAAAATGGCGGGCAAAGCCCGCATAAACAATCGCAACTTTGTTGCGTATGGGATCTCCCCGCGACCCATCAAAGGGTCGCGGATACCTTAGTGTCCGAGCGACCGGATAGGGAGCGGTTGAGCCCCCTCCCGATGTCGGGAGGGGGACGGGGGGTGGGTAGGTGCCCCTCCTTAGGATAAATTGCTCTCCCCCGTCAAACGGGGGAGCCGGAGGGGGTGGGGGCGGGGTGGTTGTGACCCACCAAGCCGAAGGCTTGGCCCCATTATGTTATATTGACCATTCGCCACACAGCAGCAAATGGTTGCAAGCCAAGGAAAAAAGCAAAACAAATCAAAGATTGATTTGCGAGATTGTTACAGAAAATTGCGTTTGAGTTACATTCTCACCTTATAATACATCACGGAAAACGATTTATACATCATGTAGGGTCACTTTTGTTAATTTGTTATATTTTTGTACCGAAAAACCATTATCAACTACATACAACATGAAACATTCTTTTTACAGCCTTATGACTGCCATGGCCCTGTTGGCCATGAGCCCGTCCAGTTCGATGGCTCAAGGCCTGAAAGACATCTACAAGGACTACTTCCTTATCGGTGTGGCCGTGAACCAGCGCAACGTCTCCAATGCCGAGCAGGCCGCTCTCGTGAAGCAAGAGTTCAACAGCATCACTTGCGAGAACGACATGAAGCCCGAGCCCACTGAACCCCAGGAAGGAAAATTCAACTGGGAAGCTGCCGACCGCATCGCCAACTTCTGCCGCACCAATGGCATCAAGCTCCGTGGCCACTGCCTGATGTGGCACAGCCAGATCGGACGCTGGATGTACAGCGATAACCCTACGAAGGAAGTGTTCTTCCAACGCATGAAAAACCACATCCAGGCTGTCGTCAGCCGCTACAAGGACGTCGTCTACGCTTGGGACGTGGTGAACGAGGCCATGACCGATGACCCGAAGGCCGAGGATCCCTTCCGCCAGTCGCCTCTCTACAAGATTGCCGGCGACGAGTTCATCGCCAAGGCATTCCAGTATGCCCGCGAGGCCGACCCCAACGCCCTCTTGTTCTACAACGACTACAATGAGTGCGACCCCGTGAAGAGCCAGCGCATCTACGAGATGGTGAAGCGCATGAAGGAGAACGGTGTGCCCATCGACGGTATCGGCATGCAGGGTCACTACAACATCTACGGACCGACAGAGGCCGAGATTGATGCTGCCATCACCAAATACAAGAGCATCGTGAACCACATCCACGTGACCGAGCTCGACATCCGCGTGAATGCCGAGATGGGCGGTGCCCTCCGGTTCAGCCGCGAAGGTGTGGCCGTGAGCGACAGCGTGAAGCAGCACCTTGCCGACCAGTACGCCCGTGTGTTCGGCGTGTTCCGCAAACACAGCGACGTCATCGACTGCGTGACTTTCTGGAACCTCTCCGACCGCGACTCCTGGCTGGGTCCGAACAACTACCCTCTGCCTTTCGACAGCGACTACAAGCCGAAACTGGCCTACGACTACATCGCCCAGAAGAAAGCTCCCGCCTGGTCGCTTCCCGATAAGCCCAAACCCGACCCCAATGCCCAGCGTCAGCAGCGTCCGCGCCGCGGCGGCTTCCCCGGCTTCGGCCAGCAGCGTCCGCCGTTCAACCCGGCACTGGCCTTCCACGAGGAGCCTGGCGTGAAAGAAGACTTCGTGCCGTCGGAGCTCAACCAGCCCGGTCAGCAGTACCCGCAGGTGAACTCGCAAGGTTACGCCCGTTTCCGTGTTGAGGCTCCCGATGCCCAGGAGGTGAGAGTAGGTCTCGGCCTCGGCGGCGACGGCAATGCCGGCACGAAGCTCCACAAGACCTACGACGGTTCATGGGTAGGCACCACATCGGCTCCGCTCGATGAAGGTTTCCATTACTACCACCTCACCGTCGACGGCGGTACCCTCAACGACCCCGGCACCAACAACTATTTCGGTTCCACCCGTTGGGAGAGCGGCATCGAGATTCCCGCCCACGACCGCGAGTTCTACGCCATGCGCCAGGATATCCCCCACGGCTTCGTGCAGCAGGTGTTGTTCCCCTCCGAGAGCACCAACAGCGTGCGCCGCGCCTTCGTCTACACGCCTCCGAAATACAATGCCAAGAAGCGCAAGCGTTATCCCGTGCTCTACCTGCAACACGGCTGGGGCGAGGACGAGACGGCTTGGAGCAACCAGGGCCATGCCAACCTCATCATGGATAACCTGATTGCCGACGGCAAAATCGAGCCTTTCATCATCGTGATGACCTACGGCATGACGAATGATTTCAAGTTCGGTACCATCGGACAGTTTACTGCCGAGGACTTCGAGAAAGTGCTCTGCGATGAGCTGATACCCTATATCGATGCCAACTTCAAGACGAAGAAAGACAAGTGGAACCGTGCCATGGCTGGTCTGTCAATGGGCGGCATGGAGACGAAGCTCATCACCCTGCGCCGTCCGAAGCTCTTCGGTTCCTACGGACTGTTCAGCGGCGGTCAGTATGCTCCCTCTGACATCAAGGACAAAGACCAAGTGAAGCTCATCTTCGAGAGCTGCGGAAGCAAAGAGCAGCCCGACGCCATCAAGAAGTCGGTGGCCGACCTGCAAGCTGCCGGTTTCAACGCCCACGGCCATGTATCGGAAGGTACGGCCCATGAGTTCCTCACCTGGCGCCGCGCCCTCTACGAGATGGCACAGTTGCTGTTCAAGAAATAAAGCATAGGTTTTCAATAAGCCTTGACGAATGTCCTAACGAGGGGATGTCACAAACAAGACATTCCCTCGTTTGTTTTTTCCACTCCCTCGCCCCTTTGCCCCCCCTCTGTCTCAGGGAGTTGAACACCTCTGCTCATCAGCCTCTAAAAATAATTGGAGTAATCAACTCCTCCCCTGCCCTGGCAGTCAGTATCATCAGTGGCATTGTTGTCTGAAAAATCCATAATCGGTGCATTTGTTGTTCAAAAATACAGAATGGCGTTTGCTTTTCCCGATGAAAAACTGTATTTTTGCAACCTAAAACCATCATTTTTCCATCTCTCAACCATTAAAACCACGATAATGCGAGATAAGATACTCCTCTTTTTGCTTTTACTTACGGCTGCACTCCCGCTCTCCGCCCAAAAAATGACGGTGGAGAATATGGTGTTCACACCCATGGAACAGACGGCTAACCTCGCCGAGAACCTGCACAAAGACCTCAACGGCGACTACGGCGGACTGGTGAGGGTGATGCTCGCCGCCCCCGGAGCCACCTTCGAGGGATGGGTGCTGCACCAGGAGAAGTACAACGCCAGCGAATACTGGGTGTTCATGGCGAAGGGCAGCAGCCGCCTGAAGGTCATCGTACCGGGATTCCTGCCGTTGGAAGTGAATTTCAAGGATTACGAAAACTGCGTCATCCAGTCGAAATGCACCTACGTGCTCACCATCACCGTGCCGCAGACCGGCAACGTGCCCATGGACGACGGCATGCGCTACCTCGGACTGTCCGTGGAGCCGAAAAACGCCACGGTGCTCGTCGACGGACAGCCACAGCTGACAGAGGACGGCTCCGTGGTGGTGAACCTTCCGCAGGGCACCCACCGCTATCAAGTGTCGGCCACAGGCTATGCCACCGAGGAGGGGACGGTGGAACTTACAGAGGGAACGAAAAGGATGGAAGTGAAGCTGAAATCGCTGATGGCGACATTGCGCGTGGAGTGTGCCACAAGCGGCGCTCAGGTGTTCGTGAACGGCCAGCCGAAGGGCACCGCCCCGTGGAGCGGCAACTATCCCGCCGGCAATTACAAGGTGGAGGCGCGCCTTGACGGTTACCGCACGAACACGCAGAACATCACGCTGAAAGACAGCGAGAAGCGCACCTTGCAGATTCCGGCCTTGGACATGATCATGGGCATCCTCGACGTGAAGGTGACGCCCGTCAACGCCGACGTGTTCGTCGACGGCAAAAAGGTGGGCAACACACCAGATGTGTTCCGCAACATCCAAATCGGCAATCACCGTGTGGAGATACGCAAAGACGGCTATCAACCGTTCACGCAAACAGTGACGGTGAAAGAGAATGAACAAACGGAAGTGAAAGGCTCACTGACGGCCAAAGCGAAGCTCACAGCAACGGATTTTGCCACTCCTGCCGGGGTAAAAGAAGACTTTGTGCCTTCCGAACTCAACAAAACAGGGCAACAATATCCACAGGTGAACTCTCAGGGATATGTACGTTTCAGAGTTGAGGCTCCCAATGCCCAAGAGGTGACAGTGTCCCTCGGCCTCGGTGGAAGAGGAGGAACAAAACTCCATAAAACCAATGACGGTTCGTGGGTTGGAACTACGGAGGGGCCGATGGACGAGGGCTTTCATTACTACCATCTCACCATCGACGGGAAAAACGTCAGCGACCCCGGCACCAACATCTACTTCGGTTCCAACACTTTGGAAAGCGGCATCGAGATACCCGCCCACGACCGTGAGTTCTACGCCATGCATCAAAACATCCCCCATGGTACCATACATGAAATTAAGTTCTCCTCAGCAAGCACCAACAGCAAGCGGCGCGCTTTTGTCTACACACCTCCGACCTACGACAACAAAAAGCGTTTCCCCGTGCTCTACCTGCAACACGGTTGGGGCGAGGACGAGACGGCTTGGAGCAACCAGGGCCGTGTCAACCACATCATGGACAACCTGATTGCCGACGGCAAGATTGAGCCTTTCATCATCGTGATGACCTACGGCATGACGAATGATATCAAGTTCGGTACCATCGGACAATTCACTGCCGAGGACTTCGAGAAAGTGCTCTGCGACGAACTGATACCTTATATCGATGCCAACTTCAAGACGAAGAATGACAAGTGGAACCGTGCCATGGCTGGTTTGTCGATGGGCGGCATGGAGACGAAGCTCATCACCCTGCGCCGTCCGGAGCTCTTCGGTTCCTATGGACTGTTCAGCGGCGGTGTGTATGTTCCCTCTGAAATCAAGGACAAAAACCAGGTGAAGCTCATCTTCGTGAGTTGCGGAAGCAAGGAGCAGCCCGACGCCATCAAGAAGTCGGCGATCGACCTGCAAGCTGCCGGTTTCAACGCCCACAGCTATGTGTCAGAAGGCACGGCCCATGAGTTCCTCACTTGGCGTCGTTCTCTCTATCAGATGGCACAGTTGCTGTTCAAGAATTAAAGTCATGATTCCATATTATAAAGTATGTTTGATGTAGATTGTTGGTGTTCACAGCTCCCCCCCGTCTTTCGGACACCTCACCCCATACAACACCTGTCCTCGCTATTGATTGAAAATCCCTAATCCGTGGCATTTGTTTTTCAAAAATACGGGGCGGTGTTTGCATTTTACCCGTAAAAAACTGTATTTTTGCAACCTAAAACCATCATTTTTGTATCTCTTTACCATCAAAAACAAGGAAAATGCGTAACAAAATATTCCTCTTTTTGCTTTTGCTTACGGCTGCGCTCCCGCTCTCCGCCCAAGACTTGAAAGTGAGGAGCATGGTGTTCGCACCCATGGAACAGACGGCGAACCTCGCCGAGAACCTGCACAAAGACCTCAACGGCGACTACGGCGGACTGGTGAGGGTGATGCTCCCCACCCCTGGGGCCACCTTCGAGGGATGGGTGCTGCACCAGGAGAAGCACAACGCCAGCGAATACTGGGTGTTCATGGCGAAGGGAAGCAGCCGTATGAAGGTCATCGTGCCGGGCTTCCTTCCGTTGGAGGTGAATTTCAAGGATTACGAAGACTGTGTCATCCAGTCGAAATGCACCTACGTGCTCACCATCACCGTGCCGCAGACCGGCAATGTGCCCGTGGACGACGGCATGCGCTACCTTGGACTGTCCGTGGAGCCGAAGAACGCCACGGTGCTCGTCGACAACATGGCGCAGGTGCTGGACAACGGT
>ONGG01000056.1 GCA_900317305.1 uncultured Prevotellaceae bacterium | reverse complement strand
AAGATTGCAAGGCCCTCGGCGTTGCCGAGGGCTATTCTGTTATTCGGGGCTTCATTTTGTGTGTTGCCCAATTCGTTACTCAGGAAAGAAAATAAATCTCGATTTATTTTGCTTTCCGTTCGGTTTGCACTACTTTTGCCGCTCCGCGGCGAAGTTAGGCGGCACCTCGGGAATGGAAACAAAAACTTCGTGTTTTGTTTCGCATTCCGCTCGGTTTGCACTAACTTTGCGACTCCGTCGCGAAAGTAGGCGGCACCTCAGGAATTCAAAATAATCTTTGATATATTTTGGAATTCCGTTCGGTTTGCACTACTTTTGCACAAAAATGATGAAAAGGAAGCCTTTTATACTGATTTCCAACGACGATGGGTTTGAGGCGAAAGGCATCAATGCCCTGGTCGACATGCTCCGCGACATGGCCGACTTGCTGGTTTGCGCCCCCGACTCGGCACGGTCGGGATATGCCCGGGCCTTCTCGGCCACCACACCGCTCCACCTTATCCCACAACACCGGGAGGAGGGACTGGAGGTGTGGTCGAGCAATGGCACACCCGTGGATTGCGTGAAACTGGCACTCAACCAGTTGTGCACCGACCGCCAGCCCGATATGGTGATCGGAGGCATCAACCACGGCGACAACGGGTCGGTGAACACCCACTATTCGGGAACGATGGGCGTGGCGGCCGAGGGATGCATGAAATACCTGCCTTCGGTGGCCTTCTCGATCTGCGACTATAGCGCCGATGCCGATTTCGAGCCGATGCGCACGCTCGTGCGCTCCATCACCCGGCGCGTGCTGGCCGAGGGACTGCCCAAGGGAGTGTGCCTGAACGTGAACGTGCCCAAAGGCGGGTACAAGGGCGTGAAGGTGTGCCGCATGGCCTGGGGCACCTGGTATGACGAGTGCGTGAAAGAGCGCCACCCGCGTGGATACGACTACTACTGGATGGTGGGCAGATACAAGAACGACGAGCCCGAGGCCACCGACACCGACAACTGGGCCCTGAGCCATGGCTTCGCGGCCATCACACCCACACGCATCGACGTGACCGACTACGACATGATCGACGCCATGCAGTCGTGGCGCTACGACGAATAAGCATTTTGCAAAAGAGATGAGATACTACCTGATAGTGGGAGAGGCGAGTGGCGACCTGCATGCCGCTCACCTGATGAGAGAACTGGCAAAGGCCGACCGCGAGGCCGAGTTCCGCTTCTTCGGTGGCGACAAGATGGCCGCCGAGGGAGGAACCCTGGTGCGCCACTACCGCGAGATGGCCTATATGGGCTTCGTTCCGGTGCTCCTCCACCTGCCGGCCATCTTCCGCAACATGGCGCAGTGCAAGGAGGATATCAGGCAGTGGGCTCCCGACGCGGTGATCCTGGTCGATTACCCCGGCTTCAACCTCGACATCGCCAAGTTCGTGCACAAGAACGGGCTGGCCAAGGTGTTCTACTACATCTCGCCGAAGATTTGGGCGTGGAAGGAGTACCGCATCAAGAACATCAAGCGCGATGTAGACCATCTGCTCTCCATCCTGCCGTTCGAGGTGAGTTTCTTTGAGCAGAAGCACCACTATCCCATCCATTATGTGGGCAATCCCACCGCCGATGAGGTGATGGCCTTCCTCGATGGCTATCATGAGACTCCGGAGGCGTTCGCACAAAGGCATAACCTGTCGGGGAGGCCCATCGTGGCACTGCTTGCCGGCAGCCGCCGGCAGGAAATCAAAGACAATCTGCCCGCCATGCTGCAGGTGGTGGACCGCTTCCCCAAATACCAGTTTGTGCTGGCCTGTGCCCCCTCTATCGAGCGCTCCTACTATGAGGGCATCGAGGGCATCGGAAAGGTGAGTCTGGTGGAGGGAGAGACCTTCGCCGTGCTCGCCCAGGCCACGGCGGCACTCGTCACCAGCGGCACGGCCACGCTCGAGACGGCGCTCTTCGGCGTGCCACAGGTGGTGTGCTACGAGACTCCGCTGCCCCGCCTCATCGGATTCCTCCGCCAACATGTGCTCAATGTGAAATATATCTCGTTGGTGAACCTCATCGCCGACCGCGAGGTGGTGACCGAACTGGTGGCCGACACGTTCAAGGTGTCGAATATCGTGGACGAACTGACGGCCATCCTGCCCGGGGGCCGCGGCCGCGAGGAGATGCTCAAGGGCTACGAAGAGGTGCGACGGGCGATAGGGAAGCCGGGCGCCCCGGCCAATGCCGCACAGGTCATCGTCGATGTGATGAGAAAGACTATTGTCTGAACTCCTGAACTCCTAAAAGTCTGAACTCCTGTAACTCCTGAAAGAGGATAATCCAGAGTATTGCCTCCCGAAGAAAGACTATTGTCTGAACTCCTGAACTTCTGAACTCCTGTAACTCCTATTAATTATACTTGCGCAGATACTCGCGCACCATCTTTCCCGAACGCTTGATCACGTCTTCGGGCCAGGGACCAGTGGCCGTGGCACGTGGAAGGAGCATCGAGCACGACTCGTCTTTGTCGCTCAGCGACCAGCACAGCCAACTGACGCCCAACTTCTCCATACGGTCGAGCCACAACTGCTGCGACTCGGGGTCGATGACGCCATTTCCCGACGCCTCGGTCACGCCACTCTCGCTCACAAACACGGGAACGCCACGTTTCACGGCATCCTCCATGCGGTCGCGCAGATACTCCTTGTGGGTAGAGGCATAGAAGTGCAGGGTGTACATCACGTTGCTGAAGCCACGAAGCGGACTGTCGGCCACCAGGTGGATGTCCTGGTCCCAATGGGGGCAGCCCATGAGGATGATGTTGTCGGGGTCGTATTTCCTAATCTCGGTGATAATCTCTGAGGCATACTGTTTCAGCGACTCCCAGGAGTCCTCCACCGGCTCGTTGTAGAGTTCGTAGATGACGTGGGGGTATTTGCCGTAGCGCTGGGCCATCAGCGAGAAGAACTCCTTTGCTTTCTGGGTGTGCATCTCATGGGCATGCCAGTCGATGATCACGTAGATGTCTTCCTTGATGGCGGCCTTCACCACTTTCTCGATGCACTCCATCGCGAAGCCGGGGTTGTCGAGATAGTTGTCTTCTACGGTGGTCACGCCCATGGCGGCGCGCACCACAGTGCAGTGCCAGTCGTTCTTCAGCGTGCGTACCACCTTCTTGTTGTAGAAGCGGGGCCAGATGTTGTGCCAGCCTAGGCTCACGCCACGCAGCACCACGGGGTTGCCCTGCTGGTCGCAGAGTTGGGCACCCTTCACCTGCAGTTGTCCCCATTGCTTCACCGGACCAGTGGCATGGGCGCAGAGCACCATGGCCAGGGCCATCGTCATCGTAAGCAAAAATCGTCGCATAGGTATTAAATTTATAAAGTGTAATGGATATAATGTCGCGTTAATGAGACGGTGTGGCCTTGAGGGTGACCACCACATACTCCGACTGGGTGCCGATGCGGAACTTGCCGCCCCAGATGCCGAGGCCCGAACTGACGTAGAACCGGGTGCCGCCACGCTGGTGGCTGCCCCATGAGCATTCGTAGATGGCATCGGTGATCCACGAGATGGGCCACACCTGTCCGCGGTGGGTATGGCCGCTGAACTGGAAGTCGACCTTGCACTGCTCGGTCTTCTCGAGGTTGTAGGGCTGGTGGTCGAGTACGATGGTGTAGAGCGAGTCGGGGATGTCGTGGGTGAGTGCGGCGAGCTCCTTGCGGTCAGGGTTGGTGCGGTCGTCGCGCCCGATGATGCACAGCGTGCTGTCTACCACCGTGGCACTGTCGCTCAGCAGCCGTATGCCGGCCTGCTCGTAGAACTCGCGGGCGCGGGGCTCGTTGCTGTAGTATTCGTGGTTGCCCAGACAGGCATAGACGGGCGCGTTCAGGCGGTGGAATTCCTTGGCCATACGCTCCTCGATGAGGGGCCGCAGGCTGATGTCGACGATGTCGCCGGCGATGAGCACCATGTCGGGCTTCTCGGCGTTGATGAGGTCGATCCACCGGGCCAGGTCGGCCCTGCGGTTGTGGAATCCCAGGTGCAGGTCGCTCACCATCACCATGCGGTAGTCGTGGACGATGGGTTTCGTGGTGGTGAGCTCGATGGGCACCCTCACTTTGTTGCGGTACTTGATATTGCCGGCCACGAACACCACCACCATGAGCAGCGTCACGCCGATGGTGCCCGCCCAACTGTCGCGGAGCAGGCTCGGGGGCACGAGGCGCACCAGGCGGCCGATGTCGAGCACGAGGAAGGTGATGAGCAGGTAGAGCATGACGAAGATGGCCGACGTGCTCACCTCGTAGGCGGCGCATGCCGCCGGCAGGGGCCATCGCTCAAGGGCACCGCCAAAGAGCATGAACATGCCCACGGTGCAGAAAGCCATCACGATGACGACGATCCATTTCAGCCATTTGCAGAAGGGAAGTATGGCCCATACATGCCATAGCACGTAGCCCATGCCAGAGAGCACGATGAGCGGAAACACCCAGAAAAACATGGTGCGCATTTTAGAATAACGACAGGGTGTAGAAGTAGATGACGGCGGCGGGAATGGCCATCAGCGACGAGTCGAAGCGGTCGAGCATGCCACCATGGCCGGGCAGTATGCTGCCACTGTCCTTGATGCCCAGCGTGCGCTTGAAGAGCGACTCTACCAGGTCGCCGAGCGTGCCGAACACCACCACGGTGAGTCCGAGACCTATCCACACGGGGATGGAGTAGCCACCCTGCATGCCTCCCACGAGGTAGCCGATGACTGCGGCGGCGATGACCACGAAGACGGCACCGCCTATCGAACCCTCCCAACTCTTGCCCGGCGACACGCGGGGGAACAGTTTGTGGCGGCCGAACAGCGACCCGCAGCAGTAGGCCCCGGTGTCGTTGACCCAGAGGAAGATGAAGAGGCTCAGCGGCAGCAGGTAGTTGAAGCTCACCTCGCCCTCGGCATTGCTCTGGAAGGCCAGCACGTTGATCATCGAGTAGGGTAGGGCGATGTACATCTGGCTGAGCATGGTGTAGGCCCAGTTGTTGATGGGGTTGGGCGCCTTGGTGTACAACTCTGAGATGATGAGGTAGATGACCGTCACCAGATAGGGGATGAACACGGTGGCGGGGGTGTAGCCCGTGCAATAGCCGGCAAAGGCGAGAAACAGGTAGACGCCTGCCGCCGTGCTGATGAACCGGTTGACCTGGATGTCGTCCCACTCGTTTACCAGTCCGCCATACTCCCAGACGGTGAGGCCCGTGACGAGGGCAAACAGGAAGATCATGGAGATGGGGCGCAGGAAGCAGGTCACCAGGATGGCGACGAACAGCACGCCCGTGATGGTTCTAACGATGAAGTTCTTCTTTTTCTCGGTCATGGCGGATAGGTGGGTTATTGGGGTGTGTCGGTGGTTTCAGGTTGTGCCGGAGTCTCAGGATTCTCTGGGGCATCTGTGGCCTCAGGGGCTTCAGGCTGTGCGGAGATTTCTGCTTTTCCTTCCTCGGCCATGATTTCCTGCGAGCGGCTCACCCATGGGCGCTTGCCGAAGATCTTCTCCACGTCGTCGGCGAAGATCACCTCGCGCGAGATGAGCAGTTCGGCCAGGGCATTGTGGCCCTCCTTGTGCTCGAGCAGTATCTGCTTGGCACGCTCGTATTGCTCGTTCACCATCTTCAGCACCTCGTCGTCCATGATCTTGGCGGTGGTGTCGGAGTATGGCCGCTGGAACTGGTATTCCTGGTTGTTGTAGTAGCAGATGTTGGGCAGCTTGTCGCTCATTCCGGCATAGGCAATCATGCCGTAGGCGCTCTTCGTGGCGCGCTCCAGGTCGTTCATAGCGCCCGTGGAGATATGTCCGGTGAAGAGTTCCTCGGCGGCGCGCCCACCCATGAGCGAGCACATCTCGTCAAGCATCTCCTCCTTGGTGGTGATCTGCCGCTCCTCGGGCAGGTACCAGGCGGCGCCGAGGGCCTTGCCACGGGGCACGATCGACACCTTCACCAGCGGGTTGGCATGCTCGCAGAACCACGAGATGGTGGCGTGGCCGGCCTCGTGGAGCGCGATGGTGCGCTTCTCCTGGGCGGTCATCACCTTGGTCTTCTTCTCCAAGCCGCCGATGATGCGGTCTACGGCGTCGAGGAAGTCCTGGCGGCACACCGTCTGGGCATTCCTTCGGGCGGCGATGAGGGCGGCCTCGTTGCACACGTTGGCAATGTCGGCTCCCGAGAATCCGGGAGTCTGGCGGGCCAGCAAGTCGATATCCACGGAGTCGTCGACCTTGATGGGTTTCAGGTGGACGATGAAGATTTCCTTGCGCTCGTTCAGGTCGGGCAGGTCGACGTTGATCTGGCGGTCGAAGCGGCCGGCGCGGAGCAGGGCCTGGTCGAGCATGTCGGCACGGTTGGTGGCGGCCATGATGATCACGCCGCTGTTGGTGCCGAAGCCGTCCATCTCGGTGAGCAGGGCGTTGAGGGTGTTCTCACGCTCGTCGTTGCCACCCATCGACGGGTTCTTGGTGCGGGCGCGGCCCACGGCGTCGATCTCGTCGATGAAGATGATGCAGGGCGACTTCTCCTTGGCCTGGCGGAACAGGTCGCGCACACGGCTGGCACCCACGCCCACGAACATCTCCACGAAGTCGCTGCCGCTCATCGAGAAGAAGGGCACACCGGCCTCGCCGGCCACAGCCTTGGCCAGCAGGGTCTTGCCGGTGCCCGGAGGACCTACGAGGAGTGCTCCCTTGGGAATCTTTCCACCCAGGTTGGTGTATTTCTTGGGGTTCTTCAGGAAGTCGACAATCTCTTGCACCTCTTCCTTCGCACCCACCTGGCCGGCCACGTCCTTGAACGTGATGCCCAGGTCGTTGCCCTTCTCATACATCTTGGCCTTGCTCTTGCCCACGCTGAACACGCCACCGCTGGCTCCTCCGCCCATCCGGCGGAAGAAGACGATCATCAGGGCCACGAAGAACACCACCCAGGTCAGGTTGATGATGGTGTTGAGCATGTCGCCGTCTTTCTTGTTCTCGTAAGTGATGTGGCCATTGAACTTGCCCGACTTCTGGGCCTCGTTGAGGAATTGCTCCACGTTGTCGACCGAACCGAACTCCACCTCGATGTAGGGGTTGGGACCGGTCTGCTTGATGTCGGCCTTGAAGACATTCTGGATGAACTCGGGCTTCACGTACATGCGGAGCGTCTTCTCCGAGCTGTTCACAATCACCTCGTTGGCAGCGCCTTTCGACACCCAGTCCTTGAAATTGTAATAGTTGTCGGCCTTGGCTATGCCGCCTTTTTCCCCTCCGGTAGAGGAACTGCCGTCGCCATAGCCGGTGAAAAACAACACGCCGAGCGCAACGATGATACTGATGTAAATCCAGTTCATGTTGAACTTGGGCATGTTCGGCTTGTTCTTGTTATCTTGTTCCATTTGGTAGATTTGTGTCTTGATGGTTCAAAAAATGACGACTGTAGGTCAGTCAAGGTCGGGCAGGTGCTTCAGGTTGGCGTCCGACCAGAGGGTCTCCAGACTGTAGAAGTCGCGCATCTCGGGGAGCATCACGTGCACCATCACGTCGGTGTAGTCCATCGCCACCCACTGGGCACGGTCGAGTCCGATCACGCCTACCGGCTTCTCGTGCGACGACTCGCGCACCACGTCGATCACCGAGTTGGCTATGGCGTCGACCTGGAGTGGGGAACTGCCCTGGCAGATGACGAAATACTTGCAGATGGCTCCTTCCACTTTCTGCAAGTCAGCAATTACTATGCCATTTCCTTTTTTCTCTTGTATTCCTTTTGTAATGTCTCTCAATAAATTTTCTGTCGTGTTCATGAAATGCTAAATGTTGTTCGCTTGATATCGTGTGGGCTTCATGCCCAATAAGTCTACAAAGTTAAGCGAATTCCGCCAAAACACCATCCGATTTGGACGAAAATCCGCACTTTTCCCAATATTTTTCTTTTTTTTAGAAAAAAATGGGATTTTCCTTGGGTATTTGAAAAAAACATTCTACCTTTGCAACCGCAAAAACGGAACAAGGGTGTTCTGCTTGCAACAAAGGTATTGGGGTATGGTGTAATGGTAACACTACAGATTCTGGTCCTGTCATTCTTGGTTCGAGTCCGAGTACCCCAACAGATCAGTCCGCTAAGTTGCTGAAAATCAGTACTTGGCGGATTTTTCATTGGCATAATTGGCGTGTTTTTGGCGTGATGTGGTTCTTTCGACATCTTTTGGCATTCCCTGTGATGTGCCTCACCTCCTCCTCTGTGAGTCGGAACATACGTGTCTTCCTTATGGGGATTTGTCGGATAAAGACTTTCTGGGTCTTCCCCTGCGTCTCATGATTCTTAATTCCCTTGTGCTATCCTGCATAATTCAATATGTTTAAAGTTGGATTTCATCCGACCATTTTCACGCTCGGCATAATGAACATGCTCCTTCTGCACTCGCTTAATCAAATGGTTCAACATAAGAGGTGCGAGCCTGCGAGCACTCGGTTCCCAACACCTGTCGCCAGGTGTTCAAGAGTTTTTCGTGACACGAAAAAACCTCTTGCTATAGAAACTGCCAAAACACAGTTGTCGGCACCATCAAACACTGCAATGATAGTGCAAACCAAGAGCAGAATAGGATGAACGAGTTCATCTTTTATGCCGAGGTGCAGCCTATCTTCGCTTTAGCAAAAGTATTCGAAGATGCCGACAGCACAAAACAATCAAAAACCTTTTTTGGGGCTTTAAAAATCTTTTATCAAACTGATTTTCAGCAGGTTTTCATTCGGTTTAATAGGATTAACACAAAGTTGTTCCTATCTTCAATTATCAATCGTCATATTAATACGATTTTGAGCATTGCTCCAAATAGTTCACGCTCGGAAGACCTCAAACAAGCATATCTTTACTTTCACTTTATCACGATTTTTTTGCCGTTGACAATGTAGATGCCGGGGAGTAGGTTGTCTATTTCCTTCGGGTAAGTTGCAACCTTTATGCCGTAGATGTTGTAAATGGCTTGGTTGGATGCATTGGAAAGTGATTCAGGAAGATTGATGTTGTTGGTTCCACTTATGACCGGGCGCACCGTGGAGCCGCTGTAGCGAGAGTTGCAGAACCAGTCGGCGTAGCCCGAGTTGAAGAAGAGGTCGTAGGCACCGTCCGAGCGCGACAGATTCTGCGTGGAAGACCAGTAGTAGCCGTACGATCCAACGTTGTAGATGCCGCTATTGCCGTAACCGCCCGCCGCAGGCAGAAAGATGCCCGCACCATTCTTCTTGCTTGTGAACTTGCCACCAATCACCCCATTCTCCGGAGTCCATTCGTAGGAGCAGTTGTATCGCAACTCATCTTGTTGCTCTTTCGTCGGCATCACCCATGAACCGCCCCACTTCACATGAGCCACGTCATATTGAGTGCCGGCAATGTCGTAGCCGAGGTTGCGGTAGGTGTTCGATGTGCCATCATAGTGTTGATAAGCGTTCCAACTGTAGTCGGTTTTCGTCTCCGTCTCGCCCCAGGAATAATATCCGCCGTAGTCCTCTGGCATCGTGGCTCCCACGTTGCAGCACGCCCACTTCGTGCCGGAGGGCAGTCCGAGATCAATGGCATGGGGGTGGTTGTCATCGGGACAACTTAAATACATATTGGAGTTGTCGATGCTGTCGGGCGAAAGGGTCGGCTTGCCGATTTCCATCATACGTCCTACGAAGAGAATGGTGTTTGTGGGACGATGTTGGATGGTGAAATAGAAGGGACGGTCGATAACGAAGTCTGATGCATCAGGGAACTCCTCCTCACCACCTGGCGGAATCACCATGGCAGTGACAGCGGCGGCCTCGGTGCCTTGCTCATCGACTTTGATTTTTCCGCTTTGGAAGATATTGTCAACCCATAACGGCACACTGCTGGCCTGGCTGAAGTCAGCTGCCGGGGTGAATGTTTCTTCCATGCCAAGTGATTTGAAAACCTTCACCAAATCATAATTCCCGTCGATTTCGAATTTTGGCATATGCAGATTGACAGGTGTGGGTCCTAATTTGATATCCATGACAACCCACCAATCGTCGAAGGTAAGAGGAGGAAAGCCCTGGGTGTCTGTCGGCAGGAAGATGGTCATCGAGAAATCCCCATCCCCATAAGGTATGGTGGCACTGGAGAATTTGTCCGTTAAAACGCAACGGCAATAAAAAGCCTTTTGCATCATATCCACATCCGTGGTGTTCCCGTCTGGCAGATGGAATTTTTCCGTATGGGTATTGTAGGTTTCGAAAGGTGATGACCAATTGCCTTTGAAGTAGAGCGCGTTGGCGAGCAATACCGCGATGTCAGAGTTGGGCTTGTCGAGGATGGAAGGGATGAGTTGGTGGGTTTTCTCGCTCACCCATCCGTTGATGAAATCAACGCCCTCTTGCGTACCGAAGTCGGCTTGACCCACCTCGGCATCGTAGTAAGTTGTCAACTTCTCCTTGAAACTGTCGTACAAGGAGACATTGGGTTTGCTCCACATCCCGTTGGCCATCTCGCAGACGGGGTGGTCTGCCTCATATTGTTCTCTCGCAGTTTCCTCTGTATCACAAAAGTCATAATCGTCATAACTGAATGGTGGCCGGTAGGTGAGAAGCTCTGCCAATTGCAGGTTGTACGTGTTCACTTCTTCGCTGGTGTATCCACCGATGCCCATGGCTTGTTGTATCTCTGCGAGGGTGTTGTTGGCAGCACCGTTCTGCACCATCGAGAGAGCCATCTGTGCGGAAAGTGGTGAGAGGATTACATTCTTGCTTTCATCCTCATTTTTAAACTCAACCACCTTGTCGAACAAGGTGAAGGAGAACTTCTGGTAAATGGTTCCCAACGGCTCTGCATCATTCTGAGCCATCGTGCCTAGGGAGGTCGCCATCACCAGTAATGATACGCAAAAAATCTTTTTCATAATTTCATTTTTTATAAGGATATATTGTTTCGTCACTTTCTTTTGTCACGGAACGATGTGTTTCTTCCCGTCTTTGATGAAGATGCCTTTTTGTGGGAAAATGACCTGTATTCCATGCAGGTTATAGTACAAGCCATTGGTAGTTCTTGTCGCAACAGGGGTGATGCCGGTAGGTGACAAGGGTACTTCCCTATCGGCAAGTTTCAGCACCGTGTGGCTGATGTTCTTGCGATTGGGCCTTGTAGGACCAGGAGGAATCGGTTCATCAGGGTCTGTTCCTGTCTCGACCAAAAACATGGGACCGCCAAGATGTCCCACCTTGAACACGATATCGTTGTAGCAAGGCAAGATGTCGCCAGGCTCAATGACATCATGAAAATAACAGAGTGAATCGCCATCAATCGTAACTGTGTGCAGCCCGACTTCCCAAGAGTCGAGATCTGTTTCGCTATATTGCAAACAGGTGCCCTGCTCGAAAGTTCCGAAGTTGTAGAGCACATGTTCCTCGTCATCCAAATAAAGGAAGTTGAACCGAGCGTACACCATAGTATCGCCTCTCTCCGTGCGTATGTATCCGATGAGGAAAGTGTCAGAGTCTTCCGTGATGACACTTTTCAGGTTGAGGTACTCCATTCCATCGATGGTGGTTTTTCCCTCAAGGAAAAAGTTGCCTTCGCTGCCGTCCTCGTAAGTCACCAACCATTGCGTTCCCTCTTTCCACACGTCTTGCGCAGGGAGTGGAAGGGTGGTGAGAAGTGACAGTATGATGAGAATCTGTTTCATAATCCGTAGTGTGTCAAGTAGGTTTCCAAAGTCTCGTTGACGAGGCTTTCGTCAAGTTTTCGTTTCATGCGTTGCTTCCTCACCGCCACTGAAGAGGAGGCGATGCCGTAGATGTTGGCAATCACGGGGTTGGGCACCCTCATAGCCACGAGACAGCAGAAGCGCACGTCCTCGTCGCTCAGCGAGGGATGGTTTTTGCGCAGTTGCAGGGTGAAGCGTGGCAGCACCAGGTCGGTGTTCTCTTCTATCAACTGCCAGGATTTCTCGTTGAGGTCGATGTGCCCGTTGCTCGTGCGCTTGGCGTTGATGATGGGCAGCAGGATGGCATAGAGGTGTTCGTAATAGCGTTTCTGCAGGTCTTCGTTGAGCGCTTTTGTCTCCGCTTCGCTGCTCTGCGCGTCCTCTGCCAAGCGCAAGGCGTCGAGTTCGGCTTGGCGGGCTGTGACGGCCTTGCGGCGCAGCACCACGACGGCGATGGCCGACACCGATGCCACCAAGGTGAGCAAAGCAAGCAACGACCATGTACGGGCACGGCTCCTTTCCTTGAGCATCTGCTCGTTGGCGGCTGCCAACTTCATCTGTTCTTCGTGCTGCAGACGATGGATGTTGGCCATGGATGCCGAAGCCTCCGTTAGTGCCACGGAGTCGCTGAGTTCTATCAGTAGTTCGGCATCCTTAAGTGCTTCAATGGACTTCCCGTTTTCCTTATGGATTTCCAGCAACACGCGGAGCATTTCGATTTGCGCATGGATGCCGTCGGCCTCCATATATCGTCTAGCCTTCTCTTCCGCCTCCCTTTCGCGTCCGGTGTTGTTCAGCATGTAGACTTCGGAGATATGGTATGTCTCCTCCTTGGCGATGGGAGGAAAGGCAGCATGGGCAAGCCGTAGGGCGGCTTCCACTGAGTCAGTATCCTCAGTCTGCAGGAACACCTGGCAGCGCATCAACTGGCATTGGGCACGCAACCGTGCCGAGTCGGCGGGACTTTCTTGACAGGCTTGCTCTAGATACTTCAAGGCATGCTCGTCATCATTTTGGGCGTAACTTGAGACACCAAGTTCGAAAAGGGTAGTGGCAGACTTTCCGGCGTCACCCATCGCCTGTGCGGCATCCAATTTTCGGAGGAGGCTCTTTTCCTGCAAGTCGAACAGGTTCTTCCTTTCGTATGCCTGGGCCAAGGCTTGGTACAACTTGTAACAGCTCTCCTGGTCCTTGCACCCGGGTGCGTAGTCGGCAGCCATAAGCATCACGGCCAACGTGCTGTCCTCATTTTGTTCCTCCCTGAGTTGAATGGCTGTGTCATACAGACGTTGCACGATGACGGTGGAATCGCCGTCGGGAGGCATCCCCAGTCCCTGCCTCCCGCAGCCACTTGCCACAAGGATGAGCAAAGAGACCAATGATGACATGTATGCGAACCACTTCATATGTTGTTTGCTTTTTGTCTGTAGAATGACCAATTGGTTTATTGGAGCCTGTTGTCTTTCTTGCAGACAAAATTAGTAAATAGTATCCAAAAGTGCAACCACCTAGATGAAATGTATATCCAAAAATTCAGTCAAAATCCATGCAACAGGCTTTTATTCAACCGATTGCATAAGATGAAAATGTATATCAAAATGTCAATCGATTCGTAGAACTAGCCACACGCCATTTTCCGGATTTCGTGTTTTTGAAAGCAGAGAGAAAAGGACAGCCATCCAGTGACGGCTGTCCTTTTGCATTGGCTCAGAACGATAGAACTTCCTTGGCCCCTCACTCGATGATTTCCCAATAGCCACCTTTAGCAGGGCCGACTCTTTGAATAAGCCCCTGTTGCCTTAATCTTATAATAATTTTCTGAACACCACTCCGTGACAATCCAGTTATAGGACACATCTCTGTTATGGAAATAGCAGGATTGGATCTAATGGCAGAGATAATGGCCTTTTCATTTTTCGTATTACTTTTCATACCACTTTTCGTATTACTTTTCTGACTACTTTTCTGACCACTTTTCTGACCACTTTTAGGCAAGTGGTACGTTATTGTGGAGTACAAAACGTATCGCTGTGACGGAGATTTTGATATGCGGGGATGAAAGGCATGGGACGCATCACTGCGCCCCATGCCATGTCCCGGGTACTTATGAATCAAAATCTGTTGATATTATTTCGTTGTTGGGAATGCTTTTTCATTCACCATCTTGGTTCATCCACCAGTTTGTTCATTTCCTCCATGTATTTTTCCGTCAACTTCTGCACATATTTCTGTGCTTTCTTCCCTTTCTTGCTGGGGTCGGCCAACAGCATCACCGTCAGTTTCTTGTTTTGCTCTGAGTAGGCTTCTCCCAACATGTTACCATAGAGTTGGATGAGTCCGGATGATGGTATATGGGCGGCTTTTGCTTCTTTCAAGAAGTCTTGGATATCGGCTTCCATCTTTTTGTTTAGAGTGACAATCTGCTCATAGAGCGAGTCAAAATGGGGAGTCCAAGCATTGCCCGCACCCTCAATGCCCATCTTTTTATTAAAGTCCCGGGCTTCACTAAACTGTTCGCCAACCTGTTCATAGATTCCTTGCAATGCTTGCATATCGCTTTCAAGCACTTTCCCCTTCATCTCAAAACGCATCTTCTGTTCGGGAGAGATGGTCTTCACCCACTGGTCCATTTCATTGGCATCCACAATCGTGGTGTCACCAACTGCCACGCGAGGGGAATCTGTCACCAACAGGCTCCGGCCCGACTGGCGTCCCACGCGGCGCTCGTAATCGCGGTCTTCGTCGTAATAGCCATTGTGCACGGTGATGCGGTAAGTCTCACCAGGCACGAAATCGAGGTCTATCCAAGCGGAGCAGAGCGAGCCGTCGGGGAAGATACAGCGCAAGCGGCCCACCATGGGGTGGTCGAGCTCGGTCTGAAACTCGAAGCGCTTGTTCACCACAGGCACGCAGGCCACATAGTCATCATCGTCCAAGGCATAGAGGGCATCGCGCGAGTCGGCGATATAGATGTTGTAGAGCGAGTCGGCGATGTTGGCATCCACGCGACCCTCAATCTTAAACATCCGCTTGTTGCTCTCCGCACTCTTCTCGTAGATGTCGGGGCGCAGCGACGTGATCATATAGACCGTGCCTTCCACTTCGAAATTTACATCATCGTCACCCATCTCTTCCCAGACAATGGCATAGGCATCGCGCAGTTGCGGGTTCTCCGGGTTCTTCGTACACATGAGCCACATTTCCTGTTCTTTCTTTGAGCGCAGAACGATGGTCTTTGAGCCTTCGTTGGTCACTACTTTGAGTTTGAATACCTCTTTATTGCCCGGCACCATGTGCAGTATCTGATAGCACAGCGGCTCGTCGGCCATGAAACTCTCTGCGATGGTTTCAAAAGAGGCATCATAAGTAAAGCATGAGAAGGTGGCAATCTTCTCGCTCGACTCAATGATGTTGGTGTTCGGATTCCTGTTGATGGCAAAGGACTGTCCCGCCTTATGGCCATGGAGATTGATAATGGTATTCAGGTTGGCGATGACTTTCTCCGGCCGCTTCGGTTGGTCGGCTGAAGAGTCAGCAAAGGCCGTAAGGGTGCTGCAGGCGATGAGCAGCAGTGAGATGATACGTTTCATATTGATGATGTTTTTATTGTTTTGCAACTTGTTCATATTGATATTTCATGATTTCCAATTCCAGTTCCATCCACTTCACGTAGGCTTCATTGGCCTGTCGTCGCATCAGGGCGATTTCCTTGGGTGTATAGTGATAGTTTTCCGGACGGCTGATGGGGATGTCGCGCTCGGTGAGCACCACTTGTTGGGGCTTCGCTTGTGAGCGAGGCAAGTCTGCAGGCACTATTTCATCACTTGCAGTCACATTCTTTGGCTTGTCGGCGGTTTCTTCCTGGGCCAACAGCACCTTTGTGTTTTGTACTGTTTCGCCATGTTTCTTCGGTGTCGCTTTTGCAATAGTCGCAGAGGGTTGTGTCAGCAAACGTGGCGCTTTGGTTTTAGCCCGTGGTTCTTGTTCAGCCACTTTTGCAACCCGACTGTCGTGGATGGCAGGATTTGTCATCCGACCGTCACGAACTGTTGTTGGCGATGCTGTTTTCGTTGTCTCCTGCTGGCTCATTCTTGAGTCCTGTTCGGTTGCCATCGAACTGGTTTGTACAGTCAACTCGCCAGAACCGGTCATTGCCCCGCTGCCTTTCTCTCTTGGCGGCAGCAGCCACACCACCATCACTGCGGCCACACAGGCGACTGCCACCCACGGCCATACCCTATAATGGCGATGGCGTTTCTCATGGTGCAGACGCTTCATCAGCCGGTCGTTCAGGTCGGCAGGCATCTGCGGCAGCGCCGCCTCCTCCTGTCTGAGTGCCTCGCGCAGGTTGTCATCCTGCAGTAATGAATGATTGCCCTTGTTCATGATTGTAGCATTTTGATGATTCTGCATAATTTCTTTCTCGTTCTGCTCAGTTTCGAGGCGACGGTAGTGGGGATGCTCCC
>ONGG01000005.1 GCA_900317305.1 uncultured Prevotellaceae bacterium | reverse complement strand
CTGAAGTCATGCTCATCCATCAAACACTTATACTTAACGTGAGTTCGTCAACCCCACGTTAAGTAACGTTGTCATCGGTGACCATAGCAGATACGTTTTCCTAGCGACTTTTGCAAGAATCAAGGTGACAAGTCTTTGATTTCAGGAATCAAAAACCTGTCACCTTGATTCACGTGGGGATGGTCTCAATGATCATTTTTTGCTTTGAGAATGCTACATTCCGGTAAAGGTTGATTCCCTCCCAAGCTTCAAGCAGCATCAACATCAGCAGTATGATTTCGGGGATTGTTTCACATATGTATCAAATTCCCCGTCCCCGCGATTCATTGGCCGACTTCAACCTCCAGCCGTGAGTGTTGTCCCCCCTAGACCCTTTTACCTCACCACATACTTCCTCCCGTTCTGGATGTAGATGCCCTTGGAGGGTATGGACGAGAGCTTGCGGCCCAGCAGGTCGTAGACGGGGCCTGTGGTTTTGTCATCCGCTTGCTTGACAATTCCATCTCTTATTCCCGTCAGCAGATAATCCTGAACGCCTTCCTCGGTAAGCAAATAATCGTAAGTTTCCTCACTGCTTTGCTCGAACATCAACAGGTCGTCTTCTTCGTAAAGTCGGAGATAAGTGGTACAGATGCCGGTAAAACCTGGGAGCCATAACGGAGCCTTCATATATTCAAAAAAGCCTCCGGTGAGCGAACCTATTCCTTCCAACAGACGATGGCCTGTCGCCAGCGTGATCATCTTTCTCGGTTCACCTCCCACATTTACCGTCGAGACCTCACGGATAGATGTGCTGCCAAATGTGTCACCCACGCCGAGTGTGAAGTCATAGAGCACCACCTCGTCATCCACACAAGGATAATCACTCCGCAGCGCGTCAGCGTCACCACCGTAGACAACCCTGCACATGTCTTCGAAGTTTGCATAGGCACGGCTTCCTTGCCATCTGTAAAGCAAAGTGTCTACCATCGATGGGATATTATAGTTCATATACCCTCTCACGCGGTATGCTAGCTGGTATGTCTTGTTGTTTCTTTCCACTTCACCCACATCGTACACCTCGATATCGGCACCCGTGTCAGGTATTCCGACCGGACGGAAGTCAGCGTAGTAACAATAACTATACCTCCAGTATTTTTGAGGATGCTCAAAAACCGAAGGTTGGGCAAAGGACGTGACGCCAACGAACACGTAAAAAATGGTTATGGCAAGTCTATTCATACTAGCCAGTATAGATACTTTATAGCGTTTCATAAGTCTTCGGTTTTATGTAATCCACATGTCATGGGCAAATATAGGAAAAAAAGACATACCTTGATTTAAAATAACTACGCATTTTTTACGCAAATAGGCCTTTTTTGTTTTTTTTGTTTCGTTCACGTTTGTTAAGAATTGAGAGGGCTGTCGATTGGGCAATACTAGGCAGTTTTAAACTGCGAGTATTTATGGCTCAAGGTTATCAGAGGCTCTACATGCGGCTCGGTTATACCAGGGCCAGTCATACCACGCCCCTCTCCATTGGAGAGGGGTTGGGGGTGAGGCTTTATTTTTTAACAAATGATTATGCAAGTTTATCGGTATATAATCATTTATAGGTTAAAATAGGCATTCTTGTAAAAGCATTGTTTTATGAAAACCTACACGTCTATCATATCCAAGTCATTTTTCGTGTTATTGATGAACATGTCATTCTCCTCGTGCGCCACGATGTTTTCCGGCACAAAGGCCGACATATTCATCGATGGCGATGTGGATGAGCCTGTGACAGTCTGCAGCACTGCAGGATTATACAAGGATGTCAATCTCCCTGCTCTCGTAGAGGTGAAGCGCCGCCACCTCAACGGACAGCACATCCAAATCACTTCGGAGCATCATTCTTTTGATGACATCGTACTCGAGAAGACTTTCAATGAATGGGCTTTGGTCAGTGCTCTTGCCTATGGCACTGGGTTCTTCATCGATCTGATGACGAATGCCGTCAGCAAACCTAAGTACGACCAGTTCTTCATCAAACCCTTGGACAGTTTGTCGACTGCAGGTTCAGTTCGCATGGATCGACCGGAAATCACGATCTCAACCATGGGGCCAGAGGCAAGAGCCAGAATCAGGAGAGAGCAGCTTCCTGTGAAATATCAAAGGCATGAGGTCAATGTCACGTTTGGGTTGGGACCCAACCAAACCGACCGCTCCACAGAGCGTTTCGTTGATGACATTATCCAACCCAGGCATATGGAAGAGGAAGGTGAGTGTGGAAACATCCTCGGTGATTCTTATATCATGGGAAAAATGGAATACCACTACCGTCTCAATAGGCGATGGGACATTGGCGCCATGATGGCATGGGGTTATTCTTCGGAGAATTACACCGATGAGTATTATTACGCCATAGCAGAAAACAAGCAAAATGCTCCCGGCACCGTCACCCAAGGCTACTCCAGATGTCGCAGTTTCTCATTTGCTCCCTCGGTAAGATACACATGGTATGAGACACGCACCTATCGTCTGTTCTCCCGTGTATCGTTGGGTATGATGCGCCATCACCTCCGATTCAACATTGAGGAATGGAAGTATGGCAACAAATCCAGACCTTATGGTTCAATCATCAGGGAAGAAAATGCCGATGAGATAAAATGGCGCATGGCCTATCAAGTCTCACCCATCGGCATCAGTGTAGGAGCCGGCCCGTTGAAATTCTTTGCTGAAATGGGCTATGGATGCCTTGGGGTGTGCAATGTAGGTTTGGCTTTCTGCTTTTAAACTGTTGAAAACACACCACACTACCGTTACATTTTTAGCGAAATCCATCTTCATTTTTAGCTTAAATGCCATATCTCCAATCATTTAAGTGGCAAATAGAGTGTAACGCTCCATTTCACAATTTTTACCATAAACTGTTATCCTAAGAAAAAATACACTATATTTGCAACATAATCATACCGTCGGCAAGTATTGTCCCGACATTCTGCGAGAACTGTCTCCCAAGTGGATATAGTTGGAGGTGCAAGAAATCCTCCTTGGTAAACTTGGGGCGTCCTATCTTTTCTGAATGAGGTGAATCGATGACGGAGAATTTCCGAACTCCTGAACTACAAGTATTTGATCAAATTCAAAACTCCAATAATTTCTATGAATATGAATAAGAATAATTGTTTAAACCTGGTCTTTTTCATCTTTACATTCTGCCAGTTATCTGTTTTGACAGGTTGCAAAGAATCTCAGCAAAGGTCAGTTTTATTGGAATTGGCAGCAGAGACGCATGAAAACTACAATTTAGCAGAGGAGGAACAGACTTTAGCCCGCAACGGCAACGACTTCTCTATCAAATTTTTTAAGAAGATAGTAGAGGAGGAAGGAGAGAAGAATGTCTTTGTCTCAACAATTGGAATGTTCTATTCATTGAGCATCATCAACAATGGCGCATCAGGCCAAACCCGACAAGAAATCTGCGATGCCCTGAACATTGACACGGCCGACATCGAGCGTGTCAACAAATTTTGCCGCAGACTGATGATAGGTCAGGCAAAAGAAATAGAAGACGAATTCTTTGGCTCCTCATATATGCGGACTGCCACGCTATTCCAAGCAGGAAACCGCGTAAACATAGCCCCATCCTTCCAGGAGATTTTGCAACACGACTATTTTGCCAATATCATCAATGGAGATATCGATGGCGCCCAACAGCAAATGATTGACAAATGGTGTGCCGAACAGACAGAGGGATTGCTCAACAGTTTTCCTGTAAAAGAGACTGACGGTGGGTCGGCAAACTTGTTCGTCGCAAACTTTTTTAATGGCAGATGGGTACAGAAGTTTGATAAAGAGTCAACAAAGAAGGAACCATTTAAGGGTGGTATCAGTCCGATGGTAAACATGATGAACAAGACGGAAAACGAGGAGGTGTTCTCGTATGCCAAGCTCGATGACTTCTCCATGCTCATGATACCCTATGCTGCCGGTTACCGGCTCTACGTCATCCTCCCGGAAAAAATTGACGGACTCGCATCCTTGCTCCAATCCCTTGACGGGAAGAAACTCAGAACTGCCATGAGTCAACTGAAGTCTTACAATCACACCTATGTCAAAATCCCCAAATTTGAGATTGACTACTCGTTCAACGCAAACAATTGTCTGGCGTCGTTGGGAGTCGGCAGGATGTTCAGCGACCATGCCGAATTGAACCGCATTCAATCCGAACCGATGAAGATCGGTGAGATTGTTCAAAAGACCAAAGTCATTCTGGATGAGGAGGGAACAAGGGCAGGTGCCATAACATCTGGTTCATTTGTCACTTTGGGCGAAGAGATGAATCCGACAGAGGCATACTTCTATGCCGACCATCCCTTCGCTTATATTATTCAAGACCCATTCGACAACTACTGTTTCATGGGAACGTTCTGGGGCGATTCCCAAGTAGATTGAGAACCATGACCTTCAAGTTGGCCGAGTCATCTTCTCTCAAATAGAGATATGGCCGGTTTGTGTAAAAATGTATATACTTTTTAGGTAAAGGTTTGTCCTTTTTTTTATAATTTTGTCCGCAAAAACAGGAAATAGCTTATTTTGATTATAAAATAGGTATGAAAAAAATCTTATTATCAGCATTATTACTGACCATCTCACTGTGGAGCAGCGCTTACGATGTGGAAATAAACGGTGTCTGCTACGACTTGAATCGCAACGAGCGGGAGGCCCAAGTGGCGTGCCTGCATTATCATCTTGGCGAAATCAACTGGAGTGGAATCTACCGCTTCGCTCCGCAGAGCAATGCTACCGGCGAAGAGTGCTATGCCGTGCCAATGGATGTCTGGGAGCGGATGAAAACTGAGACGTTCTATGCCACTATCAAGGGTGGCAATCCTTCGATTTACCTCACCAATGGCTGGTGGAGCGCCGTGTACACAGGCAACTATATCACGCCAGGCAATGAACTGCTTGCTGACAATGGCGACGGTACATGGACACTGAGTGTGAATTTTGAAGGCGACCAGATTTTAGAGTTGTTGGACGAACGTCACCTGCTCTTCACAGGTAGTGGATATTCAGTTGAGAATATCTACCTGAAAGATGCCACCACTGATGGTTCTGACGACGGACAGGAGATTGTCTATGTTTGGAAAAACGGCACTTATCAATCGGATGAGGCAAACATCCCTGAGAAGATCACCTACGAAGATGTGGAATATACCGTGACGAGTATAGGAGAAAGTGGACTAAGTGGTTTCTATGGCCTGACCTCCGTGACCATCCCCTATACGATAACCTCCATCGCGAACAATGTCTTCTTAGGTTGTAGTAACTTGGTCTCCGTCAAAGTAGACAGCAAAAACGTGACGTATGATTCGCGCGAAGACTGCAATGCCATCATCGAGACAAGCACCAATAAACTGATTGCAGGTTGTCAAACCACAATCATCCCCAATTCGGTGACAAGTATCGGAGACTTTGCTTTCAATCGTTGCAGCGGCCTTACCTCTATAACCATCCCCAATTCGGTAACGACAATAGGCGAGAGCGCTTTTGCAGGTTCTAGTCTTGCCGATGTCGAGATACCCAATTCCGTGACTTCGATTGGTGTCTATGCTTTTGGTGGTTGCAGTTACATCACTTCTGTGAACATCCCCAACTCCGTGACGAGCATCGGCGAATGGGCTTTCTCAAGTTGCACGTCCCTCTCCTCAGTGATCATCCCTAATGAAGTGAAAAGAATAGGAGACTATACTTTCGCTTGGTGCTGGAGTCTCGCCTCCGTGGTCATTCCCAGTTCCGTTACCCACATCGGGGCTTATGCGTTCGAGGCATGCCGCCTGGAGGATGTCTATTGCTATGCTCCGCAGGTTCCCGAAACATTTGAAGACATCTCGTTTCAAGATGCCACTATCTCAAGAGCCACGCTCCACGTTCCTGCCGCTTCCATCAACGACTATTTGAGCACCTCTCCATGGAATGGCTTCATGAACATCGTTGCCCTGACAGATGATGACCCGGGCGAGGTCGGGCAAATCGAGAATGAATCAAGGTCCATAGACAACCAGCCCGTCTATAACTTGAACGGACAGCGTGTGAGCAATGCCGCCAAGGGCCTCCTCATCAAAAACGGGAAGAAATATGTTATAAGGTAGATCGACTTGATTCGCCATACGAGGTGAATTCGGACTATTGTCTGAACTCCTGCAACCAGCGTTCAAAGTTCGCGATAATACGAAGATGGATACACCACAGGGCGCATACGATCGTTCCTCTTTCGATCACGCCTATAAGTCGTTCGACCTATGCTTGCCCATTGGCGTCTCCTATGATTTCAGACGCTTGTCGGTGGAACTCCGCTCTTCTCCAGGTCTGCTCAAGGCTGTCGACAAAAAAGACTACACCAATGTCGTCGGACAACTCATGGTGGGATATAAGTTCTCTGTGAAATAAACTTTTCAAATCATCTTTTAATCCTGATTTTACATTTTCTGATTACAGGCACGCCAAACGAATGGCGTGCCTTTTTCCTTATTTTGGGGCTAAATGGTCTTATTTGTACACATTTTTGTTGCAAAATCCGAAATAAAAAGTAATTTTGCAGAAACTAAATTAAAAACACTTACAACTATGATGATGAATAGATTTTTTGCTTACGTTGCGGTCATGCTGCTGACAATGACCATGGCTTCTCCCGTTTCGGCCATGACCAACGACGATGACTATGAGGCGCAGACTGTGGCCACCAGTTGGTATGCCGACCGCTGCCAGAGCATTATAACCCGATTTGAGGGCCTCAGGAACAATGCTGGCCAACTGCCACAGAAATACTGTGTGATGCCCAGCAGCGAGGCGGGTGCGGTGAAATACGCACTGGTTGTCTCCACATGGGATGAGAGCATGAAGGTGATGTACACCCCCCAGGGCAACGATGTCAAAGCGAAGGTCTTCAGCGGCGTGGTGCCCGAGGACATCTATTGGGAAAGCCTCCCAAGACTGCTTTCTTATGCCACACACAGCCGCGACATTACCCTCTCCAAGCGCCCGCTGCCAGTGAGGTATGTCGACAAGGAGCACAACAGCTTTTCTGCCGTGACCGACTACTCGGAGAAATTAAGCAACATCCGACGCTACAACCAGATGATGTTCAAGCCTCATGTCAATGAGGTGAGGTTCGTCAAGCAAAACCGCAAGGTGAACAAGGGCGAGAGTAACGACACGATTTTAGACGAGATGGTCTATGATTTCAAACTCGTCAAGCCTGCTGTGGTGGCTAAGATGTTCAGGGGATATGCCAACGAGGAAATGTGCCCATGGATCGTCACCAATGATTTCTTCACCGACCATAATGTGCTGCAGTTCAGCCGTTGGAAGGAGGGAGAACCGAAACAGAAGGCCAGCAGCGACGTTTGCAAGATGATCAGCACGTATTATGGTGGCCGGCGTGTCGTCGACTCGCAGTGGCTGGCTTCGGTCGACGAGGCAGAGCGTTCGTTCTATCTCGTGCAGTTCGAGAACAAGGATGGCGACGCCCTGGCGGCGCTCGTCTGCCTGGCCGAGGGCGACGTGGCATCGGCTTGGGAGTTCCATGGCGACACGAAGCCACGTGAGTATAAGAACGGCGAATCGATATGGTTCGTCGACGACGGAGGCTCTTTTATGGAACATGTGCCCGAGTTGCAATGCATCGTGGCCACCAACGAGGGACTGGAACTTTACATCCGTATGTTCGGAGGCGAGAGCGTGCAGTATTATGTGGTCAGAGAGATCGGTTCGGTGATGATGACCCTGCAGGTCGACTACTGGATCTACGCTTGGGAATATTGATTCACACAGGGCTTCACCCAATGACAAAGGGTGTGTCAACCGTTTGGTAGGCACACCCTTTGTCGTTTTTACCGCTGGGGGATTGCGGCGGGGTGGAGTGGGGCAGGCATCAGATGTTGGGCGTGTCCCATTTTTTCGTCTCGCTGCAGGTCACGTTGGTGGTCTGGTTGCCAATCTTCAGCATGAAGTCGCCTTCCTCCAGCACCCATTTGCAGTCGGCTCCCACAAAGGCGAGACTCTTGGCAGGCAGACGGAAGGTGACAGTCTTCGTCTCGCCAGGCTGCAACTCAATCTTGGTGAAGTCGCGCAGACGGCGGTTGTCGGGAACGACAGAGGCCACAAGGTCGCTGCTGTAGAGCAGCACCGACTCCTTGCCGGCCTTGCTGCCCGTGTTCCTCACGTCGACGCTCACGGTGAGCACGTCGTCGGCTGTGAAACGGGTCTTGTCCACTCGCAGGTTGCTGTATTCGTAGGTGGTGTAGCTCATACCATAGCCAAAGGGCCATTGCAGCGACACCTTGGCGTCGTAGTTGTAGGCTCCGGCCATCGTGCCCACCTCCTCGCTCACCTTGTAGTCGTAGGTGTTGAGCGAGTTGATCTCACGCGGATAGGTGTAGGGCATCTTGCCCGAGAAATTGGCATCGCCGGCCAACAGGTTGGCCAGGGCGTCACCACCGTAGTTGCCAGGGATAAGAATGTCAATCACGGCCTTGGCCAGCGGCTCGATGTCGGCAATCAGGCGCGGACGGCCTTCGTTCAGCACGAGCACGATGGGTTTGCCGGTCTTGGCAAGTTCCTTCACCAGGTCGCGCTGGTTCGATGAGAGCCAGAGGTCGGTGAGGTTGCCCGGGGTCTCGGTGTAGGAGTTCTCACCGATGCAGGCAATGATGATGTCGGCACCCGAGGCGGCAGCCACGGCCTTGCCTATCTGGGGCTCGTTCTCGTCGTAGTAGGCTCCGTCTTCCTTATAGGTCACGCCTTGCTCGAGGATGATGTTCTCCTTGCCAAACTTGTTGCAGAGGGCCTCGTAGATGGTGTTGTATTTTTCGGACAGGTCCTCGGCGTTCGACCCTTGCCAGGTGTAACTCCAACCACCGTGCAGACAGCGCATCTGGTTGGCATTGGGACCGGTGAGCAGAATCTTCTTGCCTTTGGCGAGAGGGAGGATGCCACCCTCGTTCTTCAGCAGCACTTCCGACTCCTCGGCGGCCAGCAGCGACTTGGCGGCAAACTCATCCGAACCGAATTTCTCATATCCCTTGCCACCGGTGTTGGGCTTGTCGAAGAGGTTCAGGCGGTATTTCACGCGCAGGATGCGGCGCACGGCATCGTCGATGCGCGACATCGGCACCTTGCCTTCCTGCACAAGTTCTTTCAGCAGGACGCAGAACTCCACGCTGTAGGGGTCCATCGACATGTCGATGCCGGCATTGATGGCGATGCGGATGGCGTCTTTCTTGTCCTTGGCCACCTTCTCACGGGTGAAGAGGTTGTTGATGTCGGCCCAGTCGGTCACGAGCATGCCGTCCCATTGTAGGTCTTCTTTCAGCCATTGGGTGAGGTACTCGTAACTGGCATGCAGGGGCACGCCATTCACCGAGGCCGAGTTGACCATCATCGTCAGCGTGCCGGCAAGGGCGGCTGCCTTGAAGGGCTCGAAATATTTCTCGCGGAGCATCTGGGGCGAGATGTAGGCGGGGGTGCGGTCCTTGCCCGTCCAGGGAGCGCCATAGGCGAAGTAGTGCTTGGTGCTGGTGCCCACGTGGTACGGACCAAGATGGTTGGGGTCGTCGCCCTGATAGCCCTTGATCTCTGCCTCCACCATGCGGGCGTTCACGATGGCGTCCTCGCCGAAACTCTCCCATATACGGGCCCAGCGGGGGTCGCGGCCCAGGTCTACCACGGGGTTGTACACCCACGGACAGTTGGAGGCGCGGCTCTCATAAGCGGTGATTTCAGCACCGGTGCGGGCCAGCTCGGTGTTGAACGTCGCTGCGATGTTGATAGGCTGGGGGAAGAGGGTGCCGCCCTGGGTATAGGTGACACCGTGGTTGTGGTCGAGTCCATAGATGTCGGGGATGCCGAGATACTTCATCGATTTCTTCTGGATGAGCCCAATCCACTCCTGCCACTGGGCCACACTGGGGGCACGGGTGCCGGGGGCATTCAGTATCGAACCCACTTTCCATTTCGAAATCAGGGTGTCGAGCATGGTCTCGTTGAGTTTCCACACGCGCTTGGTGTCGCCTTGGTAGATGTCAATGGGATAGTTGCCCAGTCGGTCGATAATCTGCTGGTCGGTCATCTTGAGCAGGGCTTCTGTCTCTTTCTCGGGCGTGCCGTACTGTTGCATCACTTGGCGCACCTTGTCACGGTCCACCTTGGCATTCTCCATGCTCATTTTACCCATCACGTCGAGGTTCAGTTCGAGCATCTGCCCGATCTTCTCGTCGAGGGTCATCTTCGAGAGGGTTTTCTCAATCTTTGCTTCCAACGCCGCATCGCGGGGAATGGCGGGTTGTCTCACTTGTGCCACCATGGTCATACAGGCACAAGCCACAAGCATCGTCAATAGTGTTCTTCTAGTCATATGGTTGATTTTCATGAATGTTGGATGATCTTTTTCTCTTTAGCGCCGCTATATCAGCCTTTAGCGCCGTTAATCAGCCTTTAGCGCCGCTACATCAGCCTTTAGCGCCGTTAATCAGCCTTTAGCGTCGCTAATCAGCCTTTAAAGCCGCTACATCATTTAGCGTTGTTAATCAGCCTTAGCGTCGCTACATCAGCCTTTAGCGCCGCTACATCAGCTGTATAACTTTGCCGAGTTCGGCAAAGTTAAAAAATACTGAGCGCAATGCAAAACAAATCGAAGATTTTTTTGCATTACCGAGCCTTTAGCATCATCACGTATTCCTCACCAGCCTTTCCATCCTGAGCAATTCGGCTTTTCTCTCTATTCCTCCCGCATATCCCACCAGCGCCCCATTGGCACCCACCACGCGATGGCAGGGAATGATGAGTGAGATGGGGTTGTGGCCTACTGCACCGCCGACGGCTTGGGCCGACATCGACGCCATTCCCCGCTCTTGAGCGATGATGCGGGCGATGTCGCCATAGGTCATGGTTTGCCCATAGGGTATCGTGAGCATCACCTCGCCCACACGCCTGCGGAACGCGCTCCCTCTTATCTCGAGTGGAGGAACGAACTGGGGCACCAGACCGCTGAAATAGATGTCGAGCCACTGCCGTGTAGCATCGAAGACAGCGAGGTCGTGGCGCTCCTCGTGCTCAGGGTCAAGAATCGATTCATAATACTTCTGTCCCTCGAACCACAGACCAGTCAGCAGAGTGCCATCGCTGGCAAGGGTAATCCCACCCAACCTGCTGTGATAATGTGTGATATATTCCATGGTTATTCTCAGGAGTTACAGGAGTTCAGAAGTTCAGGAGTTCAGACATTAGCCAGCACCCATTATGCCCATCAAGCCCATTATGCCCATTAAGCCCATTAAGCCCATTAAGCCCATCAAGCCCATATAGCTATAGCCTTCACTCCAAGAAATCATTCCCTCACCAGGGTTCGCAAGGCCTGCACGCCCTGGTGGTTGATGTCGAGCTGTTCCACCTCAGCCAGATAGCGCAAGGCCTTGTCGTTCTCGCCCAGTCCGTAGTAGCCCAGGGCGAGCATGTATTTGCAGTGAATCTGGTTCTTGCGGTCGAGAGAGTCTTCCCAGATGAGCAGGTCGGGCAGCGACACGGCGAAATAGTCCATCACCTGCTTCTCAAAGATGTGCTGCTTGCCGAAGTTCACGAGTTTGTAGAAGCGGCCGTTGGCCTCGTCGCGCCGGCCGAGCCGCAGCAGGGCCATGCCTTGGTAGAAAATCTTGTCGGGCTTGGCGTCGTTGTAGTACATGGCGGCGGCGGGCTCCTGGGGACCTTTGGTGGCTTCCTCCCAATAGGCGCGGGCTTTCGCCTCGTCGCCCTTCATCTGGTAGGCACAGCCAAGGAAATAGTGGAAGTCGTTCTCTTGGGCACCATACAGTTTGCCTTCTCCCAGATGGTGGGGATATTCCAGACATTCCAGCAACAGACCGATGGCCTTGTCGAGTTGCTCGGAGGTGGGGGTGTCGTTGTCCAGGAGGATGGCCTTGGCCAGCTCCACCCTGCAGGTTTGGTATTGGGCTGTCACCTTGCCTTCGCCTCCTTCCCAGGGATGGAAGTGATGGGTGTCGAGCAAGTGCATCGCCTTTTCATACTCTCCGGTCTGGTTGAGCAGGGTGATTTCCTCGAGCAGCAGGTCGTCGCGCTGCTCTACAAGCCCTTGATGGTCGAGCAGGTGTGCCAGGCGTATGGCATGCGGATATTGCATGCGGCGGTAGAGTTGGTCGAGCTCCATCAGTATGCGGGCGTCGGCGGTGTCGAGGGCGAAGGCGCGCTCCATATACTCCACGGCCTTTTCCTGCTCGTCGCACTTGTTGAACAGGGCGAGGGCCAGGTTCCGCCACACGGTGGGGAATTGGGCATCGAGTTTGGCCGAGGCTTTCCAGTGGTCGATGGCCAGGTCGTATTGCCGTTTGTCGTAGTAGAGGCAGCCCAGGTAATAGTGGGCCTTGGCTCCGTCGGGATTCACGAGGATGGCGTGTTGCAACGCGAGGATGGCTTCCAGTCGGTTGGGGAAGCAGTAGCTGCTGTCGGTCTGCTCGGCTTGCTCGAAGAGGGCATTGGCCTCTACAGGGTCGGTCAGTCGGCAGGCATAGCCCATATAGTAATAGGTCATCGCACTGGTGGCTTTCTCGTCGATGGCGATGCGCCAGATGTCGATGGCAGTGTCGGTCATGCCGGCCTGCACGTAGTCGAGGGCCAGTTCGTCGTAGTTGTCGTTGTTCTGGCGCAGCATCGTTCTCATTTCGGCGAGTTGTTGCCCGTCGCCGGTGAGCAGGTATTGCTCGTAGCGGCAACCGTAGTTGAAGCGGTCGAAGCCCAGGCTCTCGTCGATGAAGGCGGCCCTCTCTTCGGCGGGAGCTTGGAGCAGGCGCAGGATGGAGGCCTTCAGCGCACGGGCCTTGTGGTTGTGCCAGTTGTTGTCCAGACAGCGGTCGATTTCGTCGAGGGCATCCTCGTAACGGCCTTGCGCCACGGAGATTTTGGCGGCCTCGAAGTAGCTGGCATCGGCCCATGCCTTGTTCCATGTGGCTTTCCAGAATCGTTCGTAGGCCTCGTCGGTCTTGCCTTGGTATTTCAAGGCGAGGGCGAGGTTGTAGATGGGTTCGCCGTCATAGGGGTTGGGGTTGCGCTTCATCGAGAGTCTCACGGCCTTGCGCAGGTATTCCTCGGCCTGGGCGAACCGTCCCTTGCGGATGTACCACAGTCCCATGGCGTTCAGGCAGCGGATGTCGTTGGGGTCGCGGCGCAGGGCCTCCTCATAGTAGTCGGTGGCCTTCCATGTGGCGTGGCGGTACTGCTCCAGGTGCAGTCCGGTGAGGTAGAGTTGTTCGTTGGTCTTCACCTGCTCGGGCAGCAGGGCGGCTTCGGCGCTGTCAGGGATGGGACGGATGTCGTCGGGTTCGGCATGCCACTGCAGCACGCTGCGTGTGCCATAGGCGAAGGTCTTCTGGATATCGAGGGTGAGCCGGCCGAATGGACAGCCTTTCACGTCGATGCGCTCGTCGAGCAGGGTCTCAGGACTGATGGTCACCACTTGGTCGTAGTAGATGGTGCCGTCGTCGTTGCTCAGCACTACGCGCACCTCCTGTATCGAGGTGGCGAAGATTTTGAGTTCCACTTTCCCTTCGCTGGCAGGCTCGATGTTCATCACGAGGTCTTTCGATGCTTGCTTCACCACACCCAGTTCACGGTAGGGCATGAAATACTGCGTGAAGCGTTTCTCCTCGTAGGGCATGAGCCAACTGAAGTCGGGCTGGTTCTCGGTATACACGCCGGCCATCAGCTCGATGTAAGGTCGGAAGCCCTGACGGTCGAGATGCCACCGTGACGCCTCCTCGGGTGTGGCCTCGTCGGTGAGGTTGCGGTCCCAGGCGCGTCCGAAGTCACCATTGCCCCAGGTCCACTGTTTTTTGCCGGGCGAGAAATGGTGCGAGGCCACATGCAGCATGCCACCCCGGCTGTCGTTCTCGTAGCCGCCCTCGAAGTTGTATTTCGAGTTGACGCCCATGTACGAGGTGGGCACCTTGATGTTCTTGTAGTTGGAGATATCCACTCCGGCCGAGTAGTCCATCTTGTAGTAGGTGCCGGTGGCGATGGGGAATGACGAGACGGCCCGCTTGCCATGGTCGAACACGGCATTGATGTCGGGTGGGAACACGCTCTGGTAGTAGTCGTTCACCTCTACGGCGGGGTTGGCCCACCAAAGGAAGGTCTGGGGCACGTCGGTGCGGTTGTAGAGCACGCCCTTGATTTCGAGGTAGGCGCAGCCGGGACGCAGGGTGAAGCCGGCCATGCCTTTCTGGTGGAACATCTTCTCCATCTCGCTCACCCATACGGTCACCGAACCGTCGGCATTGTCGGCAATGGTGGTGTCGACGGGCATAAAGGTCGATGGACGGTGATGTTGGGGCCAGTTGAACTCGATGCCACCGCTGATCCACGGACCGGTGAGGCCCACCAAAGCGGGTTTCACCACGTGGTTGTAATACACGAAATGACGTTCCTTGATTTTGTCGTAGGCCATCTGCACCCTACCGCCCAACTCGGGCAGTATCATCACCTTGATGTATTCGTTCTCGAGCCAGATTGCCAGGTAATCTTTGTCTTCCTTCGTGTCGCTGATCGACTCTATCACGGGGTAGGGATACACCACGCCCGACGATCCTTGGTAGACGCGCTTCTCCAAAAAAATGGGATTTTTCTCTGCTTGCCCAATGGCATAGGTTGGTATGCTCACCAACTCCCTCCAAGCTTTTACCATGATTTTGATTTGAGATTTGAGATTTGATGTTTGAGATTTAAGCTTTGCTTGATTGTCGGCTGCACCTCAGCATATTAAAGCAAGCTTTTATCTGCATTCGGTTTGCACGACAATTGAGATTTATCATTCTTTTTATGGGTCGCTACGCTTAAAATCTTTCAAAATCTTTGGGAAAATCTTGCAATACCTTTACATGCGTTATTCTATTAAGATTTTTAAAGATTTTAGGTGGGTTCTAAAAATTGGCTTTGTCGGATTTTCGGATGATTTGCGAGTGCAGACTGTCAGCTGATGAGGGAACATAGCGGGCTATGTGACCGAAGAAGCTGGCTGTATGTGCCGCAAAGGGCCGAAAAGATGACAAAACGTATATCATATATTTTACTTACTATTTTCGTGGGAATTTTTAGAACCCACCTTTAATTCAGATTTTTCTTCGATTTTGAGCGCAGCGACCATTACTAAAGTATTCTTTTACAAGAGGTCAAAAAACCAGAAGACTATTGTCTGAACTCCTGAACTCCTGAACTTCTGAACTCCTGACTCACTCTTTCACCAGTTCCTTGCTGAGTTCCTCGAGCGACTTGCCCTTGGTCTCAGGGCACCGCCTCAGGAAGAATGCGAAGCCGCAGAAGCATATCAGTGAGTAAATCCAGAAGGTGCCGCTACTGCCCAGATGGGCGTTCAGTGAGGGGAACGAGAAAGTGAGGGTGCAGCAACCCACCCAGAGGGCGAAGGTGCAAGTGGCCATCGCCACGCCCCGCACGCGGTTGGGGAATATCTCGGAGAGCAGCACCCAGGTCACCGGACCCAGCGACATGGCATAGCAGGCGATGGCGGCCACTACTAGCACCACCATGAAGAAACCGGTGATGTGCAGGTGGTAGCAGGTGCCGAGAATCAGGTAGATGATACCAAGGCCTCCTGCGCCGAAGAGCATCAGCGAGCGGCGGCCCCAGCGGTCGACGGTATACAGGGCCACAATGGTGAATATCACGTTGGCGATGCCGGTGATGACAATGTTGAAGAGCACGTCGCCCACCTGGTAACCGGCAGCCGAGAAAATCTCCTGGGCGTAGTTGAAGATGACATTCGTGCCACACCATTGCTGGAATACGGCTACCACGAGGCCCAGAATGAGCACAGGGGCGTATCTCTTGCTGAAAAGGGCCCTCAGCCCGACTTTCTCTTCCTGGCTCTCGGCAAGAGCGGCCTGGCCAATGTGCTGAAGCTCGGCCTGAGCATAGGCGTCGCCGCCCACTCGCGAGAGGGTGTGCCTGGCTTTTTCGGTCATCCCGTGAAGGGCCTGCCATCTCGGACTCTCAGGAATGAGGAACGAGAGAATGAGGAACGTGGTGGCGGGCACGGCCTCGGCCCAGAACATCCACCTCCATCCCATCTGACCGTTCCACGAGGCGAGGATGTCGGCATCGGTGAAGCTGTCGGGCACGGCCTCGGCCAACTGCCAGTTCACGATCTGGGCACCCAGGATGCCGAGCACGATGGTCATCTGGTTGAGCGACACCAGTCGGCCACGGGCCTCGCCTGGCGACACCTCGGCAATGTACATCGGCGAGAGGGCAGAGGCAACGCCGATGCCAATGCCACCCACAAAACGGGCGATGTTGAACAACACGAAGTCGTTGAAGATTCCCGTGGCAATGGCCGATACGGTGAAGAGGATGGCGGCTATCACCAAAAGGGGCTTGCGCCCGTATTTGTCCGACAAGGCACCGGCCACCATCGCGCCAATCAAGCAACCCACAAGGGCGGTCGACATGGCCACGCCTTGCATCACTGGCGACTGGCTGATGCCGAAGTACAGCTCGTAGAAGGGCTTGGCGCCTCCGATTACCACCCAGTCGTAACCGAACAGGAGTCCGCCCATGGCGGAGACCAAACAGATGAAATAAATGAAACTTTTGTTGTAAGTGCCTATCATTGGTTCGTGTTTTTGTTTTCTGATGCAAATTTATAAAGATTTGTGGCGTGACATGATGGATTATTTTATGAAAAATGATGGAGAATCCGATTATTTTGGTTAGTTTTGCAGCAGATATGAAAGGACTTAAGGACGGATTCACTGGCGCACGGTCTATCGTGCTGCCGCAGATGATTGTGGAGATGGAGGAGAGAGACCCCCTCGTGTCGAGCCTCTACATCACCGACATCGGCTATTATCCCAAGGCGTCGCACCACTTCAGGGAGCGCACGGTGCCGGTCGACCAGAACGTGCTCATCTACTGCGTGGATGGGGCAGGCTCTTACACGCTCCGTGGAAAGGAGTATGCTGTGAAGGCCAACCAGTATTTCATCTTGCCCGCTTATGAGCCCCATTCCTATAAGGCCGATGCCGACTGCCCCTGGACCATCTACTGGGTGCATTTCAAGGGGAGCCATGCCGACATCTACGCCAATGGCGCCACAAGTCCCGTGGAAATCTCTCCCAACCGGTTCTCACGCATCAGCGACCGCAACAGTTTGTTCGAGGAGATCTTTCAGACCATGGCCGAGGGGGTGGATATCGAGAACCTGCGCTATGCCTCGTCGCTGCTCCACTATTACCTGGCCTCCATGCGCTATCTCCACCAGTTCAGGCGCGCTGGCGCAATCACCGGCAAGAAGAGAGACGACAGCGAGATGGTAAGTGCCGCCATCCATTATATGGACGAGAATTTGGAGAAGCGGCTCACGCTGAGCGACTTGTCGGCCTACACGGGCTATTCGGCATCGTATTTCTCGGCTTTGTTCAGAAGACAGACGGGATACAGCCCGCTCAACTATTTCAATATGCTGAAAATCAGGAAGGCATGTTGGTTGCTCGACTTCACCGATATGCGCGTGCGGCAGGTGTGCTTCAAGGTGGGCATCGCCGACTGCTATTACTTCTCACGCCTTTTCTGCAAGTCGATGGGCATGTCGCCCCTCCAGTACCGTAACCGAAAAAACAAAAACACCGATGAATGACTTCGCTGCCATCGATTTCGAGACGGCCAACAACATACCCTCATCGGTATGCTCCGTAGGAGTGGTGGTCGTGCGCGACGGCTTCTTCGCCGACTCGTTCTATGCGCTCATACAGCCCGAACCCAACTACTACACTTATTGGTGCTCAAGGGTGCACGGACTCACCCGGGCCGATACCGAGGAGGCCCCGGTGTTCCCCTTCGTGTGGGAACGCATCGAACCACTGATAGAGGGACTGCCGCTCGTGGCCCACAACAAGGCGTTCGACGAGCATTGCCTCAAGGCGGTGTTCCGGGTCTACCAGATGGACTATCCCGATTATGTGTTCTATGATACGCTCCGGGCGGCACGGCGGTGCTTCCCCTACCTGGCCAACCACCAGTTGCAAACGGTGGCGGCAGAGTGTGGCTACCAACTTGCCCGGCACCACAATGCCCTGGCCGATGCCGAGGCCTGTGCATGGATAGCAAGGGAAATACTGTAGAAGGATGGGGCACAGGTCGCTTTCTTTTACATTTTTCGGTGCGTTGATGTTGATTTCTCACCGAAAAACACTATTTTTGCAGAAAATCTCATTATCAACTGTATGAAACATCTCACTCACCTCCGTCTGCTTTTGTCGTTCCTCATATTGTTCGTAACGGCTGCGCAGCAAGCTGTGGCACAACAGCACCAACTCTGGTACTCGAAACCTGCTTCCAACTGGCTGGAGGCGCTCCCTGTAGGCAACTCCCATCTCGGCGCCATGGTCTATGGTGGAACCGACGTGGAGACAATCCAACTCAACGAGGAGACCTTCTGGTCGGGGAGCCCGCACAACAACAACAGTCCTGAGGCCAAGGCACACCTGCAGGAGGTGAGAGACCTCATCTTCGCCGGCGAGGAGGAGAAAGCCCATAAGATCATCGACCAGTATTTCATCAAAGGGCCGCACGGCATGAAGTTCCTGCCGCTCGGCAACGTGAGAATCAACCTGCAACATAAGAACGTGGACGGCTATCGCAGGAACCTCAACTTGGGCGATGCCACGGCCACCACTTCTTATACCTATAATGGCGTGAAATACGTTCGCACGGTCTTTGCCTCGCAAGCCGACAACGTCATCGTGGTGCGTTTGCAGGCCGACAAGAAAGGGGCCCTTTCGTTTGGCGTCGACTTCACCTGTCCGCTGCAGTCGAATGTGTTCACGGTGTCGGCTCATGAAGGCATGAAGAAGGAGGTCTACGAACTGGCGGCCGTTGTCGATGGCGTGGAGCACGAAGGCATCCAGGCGGGCCTGAAGGCCGAGTGCCGCGTGTTGCTTGAGGCTGATGGCAAGTTGGAACGCAGTGCCAAATCGTTGAGCGTCGCCAATGCCACCACCGCCACACTGTATATCACCGCAGCCACCAATTTCGTGAACTACCATGATGTGAGTGGCACTCCCGTGAAAAAGAACAACCAGACGCTGGCCTCCATCCAAGGCAAGTCGTATAAGAAGTTGCTGGCCAGTCACATCAAGAAGTACAAAGAGCAATACGACCGCGTGTCGCTCACCTTGGCCAAGTCGGAAAACTCCAGTCTGGAGACCGACAAGCGCCTCGATGCCTTCAGCAAGGTCACGGGCAATCCCGACCTCGACATGGTGTCGCTCATGATGCAATACGGACGCTACCTGCTCATCTCCTCGTCGCAGCCGGGCGGACAGCCCGCCAACCTGCAGGGTGTGTGGAACGACAAGGTGAACGCACCGTGGGATTCGAAATACACCATCAACATCAATGCCGAGATGAACTACTGGCCGGCTCTCGTGGGCAACCTCGCCGAGACACAGATGCCTCTCTTCGATATGATCGACGACCTGAGCCATACGGGAGCCGTCACCGCACAGCAGATGTATGGTTGCCGCGGGTGGGTGGCACACCACAACACCGACCTCTGGCGTATCGCTGGTCCCGTCGACGGCACCACTTGGGGAATGTTCCCCACAGGCGGTGCATGGCTCACCACGCATATCTGGCAGCATTACCTCTTCACCGGCGACAAGGATTTTCTCCGACGCCATTATCAGACTCTCCGTGGAGCAGCTGAATTTCTCATCGGATATATGCAGCGCGACCCGAAGAGTGGATGGCTGATGACGGTGCCTACGGTGTCGCCCGAACATGGACCGGTGGGGAAGCGGACCACCGTCACCGCCGGCTCTACCATGGACAACCAGATTGTCTTCGATGTGCTCAATGCCACAATTAAGGCCACGGAAGTGCTCCACCCGGGCGAAGACTTCACCACTCTTTTCGAAACGGCGCTCAACGCACTGCCCCCCATGCAGATTGGCCGACACGGACAGTTGCAGGAGTGGATTATCGACGGCGACGACCCGAAGGATGAGCACCGCCACATATCTCACCTCTATGGCCTCTATCCATCGAACCAGATTTCGCCTTACTCGCATCCCGAACTCTTCACCGCGGCTGCCAACACGCTGCGGCAGCGTGGCGACATGGCCACGGGATGGAGCCTGGGCTGGAAAATCAATTTCTGGGCACGTATGCTCGACGGCAACCATGCCTACACCATCATCAAGAACATGCTCAAACTCTTGCCCGACGACCGAAGCATGAGGCAGTATCCTGACGGCCGCACCTATCCCAACCTCTTCGATGCGCACCCACCATTCCAGATCGACGGAAACTTCGGATGCGCCGCCGGCATCTGCGAGATGTTGGTGCAGAGCCACGACGGGGCCGTGCACCTTCTTCCCGCCTTGCCCGACGATTGGGCATCGGGCGAGGTGAAGGGACTCCGTGCAAGGGGTGGCTTCACTGTGGATATGACATGGCAGGAGGGCAAACTCCAGAAGGCCACGGTGGCCTCCTCCATCGGTGGGGTGGTGCGCCTGCGCTCGTATGTACCACTCAAGGGCAAAGGACTCCAGACCGCACAGGGCACATGTGCCAACCCGCTGCTCCAAACGGCAGAGGTGAAGACTCCGCTCCGTTCGGCCGAACTCACCGACTTCCAAAACCTTCCTGTCCGTCGGGTCTACGAATACGACCTGCAAACCGCTCCGGGAAAAACTTATGTCATCCAAGCAGAATAAATAGTAATCAACATCTAACTAACACATCAACCATCATGAAAAAATTCTTTCTATTTCTGACCTTCATGGCTGCAGTGTCCACTTCGTTCGCACAGAAAAAACTCGTGCTCTACTATTCGGAGACAGGACACACCAAGACCGTGGCCGAGGAATTGCAACGACAACTCAATGCCGACATCGAATGCATTGAGGCCGTGACACCTTATTCGGGCAACTTCCAGGAGACCATCCAGCGTGGACAGCGTGAGATGCAGAGCGGAGAACTGCCGGCACTCAAGCCCCTGAAGTCGAAAATGGCCGACTACGATATCATCTTCCTCGGCTATCCCATCTGGTTCGGCACTTATGCCAATCCCATCGCCACCCTCGTCAGAGATAACGACTTTGCAGGGAAGACCATCGTGCCTTTCTGCACATTCGGCAGTGGCGGACTGAACGCATCCACCGACGCACTGCTCAAGGCATTGCCCAAGGCCAATGTCAAGGCGGGCTATGGCGTGCGTACAGCAAGGGTGGCAGCGGCACCGAAGGAAATCGACCGGTTCCTCAAGGAGAAAGGCTATAAGGAGGGAACCGTGGAGAAACTGCCTGAGTATTCGGCACAGCAACTCGTGACCGATGCCGAGAAAGCCATCTTCGACGCTGCTTGCTCAAGCTACCAGTTCCCACTCGGCACGCCCGCCACAGTGGGCAAGCGAGAGACTTCAGAGAGCACCGACTATAAGTTCACCGTCAAGGGCAGGGGACCGAATGGTGCCGAGTCTACCTCTATCATTTATGTCACGGTGGGCAAGGAGCAAGGGGCTCAGCCTGAGTTCACACAGGTGGTGAGATAACGCCTCGCCCTAAATCACCCCGGATTTGCCTGAACTCCATAAAGTCTTTAAAGTCTTTAAGGTCTTTATAGTCCTTCAAAAAACAATCATCGTCTTGTCCATCAAATAGGCGATGGCACAGCAGATGATGGCAACGGGAAACAGTCCTGCACCACGCCAGGCGGCTATGAGGCCCACAATCAAGGCAACGATTCCCGAGACGGGCGACAGCGTGGTCTCTACAATGGCTGGGAAAGTCATCACGGCCAACGTGACGTAGGGCACATAGTATAGGAAACTGCGAAGGTACACATTCCGTATCCTGCCTTTGATGAATGCCATCGGCAGGATGCGGATGAGATTGGTGGTAATAATCGCCAACATGATGCAGATGATGATCTCACGAGTCTCCATGGTCAGTCTCTTTTATGGGTTTGAGCCATGCGGCTGCTAAGGATATAAGCACTGTCAGCACAATGGTGCGTGTGCCCGGACTCCATGCGCTCACGATAGGCGCCACGGCACAGAGTCCGCTCAACGCAAAACTGGCCGCTACGGCATAGAGCACGTTGCGGTCGGAGCGTGAGGGCGGCATGATGATGGCGATGAACATGCCATAGAGGGCGACACTCAGTGCCGAAACAAGGTCGGATGGCAGCAGACCGCCTGCCACCACACCCGCCGCACAGCCTGATGCCCAGCAGAGGGTGGAGATCAGGGCGGCAGAATAGGTGTAGGCTGGTGGCGTGAAGCCTTTATGGTTGACAGAGATGCCGAACACCTCGTCGGTGATGCAGCAAGCCATGAGCAGACGGTGGTACCATGGCGTGCCGGGGGCTATCTTTTGCGAGAGGGCCGCGCTCATCAGCATATAGCGCAGGTTGGCCACAAGACTCATGGCCACGATCTCCACATACGTGGCATTGATGGCTACCAACGTATAGACGCCATACTCACCTGCAGAGGCACGGGTGAAAAAACTGCTCACAAACCCCAGGACTGCCGTCAGTCCGGCCTTCTTGGCGATGATGCCGAGCGAGAAGGCCACGGCGAAATAGCCCATCGCAATGGGAATGCCATCGCGAAGGCCGCTGACAACCTCACTTCTCATGTCAGTCATTGCCGTCCTTTTCCCCTCCATCTTGTCGCCGTTTTCCATCTATACGCAAAAAACGGGGACAAAGATAAGCGAAAAAAATGGTCTGACAAAATTCACTCCGAAAAACCCGCTTTCTGCCCCCTATAGAAAACCAAGAAAGGCGAAGATGCTGATACCAATCAGCTTCTTCGCCTTTCCATATAATATTATATTACCTAATTTACAAATATTTGTCAAGAACCAGGATTCTTCACGCTTTGAATATCGTAACACACCAGCCAGTTATGGTCTAATGCTTCACCTGGTTCTTTCACTAATGCAGGCTTTAAATAAGATCTATATTCCTCTTTTAGATGCCAATGCCCGTTAGAATGGTCACACAAATCATAAATAGTATGCCATCCTGTGACATAACTCTTGTTTAATACCCAAGCATTATAACCTGGCTTTGTCTCTTGCACAAAATCATGATATAAACCACATCCACCATGAGGATCTCTGTATGCAGGTATGTCATCTACTCCTGCTGCAAATATGGCGTCTCCTGCAGCGTCATAAAAGATGTAACCTTTTCCATCCATGCCAGTACAATGTGCACGCCATACTGTTTGGTTTGTGCATGTCTCACAATACGCTTGCGGGACAAATTTTTCCGCAACCATTAATGGTTTTGAATATACATTTTTTGCCATAACGATAAACACTAAATTATTATTATTTTCAATTGTTGGTCTATTTTACTTTCTTTTTAGTGGTACCAAAAATGGTTGATAACAAAATCTAAAAATCTCCATTGTAAATGCAAAGTTAACACTTTTATTTGAAATGTACGCATTTTCGATACATTTTTTTTAATTAACGGGATTTTTTATCACAATTTTTAATATTCCTAATGGTTCTCTTGTTTTTCTATATTTCTTGAATTTCTCATTTTCTTGAAATTTTTCCTTTCCCTCATGCAAGTTTTCTCTCCCTTCATCATTTATAAGACAAAAGCAAGAACAAATACTCAGAATATGAAAAAGACCTTTTATCTTTTGGCTCTTGGCCTGCTGACCACAGCCTTCACGCTTACCTCATGTCTTAACAATGACTGCGATGACCCTTACCTTGCCGTCTGTCCCATCGACCGCCCCAATGCGCTGGTTACCGTCAAACCCAATGCTGATAACACTGCGTTCTGGATGCAACTCACCGACGATATCGTGCTCTGGCCTGTGAACATGCGCCAGTCGCCCTTCGGCACCAAAGAGGTGCGCGCATTGCTCAACTACAGAATGCCGACTAAAGAAGAATTGGAGAAAGGTGGAATCTTCGGAGGCATTAGCTGCGTGTATGTCAACTGGATTGACTCCATTCTCACCAAACCGGTGGTGGTGAACTTCGCCAGCGATGAGGAAAACCGGCAAAAATATGGCTCCGACCCCCTGGAGATAGTCGACGACTGGGTGACCGTGGCCGAGGACGGATACCTCACGCTGCGCATCCGCACCCGCCTGGGTGGACACCAGAAGCACATCGTGAACCTGGTGCACCGCACCGATGTCAACACCCCCTATTACTTCACCCTCTATCACAATGCGCAGGGCGACACCAATGGCCAAATGGGTGACGCCTTGGTGGCTTTCAATATCTCTACCGAATTGACGAAATTAGACACAGTAATCAATCCCGGCGATGATGCCCCGGAGGGGAACGGTAATGTGGACACGTTGACCCTGGAGTGGCAATCCTACACGGGAACGAAGACCGCACGGTTCAAATTCCGTTCCGGAAACGCCTCCCCCGAAAAGTTGGAAGGCCTGGTAAACAGGTGCTTTGAGTAAAAGGCTTCTCCTAGGTGCGGTTTTTCATCGGAAATAAGGAAGAGCGACTGGCCGGACGGCTGCAGGGTGGCGATAGCGGTGCCTTGAAGGATTTCTATACCCTTTATGCCGACTACCTGGCAGCGGTCTGTGCCCGCTACATTACCGATGACAACGATATGAAAGATGTGTTCCAGGATGCCTTTGTCCAAATCATCTCCCATATCAAGGACTTCAAGTACCGCGGGGCTGGTTCGCTGCAGGCCTGGGCTACCAGGATTGTGGTGAACCAGTCGCTGCAGTTTCTCAGGCAGCGCCACAGGCACGAGCTCCTCCTGCTGCAGGAGATGCCCGATGTGGCCGACGAGGAGGACGACCCCCCGGTGAGCGACATCCCTCCGGAAGTCTTCCAGCAGATGGTCATGGATTTGCCTATAGGCTACCGCACGGTGTTCAACCTCTATGTTTTCGAGGATAAGAGCCATCAGGAAATCGCCCATCTGCTCGGTATCAAGAAAGACTCCTCTTGCTCTCAGTTAAGTCGGGCCAAAAGCCTGCTCGCAAAGAAAATCACTGCTTACCTCAACTCAAAACAGCACCAACGATGAACGAACAGACCAGAAAGGAAATGAAGCAGAAGCTGGCAGACTACCGCCAGCCTGCTCCCGACGTCGATTGGGGTGAGTTAGAGAAAGCCCTTGGCCCTCGCCGCAAGACGAATGTGGCTGCATTGTGGGGCAAGAGAGTGGCTGCGGCAGCAGTGGTATTGTTCGCCATTGGCATGGGCTGGCAATTCATCAACAATGACCATCCAACCGACCATCCGAAAACAGCGATGACCAACCCAACTCCTTCTGTGTCGTCAACGGAGCCTTCTGCTACCTCGGCCCCGTCGACAACGTCTGCTGCTCCTGCTCCTACGATGGAGCCTACGGCCTCAGTGCCGCCAGCCAGTGTCACCCCGACAAACCCCTCCTTGTCGTCGGTCAGGGCTTCCGACAAGTCGGGTGGACAACCATCGAAGCCGGTCGTGAACTCAGTCGGGAAATCATCGGCCGATGGCCTTTTGGCGGAGGCCAACAAAGATGACCATGCCCCACGCGTCATGCCTGAAACGGCAGGTCATGTGGCTCCTATTCCTGATTCCGGCGCTGAGACGGCTAACAAGGACGACGGGAAAAAAAATGTGGACGAGCAGAACTCTGAAAACCATGCTCTGGCACAGGATACCCAGGGGCCAAAGGCAGACACGCCTCGGATGGCATCGACAATCGACATCCCCGTCATGCCAAGACCGGAAGGGGAGTGGAGGCATGGCTCCTCGTCCAAAGGCAACCGACTTATGGCACAGGTCTATTACGCCAACTCGATGTCGGGTGGCAGCAGCATGAACAGCATCAGCCCATCATTGGGACCCGCAAGGCTCCTCGCAATGGCATCCTATAACACTGCTGCCAATTATAACAACGTGATGCTCTACGACCAGAATTTTGAGGTGGAGGAGAATGTCCACCACCATCAGCCCATACGCTTCGGTGTGTCGGTGCGCTATGGTTTGAATAAGCGGTGGAGTTTGGAGAGCGGATTGACGTACACCTATCTCGTGTCCGACATCACGCGCACCGTCATGGACAGCCCTTATCAGATAGAACAGCGGTTGTCCTACATCGGCGTGCCGCTCAACGTCAACTATCTGTTGTGGGGCAACCGCCATTTCAACGTCTATGCCTCGGCTGGTGGTATGGTGGAGACAATGGTCTGGGGCAAGCGCATGAACGAGGAATACGATTATAATGAACGTGTGGGCCGTCAGCCCGTGCAGTTCTCCGTCCAAGGAGCGGCAGGGGTGGAATACGTGCCCGGAGGAAATCTCAGCATCTATGCCGAACCGGGCATCGCCTATCATTTCGCCAATCACGGCAACGTTCCCACGTTCTACCAGGACAAGTCCCTCGGCTTCAACCTCAACCTGGGCCTGCGGTTCAGCTTCAGCAAATAAATATTGATTTGAGATTTATCATGCCTCTTAAAAAGGTCGCTGCGCTCAAAATCATTCAAAATCTTTGGGAAAATCATTCAAAATCTTTATTACAGATATTCCATTCAGATATTAAAAGATTTTTAATTCAGATTTTTCTGAGATTTTGAGCGCAGCGACCACAATCTGCTTGATAGTTAGCAGGCAAAGCCACTGCAGTTGAGCGTAAGCTCAACTCCAGAGCCCCAAGCAAAAAATCACTTGATCTTCACGGCCTCTGCGCCTACCTTCAACACATAGATCTGGCTCTTCGATGTCAGTGGGAGACGGATGTCCTCGCCATTGGCATTTGCTTTGCCGAGGAGCATGCCGCGAACGTCGTAGAGCATGACGTTGGTGCCACGGCTCACACCGCTGACAACGAGCTGCTGACCTTCGATACGCCAGTTCCAGTCGCGTGCTGCCAGGTCGTTGATGCCGTCGAATGAACCCATGAGGGCGGTCAGTTTCAGCTTCTTGCACGCCGGCATGGTGAACGAGTAAACCGGTTCGTACACTTCCTCAGTAGTAGTGGTGTTGTTGTTGGCGGTCTGCTCTACTTTCCATCCCATCACCACTCTGTTTCCAGAACCCTCGGCCTCAACCGTCAGTTGGCGGTTGGCGAAGAACTTGCCGTCGAAATCAGCGTTTTTGAGGGTCACGCCGTTGATGATGGTGGTGACCTCTTCTGCCATGTCTTTGTTGACGACCAATGGGGTAGGGGTGCCCAGGTTATAGTAGTTGGCCACATGCGTGTAGAAATAGTTGGTGCGCTGGCTGAGCCAATTCCGGGCGTTGTTGATCTCGTTGTTGATCTCTTGCTCATAGTTGGGATGCCATCCCCACCAGCCACCGCCGGAGTTTTCCTCACGGTGCTTCACGAGTTCGGGCTTCACCAAATCGGCCATGGGGTCCCAGATGGCACGCGTGCCTCTCTCGTTAAGGAAGTCGCCCATGTAGATGGCGGCCTGGTCGATGAACTTGCGCTTGAAGTCGGGGTCGGCCATCAGACTGCGGAACAACTGTGTGGCTTGTGAGGTGTTGGCCCAGTTGTTGTTGGGGTCGTAGTTGTGGTTGTAGATCCACTCGATGGTGTTGTAGTTGGCATTTCGGCCATAAAGCCCAAGTCCGAAGTCGGTGTCCTTGGCTATCCAGCGCCAGCGTCCACCTTCGGCAGTCGGTCGCCACACCACGATGTTGTTGCCGGGGAAGTCGAGGTTGCAGTAGTAGAGGTTCATAATCATGATGTTGATGAACTCCTGGCAGTCCATGATTTGCTCGTATTCGTCCAAGGTGTGCCCGGCCTGGTTGTAGAACGCCTTGAAGGCGTTGTAGTTGTCGAGCGTGCCGGCTTTGAGTTCCTCTACCATCTGACTGTTCTCTTGCGAGATCTCTACCATGTCGATGTCCTCGAGCCCGTTGCCGCTCTCGTCTTTGTAGTTGGTGTAGATGTTGTCGTCGTTGCTGCGCTCGCGGATATTGAGCATGCCTTTGTAGGTGCCGTTGAGGAAGATCACAGCAGGGCGCCAGGCCTGCCAGTCGATGTCGGCGTTCTCTGCCATGACGCGCTGGATGATGGCATCGCGCATATAGAGTCCACCAAAGTCATTGCCGGCATTGCGCAGCATGATGCTCTTGAAGTCGGTGAGTCCTGGTTTCTGGTCGGGGAAGAACTCGTAATCAAAGCGTTTCGCGCCGAAACGCTTGTTGGCATACACGGCGAGCGACTTGAGCGGATGCTCACGCGACTGTCCGCCCATGACGCGGGTCTCGCAGAGTTGGTTGATGACGCTTTCGCTGCCCGGGGCAACAAACATCTCGATGTTGATGGGGCGTCGCCAGTCTTTCTTGTTCTCCTTGTTGGGGTTGTTCTTGATGATGCCTATGGCATTGTCGTTCATGTAACGGTCGTCAGTGACGATGGATATCACCGAGATGGTCATCTCCCTGCCAAGAAAGATGTACGACTGCGCGGTGGAGATGGGCGAGAGATAACCGTCGCAGAAGAGTTTGGCCCTGATCACCTTGTTCGAATTGATGAGGATCGGACTTTGGTAGACGGTGCTCGTGGCGGTTGGCTCTTTGCCATCGGTGGTGTAACGGATGACGGTTCCCTCAGGGGTTTCCTCGGGCATCGAAATCTGCAGGCGGATGGTCTTCGATGAGGTGAACACGCGTCCCTTCTGGCTGAACACGGGCTCTCCCAGGATGTCGGTGCAGGTCTGGCCGCAGTTGGCCTTTCCCGGGGTGGGCGTGGCCTGGTAGCCCCATTCGTCGGAGCCGTCGGTCTTGCGTCCGTAGGCGATGTTGGGGGCGGGCATCTTGCTCATCTTTTCAATTTTGTCGACAATCTCTTCCCCTTGGAAGAGATAGACGTTGCCGTCCTTTCCCGTCTCCAGACGGAAATTGGTGTGCAGACCGCTCTCTTCCTTGTCGCAGTACACCACGACATACGACTTGGCATTGAGCGTCTGGTTGGGCAACTGCCAGGCCTTGCCCGGTTTGTCTTTTGCGCCCAATTTGTAGTCTTTCAGATTCACAGCCTCGGTTCCGCTGTTGTATAGCTCAACCCAGGAATCGGGAAATTCGTTCAAGTCGTCCATGATGCAGTCGATGTTCGATTGCATCAACTCATTAATCACTACCTGAGCCTGAACAGAGGTGCCAAATGCAAAAAGGCCCGCAAGAATAAAATGACGATAATTCATAAGTGTTGGCTATAATTCTATTGCAAAAATATTCGTTGGTTATAATTCTATTGCAAAATTATACCTTTTCATGAATAATCATCAAATATCAATATTAAAAAAAGAAAGATGAAACGATTCGTCAAGAATTTGATATTTTTGAAAATATTCAAGCTGAGCTGCAAGGGGCATGAGGAGCCACGGGGCAAGATTTGCCACATGGCCCCTTGAAACAAAATGATCTCCCCTGAAGTCAGGGTAACTACCTCCCCCTCTTGATTAGAGGGGGTGTAGGGGGCGTAGACAAAGAAGCTCTCCCCCGAAGTCCCCCCCTCCTATCAGGAGGGGCCGGGGGAGGTCACCAACCAAGTAGTAGGGATTGCTTCCTAATCAAAGCCACTGCAGTTGAGCGTCAGCTCAACTACCGGCAACTCATTTCTCCAACGTGATCTTCACGTTATGCTTCTTGATGTTCTCGCTGTTGTGGAACTCAGCGTCGCGCTTGGCGATGATGTCGATATCAGTGAGCGTGATGCCATCGATGGGCATTTCGGGCAGGCCATTGAACTCCATGGCACGCCCGGCACCGTTGCACACCACGTTGCGGATGTCGATGTGGCGGAAGATGGGCGTGGTCTCATCCACGGGAGCCTTGTCGGTGTTGTTGGGGTTGTCGCCATCGGCCAGCATCTCTGCCACCGACTTGCCCCCATAGTACATGTTGAAGGTGATGGCGTCGGTCTTGATGGCGGTCATCGAGATGCCGTCGATGAAGATGTTCTCCACGATACCGCCACGGCCACGCGTGCTCTTGAAACGCAGACCCACGTCGGTGCCGAGGAACTGGCAGTTGCGCACCATGATGTTGCGCACGCCACCACTCATCTCCGAGCCTACCACGAATCCACCATGGCCGGCAAACACGGTGCAGCCGTCTACCACCACATTCTCGCACGGACGGCCACGGCGGCGGCCGTCAGCGTCCTTGCCGCTCTTGATGCAGATGCCATCGTCGCCGGCATCGAATTTCGAGTCAACAATCAGTGCGTTCTTGCACGACTCCAGGTCCAGCGCGTCGCCATTCTGGGCATAGGCGGGGTTGCGGGCCAGCACATGGTCGATGATGATGTTCTCGCACATCAGCGGATGGAGGTTCCAGGCAGGGGAGTTCTGGAATATCACACCCTGTAGGAGCACGTTCTTGCAGTTCACCAGACTCACCATCACCGGACGGAGGAAGCGCTTCACGCTTTCCCAGTCGGCAGCGGTCTCCAATCCCTGGGGCACATTCATATTGGCCGAGCGCTCTCCCTTGGCATACCCCTCGGAGGGCACCCAGTAGTCCTTGCGCATCTCCACACCCTTGCCCGACGTGAACTCGCGCCATTGGCCGTCGCTCACCTTCGACTTCTTCAGCGGGCGCCAATACTGGCCGTTGCCGTCGATCACACCCTGGCCAGTGATCGAGATGTTCTCCAGGTTGCGGCCGCTCAGAGGCGACTGGCAACGGCGGGTGTCCAGACCCTCGAACGAGGTGTCGATGAGCGGGTAGAGGGTCTCGTCGGCGGCAAAGAGAATCACCGCACCCATCTCCAGATGCAGGTCGATGTTGCTCTTCAGTTCAATCGGACCGGTGTGCCAGATGCCACGGGGAACGATGAGGTGTCCGCCACCTCGCGACGACAGGGCGGAGATGGCTTTCGCAAACGACTCGGTGCAGAGGGTGGAGCCATCGCCCACGGCTCCGAAGTCGGTAAGGGTCACCGTGTAAGCGGGAATGGCGGGGGCCTTCACCTCGGGCATGCCGAAGGGCAGGCCATCGGTGAAACGCGAATAGGAGTCTTGTGCCATCGCACACAGACTCATAAGGGCAAATGCTGCCAGAAGGAATCGCTTTTTCATGATTTGTCAGTTTTATAGTTTTTAGGAATTTTCTGCGAAGATAAACAAAAAAAACGAATTCCCACTCCTTTCTCTCAAATAATCATTATTTTTGCGTACAACTTGCAGAAAAACAGAAAATGATCGACCCTACTATCGCCAACGAGTGTTACGAGAAAATCATCCGTATAGCCCTCTGCCAGGAGCCTGTGCACGACAAGTACCAGCTGCTCCACCAAGTGTTCGTGGGCGTGCTCAATGAGCATACGATGCGCTCCTCGCTCAACTTCTCCGGACCTTATGCCCGCTTCGATTTCCTCTGCCGTGAGATCCAATACCCCGAAGTGGCCATACGGCGTGTCAACGCTTTCAGAAACCGTACAAGAAGCGCCTCACATACCGTCGAGCGCCTGCTCCTGGAGAAATGGCCATGCGACATGAAGGCCGTGGCCGAGTTTGCCGCAGCGCTCTACCAGGTGCCGCTGCCAGCGCAGTTGAGGTCGATGCTCCCGCTGCAATATCCCAAGGAGGAATACCAGGGCGTGCGCACCGATTGTGTCAGGGTGGTGGTGAGGAAGATAAATGCCTCGGGCCACACCATGGAGGCACAGCCCATCGACAGTGATGAGCGCACCATCACCTTCAGCCTCTACGACCCAGAGAACGAGGCCCGCGACTTCGTCTATATGGAGAAACTCGTCAAGCCTGGCGACAGGGTCAACCTCGTGCGTGCCACACTGCGCGACGGCGTCTATTGGCCCGAACAGGTGGTGTTCTTGCCCGACTTGCTCATCGATGTCACCACGGTGGCCGGATGCTTCAAGGATTATGGCAACACGCCTCTCCAGTTTCTCTTGTCGATGCTCTCCGACAAGGTCAACTCCGCTCCCATCCTGCTGGGAAATTTCGCCAGTATGATGCTCGACGAGGAGGTTCACCACAAAAATGTGGACACGCCTTATCAGAAGAGCGCGGTAAACTTCTTCCAGAAATATGCGGCCAAACTGGCGGTATGCAGGGAGATTGACGGGCATTTCCATACGGAGGCACAGCGGCAGCAACTGATCATCCGCAACATGGTGAGGAACAAGTTTGGCGAGATTCCCGACTACGACCCCGCCGAGGTGCTGCTCGAACCGTCGTTCCTCTCCGAGATACTGGGACTGCAGGGCCGAATGGACCTCTCGCAGACCAACATGAGGGTCATCATCGAGCAGAAGTCGGGAAAACGCAACTTCCACACCAATGGGCATATGGAGTCGCATTATGTGCAGGTGCTCCTCTACAGGGCCGTCGTACATTATAATTTCGGACTCCCAAGCAGCAAGATCGACACCTACCTGCTCTACTCCAAATACGACGACGGACTCTTGAAGGAGGGACCGGCACCCAAACTCCTCACCGAGGCCATGCGCATCCGCAACCAGATAGCATGGCTGCTCGTGATGCTGGGTGAGGGGAAGGCGGAGAGCCTGTTCGGCCGTCTCACTCCTGATTTGCTGAATGTGAATCAACTCGACTCCACTTTCTGGAACCGCTACCTGCTGCCTCAGTTGGAGCAGGCGCTGAACCCCTTGCATACGGCCGATGAGCTCACCAGAAAATACTACTATAGGCTGATGACGTTCCTGGCAAAGGAGCACCTGCTCACCAAGGTCGGAACGGCCGACAGGGAGGCCAGTGGGGCTGCGGCCATGTGGAACGCCACCACGGCAGAGAAATGTGCCGCCGGGAATATGCTCCACGAACTCACCATCGTGGCCCTGGAAGAGAATGTTCCGGGTGAGGGCATCGTGAGGATGGTGCTGGCCGTTGACACCGAGCGGCAGACCTCGCTGCCCAACTTCAGGGAGGGCGACAGCGTGGTGGTCTATCCCTACGAGTTGGGAAACGATCCCATTGCCACCATGACCTTGCTATTCAAGGCGAATATCACCAAGATGGAGCCCGACAGGGTGACCGTGGAGCTGCGCGACCCGCAGCGAAACACCAACGTGTTCAAGACGGGTGACATGAAGGTGAGATGGACGATAGAGCACGATGTCATCGAGTCGACCCATACCGCCTTGTACAAGTCGGTGGCCGAGATCCTCAAGGCGAATGACGACCGGAGGAGATTGCTGCTTGGACAACGCCCTCCCTTGGTCGACACCACCCAGCAGCCCCTTAGGCAATATGGCGATTTCCAACCCTTGGTGGCGAAGTTCGTGCAGGCCCGCGACTATATGCTGCTCATCGGACCGCCGGGAACGGGAAAGACGTCGTTCGGACTGGTGAACATCCTCAGCGAGCAACTCTCGCGTGAGCAGGGTCCCGTGCTCTTGCTCTCGTTCACCAACAGGGCGGTCAACGAGATCTGCTCCAAACTGGTGGAGCAGCACATCGACTTCATCCGCATCGGATATGCGTCGGCCTGCCCGCAGGCCTACCGGCCCTATATGATAGGCGAGGTGGCGGCCTCGTGCAAGACGATGAACGAGGTGGTGAGAAAACTTTGTTACAACAGGGTCTTTGTCTCTACCACGGCTTCGATGCTCTCCAATACCATCCTCTTCGACTTGCTGCAATTTCCATTGGCCATCATCGACGAGGCATCGCAAATCCTCGACCCACATCTTCTTGGCGTGCTCTGCGCAAGGCATGGCAACGACAATGCCATCAAGCGCTTCGTGCTCATCGGCGACCAGAAGCAGTTGCCGGCGGTGGTGCAGCAGGCCGAGGAAGTGTCCGAAATCACCGACCCCTCGCTCCGCTGTCTGGGCATCCTCAATTGCAGGCAATCGCTCTTCGAACGGCTCATCCGCATCAATACCGAGGGGAGGGCCGACGATGGGTATCCTCCTGTGCCCGAGGTGGTCTATATGCTTACCAAACAGGGCCGTATGCACACCGAGGTGGCCGATTTCGCCAGTACGGCTTTCTATGGCGGCCGACTCGGCGTGGTGCCCCTCGACCATCAACTGGGACCGCTCTCCATGCAGTTTGCCCCCGATGACGAGTGGGCCGGCCATCTCGCCTCGCACCGGATGGTGATGATGGCGGTGAGGCCAGAGCCCGACGATGGCGCTTCGTTGAAGATAGGAGAAGACAAGGTGAACAGGGCTGAGGCAAAGGTCATCGCAAGGGTCACCAAAACAGTTTACGACCTCTATGCGCAGAACGGGAAGACCTTCGTGCCGGAGCAGACGGTAGGCATCATCGTTCCCTACCGTCATCAGATAGCGTGTGTCATGGAGTGCCTGAAGGCATTCGGCATCCCCTCGCTCCTGGATGTCACCATCGACACCGTGGAGCGGTTCCAGGGAAGTCAGCGCGACGTCATCATCTATGGGTTCACCGTGCGGCAGCGACGACAGCTCGATTTCCTCTTGGGCAATATCTATAACGACCAGGGCACGCTCGTCGACCGGAAACTCAACGTGGCCCTCACTAGGGCGCGCGAGCAGATGGTGCTGGTGGGCAATCCACAGCTGCTGTCGTGCGACCCCACTTTCAGGGCGCTGATCGAATACGTCAGACAGAGGGGTGGCTACCGCGAGGCCTGAGCGTGGAGCAATTGCTCCAAGGCGGGCACCTCGATGGTGCCGCGGCCCATCGACAGGAGCCGCTCGTCGGCCAGGCTGTGGAGCATGCGTGATACGTTCAGGCGGCTCTCGCCAATATGGGTAGCCAACTGCTGCATGCCGATATGGAATGTCTTGCGGCCGGCGGGGCGGAGACAGTGGTCGGCCAGGAACCGGATAATCTTGTCGCGGCAAGTGGGGGGATGGATGCGCCACACTTGGTGCTGCAGACGCTGGTTCTGCGTGGTGAGGATGTTGAGCAGGTTGATGCGGAACACATAGAAATGGGCGGCCAGTCTGATAGCCTCCGACTTGCTGATGCGCAGCAAGTCGACATCGGTGGTGGCCACGTAACTGCGGCCGTAGTGCTGGCTCAGTCCGAAAAGCCGCTCGGGCTCAATCACAAAAGGAGCGCACTCGTATTCCTCCACATGATAACTGCGGTCGTCGGAATAGGTGATGGCGCTCAACTCGCCCTTAATCAGGAATATCATGCTGTCGCAGGGCGCATAGGCCGACAGCACTTCCTGCCCTTGGCCGTGGCGGAGGAAGTCGAACTTGGTGTGCCCCACTACCTGGGCAAGAGCCGACTGGCTGAGGCCCTGAAAGAGCGGCAGCCTGAGCAGCGTGTCGTAGATGTTGAGGTTGGCATTCTCCATCGGCCTAAGTCCATTCTCTCTTCATTCCTCCTTTTGTTCCTCAACCATACTATTCCTCGGCAATCTTGTCGCGAAGGGTGTCCGAAAACCAAACGGCATTCTTTCCCTCGTTGTCGGAATAGATGAAGTAGGCCATCAGTTCGGGATGCCTGGCAAGCACCTCGCGGGCTTGGTCGATGCCCATCACCATGAACGAGGTGGCATAGGCGTCGGCGGTGGCACAGTCGCGGGCAAGCACCGTGGCCGAGAGAAGGCTGTGCTCCACAGGATAGCCCGTTGACGGGTCGATGGTATGGGCGTAGCGCTTGCCGCCTTTGTAGTAGAAGTTGCGGTAGTTGCCACTGGTGGCCATCGCCTTGTCGGTGACGTTGAGCACCGTCTGCAGTTCCTGGGCGGTCTGCAAGGGGTCTTCGTTGGGACGGGTAACGCCGATGCGCCACGGCAGGCGCCGCTCGCTCACACCACAGGTCACCACCTCGCCGCCAATCTCCACCATGAAGTTCTGCACGTCGTGCTGGCGCAGCACATTGGCCACCACATCGCAACCATAGCCTTTGGCCACCGCGCTGCAGTCGAGTTGCAGGCGGGGGTCGGTTTTGTGCAGGCGGCCGTCGTTGTCGAGTCGCACTTTCTCGTAACCCACAAACTGCAGCAGACTGTCTACGGCACGCTTGTCAGGGGTGGTGCCTTCCTTGAAGCCAAAGCCCCAGATGTTCACCAAGGGAGCCACGGTGATGTCGAAGGCACCATGGGTCTCTTCCGACACCTTGCGGGCTATCCGGTAGACATCGGTGAACATCTTGTCGGCCACGGTGTCCTCGTTGTTGTTCATCTTGGTGATGAGTGAATGGGGGTTGAAAGGCGACAGCGAACTGTCGACGTGGAGCAAGGCCTGCTCCATCTCTTTTCCCAGGTCCTTGTCGCACTGGTAGGTGATGGTATACTCGGTGCCGAAAATCAGGCCGCGGTTGGTGCGGTAGGGCATGTTGCGCTGCTGAATCACGATGAACACCGTGCCCAGAATGAGCAGGATAAGGAAGGGAATTTGCCATATAAGGCTCTTGCGACGGTTCATGGTATGATGTGGGAAAAGAGGGTTGTTGTTTGTTGGATGACTAAATATCGATGGTGAGGTTGAATGTGGCTCCGATGATCGAACTGCCTGTCTCGCCGAAGCCCGGTACATACCACTCATTGCCGATGTCAAGATTGCTGTGCGACAGGCGCTTGCGGTATCTCGCAAACCATCCCAGGTGGATGGGACCCCACAACTTGGCATCGACGCCCAGCACAGCCTCGACCCAATGGAAGTTGCAACTCACGCCCTCGGCCCCATAAGGCACCTCGCCACCAAATTTGGAGTCGACAAGGCCCGGGCGCGATACATCGAATTTGAACGAGGTGAATGCATAGCGCAGACCTCCTAAAATGCGGTAGATGTCGTGCTTGTCCTTGGCCAGGTTGTAGTCGCAGCCAATGCGGAAGTAGGGGGCGGTGGTCTTGTAGATCACACGCGTGATGTCGTCCTCGCTGTTGGCACGGCCCACACCTATCTCAACGGTGGGAAAATACTTGTCGAGCAGGTTCAGGCGAAGGGCTCCCTCAAACTGGCCATAGTCGCTCACGGCATACTGCACGATGCCCACCAGGTCGGCCGACACGGCAAAGCCATTGAAGAAGGCTGTCGAGTCGGCTGCCACCTCCTCGGCGATGGACTTCTTCTTCTGGGCATGCACCGGAAGTACAGCCAGACTAATCGCGAGACTTGAGATATATGCGAAGGTTGCCGCCCGTAGTGTCATAGGTCACTTTGGATTTGTTGATGATAATCGAGTCGATGGCATGAGTGGTCCACTCCACAGAGGTGAGGGTGTGGAAATAGGCAGGTGCGCAGTCGATCGACTCGAAGTGGGGTTGGTCGAGCTTGCTTACCCTGACGGTATCACGGATGGTGCCCGTCTGGTTGGTGAACGTGAAGAACAGCACGTCGACAGGGTGGACGTAGCTGATCGGTAGCAGGAAGTCGGACTTGTCGGTGTAGCTGTTGAGGACCACAGGGTCGGACCCTCCCTCTGGCACGGTGCTCACCGAGAGGGTGTCTGTCAGGGTGGTCACCGGGCCTGCCAGCACATACCTGCAGTAGACCGTGCTGTTGAGCGGACAGTCAAGCGACGAGCATCCGCAGATGAGCAGCAACTGTAGCCAAACCAGCAGCGGTGTTATTCTCCGCATCTTATCTCCTCCTCTATCTGATAATCATTGCGCGTGCTCGACGAGCGGCTGATCAGGTCGCCCAGGAATCCGGCGAGGAACAACTGTGTGCCGATCAGCATGGTGGTGAGCGAGATGTAGAAGTAGGGCGAGTCGGTCACCAGGCGCTGGGGCACGCCATGGGCCAGGGCTATCAGTTTGTCGACACCGATGATGATGACGGCCACAAAACCGATGAGAAACATAATGGTGCCCAGGAAACCGAAAACATGCATCGGCTTGCGGCCGAAACTGTTCAGGAACCAGAGGGTGATGAGGTCGAGGTAGCCGTTCACGAAGCGGTTCAGACCAAACTTCGACTTGCCGTACTTGCGGGCCTGATGGTGGACCACCTTCTCGCCAATCTTGTCGAAACCGGCGTTCTTGGCCAGGTAGGGTATGAAGCGGTGCATCTCGCCATACACCTCGATGTTCTTCACCACATCGCGGCGGTAGGCCTTCAGACCGCAGTTGAAGTCGTGCAGGTTCTTGATGCCGCTCACCTTGCGCACCGTGGCGTTGAAGAGCTTTGTGGGGATGGTCTTCGACAGCGGGTCATAGCGCTTCTGCTTGTAGCCCGAAACCAGGTCGTAGCCGTCGGTCATCACCATGCGGTAGAGTTCGGGGATCTCGTCGGGCGAGTCCTGCAGGTCGGCGTCCATCGTGATTACCACATCGCCTTGGGCTTCCTTGAATCCGCAATACAAGGCGGGACTTTTGCCGTAGTTGCGGCGGAACTTGATGCCTTTCACGTGTTCCGACGACTGCGACAGGTTCTCTATCACCTGCCATGACTTGTCGGTGGAGCCATCGTTGATGAATATCACCTCGAAACTGAAATGATTGGCTTGCATCACGCGCTCTATCCAGGCGTAGAGCTCTGGAAGCGACTCTTCCTCATTGTATAAGGGTATAACTACTGATATGTCCATGGGTTGTATCTTTTCTTACTGTTTGTCTGATAATAATGGATTGGCCGTTACGGCTTGGGGTTGAAATGTCGGCGTGTGCTGGCATAGAGGGCCGTGGTGAGGCTGATGATGAAGCCCGCAACGATGTTCGACCATAGCAACTGGAGCGAGATGTCAATCGGACGGAGCGTACGGAGAGTGGCCACCAACTCATCAAGGGCCTTCTTGTTGTAGCCCATCGACTCCATGCCTTTCATGAAATCCTTGTCGGTGATGATGTTCACGTAGTTGGTCACCACAAACCCGTTGTCGAGATAGGCGAAGTAGGCCCACTGCACGATGGCCAGGATCAGCGAGGCATAGAAAATGGTCAGGAAGCTGTGGGTATAGGCATGGCGGTAGGAGATGATGCCGTCGTGCCATTTCACGGCATAGCGGCGTGTGAGGATGCCCACGAAGAATGGGGTGAAGACCATCGTTGCCATCCATAACATGCCGAGAAGGGCAAAATGGAAATTGCCGATGAACAGTGCGAAACTGAGCACCCAGAACAATCCGAGTTTCAGGCCATCGGCCCGGGCTTGGGCACGCACTAATGCATATTTTTCGGAAAACGTCATATTCTTATTTTATATAGCCTCTATAGCCTCTATAGCCTCTATAGTTTCTATAGCCTCTATAGTTTCTATAGTTTCTATAGTTTCTATAGCCTCTATAGTCTCTATAGCTTCTATAGTTTCTATAGCCTCTAAAGGGGAGGCTCCACAGCAATATCCCCTCAGAGGGTGCAAAATTACAAAAAAAAAATCTTATTCCAATCAATTTGAGACGATTATCGCATTTTACCCCCTCTCATCACTCACTTTCTCCAATACCTTCATGGCTTGTCAGTGGGGCTTTCGTTTGTTAAAAAACCTAAAATTCATAGCCATATCACTTATCTTCACTCAATTTTTATTACCTTTGCAGCCGCAAAACGGGCAAGTCTTATACGGCCAGCTCCCTTCAAATCCTCCAGGACGGGAACGTAGCAAAGGTAGAAGGTCGTAGCGGCGCGATATAAGTAGCTTGCCCACCCGCCTCTTTAGCTCAGTTGGCCAGAGCACGTGATTTGTAATCTCGGGGTCGTTGGTTCGAATCCGACAAGAGGCTCAAAAAGCGCGGATCTCCGCGCTTTTTTTCATTCTTTTTCTTCTCGTTTCATCCCTGGCACATCAGCTTATAGCGCTTTCGCTATTTCGTCGTTTTTCCGCGCCTTTACATATTTTAACACATAATGCCCCTACATTATGTAAAAATCCCTTAATTTTGCACCCTTAGAACATATTATATATAACGCTTTATGAAAATTAGAACAACGCTAAGAGGGGCTTTGCTCTGTGCAACGGCTTTTTCAATGATGTTGCTCACTGGCTGTATCGATACCGACTACGACCTAGGTGATATCGATATGACCGTAGGCGTGGGCGGTGAAAACATCGACCTTCCAAGTGACAATACCACCCAGGGCATCTGCCTCGACGATGTGCTCGACCTTGGCGAGAACAACTTCCTCAAAGTGGCAGAGGATGGCAACTATTACATCGACGTGATAGACGACAATGAGTTTGTGGCACACATGTGGGTGAACCAGTTCACCGTGCCCAGCCGCACTTACAAAGGTACCTACAAAATCAATCTCGGCGACTTCGCTCCCACCTCCAACATGAAGAAGTTGCAGAAGGCCGACGACGATATCGAGTTCAACGCTCCTATGGTTGACCTTGATTTTGACTATAACTACACGGCGAGCGATATCACCGCCCTCGAGTATATCGGGGTGGATAATGGTCAGCTCTCCATATCGCTTTCTTTCGCCAACGACCTCAAGAAGGCGCTTTCCAACATCAAGGAGATGAGGTTCTCATTCCCACAATGCATCGTCTGCGAGAAGGCAGTGTATAAGGGCGAGACCATCAACCTCAACGATGCCAACCAATTGGTGCTCAACAATGTGACAACGGCCAACGACGTGGAGTTCGTGCTCTACATCCAAGGTATCAACATCTCGAAAACGGCTACCGATGGCAGTTACATGAACTTTACCAAAGGAAAGGGCTTCAGCTTCCACGGCGAGCTGAATATCGGGGTCGTCGTCAAGGAGTCGGCCGTCGACTTCGACCAGGTGGCCGAGTCGAAAGACCTCTCCGTGAGTGGCGTGGCTGTGCTCAACGGCATGAAGGTGACATCGGCAAGGGGTAAATTCACACCCACCCGTAAGTTCGGCAAAGTGGGTGGCGTGGCGCTCCGCAACATCCCCTCTTTCCTCACCGAGGAGGGCTGCAACCTCGACCTCTACGACCCACAACTCAACGTCGACATCTATAGTGATGTGCCCTTCGCCAACCTCATGACGGGCGCCATCGTCTCGAAAGACAGCAAGGGCAAGGTCATCACACGTATCGACGTGCCCGAGTTCAGTTACAAGGCCAACGGCAAGAGTGTGGCCAGCGTGAGGAGAAGGAATGCCAGCACAGCAGGTGACACGACCATCGTGGTGGTGCCCAACCTCTGCGACGTGATTCGCGACCTGCCCGACAGCATCGCCCTCATCGACCTCGTGGGAAGGGGCGACGACTCGCAGTCGGCATCCGTGGAACTGGGAAAGGTCTACGAGGGACGCATGCGGCTGTCGGTGGCTTCGGGTATCGCCCTGGGCAACGATGCCGTGGTCATCTACAAGAAAGACTACACTGGATGGAACGACGAGGTGAAAGACATCTCGTTCGTCGAGAGCAAGGACAGCATCTATCGCTTCGGAAGTATCAAGGCCACCTGCGAGGTGGAGAACAAGATTCCGGCATACCTCACCCTGCACGCCACTCCCGTTGACGTGCATGGCAATGATATCAGCAACGACCAGGTGGAGGTCATCGTCGAGAGCGTCATAGCGGCTTCGAAGAACGGCGTCAATCCCGTTACAACCAAGGAGGTGATCACGATCGTGCCCAAGAACTCTAACGCACTGAAGAGTTTCGACGGTGTACGCTTCACCATCACCATGAGGGCGAAGAACGGATCCGCCAGCGTGGCTGGTGTCCGACTCAATGCCTATAAGCAAACCATCAAAGTGTTGAACCTCAAGGTGCAGAAAAACGGGAAAATAGCCGTCGACCTCAACGACTGAACACCCCTCCCGACTCATTCCATAGCATCAGATAAAACAGATCATCATGAAACTCAAATACAGACATATCGCACTGGCCTTCCTCGCTGCTACAACCCTCTCAGCCGGGGCTCAGGACCTCCGTTCGGGATATTTCATCGACAGCTACCTGTATCAGCATGAACTCAACCCGGCGTTCGGCAATGAGAACGACTACTTCTCGGTGCCTTTCCTGGGCAACTTCAATGCCAATATGATGGGTAACTTCGGATACGAGGAACTCGTTCACAAAAATCCGCTCTATCCCGACCGCAGCAACAAGAAGATGACCTCGTTCCTCAACCCATACCTTACCAATCCGCTCAAGGGATTCGGTTCGGGCGACAACCAGATCAACGCCGACCTCAAGGTGGGCATCATGTCGTTCGGATTCAAGAAATGGGGGGGATACAACACCATCGAACTGAACGTAAGGGGTAACTTCAATGTCAAGGCGCCCTACAAACTCTTCCAGTTTGCCGTAGATGCCACCAACCAGAAATATGACATCGGTGACATCGCGCTCGACGCACAGACTTTCGCCGAGTTGGCCGTAGGACACTCGAGAGAGGTCAACCCCGACCTTAGGGTGGGTGGAAAGGCCAAGCTGCTCGTAGGTATCGCCGACGCGTCGGTGAGGATGAAGGATGTGGTGGCCGACCTTAAGGAGGCCGACAAGTGGGTCATCAAGGCCGATGCCCAGTCGGATGTGAGCATGAGCGGATTCAAATACCTCACCAAAGTGAAAGACTATAATGCCAAGGACGAGAGCTTCAGGAAAGTGAACGACATGGACTTTGGCATTGGTGTGAGCGGATTCGGTCTGGCCGTGGATGCCGGTGTGGTATACAAGGCCATGGAGGACCTCACGCTCAGCGCTGCCATCAACGACCTCGGCGCCATCGTATGGCTCAACGACCATAGGGCAGAGAATAAGTCAAAGTCGTTCGAGTTTAATGGCTTCCACGACGTGTCGGTCAATTCCGACTCGGAGCAGAAACTCGACAACCAGGCCGACAGCTATACCGACCAGTTGCTCGACTTCGCCAACCTGAGAGACGAGGGCGACAAGGGCGTGAGAATCACGGGCATCGGAGCCACTTTAAATGCGGGTGCCGAATATGTGATCCCCACATACAGGGCTTTGAAACTGGGTCTCCTCGCCACCGTGAGAGTCAATGGTCCGCACTCTTGGTCGGAGGGCCGCTTCAGCGCCAATATCAAGCCGGTGAACTGGTTTGAGGGTGGTGTCAACGTGTCGGTCAACTCGTATACGGCTAACCTGGGATTCATCGCCAACTTCCACTCCAAGAAGTGCAATTTCTTCATTGGTATGGACCGCGTCTTGGGAAAGGTGAGCAAGGAGTTCATCCCGCTCAATTCCAATGGCTCCATCTCGTTCGGACTTAACTTCGACATGTAGTCATTTGTCCATACATACCACAATCCCCGCCCTTCCAGACGAAGAGCGGGGATTGTTTTTGTTCTATAGCGTATGCCCTTGAATCGTTTGTAAGGACTATTCCAAATCGACTACGGTGATGCCGGAACCGCCAAACTGCACGTGCTCGTCGGCATAATGGCTCACGTTGGGCACCGTGGCGAGATACTGCCTGATGAGTTGGCGGAGGATGCCCGTGCCCGTGCCATGGAGTATGCGCACGCGGCTCATGCCCAGGAGTATGGCGTCGTCGATGAAATAGGTCACGGCATTCAGCGCCTCGTCGCCACGCATGCCGCGCACGTCGATGTCTTGCTTGAAGTTGAGTTTGTGGTCGTCGATGGTTTCGCGGGTCTGACGGCCCACCGACTGGAACGCCGGTGTCTCGGCAGGTTTGGGGAGCGCGGCGTGCTCCAGCCGTTCGGTGCGCAGTTTGGTGCGCATATCACCGAAGACCACGGTGGCCATCTTGCCTTGCAGACTCTCGATGAGACCAACGGTGGTGAGTCCCTTGATGCGCACGCTGTCGCCAATGGCGAATGGGGTGGGTTTGTTCTCCGTGGCCTGAGGTTTCGCTGGCGTGGTGCCTGGTTTCTTGGCACGCTCCTTCTTGCGTTGCTCCCGGCGCTCCCTGCGCTGCTCTATCTGGCGTATCTTCTTCGATACCAGCTCGTCAGTGGCCTCGGGAGAGATTTCCTCCACACCTTGTTTGAAGTCGCTCAGCTCCTCGCGGATGCGGCGGGTGCTCTCTTTCTCGGCCTGGGCCTCGCGTATCTCGCGGATGGTGTTCTCGATGCGGCGGTTGGTCTCGGCCAGCAGTTCCTCGGCCTCTTGCTTGGCCTTGCTGATGATGCTCTTGCGGCTCTCGCGCAGTTGGGCTATCTCTTCCTCATAGCGCTGGATGGTCTGCTCGAGCGTCTTCTCGCGCTGGTGGATGGTCTGGCGCTTGCCTTCCCAGTAGCGCTTGTCGCGGACGATGTCCTGCAGGTATTTGTCGCTCTGGATGTAGTCGCTGCCCACAATCTCCGACGCCTCGCGGATCACCTCCTCGGGCAGTCCCGTCTTGCGGGCAATCTCGATGGCGAACGAACTGCCAGGACGGCCTGTCTGCAACTGGAAGAGGGCACGCATCTCATGACGGTCGTAGAGCATGGCGCCATTCACCACGCCCTCGTGGCCCTCGGCGAAGTGCTTCAGGTTCTGGTAGTGGGTGGTGATCACCCCGAAGGCGTTCTTCTTCCAGAACTGTCCCAGCACCGACTCGGCTATCGCACCGCCTATCTGGGGCTCGGTGCCGGTGCCGAACTCATCGATGAGGAGCAACGTGCTGCCGTCGGCCCGCCGCATCATGTTCTTCATGTTCAGCAGATGGCTTGAGTAGGTGCTCAGGTCGTTCTCTATGCTCTGCTCGTCGCCGATGTCGAGCATGATGTTGCCGAAGATGCCGGCCTCGGAACGCTCACCTACGGGGATGGGCAGACCGCACTGCAGCATATACTGCAGCAGTCCGACGGTCTTCAGGCACACCGACTTGCCACCGGCGTTCGGCCCCGAGATGATGAGGATGCGCTGCGATGGGGTAAGGGTGATGTCGAGGGGCACCACCTTCTTGTCCTGGCGGGCAAGCGACTGGGCCAGCAGGGGGTGCACGGCCTGGCGCCAGTCGATCATGGGATGGTCGGTCATCTGTGGCGCGACGGCATGCAGGTGCACGGCCAATTCCGATTTGGCGCGTATCAGGTCGATGGTCGACAGGAAGATGTACGACTGCAGCAGGTCGTCGACATGAGGACGGAGCTCTTTCGACACCTCGGTGAGGATGCGGATAATCTCACGGCGCTCTTCCGACTCCAGCTCACGTATCCGGTTATTGGCCTCCACCACCTCGGTGGGCTCGATGTATACCGTCTTTCCGGTGGCGCTCTCATCGTGTACGATGCCGCGTATCTTGCGCTTCATGGCGGGGGCGACGGGTATCACCAGACGGCCGTCGCGGATGGCGGGGGTGGCGTCCTTGTCTACAAGGCCGTCGCTCTGGGCGGCACGCAGTATGCCGTTGAGGGTGCGTGATATCGAACCCTCGATGCGCGACAGCTCGCGCCTGATTTCCAGCAGCCGGGGCGACGCGTTGTCGCGCATCTTCCCGAATTTGTCGAGAATGCGGTCGATGCGCGTCACGAACTGTGGGAATGTGGTCACATTGCGTGTAAGGTCGTGAAGGGTGGGGTAGAGGTAGGTCACCGAAGCCGTTCCTCCCTCTTCGTCCACGTCCTCGGTGTGGCTTGCGCTGCCGCCGGTGCTGCGGTTCAGGAACCTCACGATGTTGGAGATGGTCTCCAGCGAACGGCGGAGGTCGAACAGTTCGGATTCCTCCAGGTGGGTTCCCTCGAGGCGGAGCCGTGAGATGGCCTGGCGCACGTCGAAGAAGTATTGCAGGGGGAAGTCATCGGCTTCTTCCATGATACGGCGAAACTCGCTCACCTCTTTCAGCCACCGGCCGATGGTGCTGGCGTCGGTCGAGGCGGCAATGGCGTCTACGCGGTCTTTGCCCAGGGTTGATAGGCAGCGCCCGCGAAGCAGTTCGCGTATTTCGTCGAAGCCGATTTTCTTCTCAAAATTATCAGGGTATATCATCGTCGTATTTCTGTATCAATGCAAAAGTAAGCAGAATTCCCCGAACGCACAAACTTTTGCCCTTCGATTTATCGGTTTCTCTCTTGCAAGGTTGGGGGAAAAGCACTATCTTTGCAATGTGAAAAATAAACAGATTCATTTTATTTAATAGGACACCACGCTGTAGCCGTCTGTGCTCTCGGCCGATAATACCGTCGAGAGTGCCGGTGGCCACGAGTGCGGTGGATGTGATGAAAAGAGAAGAAAAGCAGCGAATGAATATCGGATACGATGCCAAACGGATTGTCCGCAACGGTTCTGGACTGGGCAACTACGGACGGACGCTCATCAACGACCTCACCCGCATTGTAGGTGACGATACTGCATTGTATCTCTATGCCCCTGACCCGGGGAAAGAGCATCTGCGCAGTCAGGTGCATCCATCCGACCGCCTGCAGTTTGTCTATCCCGGAAAGACCTTGGTAAAGTCGCTCTGGCGCAGTCACGGCATCCTGAAGGACCTGCGGCGCGACGGCATAGACATATTCCATGGGTTGTCGGGCGAACTGCCCTGGGGCATACACGCCTCAGGCATCAGAAGTGTGGTGACCATTCACGACCTGATCTTCATTCGCCATCCGGAATACTTCTACTGGTGGGATGCCAAGATCTATGCGGCCAAATTCCACCGGACGGTGAAGGAGGCCGACCGCATCATCGCCATCAGCGAGTGCACCAAGCGCGATGTCGTGCAACTGGGCGGGGTCAGTCCCGACCGCATCGATGTCGTTTATCAGAGCTGCGACACGTCTTTCCGACAGGTTGCTGCGGAAGACCGGAAACGGCAGGTGAGAGACCGCTACAAACTGCCCCGCCGCTACGTCATCAGCGTGGGGACCATCGAGAAACGGAAAAACATCCTCCTGGCGGTGAAGGCTCTCCATAGTCTGCCAGAAGAACTCTTCCTGGTCATCGTGGGACGCACAACGCCCTATGCCGACCAGGTGCGTAAATATGTGAGTAACAACAAACTGGACCATCGCGTGCTGTTCCTGCACAATGTGCCCACCGCCGACCTGCCCGCCCTCTATCAAATGGCAGAGGCCTTTGTCTATCCCTCGCGCTACGAGGGATTCGGCATACCGGTCATCGAGGCAATTCAGAGCGGACTCCCCGTGGTGGCCTGCACAGGCAGTTGTCTGGAGGAGGCAGGAGGGCCCGACTGCCTCTATGTGAGTCCCGATGATGACGAGGCGATGGCTCACGCCCTCCTCCAGGTGGTCAGCGGTGCCGAAGGACGCGAGGCACGCATCGAGAGTGCACAGCGCTATGTCAGGCGCTTTGAGGGTGGCAACGTGGCCGCTCAGGTGTTGAATGTTTACCAACGCCTTGTTTCAAGATGAGAACCATACGGGTCAACCCAGCATACGAACACCTCCGGTCATTTGTAAGTGAGTTGCCCGACCGGATGGATACCGAAGGTGTCTATATCTATGGTGGCCGGCGCAACCTCATCAAGAGGTTCGAGGCCCCCGACGGCACCCCCATCAACGTGAAAAGATACAAGATACCCTCATTCCCCAGCAATATCTTCTATTCCACAGGATGGCGGCTTCCAAAGGGGGAAAGGGCGTTTACCTATCCCTCTATCTTGTTGGAAAAGGGTATCGAGACCCCGGAGGCCGTGGCCTATATCGAGGAGCGGGTGATGGGAATCCTGCGCCACTCCTGGTTTATCAGCATCCACTGCCTCTACAGCCATCGCCTTTATGAGATGGGCGATGCCGACGCGTCGCAGTATGAGCCGATGGCCATGGCCTTGGCTGCCTATTGCGCCCATATGCACGACCAGGGCGTGCTCCATCTCGATTTCTCACCGGGCAATGTGCTGTGGGAGAAAAACGGCGACACCTACCGTTTCTCCATCGTCGATAACAACCGCATGCGCTTCGGCCACGTGTCGATGGTGGATGGCTGCCGCAGTTTCGCCCGTCTGTGGGGAACGAAACGATTTCTCCAACTGCTCGTTCGTGAGTACGCCCGCCTCAGGTCGTATGACCCTCAGGAGGCCGAGGAAATCCTGATGAGAGAACGTCGACGTTTCTGGAAACACTATCAGAAGAAACGTGAGATGGAGTTTCCTTTGGAATTATAATATCCATCATCCGGTTTCCCTCATCCCGTCATTTCAATGCTTCTTCTTCATCAGTCGGGTAAACATCGACTTGCGATAGTTGCGCCTGACATCGGGCAACAGTTCCCGATAGCTGTGGTCGGGGTCGAGGATGAGCTGCCCATGGTTCGTCTTGGCCATCACGGGGGTCATATAATCATCGCCATACTGTAAGCGCAAGAACTGGTCGTATCCCTGTGGCACCGGCACTTTCAGACTCTCGAAATCCATCCATACCGTCGAGTCGAAAAGATGCTTGGGGAAAATCAGGCGCAGACCCTCGAAACCCAACTCGGCCACATAGTCGCTGTCGTCCCACGAATGCGAGCGAAAAAGGTCTTCCACTGGTTTAAACAATTCGTAAAAGCCCTCACGGCGAACCTTCCAGCGCCATTTGTATTTGCGGAATAACAGCCCGAAACGTCCCGACTCCAAGATGGGATAGTCGATGCTCTTCAGGTATTTCATGCGCTTGTTGGCTCTTCGCAGGATATCCCGGCGCTCTGCCTCGTCGTCGGCAAGTCCTTCGAAGGCGAAGATATCAATAAAGATACCTTGGTTGAACGGGCGCCAGGCGTCGCTCGGACGAATGGCGGCGGTGTCGCTGCGTCGCAACTGGGCGTGGCCACGTGGATAATGCTGGTCGGTCTGGGCCGTCTGAAAGAAATAGGGTTCTTGAAAGACTTGCGGGGCGATGGCCTGCAGCTTGTCGTAGTCGGGACGCGGCATACACAAATCGATGTCATCATCCCAGGGGATATAACCATGGTGCCGCACAGCGCCAAGCATAGTGCCGCCGTCGCACCAGATCCGGAGGCCATGCTCCTGGCACACATCTATCAATCGTTTGAACATATCGAGTTGTATGTTCCACACTCGTTTCATTTCCGCGGATATCAGATATCCGTCACGTGTCTCAGCCTCAGGGCTCACATAGTTGGTTGTCATAAAATTTCATCATGAATGATTGATGGCGTTGCAAAGGTATGAAATGAAGGGCAAAGATACAAATATAAAACATTTTTTTCCTGTTTTTTGTCCAATCCTTACCTGCATTTGGAGGATGTTCATGTCAACGCCAAAAAATTAAAACCGAAACGGGAAAAAACGCGGCTGCATCCATCAAAATCCATTAATATTTCGTATCTTTGTTCCGAAAACAAGTTGATACAGGCATCTGTGCGGAATGAGACAAGAGCACGGTGTCTTGTTGAACGATTAAAGAAAAAAAGCAAATGATACGTTTGTCAAAATCCGTTGTGGGCAAGGCTGAGGCCGATGCTGTGGCCCACATCATCGAAGATATCGGCTATCTGGGCATGGGCGAGACCGTGGGCCAGTTTGAGCGTGCGTTGGAGGACTATATCGGAGGCGGCCGGCGCTGCATCTGCGTCAACAGCGGTACGGCGGCGCTCCATCTGGCCATACAGGCCGTGACCGACCCCGGCGACGAAGTGCTTGTGCCGTCATTCACGTTTGTGGCCTCGATGCAGGCCATCACGGGTGCCGGTTGCGTGCCCGTCTGCTGCGACATCAACCCCGATACCCTGACACTCGACCTGGCTGATGCTGAGCGTCGTATCACCCCGAAGACCAAGGCCATGATGCCCGTGTATTACGGCAGCAACTGCTGCATGGCCACCCAGTATCAGGAGTTTGCGAAAAAGCATGGCCTGCGGCTCGTGGAGGATGCGGCGCACTCCTTCGGCTGCACCTGCGACGGCCACAAGATCGGCTCCACCGGCGATGTGGTGTGCTTCAGTTTCGACGGCATCAAGAACATCACCTCGGGAGAGGGCGGCGCCATCTTCACCGCCGATGACGATGTCAGACAGCAGGTGAGCGATGCCCGTCTGCTCGGTGTGCAAAAAGACTCCGAGAAGCGTTATGCTGGAAAACGGAGTTGGATTTTCGACGTCGTCGATCAAGGTTATCGCTACCACATGAGCAACATCTTCGCCGCCATCGGTCTGGTGCAGCTCTCGCGCTTCGAGCGTGAGTTTGCTCCCAAGCGCCGTGAGATAGCCATGGAGTACACCCGCTTGTTGAAAGACAACCCCGACGTGCGTCTCATTCACATGGATTATGAGCACGACATCGTGCCCCACATCTTTCCGCTGGAAATCCTTCACGGCAAGCGTCCGCTGGTGGAACAGGCCTTCAAGGAGCATGACATCCAGTATGGCATCCAGTATTTCCCCAACCACCTGCTGTCGTATTTCCATAGCGGGTATGCACTGCCCGTCACCGAGGATGTGTATGGGAAGATTATCTCCATCCCCATGCATCCCGAACTCACCGAAGACGACATCCGGCTCATCTGCGACATCATCAATCACATATAAAGCGTATGAAAACAGTCATCCTGGCCGGAGGCTTTGGCACCCGGCTGTCAGAATACACCAAACTGATACCCAAGCCCATGGTGGAGATTGGCGGAAAGCCCATCCTTTGGCATATCATGAACCATTACTCGAAGTTCGGCTACAATGATTTTGTCATCGCCCTGGGGTATAAGGGCGAGGTCATCAAGAACTATTTCCTGCAATACTATGCCCAGAACAACGACTTCTCCATCGACCTGTCGACGGGAAAGGTGAAATACATCCAGGAGCACACCCAGGACTGGCGTGTGACGCTCGTCGATACCGGCGACTCCTCGATGACCGGCGGGCGCATCCTCCGGGTGAAGGACATCATTGGCGATGAGGAGTTCATGGTGACTTACGGCGATGCCGTATCCGATGTCAACATCGCCAAACTGGTGGATTGCTATCACCAGTCGGGGGCGCTGGCCATGGTCACCGCCGTGCATCCCACCGCCCGTTTTGGTGAGTTGCAGATCGACAACGAGGACTTCGTGCGCTCTTTCAAGGAGAAACCCCAGGTGAACCAGGGGTGGATCAATGGCGGCTTCTTCGTGCTGCATCCACGGGTGTTCGACTACATCGAAAATGACCTGACCACCTTTGAGCGTGAGCCGTTGGAGCGCCTTGCCGCCGAGGGACAGTTGAAATCTTACCGCCACGAGGGCTTCTGGCAGTGCATGGACACCGTGCGCGACCGCGACCTGCTCAACCAGATGTGGGATGAGGGCCGTGCGCCTTGGGCCGTTGACCCGAAGTAATCACCCTGTCATTTTCTGACCATGGCCACTTACGATATTCGTCCGCTGCAAATGCGCATGCTGAAAATCATGGAGGTGATGGACCGCACCTTCCGTGAGCACAATATCTCTTATGGCATCTTCAATGGCAGCCTTTTGGGTGCCGTCCGCCACAAGGGCTTCATTCCATGGGATGACGACATGGACGTGGTGATACCGCGTCCCGACTATGAGCGGTTCATCAAGCACTGCCGCGAATGGCTGCCCGAGCCCTATGAGTTTGTCTGCCCGGAGAACGACAAGGCATACCCCCTACCTTTCGGCAAGGTGCAGGATGCATCGACGACCCTCATCGAACGACTCCATCTCAGTTACCTGGGTGGCATTTATGTGGATGTGTTTCCCTTGGATGCCGTGCCGAAGAATATCATCTGCCGGTGGGTGCATTACGCCCACTACAGTTTCCTGCGGCAAGCCCTCTACTGGATACACCGCGATCCCTACCGCCACGGTCACGGACCGTCGTCGTGGATACCGCTGCTCACACGCCGCCTGACCACCATGGAGTCGTTGCAGCGGCGCATACGCCGTGTGCTCACCCGTTATGACTACGACAAGGCGGAACTGGCTATGGATTACACAGAGGGCCTGCATGGCGTCTTCCCGAAATCCGTCCATGCGGTGTTCGCTCCCTACGAGTTTGAGGGAAAGACCTTCATGGGCATCAAGGACTATGATCTCTACCTCACTCAGATCTATGGTGACTATATGACCATACCCAAGACCGACCAGCAGCGGCAGCACAATTTCCATATCCTCGACCTGGAGCATCCTTACAGGTCGTACAAGGGATGAGTGACAGAGGTCCAACCCCGGTCACCCCATCCGCGATTTTCCAATCATCCTATCACGAACATCATCAATAAATCAACAACAATAAAAATGGAGAAAATACTATTCAACGACATTAACTACACGCTCGGCAAACTGTCGGAGGAGGAGCGTGCACGGTTCGACGGTTCCACCGTCCTCATCACGGGCTGCGCTGGATTCCTTGGTTACTATTTCATGCATTTCTTCGACCAGATGGCAGAGGAACTGGGCATCCGCAAAATCATCGGTCTCGACAACTTCATGCTTGGCTACCCCGAATGGGTGAAGAAATTGGAGGCCAACCCCCGTATCGACATCAGGAAGTTTGATATCATCCGCGACAACATCGCCGACGTGGAGCCGGCAGCTGAGGCCGACCTCATCATCCACATGGCTTCGATTGCCTCGCCCATGTTCTACCGCAAATATCCCATCGAGACCCTCGACGCCAATATCTGGGGACTGCGCTCGCTGCTCGACTTCTACAGCCAGAAAGCCATCCGCGGCTTCCTCTTCTTCTCGTCGAGTGAACTCTACGGAGATCCCGATCCCGCCCATGTGCCTACCTCAGAGGATTACAACGGTAATGTATGCGCCACTGGTCCGAGGGCTTGCTACGACGAGTCGAAGCGGTTTGGCGAGACCATGTGTATGCTTTTCGCTCAGAAGTATGACATGCCCATCGGCGTGGCACGCCCGTTCAACAACTACGGACCGGGCATGCGCATCGGCGACAAGCGTGTGCCTGCCGACTTCGCACTGGCCATCATGCAGGGTCGTGATATCGAGATTCTCTCCGACGGTTCGCCCACCCGTACCTTCTGCTATATCGCCGACTCCATCTGCGGCTACCTCAAGATCCTGCTGCACGGAAAATACGGCTATTACAACATCGGTATCGAGAAACCCGAGATCACCATTGCCCAACTGGCTGAGATCTATGCCAAGAATGGCCGTGAGATCTTCGGCTATACGGGCAAGGTGAAGTATGCTGTCTCCGACGACAAGGAGTATCTGACCAATAATCCGCAGCGCCGCTGTCCGAACATCGACAAGGCACGGCGTGAATTGGGCTACGACCCCACCATCTATGTGGAAGAGGGCGTGGCACGTTTCCTGCAATATCTGAAAGAGAGCGAGGAGGGAGAATACAAATGGTAATCACTGTCTTTGGCCTCGGGTTTGTCGGACTGACCACTTCGCTCGGATTTGCGGAGTATGGTCACAAGGTGTATGGCGTGGAAATCAGTCCTTCGCGCCTCAGCGGTATTCAGGAAGGGCGCTTGCCGTTTCTCGAACCAGGCCTCGACGAGGCGCTGACGAGGCATCTGGGCAACCGTTTCTTCCCCATCGGCACCGACCAGTTGCAGCGTGCCGTCGCCGAGAGCGACTGCATCTATTATTGTGTGGGTACTCCTTATGGCAAGGACGGGCAGGCCGACCTCACCTATCTGTTGGGCGCCATCGACCAGACCCTCGAGGTCCGCGACGGCAACCGCTATCAGGTGCTGGTGGTGAAATCTACCATTCCTCCCTCGACCACCTCGCAGAAGATCATCCCATATTTGCAGGAGAAAGGGCTGAAGGTGGGCGTTGATGTAGGCGTGGCCAACAACCCCGAGTTCCTCCGCGAAGGCCATTGCTGGGATGATTTCATCCATGCCGACCGCATCGTGCTTGGCGTGAGCGACGACCGCTCTGCCCAGGTGCTGCGAGAGGTATACGCCACCGTCAGCGAACCCGTTCTGTGCGTCTCGCTCAATACCGGAGAGTTTATCAAATACCTCTCCAACACCTTGCTGGCGACGCTGATCAGTTACAGCAACGAGATGAGCATGGTGGCCGATACGATAGGAGGCATCGATGTGGCCGAGGCCTTCCGCATCCTCCACATGGACAAGCGGTGGGGTGGGGCTACCATGGCCTCATACGTCTATCCGGGTTGTGGATATGGAGGCTACTGCCTGCCCAAGGACACCAATGCATTGTATGCCGTATCGCGGTCGGCAGGCTTCGATGCCCAGATCCTGCATCATGTCATCGACACCAACGACCACATGCCGGAGTTCATCGCCCAGAAGATTATCCGCGCCATTGGCGCCGACAAGCAGCAGCGCATCGGCATCCTGGGCCTCTCGTTCAAACCCGGCAGCGATGACGTGCGCGACACACCCAGTGCCAAGATCATCCAGGCGCTCCTCGATGCTGGCTACAACAACATCTGCGGCTACGATCCAGTGGCCATCGACGAGTTCAGAAACCACTATCCGCTGCCCATCGATTACGTGGCCGACTACGACGGTATCCTCAGTGAGTCGCAGGCGCTGGTCATCACCACGGCATGGCCGGAGTTCGGTGATGTGCGCAAACGAACCGACAAACCCGTCATCGACTGCCGCTACATGCTTTGACGCTAAAGCAAACTGCTTCCATCGGCGGTCTTGCCAAAGTATTTATGGCTCACTCGATCTGCCTCATCATGCGGTAAAGAGCATATTCAGCGGTATTGTGACAAATACCGCTGAATTGATGCTTTTATTTCGCAATCCTTGCAAAAACCTTATGAAAACAACTAAAACATAATCAAAATGATCAAAGTAGTAGCCGTGCACACAGCCATGGCGCTCGTAGAGCCCATGAACCAGATTTTCAGGCAATGGCTGCCTGAAGTGAAACTCAACCATATTGCCGACGACTCCCTTATCCAGGAAGTCATCGCCAACGACGGTGTCACACCGGCCGTGCGCCGCAGATTGCTGTCCTACTATGTGGCTGCCGCCGACTCGGGAGCCAGCGTGGTGTTCAATACCTGCTCGTCGGTGGGCGACATTGCCGACTTCGGCAACACCTACGCGCCCATCCCTGTTTTCCGCATCGATTATCCCATGGCGGCCAAAGCCGTTCGCGAGGCCGATAGGATAGGGGTCATCTCCACACTGCCCACCACCCTTGCGCCCACCAGACGCCTGCTCGAGAGGGCCGCCAGTGAGGCACAGCGCCAGGTGACGCTTGTCGACGGACTGGCCGAGGGCGCTTTCCAGGCCGGACAAAGTGGCGATGGTGCCACGCACGACCGCCTCATTGCCGAGGCTGCCGCCAGGATAGCCGATAAGGTCGACCTGTTTGTGCTGGCCCAAGGGTCGATGGCTCGAATGGAGGAGCGGTTGGCCGACATCACGGGTAACCCCGTGCTCTCGAGTCCGGTCCTGGGTGTCAAGGGATTAAGGGAATTCCTTCAAATCGACAAGGCATGAGAAACCGCAAGGTGATCCTACTGCTGCTCGTGCTCCTCGGCATGGTCACCTTCCTCGACCGCATCAATATCAGTGTGGCGGGGTCGTCGATTATGGCCGACCTCAATCTCTCGGCAGTACAGTGGGGATGGGTGCAGAGTGCATTCATCCTCAGTTACGGTCTGATGCAGATTCCCATGGGGATGCTCGGCGACAGGTTCGGACAGCGCCGGGTGCTCACTGCCATCGTGGTGTGGTGGTCGCTCTTCACCTGTTTCACGGGCATGGCGGGCGGTCTCCTCTCCTTGTTGGCCGTGCGCTTCTTCTTCGGCATTGGCGAGGCGGGCTCCTCGCCTTGCTCCACAGGCGTCATCAGCCGCTGGTTCCCGAAGAATGAGGTGGGAAAGGCGCAGGGCTATGTGTGGGCCGCCAGCCGTATGGGTGGGGCGCTCACGCCCTTTGTCGTCATCCCGGTGATGGCATGGATGGGATGGCGCTCGGCATTCTACTTGCTGGGTGTGGTTGGCCTGGTGTGGGCGCTGGTGTGGTTCCTCTACTATCGCGACAAGGGTGATGCCACAACGGAGCGTCTGGGTAATGCCGGACAGGAACCGAAGGGCCAGCCCCTGCCGTGGGGCATCATCCTGCGGTCCTCGCAGTTCTGGCTCATCTGTTCCATGTATTTCTTCTATGCCTTTGGCAGCTGGTTCTTCTTCAGTTGGTTTCCCACGTTCATGGAACTGGGGCGCGGCTTCGCCAAGAGCGAACTCACCTATGCCGTGGCGGTGCCTTTCGTCATGAGTATGGTGGGCAATATCTCCGGCGGTTATCTCACCGACCGGCTTTCCGTGCGCTATGGACTGAAAGTGGGCAGAAAGGCGCTGGGTGCGTCGTCGCTCGCGGTGTCGGCCGTCTGCATGTTCCTGGCGGCTTTCATTCCGGGCAAGATGGCGGTGTTTGTGTTCCTGTCGCTCTGTTTCGGCATCTTCGACCTCATGTTGCCCAGTGCGTGGGCACTGTGTGTGGACTTGGGCAAGCAGCATGCGGGGGCCATCTCGGGTGCCATGAATACGGCGGGAAATATCGGTGGCTTTTTCTGTGGCATCCTCTTCGGATTCCTGGTCGAGGCATCGGGCAACTACAACCTGCCGCTCTACATGATTGCCGCCATGCTGGTGGTGAGCGCCATTCTCTTCTCTTTCATCAATCCAGAGAAGCCGCTCATACCTGAAAAATAGGTTTGTGGGCGCCTTCTAATGGTAAAGGCCATTCCGAAGGAGCCCATAAAGCCCATTATGCCCATAGAGCCTATTATGCCCATAGTTTCTATAGTATCTAGCAAAGCATAGCAAAAACCTATACCCTCATTGGCGGAGTTTGAGATATAGCTCTGCCAATGACTGATCGTCGCCTACGTTGCCGGGGAAGATGATGTAGGCGAACCTATCGGTCTGTACACAGGGCACGCTGCCTATAATCTGTCCCTCAACGGTGGCACACCTCACTTGCAAGCCCTTGGTGAGGATGTCGTGCGAGGTGATGCCTCCTTTCGCTGCCAGGTAACAAGGTTCGAAAGGCATGCGACGCACAATCTCCACGAGGAAGTCAGACACTTCCTGCCCCAGGTGCTGGCGCTTGTCGGCATCGTCGAGGCGTATCTCCTTGCGTGAGGTGTAGACCACTGGGGTAAGGCCTTCGTCGTGAGCCTTTCCCATCGCCGTCGTCACCTCTTCAATCATCGCTTCACGGTCGTTGAGGATGCGGCTCACGTCGGCCTCTATGCCCCTCACACCCTCTTGCTCAAGCAGATGGCTGAGTTGGCGGGTGGTTTTCTGCACGTGCGACCCCACAACGAAGCATCCCACTCCTTGCTTGTCTCTCAGGATGCTGCGGTCGAGCAATGGTTTGTCGGCTATGCCACTGATGGCCTTGGGCAAAGAGGAGGAACTGCGTATCACCACGGCACCATCGAAACCGGCTGTCTCTTTCTCCAGCCGGTCACAGTAGGCATAGAGTTCGTCGTATCCTGCAGCATCTACAATCTCATACTCGTCGGCTTGACCACCTTTCTCCACGATGTAGTCGCGGAGAAAGGAGGTGTGGTAGCCAAAGACATTGTCACGGGCAAACTCGGTCTCGGCAACGGGAATGAGCCTGCCTTCGCTCCGCATATAGTGTGTGCCGCTTACCGTCACCCGTCCTGCCTCGATGAAGGCGGGCACGAATGGGATGCGGGGCCATACTGGGATGTGGTGCTCGGCCAGTACGGTGCGCATGACGTCGGTCTCAAGGGGAAAATGACCACGCAGGCAGGAGTCGCTGCGGCTCACGAAAATCAACCTGTAGTCGTAGTGGGCGGCTACCTCGAGCACGGCTTCCATCACCTCGCGCACCACCCGGGCAGCCTCGTCGCGGCTCATGGCACGGGTGTTGGTGAGCACGTAGAAGAAAGGCTGCTCATGAGTGAAGGCCTGGTGAAGCGAGGCGCTGTCCCAGCAGGTGAGCAGCAGACAACTGTGTACGGTCTGGATGCCGGTGGGGTCGTCGTCGAGCACCACCATTCGTGTGCGTGAGTTCATCGTCATCATTTATTTCAGTGGTGGAATACCTTGCATGGCGCGTGCCTCCTCGGGGGTGGCAGGCTCGCATCCCATGCACCTGATGAGGCGCACCAGGCGCTCCACAAGTTCGGCGTTGGTGGCAGCCCGCTGGCCAGGGGCATAGTAGAAACTGTCTTCGAAACCGATGCGCACCGCATTGGCGCCCATGCCGATGGCGCAGGCCAGCATCGAGAAGTCGTCCATCTGGTCGTGGGTGATGCCCCAACTCGTGCCTGGCTCGCGGAGGTCGCTCAGGAAACACAGGTTGCGGCCGGTGGCAGAGAGGTTGCTCGATGTGCCCTTGCCCACACAGAAATTGTAGTGCAGCGGACGGCGCAGTACGCCCTCGTCGGCCAGACGGGTGCAGGTCTCCACCATACTCAGGTCGAAGAGTTCCATCTCGGGCACCACGCCGGTCTCCTTCATCCGTGCCGCCCAGTAGCGTATCTCGGGGAGCGTGTTCACATAAACCGTCTCGCCGAAATTCACCGAACCCATGTTCAGCGACGCCACCTCCACTTCGTCCACGTTCAGGCATACGCAACGCTCCTCGAGGGTGAGCGACGACAGCCCGCCGGTGGAACCCTGGATAATCATGTCGCTCTGCTGGCGGATTCGCCGGATTGTGTCGCGGAACACATCGAGTTCAAAGGTCTGCTCGCCTTTCAGGTCGCGGGTGTGGAGATGCACCTCACAGGCGCCGGCCTTGTAGCAGTTGATGGTGTCTTCGGCTATCTCCTCGGGCGTGAGGGGATTCTTGCACTCTACGGGGATGGGTTTGCCCACATGGCATACGGGGGCTACGGTGATGATGATTTTTCTCATGGTTGATGGTGTTCAGATGATTCCTGCTTCCAGACTAAAAGTAGGGTTTGCCTGGAGCATGGAGGAAAAACATCTTGCCCGAACATGGGATTCGGGCAAGATGGTATGGGGTTTAAAAAAATGGATTTAGAAGAAGACCTGCGAGAGCAAGTAGGCTACAATCGTACTTGTGATCACACTGATCAGACCAGGCATCATGAAACTGTGGTTGAGCAGGTACTTGCCAATCACGGTTGTGCCCGACCGGTCGAAGTTCACCGTCGCAATATCCGAGGGATAGTTGGGGATGAAGAAGTAACCATATACGCTGGGCAGCACACCAAGCAGAATCGGACCGGGGATGCCGAGGGCGTAGGCCAGAGGCAACATCGTCACCACCACGGCTCCCTGCGAGTTGATGAGCACAGACACCATGAAGAAAGCAAAGGCGATGGCCCATGGGTAGGCCGTCACCAGGTCACTTAGCATTAGTTTCATTTCCTCCATGTAGTTGTCGAAGTAGGTGTTGGCCAGCCAGGCGATGCCATAGATGGCCACGACGGCCACCATACCACTCTGCCATACTGCTCCGGCAACGGCCTTCTTCGGACTCGCCTTGCAGAAGATAATCATCAGGGCGGCGGCACTGATCATCACTATCTGAATCACCAGGTTCATGGCCAATGGCGACTCGGTCTTCTTGGTGGCGTTCTCTACCACCACACCGGCTTTCACCAACTTGTCGGTAGTCATCTCAAGTTCTCCGGCAGGGGTGATGGGCACGGTCACCATTTCTTGCTTGTGCACCTCCTCGCCATTCTCCATCGAGGTCACCACACGGGCGGTGTCGATGCTCAAGGTGCTGAACTTCACGCTCTTGGCATTGTCTACGGCTACGGTCTTCGGATAGCTGGGAAGAAGGTTCACCTTGAAGACGGAAGCCATACTGAAGGTCACAATCACCAAAAGGGCAGCGAAGAAGATGTATACGGCGCGCTTCGACTCGGGGGCAATCTTCTTGTCGAGTGTGGTGGCGCTGTTGCCATAGATGTAGGCATATTGGGCGGGGTCCTTCAACTTGGCCTGGAAGGCAGGATCCTTGTCCAGGTCCTTGCCACGCTTGTAGGAGGCGGCAGCGGCTGCCATCAATCCGCAGACACACGAGGGGATGCTCACCATCAGCACCTGTGGAATGGTGATGTCGAAACCATTGGCATTGGAGATGGCCACGAACGACACCACGGCGGCTGCGATGGGGGAGCAGGTGATACCTACCTGCGAGGCGATACTGGCCACACCGCAGGGACGCTCCGGGCGGATGCCTTTCTTCAGGGCGATGTCGCAGATGATGGGCATCAGGGTGTAGACCACGTGACCGGTTCCCACAAGCACCGTCAGGAAGAAGGTGCAGAGGGGGGCCAGGAATGTGATGCGGTTGGGATGCTTGCGCAACAACCGCTCAGCCACCTGGATGAGCCAGTCCATACCTCCTGAGGCCTGCATGATGCCGGCGCAGGTCACGGCGGCGATGATGATGTAAATCACATCTGTTGGGGGAGTGCCGGGCTTCAGGCCGAAGCCAAAGACGAGGAGGGCCAGACCGATGCCCGATATGGCTCCCAAGGCCAGCGAACCGTATCGCGAACCTACCCACAACGCTCCTAGCACAATCAGGAGCTGGATAATCATTGTAAACGTCATAGCGTAAGATGAATAAGTTAATATTAGGGTTTGTTTGTTTCAGTTGAGGTGTATAGTATTAGGTGACTAATTCATTTAAGCGCAAAAATAACATTTTTTTTTGGAACACCAAATTTTATTCGCCCATTTCTTTCTTTTCTTACAATTATACCCCAAAAACACTCTAAATGATAAAGAACAATTGATTTATGTCAAAAAACAAATTGATTGTAGGAAAAACCCATCCAAAAGCTATAAATCGTCTCTTTTTCTCATTATATTTGCAGAGTCAGTTACGACAACGAATCCTCGAATACCAGGTATTGGTAGGTAAAAGATTGATTCGGGATGACATCTTTCGACAATAGATCGCTTTAGCGAGTCTTACATAAGGTGTTTCGTTATATTTTAAGGTAAAATCATTTGAGAGAGTTGAATAATAGTTTGATTCCGGCTGGATGTAGAGATACATCCGGCCGGGATTTTTTTTAGGGCATGACGTAATATGTGGCCTCTTTTTTCGCCTCGTCGGTTTTTTTTGATTACCTTTGCCACTGCATGCGAGACCTACGGCCTCGCAACGCCACTACCACTCTTTAACTACATAAAAGTGAAATCATGAAAACTTTGAAAAAATGCCTGCCCGACTTGTTGGCGGTTGTTGTCTTCGCCATCATCTCTTTCGCCTATTTCTTCCCCGCCGATTTTGAAGGGAGAATCCTTTATCAGCACGACACTTCGGCTGGAAGAGGGGCCGGGCAAGAGGCCTTGGAGTATTACCAAAAAACCGGAGAACGGACAAGATGGAGCAACTCCACCTTTGGCGGCATGCCCACCTACCAGACCGCACCTTCATACGACAGCACCGACATGCTGTCGCAGGCCGTCAAGGCCTACCACCTGTGGTTGCCCGACAACGTGTGGTATGTATTCGTGTACCTCCTCGGATTCTATATCCTTCTCAGGGCCTTCAACTTCAGGCAGGCGCTGGCAGTGCTGGGAGCTATCATCTGGGCCTTCTCCAGTTACTTCTTCATCATCATCGCTGCCGGACATATCTGGAAGGTGTGGGCGTTGGCCTACCTGCCACCAATGATAGCGGGCATCGTGCTGGCATATCGTGGAAAGTATTTCTGGGGACTGGTGGTGACGGCCATCTTCACGGCTTTCGAGGTGAATGCCAACCACGTGCAGATGACCTATTATTATTTGTTCATCATCGCCTTCATGATTGTGGCTTTCTTCGTGCAGGCGCTCAAGGAGAAGCAGCTGGCAAGGTTCTTCAAGGCCTCAGCGGCTTGCGCGGTGGCTGCGGCGCTGGGCATTTGCATCAATCTCTCCAGCCTCTACCATACCTATGAGTATTCCAAGGAGTCGATGAGAGGGAAGAGCGAACTGGTGAAGGCGAACAATGGCAACCAGACCGACAGCGGTCTGGAGCGCGACTATATCACCCAGTGGAGCTATGGCATCGGCGAGACCTGGTCGTTGCTCATTCCCAACGTGAAGGGTGGGGCTTCGGTCCCCATTGCTGCCAACGAGAAGGCGATGCAGAAGGCCGATCCCATGTACTATCAGCTCTACGGAAGCATCGGACAGTATTGGGGTGAGCAGCCAGGTACCAGCGGTCCCGTGTATGTGGGGGCGTTCGTGCTCATGCTCTTCATCTTGGGCCTGTTCATCGTCGAGGGACCGATGAAATGGGCGTTGCTGGCGGCTACCATCCTTTCCGTCCTCCTTTCGTGGGGAAGGAATTTCATGGGACTCACCGATTTCTTCATCGACTACTTCCCCATGTATTCCAAGTTCCGCACGGTGGCTTCCATCCTGGTCATCGCCGAGTTCACCATCCCGCTGCTCGCCATGATGGCGCTCAAGAAAATCGTCGACGAGCCTGAGTTGCTCAAGAAGAAAATCAAATACCTCTATGCGAGCTTCGCACTCACCGGAGGCGCGTGCCTGCTGTTTGCCATCGCACCCACGTTCTTCTTCTCTGACTTCGTGTCGTCGGCCGAGATGGAGCAACTCCGCCAGTTCCCTGCCGACCAACTCAATCCGCTGCTCGCCAACCTACGCGAGGTGAGGCAGTCGATCTTCACCGCCGACGCCTGGCGCTCGTTCCTCATCATCCTCATGGGCACACTCATGTTGCTCCTCTACCAGGCACGCAAACTCGAGGCCAAATGGATGGTGGGCATTATCACCGTCATCTGTCTCGTGGATATGTGGACGGTGAACAAGCGTTACCTCTACGACGAGATGTTCGTATCGAAGTCGGTGAAGGAGATGCCCCAGCCGCTCACACCTACCGATGAGCAGATACTGCAGGACAAGAGTCTTGACTACAGGGTGCTCAACTTCGCCTCGAATACATTCAACGAGAACGAGACATCGTTCTACCACAAGAGCGTGGGTGGCTATCATGCTGCCAAACTGCGTCGATACCAGGAGATGATCGAGGAGCACATCGCTCCTGAGATGCAGGCTGCCATGAACGCCATCGTGGAGAAGAGCGGCGACATGCAGCAGGTGGCAGGCGACAGTATCTTCCCCGTCATCAATATGCTCAACACCAAGTATTTCATCATGCCCATGCAGGGCGGCGAGACCACTCCCCTTACCAATCCCTATGCCTTCGGAAACGCATGGTGGGTGGACAACGTGAAATATGTGGACAACGCCAACCAGGAGATTGAGCAAGTGGGCAAGGTAGACCTGCACAAGGTGGCCGTGGCCGACAAGCAGTTTGAGAAGGTGCTCGGACAGAGTGCTGCCCACGACTCCACCGACGTGGTGAGCATCACGGCCTATCAGCCCAACAACCTGAAGTATACCGCAGAGTCGAAAAATGGCGGACTGCTGGTGTTCTCCGAAATCTATTACCCAGGCTGGACGGCCACTGTCGACGGTAAACCCGCCGAGTTGGGCAGGGTCAACTACATCCTCAGGGCTTTGTCGCTCACCCCTGGAAAGCATGAGGTGGTGCTCGACTTCCATCCCGCTTCGGTGAAGACCACCGAGACCGTTGCCTATGTGGCCGGCGGATTGCTCCTCCTGCTCATCGTGGCAGGAGGCGTGATGGCCGTCAGGCGAAAGGAACAGGTTTGAGGACAAATGTCTGAACTCCTGAACTTCTGAACTTCTGAACTCCTTGACAAATGTCTGAACTCCTGAACTTCTGAACTCCTGAACTCCTGATATATGCGCAAACTGCTCTCCCTCCCTCCCAATCTCGTGGGGGCTTTCCATCAAATCACGGGATATGACAACCGACAGTGGTTCTGCTCTAACGACCCGGTAGGGCGTAAACTGGGCAGTGGCGGTGGTTCGGTGTGGCTTCTCAGACAGTGCTATGAGCACGACTGCGAGGACATGCCATTCGAACAGTGGCTTACGGCGGAGAAGAGAATCTTGCTCCATGCCGGTGGACAGAGCAGGCGACTGCCTGCCTATGCTCCCGCAGGCAAGGTGCTCACGCCGTTACCCGTGTTCAGGTGGGAGAGGGGACAGCGCCTCTCGCAAGACCTGCTGTCGCTGCAGATGCCACTCTTTGAGCAAATCATGGCAATGGCACCCGAGACGATGCATACCATGATTGTGAGCGGCGACGTGCTCATCAGGGCCACCAAACCGCTCGCGCCCATTCCAGAGGCCGACGTGGTGTGCTACGGACTGTGGCTCGACGACGAGGTGGCTTCGGCTCATGGCGTGTTCGTTTCTGAACGTACGCATCCCACCGACCTGAAATGCATGCTGCAAAAGCCCTCGGTCGATACGCTCAAGCAACTCCAGAACGACCATTTCTACCTCACCGACATCGGTGTGTGGCTGCTGAGCGACAAGGCGGTGGAAGTACTGCGGCGCCATTGCGAGAACGACGGCGAGATCACAAACTACGACCTATACGGACAGTTTGGCTGCGCACTGGGCTCACACCCTGTGGCCGACGACCCCGCTGTGAACGAACTCAAGGTGGTGGTGCTGCCGCTCGAGGGGGGAGAGTTCTACCATTTTGGCACCAGTAGGGAGATTATCTCATCGATGCTCGCCATACAGAACCTCGTGAGCGACCAGCGCGAGATCATGCACCGCTCGAGAAAGCCTTGTCCCTCTCTCTTTGTCCAGAACTCGGAACTGTGGATCAAGATGAGCGAGGAAAACCGCAACATTTGGATAGAGAACAGTTGCGTGAGCGAGTCGTGGAAGGTGTCGCGCGAGAATATCATCACTGGCGTGCCCCAGAACGCATGGGAGATCAGTATCCTCCCTGGACAGTGTGTGGATATCGTGCCCGTGGGCGACGACAAATGGGCCGTAAGGCCATACGGGTTCGATGATGCCTTCAGGGGCGAACTGTCCAACCCCCATACCACGTTCATTGGCGCTGCTTTTGAGCAGTGGGCCTCCTTGCGTGGTATCAGCCTGACCGACATCAAAGGCCGTGAGGACTTGCAGTCGGCATGTATCTTCCCCGTAGTGGACAATGTACACGATATGGGACTCGTGCTCAGATGGATGCTCAATATGCCCCAGCTGGAGGGCGGGTTCCGCATCTGGCGCGATGCACGCCGACTGAGTGCCGACCAACTGTCGAATGAGGCCAATCTCGTAAGGCTCAGTCAGCAGCGCGAGGAATACCGGAAACTCAATTGGGCACAACTGGCCACCAACTATAGGCATAGCGTATTCTACCAGATCGACCTCGACGATGCCGCTGCCGCTTTCGCCAAGTACAATATCGCAGAGCCTCACCCGCTGGGCGACGACGAGCCGATGTTGCTCAGGGTGAGGGATGCCATGTTCAGGGCACGGCTGAGAACGCTCAGACAACAGCCTGAGGATGAGGAGAAAAAGGCTTTCTCTCTGCTGAGAGACGGACTCTCTGAGTCGGTTCTCGCCAACCGTCAGGCTCCGCTTCGGGCGGTCTACGACGACCAGATTGTATGGGGCAGGAGCCCCGTGCGCATCGATATCGCCGGGGGATGGACCGATACACCTCCTTTCTGCCTCATGGAGGGTGGAGATGTGGTGAATCTGGCCATCGAACTCAATGGCCAACCACCCATCCAGACTTTCATCAGGCCGAGCAAAGAGAAGCATATCATCCTTAGAAGTATCGACTTGGGGGCCGTCGAGAGGGTGACGACATACGAACAGTTGGCCGACTTCCATCATGTGGGCAGCCCGTTCTCCATCCCCAAGGCAGCATTGGCGCTCGCCGGTTTCCTGCCTGGGTTCTCGGCTGTGGAATATGCCTCTCTCGAACAGCAACTCTCGGCTTTCAGTGGCGGCTTCGAACTCACCTTGCTCTCTGCCATACCAGCAGGGAGCGGACTGGGCACAAGCAGCATCCTCGCGGCTACCGTTCTTGGCGCACTCAACGACTTCTGTGGGTTGGCTTGGGACAAAAGCGAGATCGGCCACCGCACACTGGTGCTCGAGCAACTGCTCACCACCGGCGGAGGATGGCAAGACCAGTTTGGTGGCATCCTGCATGGGGTGAAACTCTTGCAAACCAAAAGAGGGGCAGAGCAGAATCCCACCATCAAATGGCTGCCCGAACAGGTCTACACCCAGCCCGACTACAAGGCTTGCCACTTGCTCTACTATACGGGCATCACCCGCACGGCCAAGAGCATCCTGGCCGAGATTGTCAGGAAAATGTTCCTCAACCAAAACGAGCAATTGGCCCTGCTCAGACAGATGAAGACCCATGCCATCGACATGTATGAGGCCATACAGCACAACGATTTCGACAAGATGGGACGCCTGGTGGGCAAAACGTGGATACAGAACCAGTTGCTCGACTCGGGAACCAATCCTGAAGGGGTAAGGACGCTCACCGCTCTCGTCGACGACCTTTGCCTGGGCTACAAACTGCCTGGGGCAGGAGGGGGAGGCTACCTGTATATGGTGGCCAAAGACCCCGAGGCCGCTGCCCGAATCAGGAAGGTGATTGAGGAGAACCGGCAAAACCGAAATGCCCGCTTCGTCGACATGACACTCAGCACCACAGGCCTGCAGGTGAGCAGAAGCTGACGGCCATTCGCGTGGCACGTTTATAAATGTTTCGATGGACTGTTTTCTTTTCCATTGAGTAGGGTTAAAAAACGTTAATTATACAATAAGTTGAGGGCCACAGTGTCCCTTTTTAAGGAAAAATGGCTATATTTGCATGTTGACAACGAAAAATAAGCGCTTATGACGAAAAAAATACTTGCTATCATCTTTACTGCAGGGCTGATGCTTGGTGTGCCAGCCAAGACTGAGGCTGCATCGATGATTGAGATCATTGATACTGAGATACAGAATATCTCGATATCGATCAATGAGTCGGTGCTTCATGTGACAGGTGCCAATGGCCAGGTGCTCCATGTATACAATGTGGCTGGAGTGCGTGTGATGAGTGTGAAAGTAGAAGGAGCTGACAAGCGTATAGAACTGAACTTGCCCAAAGGATGCTACATCGTGAAAGTGGGTAAGATGGTGCGCAAAATCTCCATCCAGTAAAAGTCTATTCTTTTCCGGCTTATTCAAGCCATAACCAAGCATGGGTTTCTCTTTCTGTTGACGAACGACAACGAGATACCCATGTTTTTTTTGTCAACATGCGGAATGGCATATAATGAGAAAATAATCACAAGCCTATTGGCCGAACCGGGTTCCCAAAGGAAAGCCTTTGAGGAAATCGTGCGACATTATAGCCAACCGCTCTATTGGAAAATCCGAAATATTGTTCTCTCTCACGACGATGCCGACGATGTGCTGCAAAACACCTTCGTCAAGGCGTGGGTCAATCTGCCCGATTTCCGGAATATGTCGAAAATCTCCACCTGGCTCTACCGCATCGCGATCAACGAGTCGCTCGATTTTCTCAGACGTAAAAAGCATGTGCAGGATCTGAGTGTCGACGAGGTGGCCTCGGTGGCCAACACCCTGATGGCCGATGAGTATTTCGATGGCGACCAGGCGCAGGCCATGCTCTACGAGGCTATCGACACGCTTCCCGACGTGCAGCGCACCGTCTTCAACCTGCGCTATTTCGACAATATGAAGTATAGTGAGATCAGTCAGATTCTGGGCACAAGCGAGGGTGCCCTGAAGGCTTCTTTCCACATCGCACAGCAAAAAGTCACCGATTATCTGAAGAAACACCAATAGTTCGCTCAAGGAGGGCTGGCCTCCTTAAGGTCCTTAACGACCTTAAAGTCCTTAACGACCTTAAAGTCCTTAGACTAAATCTGATAGATGTTTCTCACCACCCACCACACGAAAAACAGCCCCACAAACAACTTCGCATACCGGGGATGCTCAATCTCGGCTATCACCCTGTTGTAGTGCCCTCTTAGTTTCATCGCCCAAGCCACCAACACGGCTAGGGCGTAGGGGATGCTCACCACAAGGAAATAATTATACGACAGGGCCTCGGCTATACGACCATGGGTAAAGGCGTGGAATGCCCGCTGCACCCCACACCCCGGACAGCTCCACCCGGTAAGCAAACGAAACTGGCACTGGGGTGAGAAAATGTTCTTCATCGGGTCGAAAAGGCAGGCCATTATTGCCACGGCTCCTATTGCAAGTAGCAATACAAGTCCCCATTTGCTGGTTTTCATTGAGGCGGACTGCCGCATCATAGATACTGGCTAAGACTTATGCCTCCAACAAGGAAGGCAAAGATGACGTAGATTACCCAGATTGCGAAATAGGCTATCATACTGTAAATCGCCCAATTCTTCGCATCATCGGCTGCCTGCTGGGCACCAATGTAGTCGCCACGGTCGTAAAGGCCGTTCACACGCGAGGCCAGAATGATGGAGTAGATGCCAAGGGGCAGACAGCAGAAAACGGTGGCGAGAATGGCCCATACCAGGTTGTTGTCGGGTCGGGGACCAGGGTGGCCGCCCATAGGGTTCCATCCCGTTCCTCCGGCTTGGTTACCCGAAAATTGGTTATAACCTCCAGGGTTGTATGCTTGCTGGTTGTAGCCGCCTTGGTTATAACCTCCTTGGTTATAGCCTCCTTGGTTATAGCCAGCTTGGTTGTTGGCTTGCTGGTTGTAGCCGTCCGAAGTATTGAAACCGCCCCCTTGGTTGGTCGACTGCTGCTGGGCCGTGGAATCGAAGGGTGGTGGAGTGGAAGACGACGAGGTGGTGTTGATAAAAAAGACCAGTTCGGGTATCTGGCCCGCTGGCATCCAGTTGGCCATCCCCTCTGTCCACACCATCGTGTTGCTGTTCACGCCACATGAGGCGAGCATGTAGTCCTCTACCGGACCTCGTTGCTCGTTTTCAGGAGTAATGTAATAATACTTTTTCATGATATCTTAGGGCTGTTGTGATTCTTTTCTTGGTTGCACCAGGCTATCTAGACGACCTGAATCCTTCCATGTTCACGTATTTGCGCTTCATCATGCGCTTGTAGATGTCGGGTATCCAATAGTTGCTGGTCAGAATGAATGCCAGACCGAGGAGGGCAACCAGGGCGTAGCCCAGTTTCTCGCCGACCAAGGTGGGCAGGAACATCACGAAGAGCATGGGAAGGAAGAAGGCAGCCATCTGCACCACCACCTGCACCCAGTTGTTCTCCACACTGCCCTTGCCGATGAACTTGGTGTTCAGGGGCATGGTTTGCTTGTTCCATATCGCCATGTAGAGGAAGGCGCAGTGCACCGGACCAGCCGTAATCAGCATGATGGCGATGAGCGCGAAGAGACTGACTTTGCCCATCACCAGGATGGGAATCATCAGGATGAACGGCAGCATCAGCATCAGCGAGTAGAAGATGTATTTGGCCTTCAGCAGCGAGATGATGTTCTCCTTGTGCACCATCAGACAGTCGATGTAGTTGCCCTCGTAGCACATCACACGGGTGAGCACCATGGCACCGTAGATGGCAAAGTTGTAGACCACCAGGAAGTAGGTCATGCCTCCCTGGTAAATGTCGGTGAAGGAGATGAGCAGGCTGAAGACGACGACCAGTGACGTGGCCATGATGAAACCCTTGCGGATGTTCTTGTTGCGCATGATGCTCTTGATCTCCAGTTTCACATATTCTCCCAACTGGCCAAAACGGTCGAGGGCGCTCAGCTGCGTCACATGCTTCATCTGTGTGGTCTCGGTCTTCGACAGTTCGGCATAGACCGACGCGAACTGCAGGCGGCGGTTCGCCAGTATCACGATGGCCATCAGGAGCAGAAGTCCTATCCATGCCAGCACCGACCAATGAGGAAGCAGATGGCCCAGTTGGGCGTAGAAGTCGCACAACTGGGATATGCCGGCATCCTTGCCAATGTACCAAGGCGAGAAAATGAGGGCGTAGACGGCGGCCGGCAGCAACCACCACAGCAGGCTCTTGTTCACCAGGGTGCGCACAATCACATACCACTGGCTGTTGGTCACGATGATCAGATGGAGGGAGAGCAGGAAGCCGAGCGTCACCCAGATGCCCTCGCTGAACACCACCGACATGATGGCAAAGGGGATGAACATGGCCATCCACAGCAGGTTGGAGGTGCTCGTCACCGAGTTGAAGATGAAGCAGTCGACGCAGGCATATTTGCCGATGGGCAACAGCACGTAGGGCTTCACCAACTGCGAGGGCGTCTGCTGTGCCATGAAGCGGATGAGGAAGTCCACACCGAGGATGAAGGGCAGCACGCCGAAGAACACCTCACATGCGGTGAGTCGATGACTGGAGTTGGCTACGAGGGCCAGCATCACGGCGAAAAACATCAGGTAGAGCACCATGAAGCCCGACATCACATAGACGATGGCTTTCGCTATCTTGTTCTGGTTGAAAGCGGCGCTGCGCTTCTCGGATAATCTGATGTGCTTGCGAAGGGTCTTGATCAACTGCCAACGCGAGATTTTGTTGTTCTTCAACATTTATGGGTGGGATAATATGATTTCTTAATGATTGCTATATGGTGCTGCCTCCCTCCATCCGAAGGCGGCTATCGCAGGTCGATGACCTCGGCCTGCGGGTAGTCTTTCGAGTTGAACGTGAACTTTGCGTCGCTCAGGTTCATGGCCTTGAAATTGCTGATGACGACGGTGGTCCACTTGCCGCCCTGGAGCATCTTCACCACCGAGGGCAGATAGGTCTTGCTGTTCACGGTGATGGTCATCTCCTTGATGGGTTGGCTGGCCGACTGGGCCTTCAGGTGTACCTCGTAGCCAGCCTTCACGTTCTTCATGCTCAGCGCATAGCCTTTCTTGTAGAGGTTGATGAAGTGGTAGGGGTTGAGTTGGGCTTGCTGGCCCTCGCTGGGCGAGCTCACGTTCACCTCTTCCGAACTCTTCATGTAGGTCCACATCGTCTTGCCGTTGTACCATACAATGGCCTGTGGAGTGGTGGCCTGGAACTTGTTGCCTTTGATGAGTATCGTGCCCGAGGTGTTGCCCGTCTTCTCGCTCGAAATCTTGAAGTTGGCACTCGCACCACCCTTGTTGCTGATGATGGCCGAGGTCTTGTCGAGCACTTGCTTGGCCTTGGTGGCATTCTGTGCGCTCATGCCCAATGTCAAAAGCATCAGGCAGGATATAGTCAGTATTCTTTTCATCTTTTTCTCATTTTAATGGTTGGTAATATGGATAAACACCCGTGGTTGGTATGATAACCAATCGTGGTGGGGTATTTCAAATCATGATGGCCCTTGTCCGAACCCTCAGCCCCTCATCTTGGCAAACAGATTCGAAAGGCTGTTCTCGTCGGCGATAAGCACCTCGCGGGGCTTGCTGCCTTGCGCCTGACCCACGACACCGGCTTTCTCCAACTGGTCCATCAGCCTTCCGGCACGGTTGTAGCCGATGGAGAAACGGCGTTGTATCATGCTCGTAGAGCCTTGCTGGGTGCGCACGATGTGGATGGCGGCCTCCTCGAGCAGCGGATCCAGGCTCGACGACTCCATAGTGCCGCCGCCACCGTCGCTGAAACCGCTGTCCTCGCCCACAGGCTCTGGCAGTTCCATCATATGGGCCGGACCGGGTTGCTTGGCGATGTAGTCGTTCACGGTCTCCACCTCGGGGGTGTCGATGAAGGCGCACTGCACGCGCACGGGGTCGCTGCCGCTCAGGAAGAGCATGTCGCCACGGCCCACCAGCTGGTTAGCGCCGGGACGGTCGAGAATCGTGCGCGAGTCGACCATCGCACTCACCTTGAAGGCCATGCGGCCAGGGAAGTTGGCCTTGATGTTACCCGTGATGATGCTGGTGGTGGGGCGCTGGGTGGCTATCACCATGTGGATACCCACGGCACGGGCCAACTGGGCGATGCGGGCGATGGGCAGCTCTATCTCCTTGCCGGCGGTCATGATAAGGTCGCCGAACTCGTCGATCACCACCACGATATAAGGCATGTACTCGTGGCCCTCGGCGGGATTCAGCTCATGGTTCACGAATTTCTGGTTGTACTCCTTCACCGTGCGCACCTTGGCAATCTTCAGCAGGTCGTAGCGCCTGTCCATCAGTGTGGTGAGGCTCTTCAGCGTGCGCACCACCTTCGTCACGTCGGTGATGATGGGGTCCTCGTCCTCGTCGACGCTGGCCATGAAGTGGGAGGCGATGGGCGCATAGACGCTGAACTCCACCTTCTTCGGGTCGATGAGCACCAGCTTCAGCTCGTTGGGGTGCTTCTTGTAGAGCAGCGAGGTGATGATGGCGTTCAGACCCACCGACTTACCCTGACCGGTGGCACCGGCCACGAGCAGGTGGGGGATCTTGGCCAGGTCTACCATGAACACCTCGTTGGTGATCGTCTTGCCAAGGGCGATGGGAAGGTCCATCTTGGTCACCTGGAACTTCTTCGAGTCAAGGATGCTACGCATCGACACGATGTTGGGCTTGGCGTTGGGCACCTCTATACCTATCGTTCCCTTGCCGGGGATAGGGGCGATGATGCGGATGCCAAGGGCGGCCAGACTCAGTGCGATGTCGTCTTCCAGGTTGCGGATGCGCGAGATGCGCACACCCTCGGCAGGGGTAATCTCGTAGAGCGTGATGGTGGGACCCACAGTGGCCCTGATCTCGCGTATCTGCACGTTGAAGCTGTTGAGCACCTTCTCTATCTGCTCCTTGTTGGCCCTCAGCTCGCGCTCGTCGATATAGGGCCTGCTGTCGTTCTCGTAGGCTTTCAGCAGGTCGAGGGTGGGGTAGCGGTAGCTGGTGAAGGGCTCATGGGGGTTGAGAGGCGTCGACAGGTTGTAGTGGTTGCTCACGCGCTTGCCTTGAGCACGGGCCTCTTCCTCGCCCACCTGTATCTCAAAGTTGCTGTTGTCCTCTTTCTTGTCTTCACGCTTGGGGGTGCGGATGCGCCCAAAGTCCTCTTCCTTGTATTTGGGCTCCACCACGTTCATCTCGCCATTCTCGGCGAATTGCACCACCTGGGCCTCGGGGTCGTCGTAGATGTGCTCGGCGTCGTCTTTGTCCGAGTCATCGCTCTTCCCGTTGTTGTCGCCCCTGTTGGTGATGATCAGCGGGATGCTGTGCAGGAATTTCGATGGGTTCAGGATGTGCTGCACCGTATAGATGGTCTGGGCACTGAGGTACACCAGGAAAGCCAGGGCCACGATCACCAGCAGACCAATGAGGCTGGGCGTGCCGCCCATGTTCTCGATATAGTTGCAGATATACAGGCCATGGTCGCCGCCGGGATTGAAGACGGAGTCGGGAAACAGCGGGGGCAGGAACTTGGCGAAGGCCACAGAGCACCATATCATGATCACGCCGAGGGCGAAGAACCATTTCACCAGACTCAGGTTGTACGACCGGGTGAGCTTCAGTCCCACGAGGATGATGAATATGGGAATGACGTAGGCGGCTATGCCGAAACAGCGTGAGATGAGAAAATGCGAGACAATGGCGCCGAGCGAACCGCAGATGTTCTGGAAACTCTTGTTCGGATTCTCCACTTCACCGGGCTGCAGCGAGGTCACCAGACTCTGGTCGGCCTCGCAGGTGGTGAAATATGAGGTGAAGGCGATGAACATCAGTACGCCAATGATGAACAATATGATGCCAACGCCGAATCTCAGCCGCTCGTCACGGTAGAAATTCAAACCCAAGGACTCTAGAAAAGTCGTATTCTTCTTTATCGTTTTTATCGTTTTTTTCCTGGCCATTTCCAATCGATATATAAGTCTTCCTGTTTTTGTTGGGGCCGCTTCTGCGTGCCCTTTGCACTCCATTGAGCGGATGTGCTTGAAATCTTATGCAAAAGTAACTGAAAAAAATCACAAAAAACTATTTTTTCATAACTTTTTTGTATTTTTGCATATTGTAACGATATCATGGGAAAAATTATTTATAATAAGTTCGATAAAAAGCTCATCACAAAGCTTCCGCGTGTCATGTTCGAGGGCACGACCATTGTGGTCGTATCCGATTTCGAGGCGCGCAAGGCTGTCGACTTCCTGCTCAACCAACCTCTTCTCGGGATTGACACCGAGACACGGCCCTCGTTCAAGAAAGGCAAACAAAATATCGTGTCGCTGCTGCAGGTGGCCACGAAGAACATCTGTTTCCTCTTCCGGCTCAACTATATCGGCCTCTCCGACAATATCCGCAGGCTCCTTGAGGACACTACGGTGCCCAAGGTGGGCCTCTCGCTGCACGACGATGTGCTCTCGCTCCACAAGAAGGGGGATTTCAAGCCTGGCTTGTTCATCGACCTGCAAGACCACATAAGGGAGTTGGGTATCGAGGACATGAGCCTCCAGAAACTCTACGCCAACCTCTTCGGGATGAAAATCAGCAAGACGCAGCAACTGTCCAATTGGGAGGCTGATGTGCTTAACGATAAACAGAAGGCGTATGCCGCTACCGATGCATGGGCCTGTGTGATGCTTTACGAGGAGTATCTCCGACTCAAAGAATCGGGCGACTACACGCTCGAAATCGTTGATGATTCCGAATCCGAACATCTTGACAGCCAATCTTGAACAACGATTGGCTGAATTTTTCCTTTAAACTTGCCTGCCATGTATAAGAATGTATATCTTCGAAAGGGTAAAGAGGAGAGCTTGCTCCGATTCCACCCTTGGATTTTCTCTGGTGCCATCAACCATTCCGATAACGACCTACAAGATGGTGAGACCGTGAGGGTGCTCACTGCCAGTGGCAACTTCATTGCGGTGGGACATTATCAGATGGGCTCCATCGCAGTCAGGGTGCTCTCGTTCGAGGACGAGGAAATCAACCACGATTTCTGGAAAAAAAGGTTGGCTGCGGCCCTGAGGATGAGGGTGGTGGCCGGTATCGCTTCCGATCCCAACAACAATACCTTCCGCCTGGTGCATGGCGAGGGCGACAACCTGCCCGGTCTGGTGGTCGACTGCTACGGCACCACCGCTGTCATGCAGGCTCATAGCGTGGGCATGCACCTCTGCCGCCACGAGGTGGCCAAGGCGCTCGTCGAGGTGATGGGCCAGCAACTCACCAGCGTGTATTACAAGAGCGAGACCACCCTGCCTTTCCTCGAGCAGCAGACCAGCGGTTTCATCGTGGGCAACGACGAGAACGACGTGGCGTTGGAAAACGGACTGAAATTCCACGTCGACTGGCTGAAAGGACAAAAAACGGGCTTCTTCGTCGACCAAAGGGAAAACAGAAGCCTGCTCGAGCATTATGCCAAAGGCAAGCGTGTGCTCAATATGTTTTGCTACACGGGCGGTTTCTCGTTCTATGCCATGAGGGGAGGGGCCCAGCTGGTTCACTCCGTCGACTCCAGTGCCAAGGCCATCTCGCTTACCAACCAGAATGTGGAACTCAATTTCCCCAGTGACAAACGGCATGAGGCTTTCTGCGACGACGCATTCAGTTTCTTGCAGAAAACCGATTGCGAATACGACCTCATCATTCTCGATCCTCCCGCCTTCGCAAAGCATCGGGGCGCACTTCACAATGCGCTGAAGGGTTACACCCGACTCAATGCCAAGGCGTTTGAAATCATCCAGCCAGGTGGTATTCTGTTCACCTTCAGTTGCAGTCAGGTGGTCACGAAAGACCATTTCCGTAATGCGGTCTTCACTGCTGCGGCTCAGGCCAAAAGGAAGGTGAGGATCCTGCACCAACTCCATCAGCCCGCCGACCATCCCATCAACATCTACCATCCCGAGGGTGAATACCTGAAGGGACTTGTCTTGTATGTCGAATAGCAGCCAGCCGTCTCCGTTCGTCAGAAGAGTGTCCGGGTTCATTCAGCAGCACCAGTTGATGGATGGGTCGGGAAAGTACCTCGTGGCATTGTCAGGAGGGGCCGACAGTGTGGCCTTGCTCAGGGTGACGCGTCTGCTGGGCTACAATGTGGAGGCCGCCCACTGCAACTTCCGCTTGCGTGGCGAGGAGTCCGACCGTGACGAGGTGTTCTGCAAGCAGCTCTGTGCCTCTTTGGGCATACCGCTTCACATCGCCCATTTCGATACGTCGGAGTATGCCTCAGCCCATCATCTGAGCATTGAGATGGCGGCAAGGCATCTCCGTTATGGTTATTTCAGGCAACTGCTCGCCGACATGGGTGCCCAAGGGGTACTGGTGGCGCATCATCGCGATGACTCAGTGGAGACGGTGATGTTGAACCTTATCCGTGGAACGGGCATTCATGGGCTTACGGGCATTGCTCCCGAGCACGAGGGGGTAATCAGACCCTTGCTCTGTGTGGGTCGCGACGACATCGTGGCTTTCCTTGCGGATATCGGTCAGGATTATGTCACCGACAGCACCAATCTCATTGATGATGTGGTGAGAAACAAGATTCGGCTCAATATCCTGCCGCTCATGCGTGAGATCAACCCCTCAGTATCCCAGTCTATCGCTGATATGGCCGAAAAACTCGGTCAGGTGGCTGAAGTTTATGATGAGGAGATGGGGCGAAGGGTCGAGAACGCCTGGGTGGAGACCGGTGATGAGGAGGTGAGTGCCTACCGTATCGAACAGGTCACCTCCGAGGGACTGCTCTTCCATATCCTTTATCCCTTGGGGTTCAAGCCCAAATGCATCGAGGATGCCTTTCTGGCCGTGACGCGGCGCAGCATAGGGGCTTCCTTCCTTTCAGATGCCTATGAGATGGTGGTGGATAGGGAGATGTTGTTTGTGATGCCTCTTCAAAAGTCGTTCGAGACCAAGCGTATACCCATTACCGGACGGTATGTCATCTCCCCGCAAACCTCGTTCATTGTGGAGGAGTCGGTGGTGAGCGAGGGCTTCACGCCCAGCCGCGACCCGTGGTGTGCTACCTTGGATGCTGAGAAGGTGGAGTTTCCGCTCTTCCTCAGGCCGGTAGAGCCGGGCGACCGCTTCTCGCCTTTGGGGATGAAGGGAACGAAACTGGTGAGCGACTTCCTCACCGATCAGAAGGTGAATGTAGTGGAACGCCGCCGCCAACTGGTGGTCACCGATGCCCACAACCATATCCTCTGGCTGGTAGGGCGCCGGCCCGCACATCCCTGCCGCATCACCCCATCCACCCGCAAAGTCCTCATTCTCAGGTGGGAATGAGAAGATAGCCGCTGCAAAATAGCCTGTCACTCAAAATTCTTTCGTGTCGAATAGTATTTCTATCCTAAAACGAGAGAGAATCTTAAACCTAAAGCATTGGCTATGAGCATAAACGTGCTGAGTTGCATGTCTGTCTTTCCCTGCTCAAGTGAGGAGATGTACTCACGTTTCTTTCCTATGCGTTCACCCAATTGCTGCTGCGTAAGTTTCTGCCGCTTGCGTTCATCGCGCAACAATTCCGCATAGTACCAAGCTTTGGCCTTTGCTTCGAATTCTTCACGACTGGGCGTTCCTCTCTCGCCATATTTTTCTGTAAGATGTTGTGACCCAGTTCTCAATTGGGCCAGTTTCTTTTCGTCAAGCTTAACCATTTTATTGTCCTCCTTCAATATATTTGTTTAAAATCTGCCGGGCGTTTTCAATTTCCTTTCTATACTGCTTTGTGCTCTTTTTCAAAAATGAGTTTAAAAAAAGGATACGTTTGCTCTCGATGAATGAAACGGAATCTATAGCGAAAAGAATTGAACGATGCTCATTTGTACCAATAGAAATTCTTGCCTCATAAAAATCTGTTCCTTCAAGGTTTTTCACGAATTTTTTATTGACCACGTATTGAGTCTTGATGATAGACTCTACATAGTCGAACTTTGCCTTCGTTTTATCGTCAAGTCCAGCATAATATTCTTCGTACTCCAAAGAGTGTATAGTTTCCCTTATCTCTTCATACATGGTGCAAATGTAATATATTCATTCCGAAATTCCAAATTTTTGGAAGGAAAATATTCTTTTAAAAGCCCTTACCCCTCTTTCCCTGTCTTGCAGCGCTCGCAGATGCCCTTTACCACATATTCCGCCTCTTCCAACTCAAACCAGCTGGGCAAGGCCACGGGGGGGATACGCACATTGTTCAGACAATAGGTGCGATGGCAGATCTTGCAAGTGAGGTGAACATGACCCTCACATTGGCGGGTGTCGTCGTAATGGCAGACACAATATTTCTGCGTGCCGCTGCCGTCGTTGATCTCGTGCAGCAGATGGGCCTCGGTCAGGGTGGACAGCGTGCGGAAGAGGGTGGAACGGTCTACAGTGGGCAAGGCATCCATCAGGTCCTGCAGGTTGAAGGCATCGTGAAAATGATGGCGCACGTGGCGCCAAACCAACAACCGCACGGCGGTAACATGTACGCCGGCGTTGTCGAGCGACTGCTCGTCGGAGATGAGATATTGTGGATGATGCATCTTCTTGCGTTGAAAAGTTTCTGCAAAAATAGTTCTTTTTCCTTTTTTTTCGTAACTTTGGGGCATTAAAACAAACTATTATGAGAAAAATTACTTTATTCGCAACTGTGTTGATGGTTGCCTTGTTGGCTAGTTGTGGGTCTGCCACAAAGGAGACTGCCACACCCGACAAGGCCGGCGGCCAGAAGGCCACTGTCTATCTCACCAAGGAAATATCGCCCGAGGCACTGGTGAAGATCTATCATGCGCTCGGCAGAACGGCCACAGGAAAGGTGGCAGTGAAAATCTCTACCGGAGAGTCGGGCAATCCCAACTACCTCAAGCCCGAACTCATCAAACTCCTTGTCGACGAGGTGGATGGCACGATCGTGGAATGCAACACGGCCTATGAGGGAAAGAGGGACTCCTTCGAGGAGCATTGGCAGACCATCAAGGATCATGGCTTCCTGCCCACCTTCAAGGTCGACCTCATGGACGAGGAGGGCGACATGACCATTCCGGTCAATGACTCCACACATATTAAATATGATATCGTGGGCAAGCACCTGGCCAACTACGACTTCATGATCAACCTCGCACACTTCAAGGGACATCCCATGGGTGGTCTCGGTGGCGTGCTCAAGAATGCCTCTATCGGCGTGGCATCGGCCAACGGAAAGGCCAACATCCACACCGCCGGTTACCAGGAGGTGGTAGAGGGACTCTGGTCGCATGTGGAAGACCAGGACGGATTCCTAGAGTCGATGGCGGCTGCCGCCCAGGCCGTGCACAACTTCTTCGGCAATGGCGAGCGCATCGTCTATATCGCCGTGATGAACAACATGACCGTCGACTGCGACTGTGTGGCCACGCCCGAACCGGTGAAACTAAAGGACTACGGCATCCTCGCCTCGCTCGACCCCGTGGCGCTCGACCAGGCTTGCGTCGACATCATCTTTGGCATGACGCCCAGCGAGGGCAACGACAACCGTCCACTCATCGAGCGCATCAAGCAGCAGCACGGCACGCATACCATCGACCATGCCGCTAAAATCGGACTGGGCACCAAAGACTACGAACTGGTCAATATCGACGATAAATAATTCAATTCTTCAATCTTGAAGAAGTTCAGGAGTTCAGAAGTTCAGGAGTTCAGACATTACCATGGCAACAACCACTGAGCACAGTGAGGTGTTTTCGGGCTGTTGTCCCCACTCATGCAACTCCTTCACTCTTGTAAATACAAAAAGTTGAGCGAATGCGAAACGGAAATCAATCACGATAAACATTATGAAAGTCTTACTCATCAACGGAAGTCCACGTAAGAATGGCAACACTTTCGTCGCACTCAAAGAGGCGGCAGATACATTGGAGAAACAAGGCGTTGAGACCGAGATTGTGCAGATTGGGGCAAAACCCATCCGGGGGTGCATCGCCTGCGGACAATGCGCTGCCCGCGGCCTTGGCAGGTGCGTCTTCGACGACGACCTCTGCAACCGTGTGGTGGAGAAACTCGATGGTGCCGACGCACTCATCGTAGGCTCTCCCGTCTACTACGGTCAGCCCAACGGTTCGGTGCTCTCTCTCATCCAGCGTATGTTCTATTCGGCAGGAAGCAAGGTGCAGAACAAGCCGGCCGCTGCCGTCTGCGTGTGCCGGAGAGGTGGCGCCACAGCGGCTTTCCAGACCCTGAACATGCCGTTCCAGATGATGAACATGCCCGTCGTCTCCTCACAGTACTGGAATATAGTGTATGGCAGGTCGGAGGGCGAGGCGGCCCTCGACACCGAGGGGTTGCAGACCATGCGCACGATGGCCAACAACATGGCCTGGCTGCTCAAGAAAATCCACACCGGCGAGCCCAATTTGCCCGAGCGCGAGCCATGGCAGCCGATGAACTTCATCAGGTGAGGGCCGAGGTGGGGGCGTGTCCACGCTGAACACGCTCATTTTGCATCTTTCACGACTTTTGCCGCCTGAGATTTTTAGTCGGGGCACCTTTGCGGGTGTCCCGACTATTATTTTGCGATATATTGCAAAGAAATGGAAACATATTGTAAAGCATTATACGGATGTTATGACTATTTTTGCAGTGCAAATCATTCTCTAACTATCCTTATGAAAAAAGTTCTGCTTCAACTACTCATGCTTTTTGCCTTCACGGCAGCCAATGCACAGAATCCCTACCTTCCGCTTTGGGAGCATCTGCCCGATGGTGAACCCAGGGTTTTCGAAGACCCCGACAACCCCGGAAAGTTCAGGGCCTACATCGTGGGCTCGCACGATGTCAACTACACCTCCTATTGCAGCAACGACATCCGTCTCTGGTCGGCACCGGTAGAGGACCTGAGCCAATGGCGCGACGAGGGTCCCATCTTCACTCACTATGTCGACGGACAGTGGGACACCATGTATGCCCCCGACCTCGTGGAGGTGAGAGACCGCGCCACGGGGAAGAAAACCTATTATCTCTATCCTCACTCCAGAGGGTGGGGAAGAGTGGCTATGGTGTGTAAGGGCGACCGCCCCGACGGACCGTTCACACCGGTCAACCTCACCGAAGACGGCCGGCGGTGCCTTCCTGGCTCGCTCATCGACTTCGACCCCTCGGTGTTCATCGAGAACATCACCGACAAGAAAGACCCCGATTACGACAAGGGCTTCCGTGCCTATGTGTTCTATGGCTTCCAACATTCCACGGCCTGTGAGCTCGACCAGAACAATATGTATGCCATGCGCCCGGGCACACAGTTGCACGACTACTTCATCCCGGCCAGTTCCCGATACGGCGAGGTGCGCGACCCCGCAGGCACGCAGTATCCCGCACTCTACAAAGACCAGAACCCTGGCGACTTCAACTTCTTCGAGGCTTCGTCTATCCGCCAGGTGGGCAACAAATACGTGATGGTGTTCTCAGGATATTCGGGACCTGACTACGGACTGGGTTCCACCAACTCGGCCCTTCGCTATGCCTTTGGCGACTCGCCACTCGGCCCCTGGCGCTCAGGTGGCGTGTTGGTCGACTCACGCGGTGTGGTGCCCAACGAGGATGGCTCTCATCTCACCACTACCAATGCGGCACACAACACCCATGGTTCGCTGCAGGAAATCAATGGCCAGTGGTATGTGTTCTACCATCGTCCGCCACGCGGGTTTGGCAATGCCCGCCAGGCCATGGTGGCACCCGTGAAAATCGTCTGCGACAAGAAAGCGGTGGCCGACGGTGGAATGGTGCGCATCGTGGGATACGACCCCTTTGTCAAGAACAATGAGTGGACGGCATCGGCTGCCGACGGCACTTGCTATACGGGTGCCGAGGTCACCTCGGAGGGCTTCCAGATCTTCGGTCTTCCTCCTTATCAATACTATTCGGCTGGTCTGGCTTGCTACATGACGGGTAACGACTGGATGCAAGACAATCACGACAACTGGAACAACAGCATGGACCTTGCCGGCATCACCAACAAAGGGGTGGTGGGATTCAAGTATTTCGGCTTCGGAGGCCTGGCCAAGGACACCAAGGGCGTGAAGGCGTTCACTGGCACCGCCAAAGGCGATGGCACGACACTCAACCTCTGTCTCACTCCCGGAGGTCATGGCGCTTTCCGCATCCATGTGATGCTCGACGGTCCCTATGCCAACGACACGTGGAAGGGACGTGAGATCGGTGTCATCGATATTCCTGCCGACGCTCCGAAAGAGAAACGTATGGTGCAGTTGGCCGTACCTGCCGTAGAGGGACTGAAGGGCAAGCATGCCATCTACCTCGTGGCCGAGGGACCAGAGGTGGAGCAGCCCCAGCGCGACCGCCGGCAGTTTGGTGGCCGTATGATGGCTCCGCAGCGCCCGGAGGGCCTCTTCGACCTCCACGGCATCGGCTTCTCCAAACCGGGTGTGGCCTGTGTGCCGCCAGTCGTGCCCAAGGTCACCATCACTGTCGATGGTCAGGCCCTGCGCTTGCCCGACACCCCAGTGCGCAGCACCAATGCCAACGGATATGTCGACGTGACACACTACCAGACTTATGCGCCGCTCAACGACAACTCCGTCATCAAGGCCACCGCTACCGATGCGTCGGTGAAAATCGTCATCGGAAAGATAACTGATGGCAGGGCCACGGTGAAATGCACCTACAACGGACAAGACAAACTCTATCTCATCAACTAAGATTCGTCAATCCCATCTTTGATATCATTATGGCGGGCGCATCAGCGTCCGCCACAATTTTTACCCGGCCCACCACATGAACTATCTGCCCATTCCGTAGTGAAAATATTAATGCACATTAATGGCCATTAGTGTTATATTTTAACGCTTCGCGGAACCACGAATGCCCATTAATACCCATTAATTGAATCATCAATAATTATTATCATTAATGCTCATTAATGGCCATTAGTGTCAATAAAAAATCAGCATTCTCAGCCTATTCCGTAGTTTAAAATTAATGCACATTAATGGCCATTAGTGTCAATAAAAAATCAGAATTCTCAGCATATTCCGTAGTTCCCTTTCACGACCTTTTGTGTTTATAAATAAGAGTCAAACCACAAAAAAACAGTCATTTTTTTTGTGTTCTACATGTTTGTAGTTACTTTTGCAGAACCTGTAGTTGCTGTTCAGGTAAATAAGATGTTTCATGCAAAGGAATCGTGAGATCTACAAGGTGACATTGGTCGGAGGATTGGTCAATCTGATTCTCCTTCTTTTCAAGTTTGTCGCGGGCATCGTGGCTCATAGTGCCGCGATGGTGGCCGATGCCATTCACTCGCTGTCCGACTTCCTCACCGACATCATCGTGATGGTGTTTGTCAGTATCAGCGGAAAACCCCAGGACAAGAGCCACGACTACGGCCATGGCAAGTATGAGACACTCGCCCTCACGCTCATCGGACTGGCCTTGTTGGCAGTGGCCATAGGCATCGTTTACAACGGCATCGTCAAGATTGTGGCATGGGCAGGAGGCGAACAGTTGGAGGCTCCTGGCATGCTGGCCCTTTGGGCGGCCCTGTTGTCGATATTGTTGAAAGAGGGGGTGTATCATTACACCAGGATCAAGGCACGGCAACTCAACTCCCCGGCCATGGAGGCCAATGCCTGGCACCATCGCTCCGACGCATTGTCGTCGGTAGGCACGGCACTGGGCATCGGTGGCGCCATCCTGCTGGGACAGCGTTGGACGGTGCTCGACCCCGTGGCCTCCGTCATCGTAGGCCTGCTCATCACCAAAGTGGCCGTGGGCTTGCTGCGCCGTGGCATCGGCGACCTCACCGAACAGTCGTTGCCCGACGATATCGAAGACGAGATCCTCGGCATGGTGGCATCGATCCCTGGCGTGGTGGAGCCCCACCATCTGCGCACCCGGCGCCTGGGCAATCGCTACGCCATAGAGTTGCATGTCAGGATGGATGGCGACATGTCGCTCCGTGAGTCGCACGACAAGGCCACCGAGGTGGAGCATCTGCTCAGAGACAAATATGGCGCGGATACCCATGTGGCCGTTCATGTCGAACCGGCTTCCACATAGCTATCCACGCCCTTATCCAATAGACAAGTCCCTCAGAACCTATCCCACAAAATACTCATGTCCCGGTATGTAGGACAGCAGTTTCGTCACCGCGTAGCAAACCACAAAGGTGAGCACGGCGATGACAGGAATGCATATGCCCACGGGCAACAGTGGGTTGGCCACATCACCGGCTATCAGCATGCCTGCGATGGGACCGAGGAAGAAGAGATGCATCAGGTACATGCCAAACGAGCATTTGGCGATATCGGTGATGAGGGCTGGGGCCTTTCGTGGTTTGATGCAGGTGAACAGGATGAACGCGCCGAAGGTGGCCAACAGCACGTTGGGCGTGCAGAACTCCCACGACCACTCAAGCATGGGAGTCTCGATCAATGTTCCCGGCACGCCCTTCAGCCAGAAGCTCCACGCTGTGAACGCGCCCCCTATGATGAGGCATGCCGTCCCTACGACGAGCCGGCGCTTGTCCGACCATTTGAGGTGCACGCGGATATAGTGGGCGAGCACCAGATAGCCCAGATAGCCCGAGCAATACCAGAACATCGAGAAACCATTCCAGAAACACTCGCCCCATAACTCGGCCGAGACGAAGCGGTGGAGCCACGGGATGAGGGTGGTGAAGGCAAATATCCCCAGGAAGATGCGCTCGTCGCGCGCACTGGCACGCTCAAGCCAGGGCGAGACCACCGGGATGATGAGGTAGAGGCTGATGAGCGGATACATGAACCACAGGTGACCGCCCATCGAGGGGAAGTTGAAAGGCAGCATCTTGAAGTCGGCCATCGACTGCTCCCATGTCATGCCGCCCCACAGCAGGGGCAGGAAGGTGTAGAGCAGCAGGAAACAGATGAACGGCGGGAGGATGCGCTTGAACCTGCGCTTGTAGAATTGCGTCATCGTCATCCCCTCGCGCATGGGAACCAGCAGGAATGCCGACACGATCATGAACAGTGGGACGGAGATACGGCCTGCACCGCCATCCCAGATGGCCACCCATAGCCGGTTGCTTTCGTTGGCCAGTTGCGACATGTTGCCGGCCAGTCCCGAGACATCGGCACCATAGAAATTCTCACTGGCGTGAACGAGCATCACCAGGAAGCAGGCTATCACGCGGATATAGTCTACAAACGCTATTCTTTCTCTCATTGCTCTATTTTAGTCTTTGATTGATCGTAAAAGGTTTTTCCCTTTATCAATCAACTCTTGGAGTCCAAGATTATTGTCCAAGCATCAAGTCAAATGTCTGAACTCCAAGTCAATTGTCTGAACTCCTGAACTCCTGAACTCCAAGTCAATTGTCTGAACTCCTGAACTCCTGAACTCCTGAACTCCTTGAAATTACCTTCTCGCCTCCAGCAAGAGGTTGAGTTTCCCGTCGTCGATGAGCTTCAGGATGAGTTCGCCGAACAAGGTGTTCTGCCAGGCAAACCAGGGCCGTGTGTAGTCGGCGGCATTGTCCTTGTTGAACGACTCGTGGATGAACCCTGTGTGGTTGTCGGTGCGCATGAGCATCTCCAGTCCGGCCTTGATCTCGGCATCGTCGTTGCTGGTGAACACATGCATCATGATGCTCATGGGCCACACCATGTTGTAGCCCACGTGCGGACCGCCGATGCCCTCGCCGGCCTTGCCACGGAAGAACGAGGGGTTGTCCTCGCTCCACACAAAGCGGCGCGTGTTCTGGTAGATGGGGTCGTCCATCGCCACGTCGCCCAGATAGCCCATCGCCAGCAGCGAGGGCACGTTGGCGTCGTCCATCAGCAGATGGCTGCCAAAGCCGTCAACCTCGAAAGCGTAGATCTTGCCATATTTGGGATGCTCCACCACGGCATACTGTCTCAGCGCCGTCTCCACCTCGTTGGCCAACTGCTCACACTCCGTGGCCAGGGTGCCGTTGTGGTTCACCTGCCTGAGTATCTCGGCGGCTTTCCGCAGCGAACTGACTGCCATGAAGTTGGAGGGCACGAGGAAGGGGAAGATGGTTGCATCGTCGCTCGGACGGAACACCGAGGCGATGAGTCCCACGGGGCGCACGGGATGTCCCCAGCCGTCCCAGCCCACGGTGTCGAAGGCACGGTCGGTGCGGCGCCTGAACCGGTAGGGTCCCAGGCCGTTGCGGCGCTGCTGCTCACGGAAGGTCTTCACGGTGAGGGAGATGGCTTGCTCCCACAGGTCGCCAAAGACGGAGCGGTCGCCTGTCACGCGCCAATACTCATGCGCCAGGCGGATGACGTAGCAGTGCGAGTCGATCTCATATTTGCGCTCATGCAGTTCGGGCTTCATGTCGGTCATGTCGCTCTGCCACTCACCTCCCGTCGGACCGTCGTTGAAGGCGTTGGCATAGGGGTCGATCACCAGACAGCGCAACTGCCTCAGTATCACGCCGCGCAACATATGGGCCAACTGCGGGTCGTCGTTGGCAAAGCGCACGTAGGGCCACACCTGGGCACCCGAGTCGCGCAGCCACATGGCGTGGATGTCGCCCGTATAGACGAAGGTGTCGTCCTCGCCGTCGGCCGTCTTGCGGTAGTGCACGGTGGTCTCCAGCGTGTTCGGGAAACAGTTCTCGAACATCCATGCCAGGTAGTCGTTCCCTTTCAGTTTTTTCTTCACTTCCTTGATCTTGTTGTCTATCGCCTTCGAGCGGAACAGGCGGTCGGCCTCGGCAGGACGTTTCGACTGCAACACCAGGGTGGTGTCGGCGGTCATGCTGATATACTCCCGGCCGAAGTCGGCTTGCTGTGCCATGGCATGGGCACAGCAGACGCTGAGAAATGAAATGATGATGGTTCGTCTCATAAATGAAGTCTGTTATTTTTGTTTTTTCAGGGTTTTAGAGAATGAGTAGGGGGCCGATTCGGCCGCGATGCCTCGTTGCAGGTTCGGCTGGGCTTGCATCTGGTAGTCGATGGTGCCGCCCTGTAGGATGGTCGAGTGGGTCAGGTAGTTGCGGTCGTATGTCGTGCCGTTCAATACCATCTTGCCGATGTAGCGGTTGTCGTGGCTGTTGTCGTGGGCGTTGATGGTGAGTTGGCGGCCATGGGGCAGGTGGAGCGTCACGCGGTCGAAGTAGGGCGTACCGAGCACGTATTCGCCGCTGCCCGGGCAGACGGGATAGAATCCCAGGGCCGAGAACACATACCATGCCGAGGTCTGGCCGTTGTCCTCGTCGCCGCAGTAGCCGTCGGGATGGGCAGAGTAGAGGCGGTCCATCACCTCGCGAATCCAATACTGGGCCTTCCACGGGTGGGCGGCGTAGTTGTAGAGGTAGATCATGTGCTGGATGGGCTGGTTGCCGTGGGCGTAGTTGCCCATGTTCATGATTTGCATCTCGCGTATCTCGTGGATCACTCCTCCGTAGTAGCTCTCGTCGAAGAGTGGCGGAACGCTGAACACCGAGTCGAGCATCTGCACGAAGGTGTCGGTGCCGCCCATCAGACGGATCAGGCCCTCCGGGTCGTGAAACACCGACCAGGTGTAGTGCCAGGCATTGCCCTCGGTGAAGGCGTCGCCCCATTTCAGTGGCGAGAACGGACTCTGAAACGTGCCGTCCTCGTTGCGGCCGCGCATCAGGCGGGTCTCAGGGTCGAACACGTTCTTGTAGTTCATGGCGCGCTCCATGAAGGGGCGCAGTTCCTTTTTCTTCTTGCCCAGGGCCAATCCCAATTGGTAGATGCACCAGTCGTCGTAGGCATACTCCAGGGTGCGGGCCACATTCTCGTTGATGCCCACATTGTAGGGCACGTAGCCCAGTTTGTTGTAGTATTCGTAGCCCAGGCGGCCGGTCGACGACACTTGGGGGTGTACGGCATTGGCTCCGTGCACCACGGCCTGCCACAGCGTCTCGATGTCGTAGTGGGCGAGGGTGGGCGAGAGGGTGGAGAGCTTCAGGTAGGCGTCGGCCACCACCGAGGCCGAGTTGTTGCCCACCATGCAGCCACGATGGCCGGGCGAGGCCCATTCGGGCAGGAACCCGCTCTCTTTGTAGCAGTTCACCAGGCCCTCCTGTATCTGCTCGTTGATGCGGGGATAGAGCAGGTTGAGCAGGGGGAAGAGCGACCTGAAGGTGTCCCAGAATCCGGTGTCGGTATAGTAATATCCCGGGCACACCTCTCCGGTGTGCGGACTGTAGTGGATGGGCTTCCCCTGCCCGTCAAGCTCATAGAACGACCGTGGGAAGAGCACGGAGCGGTAGAGGCAGGAGTAGAACGTGCGCAGGTGGTCGGTGTCGGGGTCGCTCACTTCCACGGCCCCAAGGATTTCGTTCCAGCGTTGGCGGCCCTGCATGGTCACGGCCTCGAAGGCCATGCCCTTCACCTCGCGCAGGTTGCTGAAGGCCTGCTCCTCGCTGATGAACGACGAGGCCACGCGCAGTGTCACTTGCTCGCCACGGAGGGTCTTGAACCCCACGATGGCTCCGGCATGGCGGGCATTGGCCTCACGCTTGCCGGTCTCTATCTTGCCGTCGGTCACCACCGAGGTGTAGGCAAACGGCTTGTCGCTCTCCACCACGAAGTAGTTCCTGAAGTTGGCCGGTACGCCGCCGCTGTTCTTCGTGGTGTAGCCCACGATGTGGTGATCGTCCACGATGCGCACTTGCGAGCCGTTGTCGAAGGCGTCGACCACGATGCGGGCCTCATCGGTGGCGGGATAGGTGAAGCGCATCACCACGGCACGCTCCGTGGGGGCCATCTCGGCGGTGATGTCGTAGTCGGCCAGGTACACTTTGTAATAATAGGGCCGTGCGTCCTCGGCCTTGTGGCTGAACCACGAGGCGCGCTGCTCCTCGTCGAACACGGTGCGCGTGGTGGGCAGGATGGCAAACTGGCCATAGTCGTTGATCCATGGCGAGGGCTGGTGGGTCTGTTTCAGTCCGCGTATCTTGTCGGCGTCATAGGTATAGGCCCATCCGTCGCCCATCTTGCCGGTCTGCGGCATCCAGAAATTCATGCCCCACGGCATGGCGATGGCGGGATAGGTGTTGCCCGTAGAGAGCGAGTGCTTCGACTGTGTGCCCACGAGTGTCGACACATAATCCACGGGCTCAGCCGCATTGACTCCTATCGAAGTCAATGCGGCAAGCAGTATTGCAAAGTGTCTTGTCTTCATGTCAGGTGTTTATGTTTACCACTGAATGGCCTGGCCTGTTATTGTTTTCCCGATTGTTTGTTCACGAGCACGCGCATCCAGTGGCCACCCACCACGCTGCGTGCCTTGAATCCTACCATCTCGCCGGTCTTCGTGTCATACCAGTCGCTGGTGGGCACACGGCTCTCGGTCTCGTTCATGTAGTCGTAGAGGGGTCCTACGAATTTCAGGAAGGTCTTCTTGTCCTTGGCCATTCCTGCAGTCCACATGATCCAGTCGCTCTTCGTGTAGTCGCGGCGGATATCCAGGGGCAGTCCGTATTTGTTCTGCTTGGTGAGGTAGTATTTCATCTCACGCTCCATGGCACCATTCGGAAACAGGTTCAGGTTCCACAGTTTGTCCCACACCATGTTGTATTTCTGGCTCCAGGTGTCCTTGCGGTCGAAGGCCAGGCGGTAGTGGTCGCCCTCAAGGGCGTCTTTCTCCCACTTCACGGCCATCTCACGCGCGCGGTTCATATATTTGTCTGCCACTTGCTCCAGACCTTTCATGCGGGCTATCTCGGCATATCCAGCCACACCCATGATGGCCTTGATGCTCAGGTTGGTGTTGTGGGCCCAGTGGCCTGCGAAGTCGTCGGTGCAAAGCTGGTTGCTGGGGTCCTGTCCGTTTTCCGAGAGATAGTCAGCCCAGGTGGTGATGATTTCCCAGTATTTGTCCACATACCTCGTGCTGCCCTCCAATTTGCAGATCATGGCGGCCAGGGTGATCATGTTGCCGGCTTCCTCGAGCGGCATGTCGCCGCCGTAAACCTGGCGGTTGGCCTTCGGATACTGTCCCAGGTCGTGGGCGGCGAAGGGTTTGGTCCAGCGGCCCGAGTAACTGTACTCGAAGATCGAGGTCATCATGGCCTTCTGCAGTTCGGGGTTGTAGGCCAGGAAGAGTGGTGCCTCGGGATAGGTCAGGTCTACTGTGTTCACGCAGCCGTTTGAGTTGTTCTCCTTCGAGAAGAAGAGCAGGTTGCCCTCGTCGTCGCGGAACAGCTTGTGGGCGGCGATGCAGTGGCGGTAGCAGGCCGAGAGGATTTCGGCATATTGCTTGTTGCCGGCATCCATGGCGTCGTCGTAGATCATCTTGTCCATCTGGCGGCAGCGCTTCATGATGCTGTTGTACTCGCAGGCCATGCGCTCGAACATGTCGAAGATGCTCACCGAGCCGTTGTGGGCCCAGTAGGCCTTGTAGCGCTTGTAGAAGTATTCGATGTCTTCTATCTCGTCGTAGCCCAGCAGCATGAAGGTGGCGTCCTGGCGGGTGCGGCCGAAGTCGTGCTCAAACTGCAGGATGCCTTTCTCGCCGATGCTCACCTGGCCGTTGATGGCGGGCAGGTAGAGGTAGCCCCAGTCGATGCCTATGCCGTCGCCGGTCTTGGCGAGGATGGGCTGCTCAATGGTGCCTGCCTTGGCATATTTCACCCCGCGGTGCTCCACCATGGTGCTCCTCGTGGGCTGGTCGGCACGGTTCACTGCCAGCAGGGGCGAGGCGGTCACTTGCAACTTCGTGGCATGGGCCCGTCCGTCGGTGCTGCGCACCTGGTAGGAGATGTAGTTGATGGGCGAGGAGAGCAGGTCGTAGTCGTCGATGATCATGGGGGCGGTGAACACCACGTCTAGCTCCACCGGTCCGCACTCAAAAGTATAATAGGTATTGGTGGCCAGCACGTCGACCGACTTCTGGCGGGCTTGCTGCACGCCTCCGGCCTTCGGCTTCACGGTCTTGAACAGGCCGAAGTCCACGTAGGCGCCACCAGTGGTGTTGTGGCAGTGGGCGGCCAGCATGTTCTTTCCGGGTTTCAGCAGTTTCTTCAGTTGCTCGTCCAGCGGCAGACGGATGCCCTCGCGCCAGGTCTCGCCGGTGTTGGCCACTTGCGTGCCGTTCACATACAGCTCAAACACGTCGTCGTGCGAGTAGACAATCATCAGCTCCTCCTCTAGGTCGGCGGCGGTCACGTCTATCGTGCGGCGCACATACAGGTCGGAGTGTTCTTCTCTCCATTCCGTGCGAATCCAACTGAGGTCGGGCGAGCCAAAGGCGGCCGTGCCTTCCTTCCACGAGGCGTCGTTGAATCCGGGCTGCTGCCAGCCGTCGGCCTGCACCTCACGGGTGTAGCGGGCTTTCCATCCTCCGGCATCGGCCATCGGGGCAATGGCCTGGAACACCTCGGGGTCGGCTCCCATGAAACAGTATTTCACACCGTCGACGGTAATCCATCCCTGTATGGGCTTCTCGTCGTTGGTCCAGAGTCGTGTCACTCCGTCGTTCAGCCTGTCGTAGGGCGACCAGATCGAGAAATAGGGGTCGCTCACGATCAGGGGCACCGATGGCGCGCGCAGGTCAGTCGACTGGTATGGACGGAATAAATCCTGACTTTGCGCAAAGGCCGATGCCAGTGCGCAAAAACAGATGGCAATGGATAGAAGGGTTTTCCTCATGAATGTATTATTTTAGGTTCATTTTTTATTAGGCATATCTCCAATCTTTCTGCACATCCTACAAATTGAGACAACTTGCCGATGAGCAAAACGAGTAAGGATGAATATCTTTTAAAATAATGTCAAAATACATAAGACCATTTTATCAAATTTCCCTGCTGCATGTTTTTCTGCGATGCCAAAGTTACGAAGAAGAGTGTAGAAAACAAAGCAAAACCCGAAGTTTTTGCGTTTACCTGCGCAGTTGTATTAATCAATGTAGACATGGGTTGCAAGATTCGGCCAATCGTGTTTGTTACAATATCACGCCAAGAATGTAAGATTGTATTTTAGATGATGTAACATCTTGAGCGCCGTAACCCCAAACTTATCATAGTATAATCAGCTTATTACCTAGTTGTTAGACAACTTTTCCCCTCTTTTTTGCTATATGTCCATTATTTCCTCAGTTGTCTTGTGCTTTTCATCAAAACCTTCGCGAAATATTTGTTTTCACCCAGAAACCCGTGCTATCTTTGCAATGTCAAGAGACGAAAAAAGTATAATAAAAGTATAAACAAAAAAATATAATCATTATGAGAACAATACAATTTTTCATGGCAGCACTCATGTGCTTGATGATGTCCACCACATGCCTCGCAGGCGACCGTATCATCACTCCCAACCAGCTCCCCAAGGCAGCAAAAGTATATATCCAGCAGAATTTCAGTGGTCAGCGCATCGCCTATGCCAAGATCGACTGGGACGATTTCCGCAAGACCTACGAGGTGAGGCTCACGAATGGAGTGGAGCTCAAGTTCAACTCTCGTGGCACCTGCTATAAGATCGACTACGACGATGTCTACAGCCGTCCACGGGTCCGCTACCCCCAAGGTCATCCCAACGTAAGAATCGACCACGACGATGATGACGACGATGATGACTACTACGATGACTAATCCCGCCCACCACACAAAAAACTCCCCACGAGGGGAGTTTTTTTGTGTTTCTATCGCTTCTATATCCTCTATCCATCCCATCCACCTCTTTCACTCGCCGGTTCTCCGCAGGCTGCAGTTGCGCTGCAGCCACAATGCCCACAATGCCCACAATGCCCATCCAGCCCATCCAGCCCATAATTCCCTTTCATTCCCTGGCCAATCTGGCTTTCACCCGGTGCGTCCCACTTCCGTAGTTCTTCTCGGTACTCTTCCCGGGAATAGTCACTGATGCCGTGGCGCCCTCGGGGATGGTGAAATCCCATACCCACTCGTCACCCTCATACCGCCACGCACTTTTGATGAGTCCGGCAGCGGAGCGGAATTCCGCGCTCAGATGCCCCAAGCGCTTGTCGGGAACCGGTCGCATGATGATGTGCTTGAACCCTGGCTGCGCCGGGTCGGCGGCGATGCCCGCCGCCGTCTCCCACAACCACTCGCACACACACCCGTAGGCATAGTGGTTGAAGCTGTTCATCCCCTGAGGTCCCATGCCCTTGTCGGCCATGTAACTGTTCCAGCGCTCCCAGATGGTGGTGGCGCCGTTGTCGATGGAGTAGAGCCAACTCGGGTTCTTCCGTTGGAAGAGCAGTTCATAGGCGATGTCGGCCATGCCGTTCTCCGTCAGCGTCGCCATCAGGATCGAGGTGCCCAGGAATCCCGTCTGCAGGCAGTTGCCATGCTGTGCGAAGTTCTCGCGCAGCCTTGCCGTCATCCTCTCTTTGGAGTCACCCTCCACGAGCCTGTTCTTCAGGGCGAAGAGGGCAGGCGTCTGCATGGTGTTGAGGATGTCTACTTTGAAAGAGCCATCCTCATTCAGGAATTTTCCGCGCAGATATGCCTTTGCCTCCCGCACCATCCGCTCGTAGGGCGTGGCGTCCTTCCCCGTGGCCCTCGCCATGTCGGTCATCATGCCGGCGTCTATGGCCCAGTAGCTGGCACCCAGATAGTTCCAGTAGGCGATGGCCTCCGGCTTCGGTCCCCCTTGGCCGAAGGCATCCCCGCCGCAACTCTCCAGCGGCTCGTAGCTCAGCCAGTCGGCCCATTGGTAGTTGCCGTTCTCGCCCGCCAGCGCCCGGTGGTCGTAGTGCGTCGTGTTGATGTGGTTCATGAATCGGTTCATCGCCTCCCAGTTCTCCTCCACGATGGCGTTGTCACCAAACTGCTTCCAGATGGTCCAGGGCACGATGATACCCGCGTCGGCCCATCCCAGCCGCATGCACTCGTTGCCATACTGTCCCAGGGGAGCCACGCCGGGGAATCCGCCGTGCTCGTTCTGTGAGTCGCGCATGTCGCGCATCCATTTGTGGAAGAACTTGTCGGTGTTGGCGAAGAAGGAGCCCGTCTCGGTGAACACCTGTGTGTCGGCCGTCCATCCCAGCCGCTCGTTGCGCTGCGGACAGTCGGTGGGCACCGAGAGGTAGTTCGACCGCTGTCCCCAGACGGTGTTCGATATCAGCTTGTTCACCATCTCGTTGCCCGTCACGATGGTGCCCGTCTCCAGGTCTTTGGCTATCGAGGTCACGGGGATGGAGCGGAGCCTGGTGATGCGCACCTCGTCGGTGGCCGTGATCGAGAGGTACCGGTAGCCGAAGAATGTACAGCGAGGCCGGAATGTCTCGTTGCCGTCACCCCCGCCGAAAGTGTATTTCAGCCTTATCCCCGTGTCTGCTATCCTCAGGTTGGTGCGGTGCACGCTCCCCTCCGGACCGTCCATGCCCCTGCTCTTGGCGCCGTTGCCGTCGTTGAGCAGCTCACCGGGCAGACAGGTGAGCACGGTGCCCTCCTGGGCACGGAACGTGAAGTCGGGCACGGCGGCGGCATTCTGTCCGAAGTCCACCACCAGTGTCTCGCCGCGGCCCACCACCATCTCCTCGTTGGGGGCAAACTCGCGTTCCACCACCACGCGTCCGTATTCTTCGTTACCGGCATCGCTGATGTCGCGCCACACGTAAGCCTTTGCGGGGCGCAGCGCCAGGTCGTCGCGGAAATACACCTCGGCTCCGTCAGAGGGCAGAATCTCGCCTTTGAACTCGGTATTCTCCTCGGGCGGCGACAGCAGGTCGGTGGTGAGGAACCCCAATTGCTTCCGCGCGTCATACTCCTCGCCGTCGAAGATGCCCGCATGCTGCACCGGACCAGCGATGCCCGCCTTCCAGTGGTCGAGGTCGGAGCCCAGCAGTTCGGTGCTGCCGTCGGCGTAGGTCAGTTGCAGCACGCCGCGGAAGGCACATTTCTTTCCCATCATCCCCTCGTTGCCATAGGGCGTGACGATCTTGTCGGCCCACCATCCGGGAGTCACCTGCACGGCCAGCAGGTTCTCCGCCTTCTTCCGTAGCCTGAACAGCGGTGTGATATCGTAGGTGAACGACCGTTTGGTCTTCAGCACGTTGGTGAATCCTGGCTTCAGCACCTCTTTCCCTACGGGTGTGCCGTTCACGTAGAGCTCATACACTCCCAGGGCGGTGGTCATCCACGTGGCGCTCACCACCTTCTTGGTGTTTCTCACCGTCGTGACAAACCAGCTCGCACCGTCGGCCGCCCGCCCGTTCTTGTTGTCATCTATCTTGCCGATCACCACGGGAGCGTTGGCGGCCGAAATCCATTTCGCCGCATTCCACGCCGCGTTGTCCATCGCCTCCACCTTTCTCACCTGTGAGAGGGTAGGGTAGTTCATATCGCTTTGCGCCCCCGCAGCCGACTGTTGTGAGTGACAGCCAACCACGACCATCATGGTCAGGGTCATCCCAAGGATCGCATAGAGAGAAATAAAAAGTCGTTTTCCAAACCGTTTTAGATGATTCTTTTCCATAGCGTGCACCATATTATAATTAATGCTCAAAATTACAAATAATCGCGCAAAACGCCAAACAAATCCCTCCATTTCTTACCCCGCAAAATGCCGGTTCTCCTCAGGTTGCAGCTCTGCTGCAGCCACAATGCCCATCCCCCCTTCCGTATTATAAAAATCATCTGCCTTCTCTGCATAATCCGTAGTTTTAAAATTCATGCACATTAATGGCTATTAGTGTTATATCTATACGCTTCGCGGAACCACGAATGCCCATGAATAGACATGAATTGAGTCATTAATTCAACTTTCTCAAGTCGAATATCTAATTGATATTCAGGTATTTTCTTCTTTCTGTGTGGACAGAAAGAAGAAAATACCTGAAAATTCAACTTGAGAAAGTTGAATTATATCATTTTTCATACTTCTGCTTTTTTTGCAGCCAATTCTTTGTCCGTATAAATACAATTTTATAAATTTGCGGCTGCGAGGCATTGAATTATAGCTATTCAGTCCCCCCTCCTCTCAGGAGGGGCTGGGGGAGGTTCCCTTTCGTCTTTGAGGGGCCACTGCCTTGGCACAAGAAGTAATCACTAAAAAGAATAGGATATGAAAAAGATTTTTTTGACCACCCTGATCATGGTTCTCGCCATGTCGGCGTATGCCCAGACGAGTGCATTTGCTTATATTATCGACAATAGCGGCACACCCACCAATGTGCGTAATGCCCCCAGTGGCAAGGTGGTGCAGAAACTGCCCGACGTGGATGGCGGCTATGTGGTGGAACTGCTCGAGGTGAAGAACAACTGGTGGAGGATCGCCCCTGTTATTGAAATCTACGGCGACGAGGACAGGGAATTGAAGCTTCAGGGTTCGAAAACAGGCTACTGGCTGCACAACTCCGTATTACAGTTCGGTATCGCCGGCGAGCACGAGAATGTGTTGCGTGCCATCCCATCGCCAAAGGGCAAGCCCCTCAAGATAAATGTCACCTATTTGATGGAAACCGGCCTGCGTCCCCTTCAGATCCGTGGAAAATGGATCAAGGTAGAGACCACCGACAAGCGTTATACGGGATGGATGCCTATCGACAAGATTTGCAGCAATCCGCTCACCACCTGTCCATAGCGCAAAAGCCGACACTCCGTGTCCCCGCCCAGAAACCCGTTCAACACAAGGGGTCGCTTCGCTCAAAATCCAATAAAATCTGACTAAAGTTTCGCAAGTGAATATTCATTCATCATGCGACTAATTTATACATTTGATATAGCTTATGGAACTTTGGATTCCCGTCAATAACAGCAGAAAG
>ONGG01000049.1 GCA_900317305.1 uncultured Prevotellaceae bacterium | reverse complement strand
TCAGAAGGTGGTGTTCCGTGCCGGAGAGGAAATCAAGGAATAAACTATGAAGAACAACATTTTCATCAACAAATATGTGATGGCGTGCGCCATCAGTATTGTCATTGCTTTGGTAGGCTATATCTGCATGAACAGCCTGCCCATCGAGCAATATCCGAATATCGCACCGCCCACTGTGCGCGTATCGACCATGTATACCGGTGCAGATGCCAATACCATCATGAAATCGGTGGTGCAACCGTTGGAGGAGAACATCAACGGTGTGCCCGACATGACCTATATGACCTCAACGGCCAGTTCTTCAGGTGATGTGTCTATTGTGGTTTACTTCAAACAAGGCACCGACCCCGACATTGCCGCCGTCAACGTGCAGAACCGTGTGACGAGGGCTTCGGCACTGCTGCCAGCAGAAGTGACGAAAGTGGGCGTGCAGGTGTTCAAGATGCAAAGCAACATCTTGCAGATTGGTGCATTGAGAAGTGTCGACGGCAACTACAGCGACGACTTCGTGGCCAATTACATCGACATCAACGTGAAGCCCCGCCTGATGCGTATCACCGGTGTGGGTGATGTGATGTCAATGGGAAATACCTATGCTCTCCGTATATGGATGAAGCCCGACGTGATGGCGCAGTATGGACTGGAACCCAACGACGTGTTTGCTGCCATCAGCGGTCAGAGTTTTGTGGCTGCAACCGGTTCACTGGGTGCCCAGTCGGAGAACAACTACCAGTACACGATGGAATACAAGGGTACGCTGAAGTCCATCGAGGAGTTCAATGAAATCGTGCTTCGCACCAGCGACAGCGGTCATCTGCTGCACCTGAGCGATGTCGCTGACGTAGAGATCGGCGCCATGAGCTACAACTTCCTGTCGAACATCAACGGCAAGCCCGGCACCATTTTTATGGTGTTCCAGGCTCCCGGTGCCAACGCCACGGAGGTGAATGCCCGCATTGATAAGTTATATGAGGAACTGAAGCCAATCATGCCTGCCGGACTGGAGTTCGTGAAACTCGAGACCTCCGACGACTTCCTCTATGCCGCCATCGGCAATGTGGTGGAGACACTCATCATCGCCATCATCCTGGTGATTCTCGTGGTGTTCTTCTTCCTGCAGAACTTCAAGGCCACCATCATCCCGTCGATTTCCATCATCGTGTCGCTCCTTGGCACCTTTGCCATCGTTACGTTGGCGGGATTCTCGTTGAACATATTGACGCTGTTCGCATTGGTGCTGGCCATCGGTACGGTGGTGGATGATGCCATCGTAGTGGTGGAGGCCGTCATGGCGAAGATGGAGGGAGGCATATCCGATGCCAAGCGGGCCACCCGTGAGGCCATGAGCGATGTGTCTGTGGCGGTCATCTCCTGTACCTTGGTGTTCATGGCTGTGTTCATCCCCGTGGCCTTCATGCCCGGCACTTCAGGCGCGTTCTTCACGCAGTTTGGTGTCACCATCGCTTCGGCAGTCGGTCTGTCGTGCGTGTCGGCCCTGACGCTGTGCCCCGCCCTCTGCGCTATCATGCTGAAGGTGACGGAGAACAAGAAAGAGCGCAAGAGCCTGACCTACTATACGAAGAAAGCCTATACCGCGAGTTATAACGCCATCTACAAGAAATACTCACGGAGCGTGCAGAAGTTCATCAAGCGACCAGCACTGGCATGGACCCTGTTGGTCATTGCCGCCGTCTTGCTCGTCTTCTTCATGAAGAACCTCCCGTCGGGCCTCGTGCCTCAGGAAGACCAGGGTGTAATCCTCTCTGAGATTCGTACGCCGGAGGGAACAACGCTCCATGAGACGCGTGAGATAGTGAAGAAAGTGGAGGAGATGGTGAAAGATATCCCCGAAATGGAGAGTTTCGCTACGGCCTGCGGCTATGGCATGATGTCGGGCTCTGGTTCCAACTATGCCACGATGATTATCCGACTGAAACCATGGGAGGACCGCGAGGGCTTCAACCACTATATCGACTTGGTCATCGGCCGCTTGTATTTTGCCTGCAAGAGAATCAAGAATGTGCAGGTGATGCCCTTCCAGTTGCCACAGGTGCCAGGATACGGTTCGAACAACAGCGTCAATCTGGTGCTTCAAGACCTGAACGACGGCGATTTGTCAGAGTTTGCCAAGTTGGCCAACAACTTCCTGACCAAACTCGGTGAGCGTCCTGAAATCAGCATGGCGATGACATCCTATTCGGAGCGTTTCCCGAAATACCAGGTCAATGTAGATGCTACCCAGTGCGACCGTGCCGGGGTGTCGCCCGCTTCGGTGCTGAGGACATTGGGGGCCTACTGCGGCGGCTCGTATGTGGGCAACTATAACCAGTTTGGCAAGGTGTACCGCATCATGGCCAGTGCTGCTCCAGACTATCGTCTCGACCCTTCGTCGCTCAACAACATATTCGTAAGGGTGCGTGGCGGGAAGATGGCACCTATCTCCGAGTTTGTATCATTGAAGGAGACTGTAGGAACATCGAGCGTAGAGCACTTCAACTTGTTCCAGAGCATCACCTGCTTCGTGCAGGCAGCAGGCGGCTACACCGAGGGCGATGCCCACAAGGTCATTGCCGAGGTCTTCAAGGAAACCATGCCCAAGGGTTACAGTTATGAGTACAGTGGCATGTCACGTGAATTGGAAGAGGCCTCCGGTTCAAATGCCACAGCCCTCATTTATGTCATCTGTGTCATCCTCATCTACCTCATCCTCGCCTCGCTCTACAACTCGTGGTTCACGCCAATGGCTGTGCTGCTCAGCGTGCCGTTCGGACTGATGGGAGCCTTTGTCTGCGCCTACCTCGGTTCGCTGGTTCACCTGCCTGGCATGGACAACAACATCTACCTGCAGACGGGTGTCATCATGCTCATCGGTCTGCTCTCCAAGACGGCCATCCTGATTACGGAGTTCGCCTCAGAGCGACGCGCACAGGGCATGAGCATCCGCGATGCTGCCTTTGAGGCTTGCAAGGAGCGCCTGCGCCCCATCCTGATGACCGTGGTCACGATGATTGCGGGTATGATTCCACTCATCATTGAGGGTGGTGCCGGTGCCAACGGCAACAGGGCCCTCGCCTTCGGTGTCGTGGGTGGCATGACTGTGGGCACCATCGCCCTACTCTTCGTTGTACCTGTCTTCTTCATCGTGTTCCAGGGATTGCACGAGAAGTTCCAAGGCCGTCCCGAGGAATTGGCCCAGGAACCGGCCACAACAGAAGCCGTGAGTGAAGTAAAAGCTAATGAGGTATAAAACATCAACGGATTATGATGAAGCATATTTCAAAGATAATGGCAACAGCAGCTATGGGCCTCTTGCTCACAGGCTGTGGCCTATATAAAGAGATTCAGGATTTGCATGGCACTTATGCGTCGCAAGCCGAGATTCCCGCCGACGCCTATGGCACAAGCAAAGACGTCAAAGAAGCACCAACCGACGGTTCCCTGTCAGAACTGTCGTGGCGGGAGTTCTTCACCGACCCGAAACTGCAACAGCTCATCGAGAGAGTGCTGGCCAACAACACCGACCTGAACTCCATGCGCATTGCCATCGAGAAGAGCGAGGAATCGCTGAAAACCGCCAAGATGGCCTACCTGCCCGCGGTCAACTTCTCACCGCAGGGCACCTTGTCGAGTTTTGATTTCGGTCCCCTGAGCAAGACCTACAACCTGCCGCTTCAAGTGAGCATGGACTTCGACGTTTTCGGCTCCATCACCAGCAAGAAGCGGGCGGCCAACGCCGTGCTCCTGCAGGCCCAAGTGCGCGAGGAGGCCCTGCGCGCCAACCTGGTGTCGACAGTGGCCCAACAATACTACAGGCTGCAGTTGCTCGACCACCAGTTGGAAATCCTGACTGCCACCGACAGCCTGTGGAACGCTTCGCTGGAGACGGAGAAGACGCTGTGGGAGAACGGAAAGGTCTACTCCACCGCCGTCAACCAGATGGAGTCGTCTTACCTCAACGTGAAGACCCAGATTGTTGACACGCGCCGCAACATCCGGAGCGTGGAGAATGCCATCTGCCGCCTGCTGGCCGAGACGCCCCAGCATATCGACCGAAGCCGTTGGGGCAGTGCATCTCTTCGTGAAAACGCAGGAAACCCCACCGGACAACGCATGTTCGACTCAGAATATCTGAAGATTGGCGTCCCCGCCGAAGTGCTTCAGAACCGTCCCGACATCCGCATGGCCAATTTCGCCATGGAGGAAGCGTTCTACAACACGCAGGCCGCCCGCTCGGCCTTCTTCCCCAGCATCACATTGCAGGGCTCTGCCGGCTGGACCAACAACGCAGGCATGGTGGTAGACCCGGGCAAGATTTTGCTCAATGCGGTCGCCTCACTCACCCAACCCATCTTTGCCCGCGGCAAGATCAAGGCCAACCATAAGATAGCGCAACTCACCGAAGAAGACCTGCAGCGGAAATACGTGCAGACCGTGATTGATGCCGGCAACCAGGTGAACGAGGCGCTGGCCGACTGCCAGGCTGCCCGTGAGAAGCACGCCTTCTACCATCGTCAGGTGGAGGTGCTGCACGAGGCTTATGTGGGTACCCATGAGTTGATGGACAACGGCAAGTCGAACTACCTTGAGGTGCTCACAGCGCAGGAGACCCTGCTCAATGCCCAGCTCAGCGAGGCCATGAACATGTATAATGGCGCACAGGCCGTGATTGCCCTCTACATCGCCCTCGGTGGCGGTTCGAGATAGAGAAACTGAAGTGAACCCCAAAAGTGAGACAAAAACTTTTGGGGTTCACTACATTTTGCGGGTTTGGTGCCACGGCTCTCGCCATGATGGATGGTACCCACCATCCAGACAACGGCCTCGCCCATACTCAATGGTTGATAATAGAGTAAACCATGAATACAAGCGAAGAAACGACAGTCAATGATATGGGAAAGAAAATCAATTTGAAACCGCAATATGCCGCTGTTGTGCTATTTCTACTTTTCATGGCCTCGAGCCTGGCAAGCATCGGCAGTTTTCAAAGCACAAGCCGCATGGTGAACGAGGACATGGACCGGGCCCTGGCGCTGACGATGGCCGAACAGCAAAGCAATGTCATCAGCCAAGACACCATCCAGAAGTTCAACCGCCATCTGCAGATAGCCGAACTGCGCGGCAAGGCTACACTTGTCGTCGACGCCCATGGACAGCAGTTCAAGGCCTATGCCCATTGTTCGAAGGCCACCATCTTCAGCATGTCCGACCAAAGGCCAGCCGCCATCCTTTGGGTGCTGACGGCCATCTGGGCGATATGCTTCTGGCATCTCCGCCGACAGCCGGAGGCTCTGGGAGAGCCGGTCGGGCTTGCCACATCCGGCATTGGTTATGGCGGACTCATCCACTCCGACACCGATGGCCGTTTCTATACCGCCAATGGTGATGAGGTGAGGCTTACCCCCATGCAGCACCAACTGATGGAGATGTTCTTCCTATCGCCCACACACACCCTCTCGAAAGCAGAAATCTGTGATGCCCTCTGGCCCAAGAAACCCGATGCCAGCGACACCCTCTATACGCTGATCAAGCGGCTCAAGCCCATTGTGGAGCAACATTCGAGTCTCAAGGTAGAGTCCGACCGCAGCAAGGCTTATCGACTGACTATCAAGAACATAACAAACTGATGCCACGTCTGACACAGAAATGTCAGACAAATGTCAGACTTTATTTTCGTCTCTTTTGCATCATAGTTGCTTACTTTGCCTGAAAAAACAGGCAGTATATGATGCAACGAGCTACTTTCAAGAAAATCAACACTTCCACGGCATGGCTGACCTTCGCCATTGCCGCCATTGTTTATGGTCTGACCATAGAGCCCACGGCCAGTTTCTGGGATTGTCCTGAATTCATCGCCAGCGGCTACAAGCTGGAGATTGGCCATCCGCCTGGAGCACCGGTATTCATGTTGGTGGCCAACCTCTTCGCACATCTGGCCGGCGACCCCTCGCAAGTGGCCAAGATGGTCAACCTTATGTCAGCGCTGCTGAGTGCCGGATGCATCTTCTTCCTTTTCCTCACCATCACCCATCTCGCCAGAAAAATCATCTGTCAGGAGAGAGACATGCTGACCGCTGCCGAGGCCGTCGGCATCGAGGCGTGTGGCGCGGTGGGAGCCCTTGCCTACACCTTCAGCGACACCTTCTGGTTCTCTGCTGTCGAGGCCGAGGTCTATGCCTTCTCCAGTTTTCTCACCGCCCTGATGTTCTGGCTCATCCTGAAATGGGACGAAGACCGGCAGGCCGAAGGGCCAACCACGGTGAAGGCGGGCACGCGACCGAGTGACCGCTGGATTGTTCTCATCGCCTATATCACAGGCCTGTCGGTGGGTGTCCATTTGCTTTGCCTGCTATGCCTTCCAGCCATGTCGTATGTGGTCTATTTCCGTGAGGCAAGGCGCATCACCCTCCTTGGCATGCTGAAGACATTAGTGGTAGGAGGTCTGCTGGTAGGCATCATCCTCTATGGCCTCATCCCGGGGGTGGTGAAACTGGGCGGATGGTTCGAACTGCTGTTCACCAACATGTTGGGATGCCCTTACCATACCGGACTCATCTGTTACATCATCCTGCTCATCGGAACACTTGTTCTGGCCTACCGTCAGGCAGAGCGGCGCATCCCCCGCCTTGCCCTGGCGTGCGTGCTGATGATGCTGGCCGGATACAGCAGTTATGGTGTCATCTTCATCCGTGCCAACGCCCACATGCCGATGTGCGAGAACGCGCCCGACAACATCTTTGCCCTGGGCAGTTACCTGAACCGTGAGCAGTATGGTGACACTCCCCTACTCTATGGTCCTGCTTATTGCAGCCAACCCGAATATGAAGCGAGAGGCGACTATATGGTAATGAAGCAAATAGAAGGCGCTCCCGTCTACCGTCCCTCCTCCGACCCTTCCAAGACACATTATGATATAATCCGCCACGACATCGAGTATGTATACGACGACAACATGCGTTTTCCACGGATGCACTCCATGCGGCATGCCCAGGCGTATGAGGACTGGATGGGCGGAGTGAGGAAAAAGGGTAACCTGCCCACGACGGCCGAGAACCTGCGCTTCTTCTTCACCTATCAACTGAACTTCATGTACTGGCGCTACTTCTTTTGGAACTTCGTGGGGCGGCAGAACAACATCCAAGGGAACGGAGAAGTGGAGCATGGCAACTGGATAACCGGCATCCGCTGGATAGACGACTGGCTCCTGGGGTGCGACACCGCATGCCTCCCGTCGGACCTTATGCACAACAAAGGGCGCAACGTGTATTACGCCTTGCCCTTGCTGCTTGGCCTGGCCGGCATGTGCTGGCAATGGCGACGAGGACGTGAGGGCAGGCAGCAACTGTGGATTGCAGCCCTGCTGTTTGTGATGACCGGTCTCGCGATAGTGGTCTACCTTAACCAGACACCGCTCCAGCCTCGCGAGCGCGACTACGCCTACGCAGGGTCGTTCTATGCCTTTGCCATCTGGATAGGTATGGGAGCAGCGGCCGTCATCGAATGCCTCCATAAATGGTTCAGGAGCAAGGTCCTGCCTGCCACCATCGCCGGAGGCCTGCTGTGCCTCGTTGTGCCACTGCAGATGGCCAGCCAGACATGGGACGACCACGACCGCTCAGGCCGTTACACATGCCGCGACTTCGGTGCCAACTATCTGGAGAGCATGCCGCGTGAGGGGCATCCGATTATCCTGACCAATGGCGACAACGACACATTCCCCCTCTGGTATAACCATGAGGTGGAGGGCGTGCGCACCGACACCCGCGACTGCAATATGGAATATCTGCAGACCGACTGGTATATCGACCAGATGAAGCGGCCCGCCTACGACTCCCCCGCCCTGCCCATCGGCTGGTGCCATGAGGATTATCAAGAAGGCCAGAGAGAGTTTGTGCCCATCCGCCCGGAACTAAAAGAAGAAATCAAGGCCTTCAGGGCACAACATCCAGACGAAGCCGAGAAACTGTTGGGGCGTGAGCCGTTCGAGTTGAGCAATATCATCAGCAAATGGGTGCTCAATCCCCAGGACGACAGGCAGTGCATCCCTACCGACAGCGTCGCCATCACCTCTGCCAAAGGCACGATGGTCATCCCACTGAACAACAAGCAGGCGCTGGGCAAGAACGAACTGATGGTGCTTGAGATGCTGTCGAAAGCCGACTGGGACCGTCCCATCTACGCCTCCATCACCCTTGGCCCTCACCTCCTGCCGTTTCTCCGCGACCATTTGGTGCTCGAAGGACTCGCCTATCGCATCTCGCCGACAGCCACGGGGCAGACACTGGACGTGGAAAGACTCTATGAGAACGTGATGCACCGCTTCAGGTTTGGCGGCCTCAATACCAAGGGAATCTATGTGGATGAGGACGTGAAGCGCCTGGCCAACACCCACCAGTTGGTCATGGGTATCCTCATCGACTCTCTGCTGCAGCAAGGAGATATCGGGCGGGCGACGAAGGTATGCCGGAAATGGCAACAAGAGATGCCGCCCGAGAACGTACCCTATACCGAATATGCACTTCAGATGGCCCGGTGCTATTATATGGGGAACCAGCCCGACAAGGGAGACGACATCGTGGGCAACCTGCTTCGCCGGTCCAGCGAATGGCTCACGTGGATAGAGACCATCACCCCCTCACGCCGCCACAGCTCCTCCTACTCTCGCCAAACATGGATGCAGGCGATGGAGCAGGCACTCATCGTGGCACAACAATTCAACAGAACAGCAATACTTCATCATTATATCAAGCAATATGAGCACTTCAATCACTAAAAACACTGAGCGCTACAAGGTATTCCACCGTAAGGGCCTGCTGATTATCACGTCGGCCTGTGTCCTGATCTTCATCGGCTTCCTCCTGATGTCAGGTCCCGGAAGTACGGAACAGGCATTCAATCCCGACATCTTCTCTGTACGCAGGATTGTCGTCGCACCCCTGCTGTGCCTGATCGGCTACTTGCTAATCATCATCGGAGTACTCAAAAAAGGCTGAAAAGCAAACAAAACGAACACTTGCGCGTTCACTCCTCTATCCTTTTCCTGATTTTCTCCCAGGCATGGGTGCCAAAGAGGAAGCAGTCGCGCATGGTGTCCGTCATCTGCACGAAACGGCTGAAGGGAATGGTGAAGCCCAACTCGTTCTTGCCGATCCATGGACGGACCGAGGGGTCGAAAAGTCCCAGGAAGCAGCGGTGGCCCTTTCGCTCGTTCTCCACCACCGTCATCGAAACCACCGTGCTGCAGCCCGAACCGAAAAGCGACACCACGGCATCGGGCTCATTGGTGTCGTAGAAAGCCCATCCGCACAGCCCCGAAAGCATGTCGGGCGTGGCATAGAACAACACCCCCTCCGTGCCCTCAAACGACGCGGCCTTGTCGATCCTGACGAAGTTCAGAAAAGGCTTTTCCGCCCTCTTCATCCCAAGCCCTTGGATATAGTCGACCACCATCTCGGGCGTTTTCTTGTATCGCTCCTTCAACGAAACGAAACCGGGCACCCTTTCGGGCATGTCGGAGAAACCCGTATAGAGTTTGCCGCCACCACAGCCGATGACATCCGCGCTGAGGCTTACCGGTGTGCCCTCCCTGGCAGCCTGCAATCCCTTGAAGAAACACCCGCCGATCTTCTCGGTCTGGGCAACAGGTTGGTCACTGTAGCCGAACAGCAGGGGCAACTGCGCCTTGTAGCCGAAAGCCTCCTGATAAATGCAGATAAAGTCATTGATATCCATAAGCCTTAATGTTGTGCTGCCCTCACAGCGATTTTCTTCCCTTCTTTATCCCAGGTGTATACCCATGAGCCTACCTGACTGGTGAAAGTGTTGCCGGCCACCGACAGCACCTTGCCCACCGTGGATACACTCATGGCCTTGGTCTTGTTGCCCTTCGAGTCGTAGAGATAATACCACGACCCGCTTTTCACGACAAAGAACGAGGCACTGTAGCCTTGCAGTTCGCCGATGGTGGTGCTGAGGCCCTTGATTTTCTTTCCATTCTGGTCGTAGAGATAGTACCACGACCTCGTGGTCTCGATATAACTGATGCCTTGCGCCTGCAGACTGGCAGACATGAGCGACAAGACGGCAATGAGCAATAGTTTTTTCATCATGAATCAGTTTTGGGGTTGATTTTTTCAGGAGTTCAGAAGTTCAGGAGTTCAGACATTAGTCTGGGTGCACCTCGTTCGGAGTTTTCCCGCTAATTGTTCTCCCTCAGTTCCGTTGGATATTGTCCGAATTGTTTTTTGAAACAATTCGAGAAGTAACTGGGGGTGTGGAAACCTACCTCATAGGCAATCTCGGAGATGCTCTTGGTAGTGGTGTTGATCAAGGTGTGGGCACGTTGCAGGCGCATCTCACGCAGGAGTTCCACAGGAGAAATGCCGGTAAGGGCCTTCACCTTGCGATACAACTGCACACGGCTCATACCCAGTTCGTCGCCAAGGTCGTCCATCTTCAGTTCTGGATTCGACATATTGCGCAGGAACACCTCTTTCAGCGTATCGAAGAACAGTTTGTCCTGCGTGCTCAGTAACGACTTCGGCTCTTCTGTTTTGGCTTCGGCCGGGTGGCCCAATTGCTGTCGGTTCTTCAGCAGGTTATAGATGCGGGCTACCAGCAATTGAGCATTGAAAGGCTTGGTCAGGTAGGCATCGGCACCATGCTCATAGCCTTCCATCTGCTGCGAGTCGGTGCTGCGGGCAGTAAGCAGGATGACGGGGATATGGCTGGTGACGCCATCCTCCTTCAGTTTCTTGCAGAACTGCAGTCCGTCCATCACAGGCATCATCACGTCGCTGACCACGATGTCGGGCACGCACTCCCGTGCCAGTTTCAGACCACTCTGACCGTCAGGGGCCTCCAAGACATAGAACTTGTCGGCCAATAAGGTGCGGAGATAGCGCCGCATATCGGCATTGTCGTCCACAATCAACACATTCGACAGTTCTTCTGTGTCGTCCTGCTTCATCAGGGCCAAGCGGGTTTCCTTCAGGTTCTCTTCCGATGACTTCTGCGCCATGACCGACTCTACCGTTTCGTCGTCCACCACGGTCTGCGCCTCTCCCATCTTGAAATTCAGCACATCAGAGACAACGGTCTCCAGTTGGGCGACATTCCTACTCACGATATCCATGATTTCCTGCCACTCGCCTTTCAGCACATGCGCCTCCTGTATCTGCTTGACAGGACCGGCCACCAGGGTCAGCGGCGTGCGCAACTGATGCCGTGCATTGGTATAGAAAGCCGTCTGCTCGTCGTGCATCGCCTGAATGCGCCTATTGGCCTTCCGGGTCTGACGCACAGCCCTCCAGATAAGCAAAAGGGCCACGGCAAGCAGCAACATGGCAAAGAGGCAGGCAAGGATAATTTTGCCCTGCACGTTGTACAATCCAAAATAGTCCTCCAGTTTGTTCTGGATGGTGACCAGATTCTCGTTCTGCTTCAGCAGTTCGTTGGTAGTGGTGGTGACGGGCCACACATTTTCGGGCACCACCAGAATGCCTTGCAGGGTGTTCTCGCGCTCGTAGGGCTTTCCGGTCAGGATGTCCAGCGCCAGTCTTATGATCTCCTCACCTCCGGTGGGATAGACATAGGTGGCTATCTGATGGCCGAACTGCACATAGTCCAACCCCTCGCCGGGCATACCGTCGATGCCCATAATCCTGACTTTGCCTTCGGTGCCCGTCTCCACCACCGCCTTGTAGGCCCCGGTGGCCATACCGTCGTTGTGGCAGAACACGATATCGGGCAAGTGTCCCGTCTTGATTTGGTCGGCCACAATCCGATAAGTCTCCTCCGAGCTCCAGTCGCCCTCTCGCCATTCATACTCCAGTTCGTCATGGCCTTTCATGGTCTGCTCGAAACCCTGATGGCGTTCGCGAGCCGGCGTAGAACTCATTGCCGCCGTCACCTCCAGCACAAAAGGTTTGTGCCCGCCAGCCATCAGCGAATGAGCCACATCGATGGCATTCACGGCCACAGCCTTCCCCGCCTCCACGTTGTTGCCACCGATGAAAGCTGTATAGTCGTCGGTCTCTATCTTACGGTCGAAACAAATGACGGGGATGCCCTTTTCCTTCACCCTGGCAATAGCCTTGGCGATGGGAGCGGCCTCATTGGGGGCAACCACCAAGAGGTCGATTCCCGAATCGACCAAACTGTCGATTTGGTTGATCTGCTGCTGGGTGTCGTCGTCGGAACTGGCAATGCTCACCTTCACATTCTGTTCGTACAAGTGTTGCGCGGCCAGCATCTCATTATTGACCTTGTCGCGCCAACGTCCCTTTGAACATTGCGACACACCTATTTTGTACACCTTCTCGCCATTGGAGCAGGATGCCAGCATGGCCGCCAATGCCGTCAATAGAAAAAGGCAATAAAAAAGAATCCTAATACGACGCTCTATCACCATAGCTGGTTTCCGACTTAACGCTGTGATCATGGTTAGTAAAGTTTTATCCAGTATCTAAAAAACAATAGAAGCTAATTGACTGCTTGAAGGCAAAGTTACAAATTTGTTTCCTCAAATCCCAACATCGAGGTTTCAAAAATACCGGCACATTCAAAATTTATATCAAAATGTTAGAAATTTATAAATCAATACCACTTAAAAAAGTGGAGAAAGGAGTGTAAGTATTCGACAATTGGATAAAAATACGGGAAAACAGAAAAATTGTTTCCCATTTTGCCAAATCCATTTCAACAAAACGGTAATGATAAACGATTTCGACTAAGATGGTAGGGATTGTAACATCGTATCATTTTTGATAACCGATGTAACATTTATAGGATTCTACTTATTAAAACAAGGATAAATTTGCCACAAAATCAAATCAACCAACAATTACTAACCCTTTTAAAAGAGCAAAAATGGAACAGCTAAGAAAAGCGTTGCTAAGTTTCGTTCTCCTTTTGTCGAGTACAGCCATCTACTCGCAGACGGAGATCACGGGCACTGTGGTCGACGACCTCGGCGAGGGCATCATAGGTGCCACCGTGATGGAAAAGGACACCTCGAATGGCACGGTGACCGACTTTGATGGCAACTTCAAACTGAATGTGGAGGCAGGCAAGACCCTGGTCATCTCCTACATCGGCTACATCTCACAGGAACTGCCCGCCGCCGATGGCATGCGGGTTGTCATCAAGGAAGACGCCCAGTCGCTCAACGAATTGGTGGTTGTGGGCTATACCACCCAGAGGAAAGCCGACCTTACAGGCGCCATCTCGACGGTGAGTGTCGACGACTTGGCCAAGCAGAACGAGAACAACCCCATCAAGGCCATGCAAGGCCGTGTGCCCGGCATGAACATCGCCGCCGATGGTTCTCCCTCAGGTTCTGCCACTGTTCGCATCCGTGGTATCGGTACGCTCAACAACAACGACCCGCTCTACATCATCGATGGTGTGCCCACCAAAGCCGGCATGCATGAGTTGAACGGCAACGACATCGAGTCGATTCAGGTGCTGAAGGATGCCGCCTCGGCCTCCATCTACGGTTCGCGCGCCGCCAATGGTGTGATTATCATCACGACGAAGAAAGGCAAGGAAGGCAAGGTGCACATCGACTTCGACGGCAGCATTTCGATGCAGACCTACGCCCACAAGATGGAGGTGCTCAATGCCAAGCAATTCGGCCAGGTGATGTGGCAGGGCTATGTGAACGACGGCCTCGACCCCAACCAGAACGGCCTGGGCTACCACTACGACTGGAGTTACAACCAGCAGGGTGTGCCCGTTCTGAACAACATCACCATGAGCAAGTATCTCGACTTGGCCGGCACGACTCCCGCCGCCGACACCGACTGGTTCGACCAGACCACCCGCACCGGCCTTGCACAGCAATACAACGTGTCGCTGAGCAACGGCTCTGAGCGCGGCACATCGTTTTTCTCACTGGGCTACTATAATAATAAAGGTATCATCAAGTATTCCGACTTCGAGCGCTTCTCGGGCCGTATCAACTCCGACTACAAGTTGGTGCGCGTCAACGACCGCGACCTCGTGACCGTGGGCGAGCATTTCACCATCAACCGCACCAGCGAGGTACAGGCCCCAGGCGGTTTCCTGGAGAACGTGCTGCAATTCAACCCCTCTCTCCCCGTCTATACGAGAGACGGTGAGTTTGCCGGTCCCGTAGGCGGCTATCCCGACCGTGAGAACCCACTCGCCCGCCTGGAGCGCAACAGCGACAACCGCTACACCTATTGGCGCACATTTGGCGACGCCTTCATCAACATCAACCCCTTCAAGGACTTCAACATCAAGACCACCTTCGGTATTGACTATGCACAGAAGGAACAGCGCATCTTCACCTACCCTGTCACCGAAGGCACCGTGGCCAATTCGACCAATGCCGTGGAGGGCAAGCAAGAGCATTGGACCAAATGGATGTGGAACCTCATCGCCACCTATAAATTCGAGAAAGGCCTGCATCGCGGCGACGCCATGATTGGTACGGAGATCAACCGCGAGGACGACAAATGGTTCAGCGGCAAGCAATATGACTTTGCCGTCCTGAATACCGACTACATGTGGCCCGACGCCGGTGTGGGCGAGTCGGAGGCCTATGGTTCAGGCGGCGGCTACACCCTCGTCTCCTACTTCGGCAAGTTGAACTACTCCTACGACGACCGCTACCTCCTGAGCCTCACCATGCGTTACGACGGCAGCAGCCGCTTTGGCCGCAACAACCGCTACGGTACATTCCCCTCAGTGGCAGCAGGCTGGCGCATCAACCAGGAGAAGTTCATGAGCGACATCAACTGGATCGACAACCTGAAACTGCGTGCCTCATGGGGTCAGACCGGTAACCAGGAGATTGCCAACATTGCCCGATACACGCTCTATGTGAGCAACTATGGCGAGGCCGGCTTCGGCGGTCAGAGTTATGGTACGAGTTACGACATCGAGGGCACCAATGGTGGCCAGCAGCTGGCCAGCGGTTTCAAGCGCAACCAGTTGGGCAACGACGACCTGAAATGGGAGACCACGACTCAGACCAACCTCGGTTTCGACTTTGGCTTCTTCCACAACGCACTTTATGGTTCGTTTGAGTGGTATCACAAGAAGACCACCGACATCCTGGTCTACATGCCCGGTATCGGTGTGATGGGCGAAGGCTCCTCGCAGTGGATCAACGCCGGCGAGATGGTGAACAAAGGTCTGGAGTTCAACGTGGGCTACCGTGGCAACATCGGCAACTTCCAATACGACATCGCGGGCAACATCGGCACCTATCGCAATGAGATCACCAAACTGCCTGAGACCATCGCCGCCAACGGCACATTCGGCGGCAACGGCGTGGAGAGCGTGGTAGGCCATCCCATGGGCTCGCAGGTGGGCTACGTCTACGACGGCGTGTTCAAGAGCCAGGAAGAGATCGACAACCATGCCACACAGAACGGCGCCGGTCTGGGACGTATCCGCTGGAAGGACCTCAACGGCGACAATGTCATCAACGAGAAAGACCAGAAATGGATTTACTCGCCCGTGCCCGACTTCACATGGGGCTTGAACATCTACCTGCAATACAAGAACCTGGACTTCACTATGTTCTGGCAGGGTGTGCAGGGTGTGGATGTCATCAGCGACCTGAAGAAAGAGACCGACCTCTGGAGCGGCCTGAACATCTCCAACCTGAACAAAGGCCAGCGCCTGCTCGATGCCTGGAGCCCCACCAACATGGGTTCGAACATTCCCGCCATCAGCACGATGGACAACAACAACGAGAAGCGCGTCAGCAGTTTCTTCGTAGAGAACGGCAGCTATGCCAAGCTGCGCACGGTGCAGTTGGGCTACAACTTCCCGAAGAGCATCGCCGAGAAACTCTACATGAGCCGCCTGCGCATGTATATCTCCGCCCAGAACCTGCTCACCATCAAGAGCAGCAAGTTCACCGGCGTAGACCCTGAGAACGCCAACTTCGGCTATCCTATCCCCGTGAACATCACATTCGGACTCAATGTTTCATTCTAAAACAGACTTTATCATGAAAACAAGAATATATCAGTTATTCAGTGTTGGCCTCACAAGTTTAGCCATTTGTGCCGTCCTCACTTCTTGCAATGACTTCCTCGACGAGCATGTGCCGCAGGGCACCCTCAGCGACGAGCAAGTGAAAACGCCGAAGAACGCCGAGGCAATGGTGGTATCGGCCTATGCCATCTTCACCACTGCCGAAGACATCAACTCCTCATTCTCAATGTGGAACTTCGACGTGCGCTCCGACGATGCCTACAAAGGTGGCAGCGGCACCAGCGACGGCGACGTGTTCCACCAACTGGAAGTGCAGCAGGGTGTGCTGACCACCAACTGGAACATCAACGACATGTGGGTGCGCCTCTACAACAGCCTCTCGCGTGTGAACACTGCCATCGCCCTGCTCAATGAGAGCGACTACTCCTTGAAGCAACAACGACTGGCCGAGATGAAATTCCTGCGCGCCTATGGTCATTTCCTGCTGAAGCGACTCTACAAGAACATACCTTTCGTGGTGAACGAGAACCTCACCTACGACGAGTACAACGACCTTTCGAACACCACCTACACCAACGATGAAGGCTGGCAACTGATTGTAGACGACCTGACAGAGGCCTACAACACGCTGCCCGAGACACAAGCCGACAAAGGCCGCCCCACAAAGGCTAGTGCCGCCGCCTTCCTTGCCAAGGTGTATCTCTACAAGGCCTATCGTCAGGACGATGCCAACTCCAACCAGGTGACCAGCATCAACCAGCAAGACCTGGAGAAAGTCATCGAGTACACCAACCCCTCTCTCTACACCAACTACGGACTGGAGGATGACCTGCACAACAACTTCCGTCCCGAGGAGCAATACGAGAACGGCCGCGAGAGCATCTGGGCCATCCAGTACTCCCGCAACGACGGCTCCACCTACGGCAACCTGAACTGGAGCTACGGCCTTATCCCGCCAAACATCCCCGGCGCCACCGATGGCGGCTGCGACTTCTACAAGCCCTCGCAAAACCTCGTCAACGCCTACCGCACCGGCGACGACGGTCTGCCCCTGCTGGGTACTTACAACGATAAGGACTACGACATTGCCGCCGACAACGCCGACCCGCGCCTGTTCCTCACCGTGGGCATCCCCGGCCTGCCCTATATGTTCAACAAGAACTACATGATGGAGGAGACCAGCATCTGGAGCCGCTCCAACGGTCTCTATGGCTACAACGTATCGCTGAAGCAGAACGTAGACCCCGCCCTCATCGACCAATATCTGATCAAAGGCAGTTACTGGGCTTCGTCGATGAACCGCATCGTCTTCCGCTACGCCGACGTATTGCTGATGCGTGCCGAGGCCTACGCACAACTGGGCCAGACCGAGCAAGCCATCAATCTGGTGAACCAGATCCGCACACGTGCCGCCCAGAGCACCCAGATGATAGGCAGTTATCCCAGCCTCTACGGCGTGAAGTTCTACTGCACCAACTACCGCGGCAACTACTCCAAGGAAGATGCCATCCGCATCGTGAAGATGGAGCGCCGCCTGGAGATGGGCATGGAGTGTGAGCGCTTCTTCGACCTCGTGCGCTGGGGCGATGCCGCCACGGTGCTCAACAAATATTACTCCGAGGAAATCGACCACTGCGCCATCTACAGTGCAGCCCACTTCACAGCCAACAAGGACGAATACCTGCCCATCCCCTTCGAGCAGCTTTCCGCATCCAACGGCAAATACACCCAGAACATAGGCAACTGGTAATGGGACAAAACAGTAACAACAAATAACTACAACGACATGAAAACAAAGATATTGAATATGTTATGCGGTTGTCTCATCAGTTGCGCCATGAGCGTAGCCTTCACCGCATGCAGCGACGACAACGTCAGTGACCTGCGTCTTGACGGCGACTGCCTTGTAGAAGCCTTCGCACTCGACCAGTTCCAGGGAACCGTCGACCTTGCCTCACGTTCCATCGAAGTCCGTCTGCCCGAAGTCTACGACACCAAGGCCATGACCGTGACCACCCTCGCCATCTCAGAAGGAGCCGCCTGCAACGTACGCCAGGGAGAGACGCTCAATATGGAAGCCGGCCGCGTGCTCCATGTCACTAACGGCGACACCTACCTCGACTGGACCGTCAACGTGCGCCACGACGAGGCCCGCATCCTGCAGTTCGTCATCAACGACATCTATACCGGTGCCATCGACCAGGAAGCCAAGACCATCACGGTCTACGTGCCCGCCTCTATCGGCCTCACCGACCTTGTGCCCACCATCACCTATAGCAAGGACGCCACCATCACCCCAGCCTCTGGCGTAGCACAGGATTTCACGAATCCTGTCACCTACACCGTGAAGAACAACTCGGCCGAGACGGTCTATACCGTCACCGTGATAGCCATCGACAAGCCCAAGGCCCTCTTCGTGGGTTCGGCTCCCACCATGAACGACCTCGACCCAGAGGCCAAGGAGGCATGCCAATGGATGCTGGGCAACGTGGGCGGCTCGCTCTACGCCTCGTTCAGCGACCTCCGTTCGGGCACGCTCGACCTCTCCGACTGCAAGATCATCTGGTGGCACTGGCATGTGGACGGTGGCGTGGACGGCCATGACGTATTCGCCGCCAAGGCTACCGATGCCCTCGAGACGAAGAACGAACTGCGCCGCTTCTATGAGAATGGCGGTTCGCTGCTCCTCACACGCTACGCCACCAACCTGCCATCGTTCATCGGTGTGACGGGCGACGACGAGTGGACCACGCCCAACAACTGCTGGGGACAGAACGAAGACGCCGCCGAACTGTGTGGTGGACCATGGAGCTTCCGCATCTTCGACGGACAGAACGACCACCCGCTGTGGGCGAACCTCATCGCCGGCGACAATCCGCAGGAGGTGTACTGCACCGATGCCGGATACCACATCACCAACTCTACGGCCCAGTACCACATCGGTACCGACTGGGGAGGCTATGACAACCATGCTGCATGGGAGGCCCGCACTGGCGGACGCATCCTCGGCGTGGGCGGCGACGGTGCCGTGGTAGCATGGGAATACCTGCCTCACGATGGCCGTGGCGGAATCATCTGCATCGGTTCTGGCTGCTACGACTGGTACTCCTACACCTTCGAGGCTGGCTACGTGGAGAACTTCCACAAGAACATCTCTATCATGACTCAAAACGCATTCAATTATTTAACTCGATAACGCCTTATGAAAAAGATGATAAACATTCTTTATGCAGGTTTGGTTTGTTGCGCACTCGGCGCAACAACCAGCTGCGACGATGACACCTACGGCGACGCTCCTCGCGACTGGGGCAACACCACCACCTTCTTCGCCTCTACCGACGACGCCGGTTTCCAGACCTACTACACGCCCGCCATCGGCCGCTGCGGCGACCCCATGCCGTTCTACGACCCGAAGGCCGACGACTTCAAGGTGCTCTACCTGCAGGAGTATGACAACAACGGTGCCTGCTACCATCCATTCTGGGGCATTTCGACCAAAGACGGTGCCACCTATGAGTCGCTGGGCGAAATCATCCCCACCGGCACCTCCACTTCACAGCAGGATGCCTCGCTCGGTACGGGATGCGCCGTCTACAACGAGCAGGATGGCCTCTACTACATCTACTACACTGGCTACAACGTGCTGCTGCCCAACCGCGAGGTGGTGATGCGTGCCACATCGCCCGACTTCAAGACCTGGACCAAGGACAACAACTGGGTGTTGAAGGGTGTGGACTACAACTATGCCGCCTCCGACTTCCGCGACCCGCAGGTGTTCAAGGCCGACGACGGTTTCTGGCACATGGTCATCTCCTCGAAACTCAGGTTCGCCGACTTCAAGTCGTCCGACCTCAAGAACTGGGAGCATGTGGGCTCGTTCAACATGGTATGGGACCGCATGTGCGAGTGCCCCGACATCTTCAAGATGGGCAACTATTGGTACATGGTTTACAGCGAGGGCTACCGTGCCGCTTGGAGCCGCAAGGTGAAATACATGATGGCCACCTCGTTCGAGGGCCTGAAGGCCTGCTTCGGCGACCCAGGAGCCAACTGGCCCAAGGATGGTCATGAGGGCGTGCTCGACAGCCGTGCCTTCTATGGTGCTAAGACAGCCTCCAATGGTCAGGACCGCTACATCTGGGGCTGGTGCCCCTACCGTGTGGGCACCACCATCCACGACCGGAACATCAACGTGGGTGCCGATGGCGAACCCGCCTGGTCGGGAGCCCTGGTCTGCCACAAGATCATCCAGCACGCCGATGGCACCCTCACACTGGGCGAGGTGCCTGCCATGGCCGCCAAATACAACAAGGAGCAACCCGTGGCCATCATGGCCAGCAACGGCAGCAGCATTCCTAGCGGCAGCATGACCGGCGCCGTGACCCTCAAGGGCGACGATGCCTACGTGCTCTTCTCCCGCCTCGGCACTGCCAACCACCTCTCCTTCGACGTCACCACATCCAACAACTGGGACAAGTTCGGCATCTCCTTCGTGCGTGGCTCCGACTCCGAGAAATACTACACCATGGTGGTGAACCCCGAGAACGAGAACACCCGCAAGGTGAACTTCGAGCAGGAGGGACCAGCAGGCAAGGGTTTCATCGAAGGTATCGACGGCTATAATTTCCAGCGTCCTGGAGACAACAAGTACCACATCGACATCTACACCGACAACTCAGTGCTTGTGATGTACATCAACGATGTCTGCGCCTACACCCAGCGCATCTACGGCATCCAGAAGAACTGCTGGAGCATCAACAACTATGGTGGTTCGGTGACCATCAGCGACGTGCACGTCGCACAGCAATAAGGCTACAGGCGGTCAGTCAGCAGACAAATGTCGCTGAGAAAGAACATGACTTTCGTCGCTGACTGAACCACAGCCACTACAACAAATGACAACAAGGGCAACATTGAGCCAAAGAAGAAGCTCGTTGCACCTTGTTGTCATTTGTTTTTTGTAATTGTTTTAAGGACCTTAAAGATCTTAAGGTCTTTGGAGCCCTTTGCGCAGAGCGTTTGTCTAATCCTCTGCGCTCCTGAATTTCTGAAAAGCGAGGTTGTGGTTCTTCTGCAAATGCAGGATATCGCTCACATTGCTGATGATACTCATCAGGCCGAGGCTCATCAGCAGGGCGAGAACAGTGGATAGAATGACGCGGGAGTTCTCGGCGAGCCAAAGGAGAAAACCCGACTGCACATGAACGGTGAACAAGGGCATGTCGGCAGGCAAGGAAAGGACGAATGCCAGGGAGATGGCTCCGCTGACTACACCCACGACAAAAGCAGCAACCATGGCTATCTTATAGCGCCGGATAGTGGCCTCCTGATGCCGACGGACATACTCTACAGCATCGAGCCGACGGGTGAGCGCGGCCATGAAGTCGGCGTTGTCGTCGAAATGCGGTTTCTGGGCGAGGAACAGTTCCTCGAGTGCTTTGTCTTTGCTCATAACTTCAGTCTTGCTTTAAGTTTGTCGCGGCCCCGCGAGAGTTGTTTCTTCACAGCATCCTCCGAGGTGTCGGTAATGGTGGCTATCTCCTTGATTTCATAGCCGTTTAGATAATAGAGAGTGATGGCCGAGCGCTCCTTGGGCGGCAGGGTGCGCAGGGCGAGGTAGAGGCTCTGGTGCTCAAAGCTGCTTTCCGCCGATTGGCTGCTGATGAGCGTCCGCGCTTCGTCGAGCGTATCCATCGTCCGGCAACTCGCCTTATGGTTGAGGAACGTGTTGTAGGCAATCTTGAAAAGCCAGGAGCGGAACCGTCCCTTTTCCTGATAGCCCGCCGAAGAGAGGTAGGCCTTCACCAGCGAGTCCTGCGCCAGGTCGTCGGCATCGCCCTTCTTGCCACAGCAGAGAGCGAGCAAGAAGCCACGGAGGGCCTCCTGCTCACGCTCTACCTGGGCTATGAATACGTCGCGTGTCACTTGCTGTTGGCTTGTGCTGTCAGTAGTTGTTCTTCTGCCTCAATCTCCTTGGCGAGCATCTTCTTGCCCATGAAGTAACTGATGAGGAAGGCGATGCCGATGGCCAGCATGACAAAACCAAAGCATGAGGCTGTCAGAATGTCGGCAGAATTGTACCCCCCAGCAAAACCCATGTAGGTACCTAATCCTATTAATACAAGCCCTAACAGCGCGGTGATGCATCCCCACAGGAGTTTGGTGAGCAACTTCTCCTTCAACAGTTTTTTCTTGGGGGATATCTTCTTCATCAGTTCCTCGATATCCATTTCCGGATTCTTCTCAATGGCCGCCAGCATAATTTCAGTACGTTTGTTAGTTTCATTCATCTTCTGACGGATGCCAAACCAGGCGAGCAGGATGGGAAGTACGCATCCACAGGCGATGGGTACCAAAATCGGGACTAAATCTATTACATTCATAATACTTTTTGTTTTTATTGTTAAACTTCTGTTTTCTTGAACCGATTCATATACATAACAGTCAAGGGAAGCAAAAGGTGACGTCGGAGGGAAGATTTTTTGCAAAGATAGCAAAAAAAGGCGAACAAAGCAAAATCGGTGAATTTGTAGCTAAAGATATGAAAAGACAAGATAATACCATGCTAACGTTGAGAAGGGAGTGCGCTTCGCGCAGAACCAGCGGTCACTGTTCGCGAAGCGAGGGAAAGTAAATCTCACAAATCGTTACAAATCAAGCAAATAACAAATAGAA
>ONGG01000033.1:12334-52371 GCA_900317305.1 uncultured Prevotellaceae bacterium | reverse complement strand
AGTTACTCATTTCCAATGAGTTGAGCAAACTTCGAAGCTTTATTTATTCCTATTTTATGTTAAATTATGCAGGTGTCAAAACACTTGCGAAACTTTAGACAATTATTCTTTTTCAATACAAAAAGGTACCTTTTTCGGAGTAAGGGGAAAGCATTTTTCCCGATGATAAATGGTTACTTTTCATATTTATTCGCGTCGTTACAATAAGTTACATTATTTTTTTCACCTAAAAACCCAACCTACACATGAAGAAAACTATGAAAACATGCGTGGTCTTTGGTTTTGCTCTATCGCTGTTGATGCCCGCTCAGATGTGGGCAGAAAGCAGCGTGGCCGCACCCGGACCAAACGCAGTAGAACAGGCAAGGCCTGTCAAAGGTCATGTAGTCGACGAGACGGGAGAACCACTGATTGGTGTGACAGTGAGAGTGCTGGGCACCAATGGCGGCGTGGTGACCGACATCAACGGCGACTTTAGTGTGAACGCTGCCCCCGGACAGCAACTGCAATTCTCGTATGCCGGCTACAAGACGGTGACGATGCAGGCCGGACAAGGCGCGATGAACCTGACCATGGAGCCCGACGTGCTGGGTCTCGACGACGTGGTGGTCATCGGTTACGGTACGCAGAAGAAACGCGACCTGACAGGTGCCGTCACCTCGATGAAGAACGCCGATGTGGTGATTGCTCCTACCGGAAACGTGATGGAGGCCCTGCAAGGAAAGATTGCCGGCTTCGACATCACCAAGGAGAGCGGTGAGATTGGCGCGGGCGTGAATCTGCTGCTCCGTGGCTCACGCTCCATCTATGGCGACAACCAGCCGCTGTTCATCATCGACGGACTGCCTGGCAGCTACGACAACCTGAGTCCCAACGACATCGAGAGCGTCGACGTGCTGAAAGATGCCTCGGCCACCGCTATCTACGGTTCGGCAGGCGCCAACGGTGTGGTGATCATCACCACCAAGCGCGGTGCCTCAGGCAAGGTGAAGGTGAACTTCGACGCCTACTACGGCTGGAGCGGCACCCCCGAATACAAGAACGGCATGGTGGGCGAAGAGTGGACCAACTACTACCGCGAGGCCTACAAATACAAGAATGGCAGCTATCCCGAGAACGTGAACGCACTGCTCGGCGGCAACCAGGCCTACATCGATGCCTACAACCAGGGCAAGTGGATTGACTGGGTGGACGAGGTGTCTGGACGTAAGGCCACCACACAGAAATACTCGGTGTCGGTGACCGGTGGCACGGAGAAGACCCTTGTCTACGCCTCTGCCGTCTACAGCCAGGACAAGGGCTTGCTGAGCAACGAGCAGCGCGACCGCTACGCCCTGCGCCTGAACGTAGACCAGCGCATCTTCGACTGGGCCAAGGTGGGATTCACCTCCAACCTTACCTACACCATCCACGACCGTGGCGACAACAAGACCTATACCCGCGCACTGGCAGCCCTGCCACTGGGCGAGGTCTATGATGCCAACGGCAACGTGAACCATGAGTATATCGAGAACCAATACAGTCCGCTGGCCGACAAGATCACCAACCAGTATGCGCGCAACACCCGCAATACCTACATCAACGCCATCGGTTACCTGGAGCTCACCCCGCTGGCCGGACTCAACTTCCGCTCACAGGTGAACGCCACCCTCTCGCACTCCAGGCTCGGACAATACTGGGGCAAGTACTCCAACGCCCTCCGTCCTACCTACGCAGGCTCGCCACATGCCGACCTGACCTACAACGATGCCTACGGCTACAACTGGGAAAACATCCTCTCCTATACCCGCACCGTGGCCGATGACCACGACTTCGGCATCACCGCCGTGTCGTCATGGTCGAAGAACAACACCGAGGAGGCACTGGCCGGCGGCAGCAACCAGGCCCTCGACGTATGGCAGTACTGGCGCCTGATGTCGGCCACCAGCCAGCACCTGGAGTCGGGCTTCACCCAGACCCAGAAGATGTCGTATGCCCTCCGTTTCAACTACTCCTACAAGGGCAAGTACCTCTTCACCTTCTCCAACCGCTGGGACGGTGTGTCGTTCTTCACCGAAGGCAACAAGTGGGATTCCTTCCCCGCAGGAGCAGTGGCCTGGCGCGTGAGCGACGAGGCCTTCATGGAAGGCACGAAGAGCTGGCTCGACAACCTGAAGATCCGCATCGGTGCCGGTATCACCGGTAACTCGGGCGGCGTGGGCGCCTATGGCACCAGTACCACCGCCTATATCTACACCAGTAGCGGTATCACCATCGACGGCTCGCACACACAGCCCTTCGCACAGTACTCGGGCACCTACGAGAGTCCGTCGCTGGGATGGGAGAAGTCGTACAACTGGAACTTCGGTCTCGACTTCGCCATCCTCAACCGCCGCATCGACGGTAGCATCGACTACTACACCACGGTGACCCGCGGCCTGCTCTTCAAGCGCACCATGCCCATCACCAACGGTGCCACCGGCTGGGGATCGCCTCTGAGCACCTGGGAGAACCTGGCCAAGACCAGCAACAAAGGTTTTGAGATGACCATCAACAGCCGCAACATCCTCACCAAGGACTTCACATGGAGCACCGCGTTCACCGCCACATGGCAACTCGAGCGCATCGAGAAACTGCCCGACGGCGACCTCGTGAACGAGGGACTCTTCGAGGGACACCCCATCAAGTCGATCTACGACTACAAGTATGCCGGCATCTGGGGCACCTCTGCATCGCAGGAAGAGCTCGACACCTATGGAGTGAAACCCGGATGGGTGAAGATCGAGACCGTGCCCGTGGTGAAAGACGACGGTTCCACCGACGAAGGCAAGCACAAGTACAGTGCCAACCAAGACCGCCGCGTGCTCGGCCATCAGAATCCCAACTGGATCCTTGGTCTGAACAACACGTTCACCTACAAGAACTTCGACCTCACCGTCTACGCCATGGCCCGTCTTGGCCAGACCATCTCGAGCAAACTGCTCGGATTCTACACCGCCAAGTCGGCCGTCACCGAGAACCAGATTGCCGATGTGGACTACTGGACCGAGAACAACCAGGGCGCCTACTATCCCGCACCTGGTTCGGGCGACGACCAGAGCATCGGCATCTCCGCGCTCCGCATCTTCGACGGCTCGTTCTTCAAAATCAAGAACATCACCTTCGGTTACACCCTGCCCAGCGCCCTCACCCGCCATGCCCTCATCGAGAAGTGCAGGTTCTACTTCACTGCCTATAACCCCTGGATCATCTGCGCCGAGAGCCAGTTGAAGGGCACCGACCCCGAAATGGGCGGAGCCGACGCATTCCCCACCTACAAGCAGTTCGTGTTTGGTGTTAACATCACATTCTAATCAAAGGAGGAAAGACATTATGAAAACCAAAATCAAGAATATCCTGCTGTCTGCCGCTATGACGGCAGCCCTGGCCTCTCTCAGTGGATGCTCACTCGACGAGACCAACCCTGGCGGATTCACCATGGACAACCTCGCCACATCCGAGGAAACCTACGCCTCGCTGGTGAACCAGACCTTCTTCGGCATGGAGCGACACCTCTATGGAACGGAGTTCTACATGATGTTCACGGAAGGCGACACCGACCTGTGGACCTACCGCGCCAATATCAACTCCTCGTACACCCAGTACTTCTGGTTCGACGCCGGAGCCGCTCCCAGCATCAGCCACACCGCCAATATGTGGAACTGTATCTACGACGGCATCGGTGCCTGCAACATCGCCATCTCGAAGGCCGACAAGGTGCCTTTCAAGACCGAGGCCGAGCGCAACTACCAGGTGGCCATCGCACGCTTCATGCGCGCCATGTACTACTTCAACGCCGTGGAGCAGTTTGGTGCCGTGACCGTCATCACCGAGCCGCCAACCTCTACCGTCTACGACCCCACACGCACCGAGCCGCTGCAGGTGTACCAGGATATCATCCTCCCCGACCTGGAGTTTGCCGTGGAGTGGTTGCAGAAGGGCACCGACGCCACCTGCACCACGCCTACCAAGAAGGCTGCCCTCGGCATGCTCGCCAAGGCCTACCTGCAGACCTATGAGTATGGCACCACCGAATATGTGCAGAAAGCCCTCGACACCGCCAACAAACTGATAGCCGACTGCGAGTCGGGCGGCGGCAACTATGGCGCCTACATGTATCCCACCTTCGAGGAGGTGTTCAAGCAGGCCAACAATATGGAGAACAAAGAGGCCCTCTGGAAGCACCGCTGGTATGCCGGCAAGGACGGTCACGGCTCGAGCAACGGCAACTGGAAGTGCAACCGTATGGACGAGGATTTCCAGTGCGCACTGAGCCAGTTTGGCGCCTGGACGAAGACCCAGGATGCCGTGCTCTCGTATGAGTACGACGCCGAGGGCTACTTCATGCCCACCCAGCACCTGCTCAGCCTCTTCGTGCAGGACGATGGCACGCTCGACCCACGCTACCACGCCTCGTTCACCACAGAGTGGAACGCCAACCAGAACTTCACCTGGGATGCCAACACGCAGGCCAACTTCAACAAGGATGCCAGCGTGGTGGGACAGTCGCTCGCTCCCGGCGAACTGGCCTACCGCATCGTGGTGCCGCAGGATGTGAACTACGCACAGGAGGTGGCCGGAAAGGCCACGTCGAAATACCTGCTCGTGGACTACAAGGACGTGTACGACGACAATGCCCGCAACGTGAAGATGACGCTCAATGGCAAGGACAACCTCTTCCGCTACATCTATCCCTCGCTCAGCAAGCACAAGAGCGACAACTACTATGTGGCCAATGCCGGAAAGATGCGTAACGGTAACCTGAACGCCACCTTCATCATGCGTATGTCGGAGATCTACCTCATCGCCGCCGAGGCCAACCTCTACCTGAACCAGGGTGCCAACGCGCTGGCCAATATCAATAAGGTGAGACAGCGCGCCGGAGCCAAGCTCCTCACGGGCACGCCCACCATCCGCACCATCCTCGACGAGCGCGGACGTGAGCTTTGTGGTGAGTACAGCCGCTTCTACGACCTGAAGCGCACGGGTATGATGAAAGACGCCAACTACCTGAAGGAGACGCATCCCGACCTGGGCCAGTATTACAAGCCCGAGTATGCGCTGCGCCCCATCCCACAGGCATTCATCCAGGCCATCAGCAATGGCGACGTATACCAGAATCCCGGATACTAAACCGCTGTGAGCCATCGGCTGTTGGCCATTGGCTGGTGCCACCGGTTTCGGCCATCGGCCGTCTATCGAATAGTAGAAAGGTCATCTCCCATTGCGGGGGATGACCTTTCCCTTTTTTGCGAATGATGTCTGTGAATGATGTTGAACCGAGATCGGTTCAACACCTTTTCTTTATAGCAGCTTTTTTATAGCAGCCCCAGAAGCTACTTGCCCATGGTCAACTTGTCCAAAGCCTCCTCCAGTGCCTTTCTGAAAAAGCCGCCATGGGCGAGGGTGTCGCTCACGCGCCGCACGTTGTCGCGCATGGCAGCCATCTGCTCTTCGGTGATGGAAGCGAGCCGGGTGTTGAGCTGCTTGATGCTGCCGATGCCGAACCCTATGCCCTCCTCCTCCACGAGTTTGGCAAGGGCCGCTTCCTCCCAGATGATGATGGGCATCCCCGCCCTGAGATAGAAGGACACCTTGTGCGGACTGTTGTAGAGGAGGTATTCACCAAAGTTGCCGGTGCAGCTGTCCACGGAGTCACCGTCCCATACGAAGCCGAAATCTCCCTCAACCCCTTGGATGAACTGGTCGGCGGGCATGAAATCGTGGAAAATGAGCCGGTCGCTCTCCTTCAGTTCCGGAAGTCCTGAGCGGTTGCCATAGATATGCATCTTGTATCCTTTGATGACATCGGGGAGTTGCAGGATGAATGCGTTTTTACGCATGGCGAGCGCTCCGGCATAAACGATGGAGCGCTCTTTCGGCACTTCTGTTCCCTTCTCCTCCTTCTCCTCCTGGTGCGTGGTTTTGGAACGATAGTCGAACAGTCCCAGTGCGCCGAGGTGGTGGGTGAATCCGTGTTTGTCGAGCCACTGCCTCATCACGTCGTTGGATGCGATGACGTAGTCGGCATGCATCAGACGGCTGATTTCCTGCGCGATGGTGAGTTTCTTCCGCCGCATTGACCCGAGGTCGTGGATGAGGGTCACCACCTTGGCTCCCCTGAGGTGGGCAACACGGCAGAGGAAGGCGAAATATTTCTTGACTGGATACTGCAAGACGACGATATCGCCCTTGCGGAGTGCGAAGCAATAGCGGATGACTCCGGTGAGGTCGAGTATGAACTTGAGCGCCTTGTTGTCATGGAAAGTGCGTCGCAGTCCGAGGTTGACAGCCCCCATCTCCACGAGAGTGTCCTCATTGTCGGTCTTGGCCTTGTTGCCAGACCCTTCCACCCCGCGGTAGTTGCGTGTGATATAGCATAAGCGGTAGTTGCCCATGATGCTGAAATGTTTTGTATAGTGGATAGTAAACCGCAAAAGTAGTGTTTTTTATGGAAAAGGACAAAATATAGGGGCGAAAGTTTCTCTTTGATTGCTCGCTCCACATTTTTCGCAGGTGCGCGGAAATAATGCACCCAACAATGTTTTTTATGGCGAAAAAATAATGCGGTAACGAAAAAAACACTATTTTTGCAGAAACGAACGCTTTGACAGAATGACTGCGGTAGCTCAGTTGGTAGAGCAGTAAGTTTCTGAGGTGAGATTTCCTGCGAAGGACCAATCACGTCATACTCCGATCTCTGGTTACAGGTCGCAGGTTCGAGTCCTGCCCGCAGTCCACAAGAACAGGTCCAAGGACGGCTTACTCCTATATTGCGGCCGAAAGGCTGCGTCTCTGAATAGTCGTCCAATTACCTTTAATTGAGCAAGATATGTTTAACAAGTCATTGACAAAGGTGGCATTGCGCTACCGCGCTTTGTTCCTTGATGTCCGCCGTGATGAGGTCGACATGACATCGGCCATCACCGCACCTGTGGCCGCTTTCGTGCGCAGGCTGGCCGAGAATGGCTTCGGCGTGAGCGAGCAGTTGCTCCATGCGCTGAATGCCGTGACGGCCGACGAGTTGGCCCACATCACCGCCTGTGTGAACGAGGTGATGGGGGTGGACCTCAACTGGGCTCCACTCGTGAAAGGGTGGCAGGTGCCCACCGGGGAGACCCTGGCCGACCATCTCGTCACCCTGCTGGCCAACATCTTCGGTGAGGAGGCGGGATTCCGTGGCGAGACCCTTCCCTGTGGCCATCTCATCCCCGAGGGGACGTTTGCCCTGGAGCGCTACAACGGATGCCCGTTCTGTGGCACACCGTTCGTCACCGCCCACTACACCTACAAGGGGCAGGGCAGCAAACTGAAGGAACTGCGCCTCTTCGTCATCGACGACTTGCAGCAGGTGTTCCGCTCGCTCCTCACGTCGCCCGTCCCCCTCGACGAGTCGCAGAAAGACTCGCTCTCCTTGTTGGCAGGGCAGTTTGACGTACCGCAGGATGTGGAGGTGCCGATGAGGGAAACCGCCATGATTGTGGTGCGCGAACTGGTGAGACGGGGCAAGAGCGGCGAGGCGGCACGGTGGATGCGCACGCCCACCGACATCCTCCGCTACCTGTGGTATGAGAAGACGGGCAAGGTGCAGATTATCGAGCCCAAGACGCTCATCGCCCATGCCGCCCGGGTGAACCGCCATATGTGGCAGCCTGCCGACCGCAGCGTGGATGTCGCAGCGGAAAAGAAAATGGAACTGCGCCTGAAGTACGACCGCAGCCAATGCCGCACCGTGGCCCGATGGATGAACGGCCTGCAAATGACAGCCCTGCAGGCGGTGGAGAACATGAACCCGAAACGGGGCATGTGGGTGCGCATGATCCATGCGCTACGCCTGGGAGAATACTCCCAGAAGGAGGGCTTCGACTTCCTGGCCAAAGTGCTCGACCTCTTCTATAAGCAGGAATACACCACTTGGCAGGGTAGGGTAGACAAGGCCCGCCTGGCCAACGACCCCGACATGATGCTTCGGTTGCTCAAGGAGCGTCCGGGACTCTTCGCACGGTGCCTCTTCGCCACCATGCTGAGGTTGGGCAGCGAACGCGTGCTCAAGGCCTTCGACGAGGTGGCTGACAATGTACCCGCGCGCCTGCTCCTCTCGCTGAGCAATGCCGCCGAGACCTATTTCGACCCGAAGAGCACCCGCATCGCCAAACCCATCACGGGTATCCCCAAGGTCATACCGGCCAACAAACTGCTGACGCTCTACAGCGAGGAGGAGCGCAAGGCGATGGTGAAGGGAGTGGAAAATATTTTTGGGGAGTCGATGTCGAGACGCTTCGCCGCTGCGAAGACAGCGAGCACGACCATCTATATCGACCCGGCACTCTACCAGATTCCCATTGGCGTGGGCGACCGGAGTTCCACCATCCAGGACACCTCGTGCGCCCTGATGGGTACCCGCTTCGCCGTGGAGGGCGATGCCGTGCGCCTATTCCTGCAGTGGGGCAAGGGCCTGCCTGCCCAGCACCTCGACATGGACCTGAGTTGCCGTGTGTATTTCCATAATAAAGCCGAGGACTGCGCCTATTATCACCTCACCTGTACCGGTGCCAAGCACTCGGGCGACATCCAGCATATCCCCGATATGGTGGGTACGGCCGAGTATATCGAACTGTCGCTGCCCGAGCTCGAGCAGGCGAAGGCCGAGATGGTGGCGTTCGTCTGCAATGCCTACTCCAACGGGGCATTGTCGCCCAATCTCGTTGTGGGATGGATGAGCAGCGAATACCCCATGAAGGTGTCGAACAAGGATGGCGTGGCCTACGACCCCTCGTGCGTGCAGCACATGGTGCGCATCAGCGAGAGCAACCTGTCGAAAGGTCTCATCTTCGGCATCCTCGAAGTGCAGAAACGCGAGATTGTGTGGCTCGAGATGCCTTTCACCGGCCAGACCCAGAGAGACATGAGCCACGATGGCATGATGGCTGTCCTCCGCCGCCTGGAGGAGAAGATGACCATCGGCCAACTGCTCGAGGCGAAAGCCAGTGCCCAGCAACTCACCATCATCGACGACAAGGATGAGGCCGACGAGCGCTATACATACGAGTGGGCGCTCAACCCCGCTGAGGTGAGCGCCCTACTGAATATCTGATTATTTCTGGAGTTCGTAGAGTCCTTAAGGTCTTTAAGGTCTTTAGAGTCCTTAGAGTCCTTAAGGTCTTTAGAGTCCTTGGTAATGTCTGAACTCCTGAACTCCTGAACTCCTAAATCTATTAGAGTGGAATCTTGTAGCCAAGGGTCAGCATGATGACGCTGTTCCTTGCCTTGCCGTCCCAAGTCCATCCTTTATTTTCCTTCAGCACATTGGTCACACCCAGATTGTAACGGGCGTCGATCACGAAGTCGCTGATCTCGTAGGAGATGCCCAGAGGAATGGAAAGGTCGAATGTCTCGTTCATGTCTTTCATGTCTTCGTCATCCCATTTCGAACTCAGCAGGAAGCCAGGCTGCACACCGGCCTTGATGGCCAGTCCGGGAGCGACATAGTAGTTGAACAAGATGGGAACATTCAGATAGTCCATGTTGATATTCTCGTCATGATCCTTAACGCCGGTGCCTTGCATAGAATACAGCACACCAGCTGTCAAGGCCATGTTCTCAGAGAGATTGTAGCCCAATTCGCCACCGACGACAAGTCCGATCTTCATCTTATTGTTCTCCACATCACCAACAAGGGTAGCCAGTGAACCGCCGACCATCGGCTTGATATACACATTGCTTTGGGCAAATGCGCCGATGCTCATGAGCATCATGGCAGCAATCATTATCATTTTCTTCATAATGGATTTTTTTTAATTGTGAATAAAATATGGTTAATTATAACATATTGCACAGGGCAAAAACATGTTCTTTTCTACATTTCCGTGGATATTGGCAAAATGATAGACCTACTTCATAAAGATAGCATTTTTGTTGCTTTAATCTTATCATTAAGGCTATTTGGCGCAAATATAGTTCAAACTTTGCATTTTTGCAATAATTCCGACCATTTTTTGTGTTTTTTTTTTACGGATTTGGTCATGTCGCAATTGCTTTGTACCTTTGCAAGTCAAGAGATTATCCCCCGATAGGTTGGATTTTACTGAAAAAAAACGCTTCTTTCGCATGAAGATACTGATAGCCGACAGCGGCAGCACAAAAACCGACTGGTGCCTCGCCGAGGGCGGGCAAGCCATCGCCTCTGCCACCACGCAGGGCATCAACCCTATCCACCAGTCGGATGAGCAAATCGAGAAAATACTGAACGAGGAACTCGACGCTGATTTCCTCAGTCAGGCAGAAGGGGTAGGAGGCGTCTACTACTATGGAGCCGGTGCCCTGCCATCTGTCGCACCACGGCTCCAGCGCATGCTCACGGCCACCTTCTTCCCAGCCGGCGCCCATCAAAAGCCCGTGATGGTGGAGAGCGACCTGCTGGGGGCAGCCCGCGCCCTCTTCGGTGTCGAGGAAGGCATTGCATGTATCCTTGGAACGGGCTCCAACTCAGGACTTTACGATGGTCATCGACTGGTGATGAACACCCCGCCGCTCGGCTATATCCTGGGCGATGAGGGGAGTGGCGCTGTGCTGGGGCGCAACTTCCTCGGCACGTTGTGCAAGGGACTGTTTCCCACCCACCTGGCCGAGGAATACCACCGGCAGACTGGTCTCAGCACCGCCGACATCATCCAGCGCGTCTATCGCGAGCCCCTGCCCAACCGCTTCCTCGCGCAGACTACCCGCTTCATCCACGAGCATCTCGACAGCGCTGACGTTCAGCAGTTTGTCGTCCACAATTTCCGTGCCTTTTTCCGTCGCAACCTCACCCAGTATCACCGCCCCGACTTACCCGTGAGGGCCATCGGCAGTGTGGCGTATTATTTCAGCGAACAACTTGTTTTCGCAGCCGCAGAAGAGGGCTTCGCAATCGACAAGGTGGCGAAAAGTCCCATGCAAGGTTTGATTTCCTACTACAATTTTTGATTTATTTTAGGTTTATTGGCATTTTATTGCTAACTTTGCATCGCATTTTGTTTAGGGATAATCAAAGCGCATACAATTTTAAAACACATATATATGTATTTCACTTTGTTTATTACCGTTATTTTAACGGCAGTTGTCTTGGTGGTGGCGGCTTACGTCATTGCCAAGTTGATTGGACCTCGGTCGTATAACAAGTTGAAGGGTGAGCCTTATGAATGTGGTATTCCTACGCACGGGTCCTCATGGTTGCCCGTGTCGATCGGGTTTTACCTCTTCGCCATCCTCTTCCTCTTGTTCGATATCGAGACGGTCTTTCTTTACCCATGGGCAGTAGTGGTGAAACAGTTCGGTGTGATGGCCATTGTCAGCATCGGATTCTTCCTCCTCGTGCTCGTATTTGGCCTGGCCTACGCCTGGCGGAAAGGAGCGTTGGAATGGAAGTAAGGAAACCACGTATCAAGAGTATCCCTTACGATGAGTTCAAGGACAATGAGGGCCTGGAGAAACTCATCGAGGAACTCAACGAGGGCGGTGTGAACGTAGTGACGGGCAACCTCGACCAACTCATCAACTGGGGACGGTCGAACTCGCTCTGGTCGCTCACTTTCGCCACCTCTTGCTGCGGCATCGAATTCATGTCGGTGGGCTGCGCACGTTATGACTTCGCCCGTTTCGGATTCGAGGTCACCCGCAACTCTCCCCGACAGGCCGACCTGATCATGTGCGCCGGCACCATCACCCACAAGATGGCACCGGTGTTCAAGCGTCTCTATGATGAAATGGCAGAGCCCAAGTATGTTATCGCCGTGGGAGGATGCGCCATCTCTGGCGGTCCCTTCAAGTCGAGCTACCATGTGGTGAAAGGCATCGAGGAGATTGTTCCCGTGGATGTCTACATCCCCGGTTGCCCACCGCGCCCCGAGGCCATCATGTATGGCATGATGCAGCTTCAGCGCAAGGTGAAGATTGAGAAGTTCTTCGGCGGTGCCAACCACAAGCAGACCACCGAGGAGCGCGAGCTCAACCTCTCTAATGCGGCCATCACCTCGGGTTGGAAGCGACCCATCGTGGTGACCGACGTGCCCGACGACTTCGTTGACGAACTTAAAGAGAACAAGGAGGAGGCGAAATGAGAATAGACAGCAAGATCATCGCATTCGACAGTTTCGCCAAGAGCATGCGCGAACTGAAAGAGAAGCAGCATTTCGACTACCTCGTCACCATCATCGGCGAGGACTTCGGCGAGGAAGGCCTCGGCTGCATCTACATCCTTGAGAACACCGAGACACACGACCGCACCAGCGTGAAGACCATTGCCCGACAGGTGGGCGACGACTACGTCATCCCGTCGGTCATCGACCTGTGGAAGGCTGCCGACCTGCTTGAGCGTGAGGTCTACGACTTCTTCGGCATCAAGTTCCTCGGACACCCCAACATGGAGCGCCTCTTCCTGCGCACCGACTTCAAGGGCCATCCTTTCCGCAAGAACTGGGAGTTCAACGACTCGTATACGCTCGAGGACGACCAGGAGAGCGACTATGGACGTGAATATAGCCTCGACGAGGACGGCAAACTGCTGTGCAAGCGCAACCGCCTTTTCGACGACAACGACTATGTGGTGAACATCGGTCCGCAGCACCCCTCCACCCATGGTGTGCTCCGTCTGCAGGCCGTGCTCGACGGTGAGACCGTGAAGCGCATCTACCCGCATGTGGGATATATCCACCGCGGCATCGAGAAGATGTGCGAGAGCTACACCTACCCGCAGACCCTCGCGCTCACCGACCGACTCAACTACCTCTCGGCCATGATGCATCGCCATGCCCTTGTGGGCGTAATAGAGGAAGGCCTGGGCGTGGAGCTCACCGACCGCATCAAGTATATCCGCACCATCATGGACGAGTTGCAGCGCCTCGACAACCACTTGCTCTACTGTGGCTGCTGCGCTCAGGACCTCGGCGCGCTCACCGCATTCCTCTACTGCATGCGCGACCGTGAGCATGTACTCAACGTGATGGAAGAGACCACCGGAGGACGACTGATCCAGAATTATTATAGAATAGGTGGACTGCAAGACGACATCGACCCCGACTTCGTGAAGAACACCAAGGCGCTGTGCAAGTACCTGCGCCCGATGATTCAGGAGTACATGGATGTGTTCGGCGACAATGTCATCACCCACAACCGCTTCGAGAAGGTGGGCGTGATGGACAAGGCCAACTGCATCAACTACGGTGTCACCGGACCGGCCGGACGTGCCGCCGGATGGGCCAACGACGTGCGCAAGAACCATCCCTATGACGTATACGACAAGGTGGAGTGGAAGCAGATCACCCTTACCGGCTGCGACTCCATGGACCGCTATCTCGTACACATCCAGGAGATGTACCAGAGCCTCGACATCATCGAGCAACTCATCGACAACATCCCCGAGGGCGACTTCTACGTGAAGCAGAAGGCCATCATCAAGGTGCCCGAGGGACAGTGGTACTTCTCGGTGGAGGGTGCCAGCGGCGAGTTCGGCGTATATCTCGACTCCAGGGGCGACAAGAGTCCTTACCGCCTGAAGATGCGCCCTATGGGCCTTACCCTCGTGGGCGCCCTCGACCCCATGCTCCGCGGACAGAAGATCGCTGACCTCGTGAGCACCGGAGCCGCCATCGACTTCGTCATCCCCGACATCGACAGATAATAACGTTTCAAACTTCAAGAGAATATTTATGTTCGACTTTTCAATAGTAACACAATGGTTCGACCAGCTTCTCCGCCAGACACTCGGACTGGGGGATTTCTGGGCGATACTGATTGAATGTGTGATCGTGGGCGTGCTCATCCTTACGGCATACGCACTGCTCGCCATCGCGCTGATCTTCATGGAGCGTAAGGTCTGTGCCTACTTCCAGTGCCGACTGGGCCCGATGCGTGTGGGACCGTGGGGACTGCTCCAGGTGTTCGCCGACGTCGTGAAGATGCTCATCAAGGAGATCTTCTTCGTCGACCGTGCCGACAAACTCCTCTATGCTCTTGCTCCATTCCTCGTCATCATCGGGTCGGTGGGAGCCTTCTGCTTCCTGCCATGGAACAAGGGTGCCGTGATCCTCGACTTCAATGTGGGCGTGTTCCTCCTCACTGCGGTCTCCTCCATCGGCGTGGTAGGTATCTTCCTCGCCGGATGGGCCTCCAACAACAAGTATTCCGTGGTGTCGGCCATGCGTGGCGCCGTGCAGTTGATCTCGTATGAGATCTCGCTCTGCCTCTGCCTCATCACCGCCGTCATCCTCACCGGCACCCTGCAGGTGAGCGGCATCGTCGAGGCTCAGACAGGACCATGGCAGTGGCTCATCTTCAAGGGACATATCCCCGCCATCATCGCCTTCCTCGTATTCCTCGTGGCAGGCAACGCCGAGGCCAACCGCGGTCCGTTCGACATGGCCGAGGCCGAGAGCGAGCTCACCGCCGGTCACCACACCGAGTACTCGGGTATGGGCTTCGGATTCTTCTACCTCGCTGAGTTCCTCAACCTCTTCATCATCGCTGGCATCGCCACGACGGTGTTCCTTGGCGGATGGGCTCCCGTGAATGTAGGCATCGCCGGATTCGACAAGGTGATGGACTATATCCCGGGCATCGTATGGTTCCTCGGCAAGAGCTTCTTCGTGGTATGGTTGCTGATGTGGATCAAATGGACATTCCCACGCCTGCGTATCGACCAGATACTGAAGCTGGAGTGGAAATACCTCATGCCGCTCTCATTGCTCAACCTCGTGCTGATGACCATTGTGGTGGCATTCAAGCTCTACTTCTAAATCCCTGTCATATTAAAATACAAAGAAATAATGGAAAACCAATCATATTTTGGCGGTATCGTGGCGGGAATGAAGACGCTGGCTACAGGTATGAAAGTCACCCTCAAGGAGTATTTCACACCGAAGTCCACCGAACAGTATCCCGAGAACCGCAAGACCACACTGCATGTGGCCAAACGCCACCGTGGGCGCCTGGTATTCAAGCGCACCGAGGATGGCGCGCACAAGTGCGTGGCATGCACGATGTGTGAGAAGGCCTGTCCGAACGGCACCATCAAGATTCTCTCCGAGATGCGTACCGACGAGGCCACTGGCAAGAAGAAACGCGTGCTGCTCGACTATCAGTACGACCTGGGCGACTGCATGTTCTGCCAGCTCTGCACCAATGCGTGCAACTTCGACGCTATAGAGTTCACCAACGATTTTGAGAACAGCGTGTTCGACCGTGGCGCCCTGGTGCTCCACCTCGACAAGGAGGTCTACGAGGGCGGTTCGCTGCCCGGCCTCATCGAGGGCGGCGCTCCACTCATTATCGGTAAGTTCAACACCAAAACGAAATAAGGAATATGGCTAATATCGTAATGTTTTGCATCTTGGCCGTCGTCATTCTCGGCTCGGCCATCCTTTCCGTTGCCACCAAGAGCATCATGCGGGCCGCCACATTCCTGTTGCTCGTACTCTTTGGTGTGGCAGGCATCTACTTCCTGCTCGACTACACGTTCCTCGGCGCCGCTCAGGTGAGCGTATACGCCGGAGGCATCACGATGATCTACATCTTCGCCATCCAGCTCGTCTCGAAGCAGACGTTGCGTGGCCTTTCAGAGCGCCTGCGCGGCGGAAAGGTCATCGCCGGATGTCTGGCTGCCGCCGTGGGATGCGCGATGGTGCTCTTCATCATTCTCAAGAACAAATTCATCAGCATGGCCATCCCCAACCAGGAGGTTCCGATGGAGACCGTCGGCAACACCCTCATGGGGTCGGAGAAATACCAGTATGTGCTCCCCTTCGAGTTCATCTCGCTCTTCCTCCTGGCCTGTATCATCGGTGGTATCGTAATCTCAAGAAAGGACAAGTAACATGACTATACCAGTAGAGTTTTTCCTGATTCTCAGCACATTGCTGTTTTTCATCGGCGTCTTCGGCTTCGTCACAAGGCGCAACCTGATTGCCATGCTCATCTCCATCGAGCTTGTCCTCAATGCCGTTGACATGAACTTTGCGGTGTTCAACCGTATTCTCTTCCCGGGCGAGCTCGAGGGCTTCTTCTTCACATTGTTCTCCATTGGCGTGAGCGCTGCCGAAACGGCAGTGGCCGTGGCCATCATCATCAATGTCTATCGCAGGTTCCACAGCGATCAGGTGAACAGTATTGAAAACATGAAACTATAACAGCCAAAAAGCATTCACGACTATGGATTCTTACAGTTATACATTTCTGATACTTCTCCTGCCCGCGCTCTCCTTCCTTGTACTGGGACTGTGTGGTATGAAGATGTCGCATAAGTTGGCGGGGCTCATCGGCACTACCGTGCTGGGTGTGGTCACCGTGCTCTCCTACTACGTGGCGTTCACCTATTTCTCGGCGCCGCGCCTGGCCGATGGCACTTATCCCACCATCGTACCGTTTAACTTCACCTGGCTCCCCTTGGGCAACCTCAATTTCGACATGGGTATCCTGCTCGATCCCATCTCGGTGATGATGCTCATCGTCATCTCCACGGTGAGTTTTATGGTGCATATCTACTCGTTTGGCTACATGCATGGCGAGAAGGGATTCCAGCGCTACTACGCTTTCCTCTCGCTCTTCACCATGTCGATGCTCGGACTGGTACTGGCCACCAATATCTTCCAGATGTACCTCTTCTGGGAGTTGGTGGGTGTGAGCTCATACCTGCTCATCGGATTCTACTATCCGCTGCATACTGCGGTGGCTGCCTCGAAGAAGGCGTTCATCGTCACCCGCTTCGCCGATATGTTCTTCCTCATCGGTATCCTGATCTTCGGCTATTACACCCAGTCGTTCAGTTTCTCGTTCGTGGGAACCATCGAGATGGGCTCGGGCACCACGCCGTTCATCCCCTGCGATGCCGTGAAGGCCATGTCGGCCGCCGGATTCATCCTTCCCACCGCCCTGGTGCTGATGTTCATCGGTGGTGCCGGTAAGAGTGCCATGTTCCCGTTGCACATCTGGTTGCCCGACGCCATGGAGGGTCCCACCCCGGTGTCGGCGCTCATCCATGCCGCTACCATGGTGGTGGCTGGTGTGTTCCAGGTGGCCCGTATGTTCCCGCTGTGGATACAATATGCGCCCCAGGCCATGAGCATCATCGTGTGGATAGGCGTGTTCACCGCTTTCTATGCCGCTGCAGTGGCCTGTGCCCAGAGCGACATCAAGCGTGTGCTGGCCTTCTCCACCATCTCGCAGATCGCGTTCATGATGGTGGCCCTGGGTGTGTGTACCGAGATGACCACCGGTCATGAGCATCACGGCAGCGTGGGCTATATGGCTGGTATGTTCCACCTCTTCACCCATGCCATGTTCAAGGCTTGTCTGTTCCTCTGTGCGGGCTGTGTCATCCATGCCGTCCACTCCAACGAGATGGCCCTCATGGGTGGTCTACGCAAGTACATGCCCATCACGCACATCACGTTCCTCATCAGCTGTCTGGCCATCGCCGGTATACCTTTCTTCTCGGGCTTCAGCTCGAAAGACGAGATCATCACGGCATGCTTCGCCTACAGTCCGGTGGTGGGATGGATCATGACAGGCATCGCCGCCATGACCGCATTCTATATGTTCCGTCTCTACTTCGGCATCTTCTGGGGTACGGAGAACAAGGAGGCCCACGAGCACCATACGCCGCACGAGGCTCCGCTCACTATGACGGTGCCCCTCATCATCCTCTCTGTGATCACCGTGGGTGTGGGTGTCTATACCACCATCGCCGGTTTCGCAGGCTGGAGTGGCAGCTTTGGCAATTTCGTATCTGCCGATGGCAGGGCCTACGATATCCATTTCGACAGTCAGATCGCCATCACCTCGACGGTCATCGCCATCGTGAGCATCTGTCTGGCCACCTATATCTTCAAGGGTGAGCGTCAGCCCATCGCCGACAAGCTCTATTCCACCTTCCCACGTCTGCACCGTGCCGCCTACAAGCGCTTCTATCAGGACGAGATCTGGCTCTTCGTGACCCACAAGATCATCTTCAACCTCGTCTCCAAGCCCATCGCATGGTTCGACCGCCACGTCATCGACGGAACATTCAACTTCATGGCATGGGGCACCAGCGAGGCAGGCGAGAGCATCCGCAGTTGGCAGAGCGGCGACGTTCGCCAGTATGCGGTGTGGTTCCTCACCGGTACCGTGGCTATAACCTTAATACTGTTGTGTGCATTGTAAAGACTGAAGAAAAATGAGTATACTGACAATTTTCGTAATAATTCCCGCACTGATGCTGCTCGGCCTCTGGCTGGCACGCACGCTCAACCAGGTGCGTGGCGTGATGGTGGTGGGCTCGTCGCTCTTGCTGGCGCTCTCCATCTACCTCACCTTCGATTTCATTCATCTTCGCCAGACAATGCCGGCGGAGACCTATCCGATGCTCTACACGGCCACCCACATGTGGTTCCGTCCGTTGCACATCGCCTATTCGGTGGGTGTCGACGGCATCTCGGTGGTGATGCTGCTCCTCTCGAGCATCATTGTCTTCACCGGAACCTTCGCCTCATGGCAGCTCAAGCCGCTCACCAAGGAGTATTTCCTCTGGTTCACGCTGCTGAGCTCGGGTGTCTATGGCTTCTTCATCTGCACCGACATGTTCACCATGTTCATGTTCTACGAGGTGGCCCTCATCCCCATGTACCTGCTCATCGGCGTGTGGGGTAGCGGTGCCAAGGAGTATTCGGCCATGAAGCTCACCCTGATGCTGATGGGTGGCTCGGCCCTGCTCATCCTCGGTATCCTCGGTATCTACTTCTTCAGTGGTGCCTCGACGATGAACGTGGTGGAGATCGCACAGCACAACAAACTGCCGGGAATGGCCATCCCCGGCAACGTGCAGAACATCCTCTTCCCGTTTGTCTTCATCGGTTTCGGTGTGCTGGGAGCCCTCTTCCCGTTCCACACATGGAGCCCCGACGGTCATGCCTCGGCGCCTACCGCCGTCTCCATGCTCCACGCCGGCGTGCTGATGAAGCTGGGAGGCTATGGCTGCTTCCGCATCGCCATGTACCTGCTTCCCCAAGCCGCACAAGAACTGTCGTGGATCTTCATCATCCTCACCACCATCTCGGTGGTCTATGGCGCGCTCTCGGCCTGTGTGCAGACCGACCTGAAGTATATCAATGCCTACTCGTCGGTGTCGCACTGCGGTCTGGTGCTCTTCGCCATCCTCATGATGACCCGCACCTCGTGCACCGGTGCCATCATCCAGATGCTCTCGCACGGACTGATGACGGCCCTCTTCTTTGCCCTGATCGGTATGATCTACGGCCGTACCCACACGCGTGACGTGCGCCGACTGGGTGGTCTGATGAAGATTATGCCATTCTTGGCAGTGGGCTATGTGCTGGCCGGTCTGGCCAACCTCGGTCTGCCGGGCTTCTCGGGCTTCGTGGCCGAGATGACCATCTTCGTGGGCTCATTCCAGAACAACGACGTGTTCCACCGCACGGCCACCATCATCGCCTGCGGCTCTATCGTGGTGACGGCTGTCTATATCCTTCGCGTGGTGGGCAAGATCCTCTACCAGAAGGTGGCCGACCCGCACTACGAGGAACTCACCGACGCCACTTGGGACGAGCGCGTGGCTGTTTGCTGCCTCATCTTCTGTGTGGCCGGTCTCGGTCTGTTCCCCATGTGGGCAAGCAATGTCATCAACGACGCCGTGGTGCCCATCCTGAATGTTATCCAACCATAAAACCTGAAGCGATATGAATTATAGTCAATTTCTATATATGATTCCTGAGGCCATGCTCGTGACCGTCATGATTGTGGTGTTCATTGCAGATTTCGCATCCGATAAGGATGTGCACCGCGGATGGTTCAACCCCTTCGTGTGCCTCTGTTTCGGTGTGCTCACGCTCATCTGTGCGCTGCCACTGGAACCCAAGTCGGCTTTCGGTGATATGTATGTCACTTCGACCTCGGTCAACGTGATGAAGGCAATTCTCTCGCTCGCGTCGCTCATCGTGGTCATCATGAGCCGCCAGTGGATTTCACGCAAGGAGAGCAAGGACCGCGAGGGCGAGTTCTACTTCCTCGTGGCTTCCACCCTGCTCGGTATGTTCATGATGATGTCGGCCGGACATTTCCTGATGTTCTACCTCGGACTTGAGATGGCCTCCATTCCCATGGCCTGCCTCGTGGCGCTCGACAAGCACCGCAACAATTCGGCCGAGGGTGCTGCCAAGTATATCCTCACCGCAGCCTTCTCGAGTGGCGTGATGCTCTTCGGCGTGTCGCTGCTCTATGGTGCCTGCGGAACCCTCTACTTCGCCGACGTGGCCGAGAAGCTCACCGCCACACCGCTTGTGGTGATGGGTATGGTATTCTTCTTCAGCGGTCTGGGCTTCAAGATCTCCTTGGTGCCCTTCCACTTCTGGACGGCCGATACCTACGAGGGTGCGCCCACCGTGGTGACAGGATACCTCAGCGTGGCCTCTAAGGGTGCCGCCGCATTCACCTTCATGGCCATCCTCTTCAAGGTGTTCCCCGCTTTGAGCACAGAGTGGCACTATTTCCTCTACATCGTCATCGTGCTGAGTATCACCGTGGCCAACCTCTTCGCCATCCGTCAGAAAGACCTCAAGCGATTCATGGCCTTCAGTTCCATATCGCAGGCGGGCTACATCATGCTGGCCGTCACCGGCGAGCAGACAATGGGCATCACGGCGCTGTCGTTCTATGTCCTCGTCTATGTGGTGGCCAACCTCAGCGTGTTCAGCGTCATCAGCGTGGTGGAGCAGAACAATGGTGGCACCACCAATATGGACTCCTACGACGGTTTCTATACCACCAACCCCAAGCTCTCGTTCCTCATGACCCTGGCACTGTTCTCGCTGGCAGGCATCCCGCCATTTGCCGGTATGTTCAGCAAGTTCTTCGTGTTCATGGCCGGTGTGAGCGGACATACCTTCGATACCACTGTCGGGGCCTTGGCCTACATCGTGGTGTTCGTGGCCTTGGTCAACACCGTGGTGAGCCTTTACTACTACTTGCTTATCGTGAAGGCGATGTACATCAAGAAGACCGAGACCCCGCTGCCCACCTTCAGGAGCGATGTCAACACCAAGTTGGCGCTCGCACTCTGCACGGCAGGCATCGTTGCCTTCGGCGTCTTCAGTTGCATCTACGAGTGGATATACACCGCCGCAGATCATCTTTAAAAGGTAAAACCCACACGGGGCTGACCATTTGGCCAGCCCCGTTTTTCTATCCCAAGTTTTTTGCCTCTAGTTTTCCTGTCTCTGGTTTTTCAATCTCTGGTTTTTCAATCTCTGGTTTTTCAATCTCTGGTTTTTCAATCTCTGGTTTTTCAATCTCTAGTTTTTCAATTTTTAGTTTTCTATCCTTAGTTCTTCAATCCCTATGCAAACCAATGGTCGTATCCAGCTCTTCCCTTTGCTGCGCATTGCCGTGGCGATGGCCATAGGCATTGTAGTTGGATACGAGAGCCGTGGCTTACTGTCACCAGTGGTGTGGTTGGCGGGATTGGTGGTGGCTGCTGTTGCTACGGTGGTGGCGGGGCTTGGTGGGCGTGATGGGCATAATGGGCTTGATGGGCAATCTGGGCATAATGGGCAATCTGGGCACAATGGGCAATTTGGGCAATTTGGGCACAATGGGCATGCTGGGCCATTGGGGCGCCTTGAATTGTGGCAGGGTGCGCTGATCATGGTGTCGTTTGTTTTTCTTGGTGGGTTTCTTGTCACCCGGCAGCAGGGGGCGCTCGACAGGCCTTTGCCCCGGGGCTATGTCACTTATCGGGCGGTGGTAGCGAGCCATCCTCAGGTGCGGGGGAAGACCCTGCGCATGGACCTGTGGCTACTTGACGACGAGGCGATGCCACGGCGCGTGAAGGCCTCGCTGCTCCGCGACACGGCGACGGCCTCTGATATCCCTTTGGAGGTGGGCGACGGCATCGTGGCCACATCGAGGATGAAGCGCCCCGAAAACTATTATTCCTCCAATTTCGACTATCCGCTTTATCTGCGCTGTCATGGCTTCACGGCCACCACGCTGATCGCGCCCGACGCCTGGCGTAAAGCCGTGCTCCCTCTCGACGGCCTCTCACGGCTCGAACGTGCACGTCTGGCTGCCATGCGCTTCCGCCAGCACACGCTGCGCCAGTATCTGGGCATCGGACTGAGCGACGACGAGATGGCTGTGGCGGTGGCCATGGCATTGGGCGACAAGTCGCGCATCACCAACGACCTTCGCGATATCTACTCCATCTCGGGCGCCTCGCATGTGCTGGCCCTCTCCGGACTGCACCTGGGCATTATCTATATGCTGCTCTCGTTGGTGCTGGGAGCGCGTCGTCGCAGCGTACTGCGTGAGGTGCTCATCATCCTGGGCATCTGGTCGTATGCCCTTTTCACCGGACTGTCGCCATCGGTGGTGAGGGCCTCGCTCATGATCACCGTCTACTCCTTCGTGGGTTTGGTGGGCCGCGACCGCATGTCGCTCAACGCCTTGTCATTCACGGCCATTGTCATGTTGCTCTCCAATCCCCTCTGCCTCTACGACGTGGGGTTCCAGATGTCGTTTCTGGCGGTCATGGCCATCCTTATTTTCTACAAGCCCCTCTATGCCTTGGTGCCGGCAGCTTTTTTGGAGCAGCACCGATGGGCGAAATGGATGTGGGCGATGGTGGTGGTGTCGTGCAGTGCGCAGTTGGGTGTGGCACCACTCACGGCCTATTATTTCGGTCGTTTCTCCACCTATTTCCTCCTCACCAACTTTTTTGTCATTCCGTTGGCTACGGTCATCCTTTACCTCACGGCATTGCTGTTCGCCTCGGCAGTAGTGCCACCGTTGATGCCGTGGGTGGCCAAGGCCTTGGCCATGGTGGTGGGATGGCAGAACACGCTGGCCACATGGGTAGCCTCAATGCCAGGGTCGAGCGTGGAGCATATCCACATCACCCGCATACAACTGCTGCTGGTGTATGTGGTAATCGCAGCCCTGGCCACCATAGGCTATAAGGTGCTCAGGCTGAAAAATAAGATTTGAGGGGAGGTGGGGAAGTTTCCCCATATTGCCCATTATGCCCAAAAAGCCCATTATGCCCATCATTTCTGGGCACAATGGGCTTTTTTCTTTTTTCTTTTATTCTATCCCCAGTTCTTTCTTGAGGAATTTTGCGGTGTAGCTGTTCTCGCACTGGCAGATTTGCTCGGGGGTGCCGGTGGCCACCACCTGGCCACCATTTCGGCCGCCCTCTGGCCCCATGTCGATGATATGGTCGGCCAGTTTGATGACATCCATGTTGTGCTCTATCACGATGACGGTGTTGCCACGCTCCACGATGCGCTTCAGCACGTCCATGAGGATGCGGATGTCCTCGAAATGCAGGCCCGTGGTGGGCTCGTCGAGGATATAGAGAGTCTTTCCCGTGTCGCGTTTCGACAGTTCGGTAGCCAGTTTCACGCGCTGGCTCTCACCGCCCGACAAGGTGGTGGAGGGCTGGCCTAGTTTGATATATCCCAGGCCCACATCCTGTATGGTCTTGATTTTCTGCAGGATATTGGGCACGTTCTCGAAGAACTCCACGGCCTGGTTGATGGTCATGTCGAGCACGTCGGCTATCGACTTGCCCTTGAATCTCACCTCGAGCGTTTCGCGGTTGTAGCGTTTGCCGTGGCACACCTCGCAGGGCACCATCACATCGGGCAGGAAGTTCATCTCGATGGTCTTGTATCCGTTTCCGCCGCAGGTGTCGCAGCGCCCGCCTTTCACGTTGAACGAGAAACGGCCAGGCTTGTAGCCCCTGATCTTGGCCTCGGGCAGGTTGACGAAGAGCGAGCGGATGTCGCTGAACACGCCAGTGTAGGTGGCGGGGTTCGACCGTGGGGTCTTGCCGATGGGCGACTGGTCTACGCTCACCACCTTGTCGATGAGTTTCAATCCCTCGAACTCCCTGTAGGGCATGGGCTCTTTCAGCGAGCGGTAGAAATGTTGTGAGAGGATGGGCTGCAAGGTCTCGTTGATGAGGGTCGACTTCCCCGAGCCGCTCACGCCGGTCACCACGATGAGTTTGCCCAGCGGTATCTCCACGTCCACGTCCTTCAGGTTGTTGCCCGACGCTCCTCTTATCCACAGACTCTTTCCTTTTCCCTCGCGCCGCTTCTCGGGCAAGGGGATGCTCTTCTCACCGTTCAGATACTGGCTGGTGATGGTGTGCTCGCGCATCATCTGGTCGACGGTGCCTTGAAACACCACCTCGCCGCCTCGTCGCCCTGCCTTGGGACCGATGTCCACCACGTAGTCGGCCGAGAGCATCATGTCTTTGTCGTGCTCCACCACAATCACCGTGTTGCCGATGTCGCGCAGCTGTTTCAGACTGGCGATGAGGCGCTCGTTGTCGCGCTGGTGCAGGCCGATGCTCGGCTCGTCGAGGATATAGAGCACGTTGACGAGTTGTGAGCCGATCTGTGTGGCCAGGCGGATGCGCTGGCTCTCGCCGCCCGAGAGCGATGCCGACTGGCGGTTGAGCGACAGGTAGTCGAGTCCCACCTCGAGCAGGAAGTCGAGCCGGGTACGTATCTCCTTCAGTATCTCATTGGCGATGGCCCGCTGCTTGTCGTCCAGGTGCCGTTCGGCCTCATCGAGCCATTCGCGCAGTTGCGAGATGTCGAGGTCGGCCGCCTCGGAGATGTTCTTGTCGTAGATGCGGTAGGAGAGGGCCTCGCGGTTGAGCCTCTGTCCCTTGCACTCCGGACAGGTGCGGAGAGCCAGGAACTGGTCGGCCCATTTCTGTCCGCTCGCGCTGTCGTCTTTCTCCATCACCATCCTCAGGTATTTGATGACACCGTCGTAGGTGACGAAATAGTCGCTCGAGGTGTGCACCAGTTCCTTGGGGATGCGGATATTGCCCAGCGAGCCATAGAGGATTTCGGAGAGCGCCTCGTCGGGCAGGTCTTTCACGGGAGTCTTCACCGTGCAGTCGTGTTTCTGCAGTAGGGCGTCGATTTGCCAGAAAATCATCTGGTTCTTGTATTTCCCCAACGGTACGATGGCGCCCTCGGCGATGGAGAGCGACCGGTCGGGAATCACCTTGTCGAGGTCGATCTGGTTGACGTATCCCAGTCCCTTGCAGTGTGGACAGGCACCTTCGGGTGAGTTGAAAGAGAACTTGTTGGGTGCGGGGTCGCCATACGAGATGCCCGTCGTGGGGCACATCAGGCGTTTCGAGAAGTTCTTCATGCTGCCGTCGGCCTTGTCGAGTATCATCACCACGCCGTCGCCCTGGCGCATGGCGGCCTGCACGCTGCGGCGCAGCCGCTCGTCGTCCTTGCCCTGCACCTTCAGCTTGTCGACCACCACCTCGATGTTGTGGTTCTTGAAGCGGTCCACTTTCATGCCCCGCTCCAGTTCCATCATCTCGCCGTCTACCCGCACGTGCAGGTAGCCTTTCTTGCGCATGCTCTCGAAGAGCTCGCGGTAGTGGCCCTTGCGCTGGCGCACCAGGGGTGCGAGGATGTAGATGGGATGGCCGTCGTAGTGGGTGAGGATCATCTCGAGCACCTTCTCCTCGGTGTATTTCACCATCTTCTCGCCCGTGTGGTAGCTGTAGGCCGTGCCGGCGCGGGCATAGAGCAGACGCATGTAGTCGTAGACCTCGGTGGTGGTGCCTACGGTGGAGCGTGGATTCTTGTTGGTGGTCTTCTGCTCGATGCTGATCACCGGACTCAGTCCGGTAATTTTGTCCACATCGGGGCGCTCCATGCCACCAAGGAAATTGCGGGCATAGGCCGAGAAAGTCTCGATATAGCGGCGCTGGCCCTCGGCGTAGATGGTGTCGAAAGCGAGCGACGACTTCCCTGAGCCCGACAGTCCGGTGATGACGGTCAGGCTTCCACGGGGTATCTCTACGTCGATGTTTTTCAGATTGTGCACTCGGGCACCGTAGACATTGATTTTCTCGTCTTCGCGTTGCATGTTTCTCGCTTTCTCTTCGTGCTGCCGGGGCAGCGGTATTCTTGCTCGGCTTCTGGTCTTGCTGTGTTGTGGGGATGTGGTGCGGCTATGGTGCCTGCGGCATCAAGGCTGTCCGCCACCGCCGCCTGTCGAACTGCCTGTCTCTGTGTATCCGCGCAGCAGGTTCACGTCGCGCTTGATGTGGTAGCGGCGCCCATCGGCTCCCTTGGCCACCACGTCCACAAAATAGGTGCCTTGCTTCGCGTCCTGACCATGGAAGGTGCCGTCCCATCCGTCTTCTGGGTCGGTCCACTCGAAGATCTTCTGTCCCCAGCGGTTGAAGATGATGGCACGGAACTCCACCAGGCTCTGGTACTCCTTGGCTTTGTATATATCGTTGATTTTGTCGTCGTTGGGCGAGAAGGCATTGGGCATCACGAGCTTGCTCTCGCTGATGGTCACCTTGAGGGGCGTGAGGTCTCTCCAGTAGTCTTCGGTATAGGCGATGGTGTCGTTGCCTTGGGTGTAGATGGCATAGAGCACGATGTTGTGCGAGCCGGCCTCGGTGAAGGTGTAACTGGTGTCCTCCTCATACCTGATGAGGTAGGGCTCACTGGATACCGTGTTCTCGTCCAGTTTCGTGAAGCGCCACTCATAGTATGCGTTCCACGAACCCACGTTCTCGGCGTTGGCCATGAACCGGGCCTCCAGCGGTGCCGATTCAGAGCATTCGGTGCCTTCGGTGACGTCGCCCTTGGCATTGGTGAAGGTGGCGGAGGGATTGATGGTGGGTACATCATTTTGTGCCCAGACGGCATGGGAAGCCATCCAGACAAGGGTGGTGAAGGTAAGAAGTCGTCTCATGTTTTGACTTGGGTTTGAACTGCAAAAATACGAAAAATCAAGTGTACAATGAAATAAACGGATTGGTTTTTTCCCGAGATGTTTGAAAAACAGGGTGCATTGTCGTTGTAATAACGCATTTCTTTGCTCGATGGTATATAATCTCAGAAAATTTAACTAATTTTGCTTTATAGCGAAATTAGGCTGCACCTAGTCATATAACCTTTTGACCACGCTTACTTTGAATTTTACCTCCCCCATCCCCTCCTGAGAGGAGGGGGGTGATTAGCCAAGCAAACTATCCCCCCTCCTCTCAGGAGGGGATGGGGGTGATTAGCCAAGCAAACTATCCCCCCCTCCTCTCAGGAGGGGATGGGGGAGGTTACCTTGTTTATTTGGAACTTCATTTTATGTGTCACCCAATTTGTTACTCGTTAATGGCAACAAAAAACTTCGTGTTTTGTTTCGCATTCCGCTCGGTTTGCACTACTTTGCCGCTTCGCGGCGAAGATAGGCGGCGGCTCAGAAAAGAAAATAAATCTGACGATTTATTTTGCTTTCCATTCGGTTTGCACTATCTTTGACCTTCGGTCGAAGATAGGCGGCACCTCGGCAATGGAAACAAAAACTTCGTATTTTGTTTCGCATTCCGCTCGGTTTGCACTACTTTGCCGCTTCGCGGCGAAGATAGGCGGCGGCTCGGAAAAACTCAAATAAATTTGGTTTTTCACTCGCCTTGCACTATCTTTGCAGCCAATTATGAATATCGATTTGTCTGTTTTTCACTTTTCCCTTGCCAAGAGGGTATTGGCAGGAGCGTTCCTCCTCTGCATTCCGATGCTTGCGGTGGCCCAGCAACAGCCCGACAGCCTCTCGGCACCCGCCGACTCCGTCGCTCCATTACAGTTGGGGGCCATAGGCCCCATTTCCGGAAACATCATCAACGTAGAGGGCATTACCTTCAAAATGATCACCGTTGAGGGTGGACGCCTGCAGATGGAGGTGGAGAATCCTGAGGCCACCGACTCGCTGGCTCCAAAGACTATCATTCGTGAGGTGTCGCTCCACGACTTCTTCATCGGTGAGACCGAGGTGACACAGGAACTGTGGGTGGCCCTCATGGGATACAACCCCTCACGCGACAAGGGTCCGCAGAAACCGGTGCAAGGGGTGAGATATGTGGATATCGGACTCTTTTTGATGAAACTCAATGCCATCACGCGTCGCCATTTCCGCTTGCCCACAGAGGAGGAGTGGGAGTATGCCGCCCGTGGTGGACGGAGAACCCGCAATTTGCCTATGGCGGGCAGCAACGACATCAACGACGTGGGCTGGTATTGCAACAACAGTGGCAACCAGGCACATGATGTGAAGGGCAAATGGTCGAACGAACTGGGCCTTTACGATATGAGCGGCAACGTGAGCGAGTGGTGCACCGTATCAGGCGGGGTAGGGCAGCGTTCGGCTTCCACTAGAGGTCACCGTCAGGTGCTCCGTGGCGGCGGCTACCTCGACTTTGCCAGCCACTGTCTGGTGAACGACCGTCAGGAGAGTCCCTCCACCATCTGGGCCGACGACATCGGCTTCCGATTGGCTGAATAGGGGGGGATAGATGTTATAGTTGCTATAGTTTTTATAGATTTTTATAGTATTTAAGACACTTTGAGCTTAAAGTCCTTATTATTATGCCTACCGATATCTCCAGCATGCAGAACCCCAAGATCAAGCGGCTTCAAACCTTGCAGCAGAAGTCGTCGGAGCGCCGCAAAGCCCACCTCTTTGTGGTGGAGGGCCGGCGTGAGTTGCAGCATTGTGTGGAGGCGGGCTTTCAGGTAGACACCCTCTTCGTGTGTCCCGAACTTTTCGGCGACCAGGGGCTGGAGGAGTTTCTTGGGCAGATGGGGCTGGCCGACCTTTCCGAGACGAGATGCTTCACCGTGAGTGCCTATGTCTATGGCAAGGTGGCCTATCGTGGGGGTACCGAGGGCGTCATCGCCGAGATGCGCACCCGCGAACTCACCCTCGACCAACTCTCCCTCTCCAGTAAGCCGCTCCTGGTGGTGCTCGAGAGCGTGGAGAAACCTGGCAATCTGGGTGCTGTGCTCCGCAGTGCCGATGCCGCTGCCGCCGATGCCGTGGTGGTGTGCGACCCCCTTACCGACCTCTACAACCCCAACCTTATCCGCAGTTCGATAGGGGCCGCTTTCAGCGTGCCCTGTGTGGCCTGCGACTCTGCCGAGTGCATCCGCTTCCTCAAGTCGAGAGGCATCGCCATCCTCACGGCGCAGTTGCAGGACTCCAAACCCTACTACCATACCGACATGTGCCGTCCTACCGCCATCGTCATGGGCACCGAGTCGACCGGACTCACCCAGCAGTGGCGCGAGGCCGCCGATGCCCATATCCGTATCCCCATGCTGGGAAGGCTCGACTCGCTGAATGTCTCCGTCAGTGCGGCCATTCTGCTCTTCGAGGCCGTAAGGCAACGCAACGAACAGGAATAATCTTTGTTGATGATGCGAAAAGTGCTGCCCTTCGTCTTGTTTGTCTCACTCATCCTCTTGCCTTGTTGCAAGGGGGGAGCGCAGAAGGGAGACGCGTCATCCGACTCGTTGGAACATGCCCCGTCGGCAGCAGCCGAGGCTGCCATTTCTCCGCCCCCCGTCTCTTTCCGCACCGACTCGTTCAAGTATTCACTCACAGGCAAGATGGGGCGCTGCGACGTCTACCTCGACTATCCGGTAGATGGTCCGCAGCAGGTGGTGTCGTCGGTGAGGGAGTGGATGAAGAGCACCATGTTTGAGAATGGCACCTCTACGATGACCGACGACCCCATGCAGTTGGTGCGGGCCTATTGTCAGGAGCGTCAGGCCGTGCTCTCGAAGACGTTGGAGCAGATGGATATTGCCAGCGTGAGCAAGGACGATGCGCCAGAGGAGGGCATCGAGATACGGCTGGTGTGCAGCAACGACCGCTTTGTCACCTACGAGGTCTACCGCTATTCGTATATCACCCATGGCGCCCATGGCGAGTATTCCGACTATGGCACCACCTTCTCCATGGCCGACGGCCATCGGTTGGGCAATGTGGTGAGAGAGATGGACGAGCAATTGTTCGTCCATGTGCGCGAGGGACTGAAAAGTTATTTCGAGATTACCAGCGACGAGCAGTTGGAGGCCATCTGCACCGCCGACCTCAGTCTGATGCCCATGCCCACTTTTCCGCCCTATCTGGTGCGCGATGGCGTGCGGTTCCATTATTCCATCTACGACGTCTGTCCCTTCGATTGGGGCGACCCCGTCCTCACCATCCCCTACGATGTCGTCCGTCCCTATCTCACCCAGGAGGCCTTGGATGTGATAGGTAGCAAAAAACCATAGATGGCTTGCGCTGACTCAAGGGAAAAATAGGGGTTGATGACACCAATTTGAAGGAGAATGCGTAAAAATTACGCTATTTAACAATCCTTAAGACAAAAAATTCTTTTTTCTCATTTTTTTTATCTATCTTCGCATTGCCAAATTAAAAAGGGGGTGTCTGGGGGGACCAAAGACCCGAGTTTGGCGACAGTGTTCTTTGTTTTATTGATACATCCCGAGTCAGTCTTTGAACTGAGCCAACCGAGTTCTCATAATCCCAACGGTGGAAAAATGATGTGAGTTAACGGGTTGCAAACAACCATTTAACTAAAAAAGATTATGAAATGTTTACTTTTCTTGGGACTTCGTCATGTCCCGCTTTTGGAATGACCTGTTCTTCACCTTTATTGGTGAAAGGTACCCTTGCGCATTGTCGTCAGACAACGATATCCATGTTTTCTGTTTAGATCTGATACCTCGTCTATTTATGAGGTGCTACTACGCTGTAGGGAGGCTATGTCTCTCCTGGTATCTCTCGCGCTCCTCGTCGGAGTATTCCACAACCCCTCAATTATACATTATACTAAAATAAAAAGAATTCATTTATGATTATTGAAACTAACGGACATCGCATCAACATTGACATCGACCCATTACTCGTTCTTATTTTCCTCGGCGACAAAGTGGATAAGAGAATCGTTTCCGACTTGGCACAGCCCAACTTCTCCATCGTGGTGCGCCCATCGGAGAAGCCCAACTTCAAGAAGAAGGAGGGTGGCTACAACATCGTCATCCGCAAGGACAGCGGCGAGGAGACCACGCTCGACATGCCTCACCGAGGGGCGAAAGTGCTCTATGTGCTCACGCTGCTTTGTCAGAAGGTGATAGGTGGACTGCCTAACAAGTACTTCAAGAACGAGAGGGCTGCCGCTGTCATAAAGGCACTCTACGACAAGTTCTACCGCTCGGGTGGAGCGCAGTGGGTGCACAAATGTGCGGAGACGGAGCACAACCTCTCCACTTTCCGCAGCCACGCCAAGAACGCCGTTGAGAATAACGAGACCTTGGACAATGTGGTGCGTTACTGGTGTGGGTTCGAGGACGAGAATGAGAAACGTTCCGTCGGCAATAACCTACTGCAACTGAGGAGGATACGCCTTCCGAACGACCGCATTGTCTTTGAAGACACAGCCAAAAGTCCTGTCACTTTCGAGCAGCTCATGGAGCAACTGCCTCCACTAGAGGAACTTTTCGGCTTCAAGAACAAGCACTCGGAGCGCATCGGTGAGCTCCGCGCCAAGAAGGCAAGCCGCGGCTTCTCCCACAGCTGAACCACGGCGAAAGGGTAGGGGGGGAAGCCCCCCTCTTCCCCTGCCATTCTTATACCTATAAGAACCGGCCCCGATTCATTCTTTTTCCGTATAAACGTTGCTGTGCCGACCCATATCCTGGTTAGAGCCGAAAAGGGGAAAAGGTATACGTATATTTTAACTCATTCTTCAAAGATAAAAACGTAAATTTGCTAATGAATTCAGGACATAATCAGAAAAATAAACCTACGCTTAATGAGAAAAAAGTGACAGTGAGAATGACGGCATGTTCGATGGCTACGCTCTGGCAAAAGGAGTGGTCAGTGCTATCCGTGAGAACCGTCCCTTCCAACCTGAGGTTCTGGAGTGTGAGAACACGCAGGAGTTCGTGGACAAAGTAGCCGAACATATCGGAGCCGGCTACAGCGATGAGCATCTCGTTTTCATGGATGAGAAGTTCTGGCTTCAGGAGATGGTCAACGCCAATGCCGAGTTGCGTCATTTCAGGCTAGGGGGAGGTCATTTCATGAGCAATGGAGGTCACTTTTTTATTCGAGGCCTTCTGTTATTGGGTTTTAATCTCCCATAAAGACAAATCTCCATAATGCTACTTTATTTAACGATTCGTTAGCATTTTTCAGTCTCTAGGGCCCCTGTTTGCAATTTTTTAATGTTTTTTTTGCTAAATTGAAAAATATTATTAATTTTGCAATTTGTAATATTACCAATGTTAATAGCCTAAAAGCCATATTTCAACAGACCTGTCCATGAATGAGTAATGGCAATTTGTCTTTTTTTACACGGAAATGGTGATTAAAACGTAGGTGACTGCATACGAATAGAATATTTATATAATACATTATTATTATTAATTAGTGAGAGAGTTTATGATTAAAAAGTTAACTATGTTTTTCGCGTGTCTGTTCCTGTCTACAGGAATGGCACTCGCTCAGATGGCCGTCAAGGGAACCGTGGTTTCCGAGGAGGACGGTGAGCCAGTGGTGGGAGCTACAATTCTCGTCGTTGGCACACAGACCGGTACGGTGACCGACGTTGACGGTAAGTTTAGTCTGACCATACCGAGTGGAAAGAGCATTCTTCGCATCTCATACGTGGGTATGGAACCGATAGAGGTGAGCGCCCGCCCCAATATGCGAATCGTACTCACCAGCGACCAGAAAGCCCTCGACGAGGTGATTGTGGTGGCTTTCGGTACGCAGAAACGCTCTTCGTTTACAGGTTCTGCCGCTGTGGTGGGGTCTGAGGAACTGAGCCAGAAGATCACCACCAACGTGGCCGACGCCCTCGTGGGTGCCGTTCCTGGCTTGCAGATCCGTGGTTCGAGCGGTCAGCCTGGTGCCTCTCAGGGTGCCATCCACATCCGTGGTATCGCCTCTATGTATGCCGACACCGAGCCCCTCGTGATTGTCGACGGTGCCCCCTATAGCGGCAGCCTCTCCAACATCCCACAGGATGATATCGAGAGCATCACCGTGCTGAAGGACGCTGCTTCGGCCGCCCTCTATGGTGCCCGTGGTGCCGCTGGTGTGGTCCTTATCACCACCAAGAAGGGTAAGACCCAGGAGGCTCAGGTGAATGTCGACATGAAGTGGGGCTCGAACAGCCGCGCCGTGCAAGACTATGAGACCATCACCAACCCCGCACAGTTCATGGAGGTCTACTACAAGCAGTTCTACAACTACGCTGTAGCCAACGGTCTCGACAATGCCGCTGCCAACAAGTGGGTGAACGACCGTATCATCACCGGCCAGTCGTGGGGCTTGCAGTACAACCCCTTCACTGTACCCGCTGGTCAGTATCTGATTGGTCTGGATGGCAAGCTCAACCCCAACGCCACCCTTGGCCGCGCCTATACCTATGGCGGTGAGACCTATTATATCCTGCCCGACGACTGGCAGGATGCCGCCTATCACAACGGCTTCCGTCAGGAGTACAACGTGAACGTGAGTGGTGGCAGCACCAAGAGCAGCTTCTATGCCTCGGCCAGCTACCTGAACGAGGACGGTATCATCGACAACTCCAACTACGAGCGCTTCACCGGCCGCTTGAAGGCCGACTACCAGGCCAAGGAATGGCTCCGCGTGGGCGCCAATGTGGGCTTCGTGCACAGCAACATGGAAGAGAACCCCAACTTCTCTGTCAGTTCGCTGGGCTCCAACAACATGGCCTACTACACCTCGATGATCGCACCGATCTATCCGCTCTACGTGCGTGGGCTCGATGCCAACGGCAATCCCTATATCCGCACCGACCAGTACGGACACAAGCAGTATGACTACGGTGTGCCCGCCACCAACTTCCCCGGCAATGGTACCCGTCTGTTCCTTGCCACCGGTAACCCCATCGGTGCCAACCAGTACAACGTGGCAGAGACCATCGGCAATGTGTTCTCGGGTGCCTTCACCTTGGATATCGACTTCACCAGTTGGCTGAAGTTCAATTCGAACAACAACATCAATATCGGACAGAGCCAGGGCAGCATCTATGGCAACCCATTCTATGGCCCCTCTGCCTCCGACAATGCCAATATCGACAAGAACACTACCAACACCATGCGCCAGAACTATGTGCAGACCCTTAACTTCCACAAGTTGTTTGGCGTGCACGACGTGCAGGTGATGGTGGGCCACGAGTGGTACAAGACCACCACCAAATACCTGCAGGCCTTGGCCACCAAGGGCTTCTCGCCCGAAATCCCCGAGATCAACGCGTTCAGCAACCGCTACGACTCGCACAGCTACACCACGGAGTACAACGTGGAAGGTTGGTTCGGCAATGCCCTCTACAACTACGACCAGAAATACTTCGGTTCGGTGTCCTTCCGCCGCGATGCTTCCAGCCGCTTCCACCCCGACCACCGCTGGGGTAACTTCTGGAGCGTGGGCGCTGCCTGGATGATCTCGAAAGAGGCCTTCATGGAGAGCACCCGCTCGTGGATTGACGAGTTGAAGCTCAAGGTGTCGATCGGACAGCAAGGTAACGATGGTATCGGCAACTGGGCCTATACCGACCTCTACTCGCTCTCGAAGGGTGACACCGGCATGCTTCCCTCGTTCAACCGTCTTGGCAATGAGGACATCACCTGGGAGACAACCACCAACTTCAATGTGGGTGTGGAATGGAGCTTCTGGCGCGGACGTTTCGCCGGTTCGGTAGACGTCTATAACAAGAAGGTGGCCGACCAGCTCTTCTGGCTCTCCATCCCCGAGAGCTTTGGTACACGTGGTTACTACGGCAACCTCGGTGATATCCGCAACACTGGTGTCGAGGTGGTGCTGCGTGGCGATGTGGTGCGCACCAAGAACATTGTGTGGAGCATCACTGCCAACCTGGCTCACAACTCCACCAAGATCCTGAAACTCCCCTATACCAAGACCAAGCTCAATGGCGGTTTCCGCGAGAGCCACTCGGACAGTAACTCATCCTTGTGGTATGAGGAAGGACAGCCTCTCTACAACATGATGCTTCCGGAGTATGCCGGAGTTGACGAGAAAGGACAGGCCCTCTACTGGATGGACACTAATCTGATTCAGGTGGATGACACTGGCAAAGAGACGATGAACACCACCAAGCCAGGCAAGGAGCACTCCCAGACGACCACCGACTGGAACATGGCTACCTACTATGCACAAGGCTCCACTCTGCCTGATGTAACTGGTGGATTCTCGACCACGGTGAAGATCTACGACTTCGACCTGAGCGCCACTTTCGATTTCCAGATTGGCGGACAGCTCTACGACAACCGCTACATGAGCCTGATGAACAACGTGGCCACTTCGGGTAACGGTCAGACCTACCACAAGGACGTGTTGGATTCATGGAGCATTGAGAACACCGGTTCGAGCATCCCACGCTGGCAGTATAATGACCAGTATACCGCCGCTCGCTCCACACGCTTCCTCACCAACGCCTCGTATCTCAACTTCCAGAGCTTCACCGTTGGCTACACCATTCCGAAGCGTCTCACCAGCAAGCTCTACCTGAGCAAGATCCGCATCTACTGCCAGGGCGAGAACCTCTATTTCTGGAGCAAGCGCAAGGGTCTCGACCCACGCTACTCTTTCGCCGGCACCAACTCTGGTGGCGTGAACGCTTACTCGCCTGCCCGCACCATTATGGGTGGTATACAGGTGTCATTCTAATCAATCAGATAATATCACCGAGCAGCAGGCCAAAGATGCCCCTGGTGCTTTCGACAACTTCGTGCAGAACCTCACGGGCAATCTTTCCGGACAGTTCATTTATGGTGGTGACAGCCATTACGTCTTCGACTTCGGCTATCCCGCCTTCTTCCTCATACGCGACGTGATGGGCCAGGACGTCGTGCCTGTGGGCACCAACAACTGGTTCGACACCTGGTATCAGGACTTCACTTACCTGGCTCCCAACTGGGCCCGCACCCAGTTCCCATGGACCCTCTATTTCGGATGGATAAAAGACTGCAACACCGTTCTTACACTGGGTGAGGCTATGGACTATGCCCAGCCCACCCAGGGACGTGAGGCAGGTGTGGGTATCGCATATACCCTCCGTGCCATGTATTACTTCGATATGGTGCGTATGTATGCCCAGGATCCTTATATCGTGAACAAGCAGGCGCTCACCGTGCCAAAGGTTACGGAATCCACAACCGTGGAGCAGGCGCAGAACAATCCCCGCATGACGTGGGACGAGGCTTTCGAGTTCATTCTCAAAGACCTCGACACTGCCGAGGCACTGCTCGCCAACTACAAGCGTAAGGATGTTTACACTCCCGACGTGAGCGTGGTGTATGGAATGAAAGCCCGTGTCTATCTCGAGAAGCAAGACTGGGCCAATGCCGAGAAATTTGCCAAGATGGCACAGGAAGGCTACACGATGATGAGCCAGGAGGAGTATCTGAGCCACGACTACGGTTTCAACTCGCCCAACTCGTCATGGATGTTTGCCGTGACCTTCAAGGACACCGACCCCAATATCGTGGAGAACGACGGCGACTCGTCGTGGGGTAGCGTGATGTGTCTCGAGAATGGCTTCGACTGCGGATACGCCGCCAACTATGGTGGACCGAACGTCATCGACCGCCATCTCTATGAGACCATCCCCGTTTCCGACTACCGCAAGAATTGCTGGGTAGACTTCGCACTCGAGGAGATGATCGACCCCGATGCCGAGGAAATTCCCGCCGACCTGCTCAAGGCTTTGAAGGTTTATTCCGAATATCCTGAGCGTATCTATGCTGCTGGTGTGTCGAATGCCAGTTACGGACTCGGCGGACTTTCCGTGAAGTTCCGCAACCAGGCTGGCAAGGCCAATGTGAAATACGATGCATGGGTAGTGGCCGTGCCACTGATGCGTGTAGAGGAGATGAAGCTCATCGAGGCCGAGGCTGCCGGTATGCAGAACGAGGCTCGCGGTATTGAGCTCCTCACCGCTTTTGCCAAGACCCGCGACCCGTTCTTCAACTACGGAACACATAAGGATGCCTATGGCAACACCTCTACCTCTCAGTTCCAGAACGAGGTATGGTGGCAGCGCAGGGTTGAGCTCTGGGGCGAAGGCTTTGCCACCTTCGACATCAAGCGCCTCAACAAGGGTGTCATCCGCTCATATGCCGGCACCAACCACATTGAGGATTGCCGTTTCAACACTACTGAAGTGCCCAACTGGATGAGATGGTGCTTTGTCAACACCGAGGCCCAGTACAACGAGGGTCTGGTGGTGAACCCCAACCCGACTCGTCCCTCTGGCGACTCTGATGAATTCGTCTGGTAATCAACTCAGTTACACAAGGAAAACCAGTAAAATCTTACAGAAATGATGAAAAAATATTATTTTAACTTGTTCATTGCCTTGCTGGGTGTGGTGGGATTCACTGCCTGCTCTAGCGATGACGACGATTACCAGTGGGCTACCGTCTCGGGCAACCAGGTATATTTCAGCAACCAGCTGCCCAGCAGCTACAACATCTCGAAGACCACCAATGTCATCAACATTCCCATCAACCGTGTGAAGACCGATGAGGCCATCACCGTGAACCTCATCCATACCGATGGCACTGGATTCTTCAACGTGCCCTCTACGGTGAGTTTCGCTCCTGGTGAGGCCGTGGCCAACATCACCGTGAGTTACGACCCTGAGAAAGTGGACTATGATGAGAACCACAAGGACACCCTCAAGATAGCCAGTACCGATTATACCACCATTTATGGTGCCTCTTCCTATTCGTTCTCGGCTATGATGCCTTCGCCCTACAAACTGTTGGGCAATGGCGTCGTGTCGGATGCCTTCTTTGGATTCACCACTACGGCACAGATCTATCAGAACGAGGAGCAGCCCAACACTTTCCGTATCTTTGGTGGTTGGGATCCTGTAGACGACGGCAACCAGGATAACTATCTGCAAATCACCATCCTGAAACCCGGTGATGTGGTGGCTGGTCAGACCATCACCAGTTCTGACCTGGTGTACTGGAGTGAGGACTTCAACACTGGCTACCATCATTCTACTTATGATGCTGATATTCTGGTTTGCCATCCCTATGGCTTCAGCAGCACCAAAGACCAAAGCATGTGGGCACACAACAAGGTGCTCGCCTATCAGGACGACGGTGTCACTCCAGGAGAGATTCAGCTCGCTCCGTTCTATTACATGGATGGTGTGGGTGGCTGGAACTACACACAGAATGATAAGCAGATTGTCATTACATTCCCAGGCTATGACCCGAAGGACTACTCGATAGGACTTGACTATCTTGGACGTCTCACCTCTGTTGATGATCACGACTATGCCCAGGTGGCTATTGATTTGGGTGAAGACCTTGATTTCGTGAAGTATGGTATCGCTGATGATTTGGACGCTCTCTATGAGAAACTGGCCGCCGACGCTGACCCAGAAGGTTGGCTGGAACACGATGGAGCAGTGAATTGGGAACTTGAGGAGTCGGGTGTCTACAAATTCTTGGCCGTGGGCTTTGCCGGAGGCGAGGCAGTGGCTGCTGAGACACTTACTATCAAATTCACCTCAAGCCATGAATTCGCTCCACAGTTCAGTCCCGTGGGCATCGGCACGTTTACCTATACCCAGTTCTGGGAGGGTGATGACCCCGATCTGACCATCAGCAGGGCCGAAGGAACCAATCTATACCGTATCTCGCACTGGGGTTATGACGTGGACTTTGATTTCACCTGGGATCCCGCCACGAACAAGTGCACGGTGTCAGAACAGTACATCGGTACGGACTATAAGGACTATGGTCCAGTGTTTGTCTCCGACCTGCCTACATATGATCCGGAGGATTCAACCTACGATGACTTCCCCTGCTTCTACGATCCTGCCACGAAGACATTCACCTTCAACCTCGTCTACTATGTGGCTGCAGGTTATTTAAAATATGGCACTGAGACCTTCACCGTGCAGTGGGATGAGGTGGCAGCCGCTCCGAAGCATGTCGTGAAGAAGTCGTTTGGCTTCTCGCCGAATGTGTCCACACCCAAGAAGCATGCCAAGCAGGCTGATAAAGCTCACTTCACACAAGAGAAGCGCATCTACTAAGAGCTTTTAAGCATATACAATCACAAAAAGAGCCCCAATTCGGGGCTCTTTTTGTGGTTTTTGAATGGGGGTGATGGGCCTTTTGGGGATTAATGGGCACAATGGGCACAATGGGCTTAATGGGCATTTGGGGCTTAATGGGCCATTAAGGCCATTAAGGCCTTTGGGCCTTAGCCCTTTAGCCTTTTAGCTGTGCACGTAGGTGCCGATGGGCTCGCCGTCGAGCACTTTCTTCAGGTTGCCTACCACGTCCATATTGAAGACGTAGATGGGCAGGTGGTTGTCGTTGCACATCACCACGGCCGAGAGGTCCATCACCTTCAGATTGCGCTCCAGGATTTCCTCGTAGGTGATGTCGTCGAACTTCGTGGCAGTGGGGTCTTTCTCCGGGTCGGCGGTGTAGATGCCGTCGACGCGTGTGCCCTTGAGCATCACGTCGGCCTCTATCTCCACGCCACGGAGCGATGAGCCGGTGTCGGTGGTGAAATAGGGCTGTCCGGTGCCGGCAGAGAAGATGCACACCTTGCCGTTCTCCATCTCCTCGATGGCCTTCCACTTGTTGTAGAACTCACCGATAGGCTCCATACGGATGGCGGTGAGCACCTTGTTGGCCACACCCTCTACGGTGAGTGCTGAGCTCAGCGCCAGTGAGTTGATGACGGTGGCGAGCATACCCATCTGGTCGCCTTTCACGCGGTCGAAGCCCTGGGTGGCTCCCTTCAGTCCGCGGAAGATGTTGCCACCGCCGATGACGATGCCTATCTGCACGCCCATGTCGTGCACTTCCTTGATTTGCCGAGCATATTCGGCCAGTCGCTCCGGGTCGATGCCGTAGCCTTGTTTTCCCATGAGGCTCTCGCCACTGAGTTTAAGAAGTATTCGCTTGAATCTTGCCATAAAATGATTATATTTGAGGTTTGAGATTTGAGATTTGAGGTTTATCATGCTTCGCATGATGAACATCGGCTGCGCCTCGGCAATCAGAGCAAGCTCTATTGCTCTTGGCTTGCACGATGTTTGAGATTTATCATGCTTC
>ONGG01000033.1:0-12206 GCA_900317305.1 uncultured Prevotellaceae bacterium | reverse complement strand
TTGCACGATGTTTGAGATTTATCATGCTTCGCATGATGAACATCGGCTGCGCCTCGGCAATCAGAGCAAGCTCTATTGCTCTTGGCTTGCACGATGTTTCAATACATTGGTGGCGTGAACGCATCCTTGATATGCTCGATTTGCGCTTCTTGGCCGTCGCCCACCACAGAGATGATGTCGAAGCGCACCTCGTTCATCACATTGTAGCGGTGGATGTAGGCATTGGCGGCAGAGGCCAGGTTGCGCATCTTTCGCCAGTCGACGGCCTCCTCGGGGTTTTCGTATTGTGCACTACGCCGTGTCTTCACTTCCACGATCACCAGCACATCGCCATCGGGAGAGAGGGCCGTGAGGTCGAGGTCGCGGTGCCCCATCTTCCAGTTGCGGTGGCAGATGGAGTAGCCTTTCCTGGTGAGGTATTCCTCTGCCATGCGTTCTCCCCATCGTCCGAGTTCGTTGTGAGATGCCATGTGGTGTGTGTCTTTGGTTACGCTCCTAAAAAAGCAAAATTAGGTTTTTTTTTCGAAACGATGAAATTTTTGCCCAATGATTTTGCCTTTCTGCCGATTTGCACTACCTTTGGTGAGTTATGCAATGTAGGGAGGGGCTAAATGGTTCTGTGTCCCTATTGCAAGCCCCAACCTCTTTGTCTCACCCTCGCATGAAATAAAACAGACCACAATATGAACACAGAAGCAGACAATCAGCAGAAGACCGACGAAATGATGATGCGCAAGGCGCTGGTCGAGGCCGAACAGGCCAGGGCGGCCGCACCGAGACGCTCCACGACGTGACGGCACATGCCGAGATGCAAGCTATTACCTCGGCCGCCAACTTGCTCAATGGCAAATACCTGGACGAGTGTACGCTCTATGTCACCGTGGAGCCTTGTGTGATGTGTGCAGGTGCCCTGGGATGGGCGCAAGTGCGTAGGGTGGTGTATGGCGCCCCTGACGTGAAGCGTGGATACCGAGAGTATGCTCCCCGTGCGCTCCATCCCCGCTGCGAGGTCACCGGCGGTATCCTAGAGGAAGAATGCGCCCAGCTGATGAAAGACTTCTTCAAAGGAAGAAGATAGGTTTGTAGGGGGCAAGCCTTGCCTTGCCAATAGCCCTAGATGCTCTAGATGCTCTAGATGCTATAGGCCCTATAGCCTCTATAGCCTCTATAGCCTCTATAGCCCCTATAGCCCCTATAAAGCCCATTATGCCCATTATGCCCAGCTCGGTGATCTTCGCGCTGTGGTCTGAGCTCCAGAATAAAAAAGTCCCCCGGCCAGGCCGGGGGACTCGTTTTTAAAAGAGAGAGTCGATGGTTGACTTGACTTAGACGTCTTTCTTTTTCTTGTTACATTATGGCTTGGAGCCTACCGATGAGCCACCAATCTCGGCATAGGTCACCGACTTGAGGCCTACGACACCGAAGTATTTCTCGATGTTTCCATAGAGAAGCACCTCTTTCTTGTAGTTGCCGGGATTGTCTTGCAGGTTGATTGAGTTGCGCACGGCACCGGAAGGCAACTGTACGGGCATGCAGTTGTCGACATTGGTCTCATCGGCCGAGGCGGCAATCAGAATGTTGGTCTTCTGGGTGCCGGTGGTGCCGAAGACAGCGCCCGATGCATACACCTGACCGTCGATGGATCCCACGATGTAAGCCTTCACATACACGCCGGTTCCCGTGCCGGCAGCCTGGGCTGCGCTCACGGAGTAGGGGCTGGTGTAGCTTCCGGCGCCGGTATTGTCGCCTGGGCCTGGAGTCTCACCACCACCGCCATCTTCGGTCTTGCCGTTGAGCGAGTAGAGGTAGGCCTTGCCAGCCACGGTCTCAGGTGTGTCGTTGCGATAATTCATCAATTGGCCATAAATCACGACCTCGTCGCCGACCTTGATGTCGGTCTGGCCTGCCTCGAACTTCTTATTGCCCAGGTAAAGGACGCGGAAGCAGTAGAACTCGCCACTCTCTTTTCCATCCTCTGAGATGTAGAACGATGCGTTGCCATAGGAGCCGCCTTCGGTGAAGGTGCCTTTGCTTGCGATGCGCGAAATCTTACCTTTCACGTAGACATCGCCTGTGGTGTCGTAACTGTCGTTGCTCGTCCATGTGAGATTCTTCACAGCAGCAGCAGCGCCTAACGGATTATACGGGTCGTTGAGGGTACCAGAGCCTTTGGCTTCGCCTTCGGTGCTTCCACCACCTCCACCACCTTCGGTCTTGCCGTTGAGCGAGTAGAGGTAGGCCTTTCCAGCCACGGTCTCGGGTGTGTTGCCACGATAGTTCATCAGCTGACCGCATATCACAACCTCGTCGCCGACCTTGATGTCGGTCTTGCCGGCCTCGAACTTCTTATTGCCCAGATAAAGGATGCGGAAGCAGTAGAACTCGCCACTCTCTTTTCCATCCTCTGAGATGTAGAACGATGCGTTGCCATAGGTGCCGCCTTCGGTGAAGGTGCCTTTGTCTGCGATGCGCGAAATCTTACCTTTCACATAGACATCGCCGGTGGTGTCGTAGACATCGTTGCTCGTCCAGGTGAGATTCTTCACGGCAGCAGCAGCGCCGGCAGGATTATACGGGTCGTCGAGGGTACCAGAGCCTTTGGCTTCGCCTCCGGCGCCACCACCGCCACCGCCACCTTCGCTCTTGCCGTTGAGCGAGTAGAGGAAGGCTTCTCTTGCCTTTGTTTCCAAAGTACCATTGTAGTTGGTCACCTTGCCGCAAATAATTACTTCATCGCCTTCGTTAATTTGAGCATTTCCTTCTTGCCATTTTTTATTCCCAAGATAATATGCCTGATAGACGTAGAAGGTCACTTTGCTTGCGCCGTCATCAGAGATATAGAAGGTAGCATTGCCAAATTGTGCGCCATAAGGTTCACGGATGCTGGCCACCTTGCCTTTGATGTAGATGTCTTGCTGGCTTGTTTCACCCACTTGCAGTTGCTGGGCAAACTCGATGGCTGCAGCCACGTTGTAGGGGTCGGCCTGAGTGCCACTGCCGGCAGGGTCGACAGTTTGCTCTGGGGTGGGGTCGTCGGGCGTAGGCAGGTCGAAGGGTGCGGGCACGTCTTCGCAACTCGCCACAAACATGGCTGTCATAGCCATGACGAAGAATGAATAAAATAACTTTTTCATGTTTATGTCGTTTTTTTGTTTTTTTCTGGAGTATTTTTTCTAGGGGGCCTAGGCCTTTTAGGAGTATTGTTTTCTAGGTGTTTCTAGGCTTTTCTAGGGGGCCGGCTGGATGTCGCTGGCGGTGCGGAGCAGGATTTGCCAAGTATTGCGGTAGCGGGTGAAGATACCTGTGACGTTCACTTTGCCTGTGGGCATCACGTTACCGGCGAAGTCGGCGTATGTGCTGGTGCGGAGCACCAGAGTGTTGCTGCTGATATTCTTGAAGTTGCGGTTGGCGCAGTTGGCGGTGAGGGGCACGCTGCCGTCGCTGGGGGCGAAGACAGCCTTGCCGTCGGCAGCCGCCAGTTCCAAGCCCTTGATGGTCATCAGCCTTCCGCAGTTCTCAGCCATGTATGGAGCTTGGCCTAGCTGATCCTGGTCGAACTCTATGGGCTTCACGCTTTCCGGATTGGCTCTGCCGAGGAGCTTGAAGTGCTCGTTCCAGATGAAGCGGCTCATGCGGCTCACGTAGGTCGACCCGCTGGCGCTGGTGTAGGGCGTTCCAATCTCACCCTGCTGGCCGTAGGCTCCGATGTAGAGGCCTTTTAGGTCGACGAGGATCTCCTGACCGACGGGCAGGTATCCGTAGATACCGCCTTGTGCGATGCAGATGATGAATGCCGATGTGCCGTCGTCGATGAACACCTGGTTGTAGATGTTTCCTTCGACGTCATTGCCGATGACGGTGCCCTTGATCTTCAGGTCCTCTTCCACGAGCTTCATGCCATTGTTCAAGATGATGGTGGCGAATTTCTCTTTCAGCTCGGCGATGGTGATCACGTTGGTCTCCGTGATGCTGTTGTTTCCGTAGGGCGATACGCTCAGGTCGGGCGCATCGAAACTATCGGTGTCGCCCATGCAGGCCGACAGCAGTGCTACGAAAGCGAGTATGATGATGTTTTTGAAGTCTTTCATGTCAGTATGCGTTTTAGAATCTGAGGGTCAGGTTAAGCATGCCGTTGATGCCGTAAGCGTAGTATTTCTTGGGATTGAGAGAGAACTTGTAGGCACGGGCGTTGTTCTTCACCGTCTGACCGTTTTCTTCCTTCACCGTGTAGTCGCTGCGGCTCTGTTCGTAACCGCCGGTGCAGATCTTCTGGTTGTTGAGGATGTTGGTCAGCATCAGGTTGATGGAGAGCTGGCGTCCATGGGGCAGACGGAGCGTCTTTCCGATGGAGGCGTCGAGCATGAATCCGCCCTTGCCCTTCGACTGCTTCGGTACGATGAACTCGCCTTCGTTGTCTACATTGCCCATGGTGATGAGTGTGCCCTGGTAGCGGTAGCTGGGCGAGTAGCTCAGGTAGATGCGGTCGTAGTAGTTGGCCTTGAGGTCGATGAACCATCCTCCGGAATGGAAGTCGATGATGGCGCTTCCGGCGGTGAGCGGTGTGCCGGCCTCGTGCATGCCCTTGTTCATCACGATGTCATCGGTATAGGTGGCCTTGGTGGAGTTCATATATCTCACCGGCGAGTTGTTCATGTTCTTGGCATCGCTGATGGTTCCGATGACGATGAAGTTGAGGGCCGACGAGATTTTGTAGTTGATACCCAATTCCACACCGTAGTATTGCTTGACGATGTCGGTCATCGACACGTAAGAGAACGAGTTGATGTCGTCGAAGTAGAAGTTCTGCCATTCGGTGATGTGGCTCAGGTAGTCGTAGTAGGCATTGACGTTGATGTGCACCCTGGAGTTCTGGAACTGGAATCCCAGTTCGCTGCTGAAGATTCTCTCGTTGCGCAGGTTGGTCACGAAGTCGTTGTTCATCTCGGGCGAGACGAAGGCAGTGGTGATTTGCGGGGCGCGGTGCTCATAGCCGATGCCGGCGAGCATCGTGAGTCCACCACCCAGGGTGAGGTTGCCGGTGAACTTGCCGCCACCCGAGACGAAGTGTGCGGTCTTGCTCTTGCCGAAGGAGTTGTCGGCGAACATACCGTTGCGCATGTTGCCCTCGCGCTGCATGCCGTCGTAGTTCACCTTGGCGGCGATGCTGTAGTGGAGAGGTCCGAAGTTCTCGGTGTAGTTGCCCCACAGCACACCGCGGCGTGCGAGCAGGTTGTAGTCGTAGCCGAAGGTGTCGTCTTTTTGAATCACCTGGTTGGGATGGTCGATGTCATACTGCACGGCATCCGATGTGCTGGAGTAGTTGCCCAGCGCGTAGGTGTTGATGTTGTGGTAGGTGTTGGCTCCCAGCAGGTCTTCCATCGTCTTGTAGTGCATGCCCTTGTTGGCGCCCACCTGGAATCCGAGGTTCATGTGCGACTTCGGGGTGAGGGTCTTGTGGAGGGTGGAGGCCAGCGTGAGGTAGATGTTGTCGTTGTGCTTGGCCTCTACGAAGTACATGGCGTCGGCACCCTGGGCGTTGGCGTTCTGGTTGGCCCAGTAGAGGCGGTCCCAGTTGATCTGCCGGTTCTCCTTCGATGCCGTGAGGAACTGATAAACGGTGTTGAAGTCGGCCACGCCCTGGATGGTGCGGTTGTGGTCGTCGTCAACGTCCCATACATCGTAGTAACTGCTCGGCAGGTTCTTCCAGTAGTCGGGCTGTGGGTTGTCGGCGTTGTTGTAGTTCAGACGCGTGCTCTTGTACATGCTGTACTTGCCGTGCAGCGTGGTGGTGAGCCGGGTGTCGTGGTTGATGTCCCAGTCCCAGGTGAAGAGGCCGCTCGGTGCGAAGTCGTTGATCACACGCGAGTTGCGCTTCTTGCCGTTCTGGTAGCCCCAGTAGGGGTTGTACTGGTAGTTGTTGGCTATCCAGTAGCTCTCGTCGGTGGCGGCACCCTGTCCGGCACGCTCGGTGGGGTTACCCCATGTGGCGAAGGTGAGGGAGTGACGGCCCGTGAGCTTCTGGATGCCGAGGTAGTAGGAGAGCGAGTTGTAGAACGTGCCCTCTACATTTCCCTCTTTGGCCCAGCGGTATCCCACACTGGCGGCGAAGGCCCAACCCTTGGAGTTGAGTCCCGACCCGTAGGTGTACATCCCGCGCAGGATGTAGTTGCGGTTGGCTCCGGCGAGCGACAGCTTGTGCCCGGCGGCCACCTGCGACGGTCGGAAGTTGTAGTTGTTGCTTCCGCCCATGGCAGGCATCGAGAAGTTGTTGTCCTCGAAGGGAAGCGTGGCGTCGATGTTTCGGGTGATGTTGTTGATACCGCCCACGTTGGAGTATCTGAACTGTCCCGACTCGAGGTCGTTCATAGGGGCGCCATTCACGTAGATGTCGTTGTATTTTTGGTTATACGCACGAAATCTGAACCTTACTGGCGAGAATGTGTATCCCACTTCATTGGCGTATACGTTGGTGTTGCTGTTGAGGATGGTCACGTTCTGCGACATGTCGTCGTCTTCGCCCAACTGAGCCTCAGTGAACGTGAAGAGCGCCTCATCCAACGTACCGGTCTGCTCCAATGAGTCAACCTCTTGCGCAAAGGCAAGTGGTGCGTAGCAGAGAGCAAACACTGCTAATTTCAGCTTCTTTTGCATAAGATTATTTTAGGTTAATATAATGTTTGAGTGCAAAGTAACAAAAATAATTTTAAAAAAAGAAGATTTAGTCAAATATTTTTTGGTGAATCGTGCATTTTTGTGGATTTTTTTTCCGATATTTGCAGAATCGAAATAGTTATTCTACACTTTGTTGTCTGTGACATGTTTATATATTATTGCTAACTAAAACTTCTATGATATGAAAAAACTTGTTTTGATATTGCTGGCTTTCATGGCGTCGGCACCGATTGCGCTCGCCCAGAGGTCGTTTGCGGTCTATGGAATAGGCTTTTACAATCTTGAGAATCTCTTTGATATTCAGCATGATGAAGGCAAGAACGACTACGATTTCCTGCCCGATGGCTCCTATAAGTGGGATGAGCTGAAATACAGCCACAAACTTCACAACATGGCCCGTGCGCTCGCCGACATGGGCACCGACCTGCTGCCCTACGGCTGTGCCGTCATCGGCGTGTCGGAGGTGGAGAACGCCAATGCCCTCACCGACCTCGTGGCCCAGCCCGAGTTGGCAGAGCGTGGCTTCAAATTCGCCCATATCGAGGGTCCCGACCGTCGTGGTGTGGACTGTGCCTTGCTCTACAATCCCTCTTTCTTCACCGTGCGCGACGTGACGCTCGTGCCCTATGTGCCCGAGTTGGAGGCCGACAGCACCTTCATGACCCGTGGCTTCCTCACCGTTACGGGCACGCTGGCCAACGAGTCGGTGGGCATTATCGTATGCCACTGGCCGAGCCGCTTCTCGGGCTCGTTCTACCGTGAGTGCGCCGGCCGTCAGGTGAAGGTGGTGAAAGACTCGCTGATGCGTGTAGACCCCACGATGAAGGTGATGGTGATGGGCGATATGAACGACGACCCCCAGAACCGCAGTATGGCCGTGGAACTGAGCGCCAAGCCCAATATCAAGGACGTGACCGATGCCGATATGTTCAACCCCTGGTGGAAAGTCCTCGACAGCGGTACGGGTACGCTGAGCTATCAAGGCAGCTGGAACCTCTTCGACCAGATCGTGCTCTCTCCCAATCTGCTCGACCGTGAGGGAAGACGCGACTTCAGTGGGCTCACCTATTATAAATGTCAGATTCAGCGCCGCGACTATCTGTTGCAGAACGAAGGCAAATACAAGGGCTCGCCCAAGCGTACCACCGCCGGTGGCGTATGGCTCGATGGCTATTCCGACCACTTGCCCGTGGTGGTTTACCTGCTGAAGGAGAAACCCTGACGATGCAGGGCCACGACACCATCCCCGTGGAACGCCATCCGTGGCAGCCGTTCCTGCCTGAGCACACCCGGCTGCTCATGCTGGGCAGCTTTCCACCGTCGCGCCAGCGCTGGTGCATGGATTTCTTCTATCCCAACTTCCAGAACGACATGTGGCGCATCTTCGGACTGTGCCTTTATGGCGATGCGCAGCATTTCGTAGACGTGGAGCGCAAGGCCTTCCGCCGCGGCGAGATCGAGGCTATGCTCCGCGAGCGTGGGGTAGGGCTCTACGATACCGCACTTGTGGTGAGGCGCACCCGCAACACCGCCTCGGACAAAGACCTCGAAGTGGTGGAGCCCGTCGACCTCACGGCGCTGCTGCGGCGTATACCCGAGTGCCGGGCGGTGGTGACCACGGGGCAGAAGGCCACCGACCTCTTTGCCGCCCATTTCGGCATCGCACAGCCCAAGGTGGGCGAGTGGGTGGCTTTCGAACTGGAGACAGCCGATGGAGGGCCCCGTCAGTTGCGGCTCTACCGCATGCCGAGCAGCAGCCGCGCCTATCCCATGCGGCTCGACCGCAAGGCAGCCAGTTATCAACCACTCTTCGACGAATACCTGGCATGCAAGGACGAACAACAGGAATAACTTAACAATCATATCAAACCATTATGACTATCATTGGAATCGCTGGAGGAACGGGGTCGGGAAAGACCACCGTAGTAAGGAAAATCGCACAGGCCCTGCCGCCGCATTATGTCGCTGTCGTACCGTTGGACTCTTACTATAACGACACCACCGACATGACCGACGAGGAGAGGAAGGCCATCAACTTCGACCACCCTGATGCTTTCGACTGGAAACTCCTGATCAAGCAAATCAATATGCTCAGGCGGGGCGAGGCCATCGAACAGCCCACCTATTCCTATATCCTGAGCAACCGCCTGAAGGAGACGGTGCATGTGGAACCCAAACCCGTGATCATCATCGAGGGCATCATGACGCTCATCAACAAGAAACTGCGCGACATGATGGACCTGAAGCTCTTTGTCGACACCGACAGCGACGAGCGGCTCATCCGCAATATCCAGCGCGACGTGGTGGAGCGTGGCCGTACGGTAGACATGGTGATTGAAAGATACCTGAACGTGCTCAAGCCCATGCACGAGCAGTTTATCGAGCCCACCAAGAAGTATGCCGACCTCATCATCCCGCAGGGTGGCGAGAACCTGAAGGGTATCGGCATCCTCTGCAAGTATATCGAGGGTCTGGTGCCCGAGTTGTAGGTTCCCCTTTTTGCAGTATAACCCACTGAAGATAATGAAAATCATCGGCAGTTCTCTTTTCCGCGCCATCTGCGCCATCATCATCGGCATCATGCTCCTGCGCACGCCCGACAGCACCGTGACATGGATCACCGTGGCCATCGGTGCGCTGTTCTTTATCTCAGGCGCCATCTCGTGCCTCGACTATTTGAGCAAGCTCAGGCAGTCGCGCACCGAGAAGACCATCGACGCCGATGGCAAGGAGGTGAGTCAGGCCCGGCCGTTCCTGCCCATCGTGGGCATAGGCAGCATGATATTGGGTGCCATCCTCGCCCTCACGCCCACCGCCTTCATCTCATCGCTGATGTATGTGCTGGCGGCCGTCATCATCGTGGGTGCCCTGAGCCAGATGTATGCCCTCATTTCTGCCCGCCGGTATGGTGCCCTCTCGGCAGGCTACTGGGTGCTGCCCATCCTCCTGCTGCTGGCTGGCATCTTCACCTTGGCCAAGCCCATGGCAGTGGCCTCCACGCCATTGGTCATCATCGGCGTGTGCCTCATCGTCTATGGCGTGACCGAGTGCGTCAACTCCTTCGGCATCTACCGCCAGCGCAAGAAGAGTTTCAAGAACCTGCCTTTCGACGAGGGCGAGTATGTGGAGTTTACGGAAGAGAAGGAGGGCGACGACAAGAACTCCCCGGTAGTGCAATAGCGGCGTCGCAGGATGCCTTCCCAATCTTCATCACCAGGGCCCCGACACGCTGTAGGATGTTCCGACATTTCGCGAAGTTCCGACAATCGCAGGGTGCCCCGACACATGGATATACAAACTACTTCATAACAATCAACTCAAAAACAAAATCATTATGTACAGCAATCCCGAAGAGTGCCTTTACTGCACCAACAACGAGACCCTTCACAACCTGATGATCGAGTTCGCGCAACTGCGTGTCTCGCGTGTGTTCCTCTTCAAGGAGCAGACCTACCGCGGGCGCTGCCTCGTGGCCTATAACGGACATGTGAACGACCTGAACGAACTGACCGACGAGCAGCGCAACGACTTCATGGCCGACGTGGCTCAGGTGACGCGTGCCATGCAGAAGGCTTTCAACCCCGAGAAGATCAACTATGGTGCCTACAGCGACAAGTTGAGTCACCTGCATTTCCATCTTGCCCCCAAGTATGTGGATGGCCCCGACTACGGAGGAACCTTCCAGATGAATCCCGGCAAGGTGTACCTCAGCGACGAGGAGTATCAAGCGCTCATCGATGCCGTGAAAGCCAACCTTTAGCAAATCAAGCCCTATTCTCAAGCGAGTGTTTTTCTTTATTCTTCTGAATAGGCACCCAGGGCTTATCATATAAGGCTTATCATATAGCGAGCACGCATCGGCCGGAATCGGCCGATGCGTATTCGTTATAGTACGACAAGATAGTTATTTATCGTTTTGTATCCGCCATCACAAAAATGCGGGGAAAGGAGGGTGAGAATGAAGAATAGGGAAAATCCCCTCCTAATGTAGGGAAAATCCTTTTCGTAGACCTATTTTTCTTCGCAATTTTGCATCGTGAGAATGAGAATAATGAATAAATAACAACAAAAGCATACAACTATGAGAAGACTGTTTATCGCACTGACAATGCTCGTCACAATGACCATGACAACCCATGCCATGAGTTATGAGCAAGCACGCCAGCAGGCCCTGTTCCTCACCGACAAGATGGCCTATGAGCTCAACCTCACCGAGGAGCAGTATGAGGCCGCCTACGAGGTGAACCTCGACTACCTGATGAGCGTGAATACCCAGGCCGACCTCTATGGGGCCTACTGGACTCAGCGCAACCTCGACCTGAGCTATATCCTCTTCGACTGGCAATACCAGGCCTACCTGGCTGCCACCTACTTCTACCGTCCGCTCTACTGGGAGGCTGGCTACTGGCACTTCGGCATCTATGCCCGCTACCCCTACCGCGACTACTTCTACTTCGGACGTCCCCACTTCTGGACCGTCTACCGCGGCGGACACAGCTGGCGCATGAACGGCGGACGCAGCTGGTATCACGGACGCTCCTTTGGGCATCATGACGGTGGCCGTCATCACGGAATGCGCGACCGTTACGACCGTGGTGACTACGGCAGAGGCCATGGCGGCGGCAGTTTCGACCACAACCGTGGCGGCAACGGTGGACGCGGCAACGGCGGATTCGGTAACGGACGCTCACGTGGCAACGGCGGTGTGGACAACGGACGTCCACGCGACAACGGCGGACGCGGCAACGGTGGATTCGGTAACGGACGCTCACGTGGCAACAACGGCACACCGAGCACCATCCACAGCCAGAACGACCGCATGGCTCCCAACAGCAGCCGCTCAACCATCGGCTCGCGTGAGAGCAGCACCCGCCAGACTCCAGGTGTGGCCGGCGGACAAAGAAGAGACGGCAGCGTGGGCAACACCCCCAGCGGCACCTTCTCGCGCAGCGGATCCAGCTCTCACGCTCCCTCCTCGGGTAGCCGTATGACAGCTCCCTCGCGCAGCACCACCTCTCCCTCGCGCAGCATGGGCAGTGGTTCCTCCAGCCCCAGCCGCTCGTTCGGTGGCAGCCACTCCTCCAGCCCTAGCCGCTCATTCGGTGGCAGTTCCTCCAGCCCCAGCCGCTCGTTCGGTGGTGGCAGTCACTCCTCCAGCCCTAGCCGCTCATTTGGTGGCGGTTCCTCCAGCCCCAGCCGTTCGTTCGGTGGTGGCAGCCACTCTGGCGGAGGCCGCTCGTTCGGCGGAGGCAGTCATGGTGGTGGAAGCCATGGTGGAGGCCGCAGATAAAGACGACATGATGTGATAGATGATATTCAATAGGCAAATATATATACATCGGAAATAGGATTAGTTTTCACAGGTAAAAGATTGTTTCAGTGATATCCATAAGAGAAGAATGTTTCAGTAAAACCATTAAAGATTGTTCAGGATAAATTATTGGTGTCCGCTAAAACTTTTTGAGCGAAATATGAATTAAGGTCGAGCTCCTCTCTTGGAACCCGACCTTTTTTGTTACCTTTGTTTTTGCTAC
>ONGG01000007.1 GCA_900317305.1 uncultured Prevotellaceae bacterium | reverse complement strand
TGTCAAAGAAAAAGTCCGTCACCCCCAAACGTGGCCGCCCGGCCAAGCCCAAAACGGTGACGCAGGAATTTTAGGTACAAATTACTGAAAAACTCAGATTACCATGGCCTGTGTCAGAGGGTGTCTGGATTGTAACGATTATGATACGATATTCCATGTGGAAAGAAGCCAGATTAATGTGGTCCATTCGCATATTATTTTTATGACAAAAATAATTTACATCTTTAACTCTGATTGACTTTTTTGCCATTATCGGGTGTCAATATTGTGTTTTGTTGTCATTTCATCATTCTTCCATTCTCTCCGAAAACGCGATGTAAATTACTAGTTTTCACTAATGTAAACTAAAAGTTTTCACACTGATTCCTTTTCAGATTCTTTGATTACTTTTTGTTTATAGTGGAATAAAAATGTCATTTTTTTCTTTGCAGTTACTTTCCTTTTCTATAACTTTGGTTTCCAAATCAATAACGAGTATTTAAAATAGGTATTATACAACAGCTAAAGAGAATTCAAAATGGATAAAAAAGTTTACAACAAGCCATCCCTAAAACTAGAGATCTTCACGCCCAATGAGTATATCGCTTCGTGCTGGTATATTAAAGAGGGGGATTGCTATAAGTATTTATATATAAATGATGCTAAACCGGACAACAAAATTAATCAAAATGATACGCAGTTGGTAAGTGGACATACTCATTTAGGTAAGGTACCTTCTGGGGATAATGCCGTTTTCAAAACACATGGAGATGCCCCTTTAACACCAGAAGAGATAACAACTAACGGAAATTATTATTTTAGTAATAATAATTATTATCCCGAGATTTCTATTACGTCTCGAGTAAATTCATTATATAAAGTTACTTATGAAGGAGTTACTCATTATTTCAAAGAAATTACATATGCAGATAGAAAGGGTATGTCGTAACTATTATCATTAAAGAAACTTCTCAATATTCAAAAACATATCATCCCCCGAGGCCAAAACGACCCCGGGGGATTTCATTCATGAACCATTAATGTGTATTCGTGGCCATTCGTGTTTCGCGAAGCGTTTTTGTTTGAACACAAATGCCCATTAATAACCATTAATTGCTCTATTCGTTGCGATTTCTTCCCGTAATATTTTTCTCCTTTTTTCCTAGGCCCTTGTGGCCTTTTCCTGAACGTCAGTGTTTCGTCTCCCTTTTTCCAAGCGAAACGTTTTTTTATTTTTCTTCAGATGTTGTCCAACTCGGATAGCACGTCATTTCTTAACTCTCTAGCCATAACACAGTAATCTGTGTTTTAATACCATTCATGAATCATTTATGTATATTTATGGCCATTTGTGTATCCGCGAAGCGTAAAAATGTTGAACACGAATGCCCATTCTAATTATTCAATAATAGTTCTATTCGTAGCAGCTGTTTCGGACTAAAAATTCCTATGTAGACAAATTTTCTACAATAATGTTATCGTAACGTTTGCATATTATGTATATTTGTCCCCAAATCATTAACAATTGGAGCAACTCTTTAGTTGTGTCAGTTTGCACAATACCATCGACTTAGAAAAAACTTAATATAAAAACAATTTAAATTCATTGCCTTATGAATATCAAGAAACAATGGGTAAAACCTGTTATGGTTACAGAACAATTCTCTGCCGACCAATATGTGGCTATTTGTGCAGAGTCCGCACAGTATCTATATGTTGACTCTGGACACATGGAGAAAGTTTTAGGTGTCGATTCCTTTCAAAGTGGTGCAGATCACTATTTCCAAGATAAAACCGATACCGGTTCTTGGAGTTGGTTGCATGCACTGTGGGTGCTTATTCTAGCAATTTTTACGGGACGTAATTATACGACAGATGGGGAATTCTCAGGTATTCAGACAATAAGTAATCCTACCGTTAAGGGAACTCCGTTCTCTTTCCAAGGGATGACTAATTACCCTGTCTATGGTTCTGGGTCTAAATTGGACAATGGCGATTACTATCCAGGAACAGACCTAAGAGGCCGCATGAAAATAACTCCTAATAAGGATATTTATATCCAAGGAAATATGTCGTGATTAGCGAATAGTCGTCAATTACATACAGATAGCATAAACCATACCCACTGCATCAAAATCTTTTTGATGCAGTGGGTATTTTGCCCCAAGAGAGGTTAATTCCAGATAAGGTCTAAAGGATATTTGTCGCGCCAGTGTTTCATGCCTTTCTCCTCTAATCTTCATATTCTATTCGATATAATGTCTGGGTGTCTTGTTTCCAAAAATTCCAATGTAGACAAATATTCTACAATAATGTCAGCACTTTGTTTGCAATTTCAAAAATAATGCGTACTTTTGTGCCCAAATTGTTTACGTTTGGGCAAATCATTGGTTATAAAATTTTACAAAATTCATCGATGCAGACAAGGATTGTCACATGTCCTTCTCCCATTCTGAATATTATCTTTATAAAAATTACACTATATTTATGGAAAAAAGATTGTACGGTAAACCATTGATGAGTATGGAACAATTCACACCAAGTGAGTATGTTTCAATATGTTGGTATTTGGATGATGATTGCTTAGCTACCTTGTACCATGATGATAATGGTGATGAACGATACAATTATCTTACAAATCCTGGAGAAAATAAATACGGAGGAACTCATAGTTCCCATGCAAGAATTCCATCTGAACCTAAGCCTTATTTTAGTACAAAGAAGGGGGATCCAAGCCCGACTTCGGTAATAAATGATCAAAGGTATTATACGGGGTATACAGAAAGGACAGAGTGGATTTTTTTTGTTCCGGTAACTATATGTGAATATACTAGTGGTCAAAAGGTAACGGGGGACATTTACTCGTATAATGATGGCACTACTACTCATTATTTCCAGGATTATCATACAGACGGAAATCACTCTTAGGCTTTTTGTATTATGAAATGTGGCAATAGAGTTCTTGATTTGTTTAATCCAAATCTCAAAATCTCCTAAGTGAAACTTTAGATACATATTTATACAATAGAATTAGATCTTTCCAGTAAGTAGTTTTCAAACAATAGTTGGCAAATATACCAACGTCAATCCTATCATTGTTGGTCACAAATTGCTTAGGCAAAAAGCAGAAATCTTTGGCAATCATTTATGAGTAATTAATGGTCATTCATGGCCGTTCGTGTTTCCGTGAAACGTAATAGTATTGAACACGAATGCCCATGATTATCTATTAATTGTAGTCGTTAATTGTTGCTTGTAAAAACGATTCAACGTCATACTTCAAAAGTACTTTGGTCCGAATCCCTGAACTCTAGAACAGACTTTTCTTGCCCTGCATTGGCCAATATTCAAAATAAAACACTACTTTTGCAATTGCATTTTTAGTGTTTATCATCTATCCCCTTTTTCATCATGAGAAAACCTGCATTCGCCACCATATTTATTGCCTTCGTGGCTCTCCTACTCACAAGCTGTAACAACAGCCTGAAACACCAGGTGGAGACCATCAACAGCCAGTGCCCCATCGACCTGGGCGTCCTCGGCGAGGTGACCAAGGTCGACCTCGACGGGCGCACTATTGTCTATCACGTGTCAACCAACTCCAACGTGCTGAAAATCAGCCGGCTGGAAGACCATATCAATGACGTGAAACAGGGCATTCTGCTCAATTTCGTCGACGACAAGACCTCGCTCACGCAGTTCATTGCCGCCCAGTGCAACATCCGATATGAGTATACCGACGCACAGACAGGCGAGCAACTCGTCGTCAACATCTCGAAAGACGAACTGAAAAACGCCGAGGCACTCGTGGGCAATGATATGGAGTTGTCACGGCGAAGAATAGAGAACTTCGTAGCTACTGGTCGGCTCCAGCTGCCCATGCAGGTGGATGAGGTGACCACCCTCACCGACATCTTCGCCGAGGGCGACAACGTGGGCTATGTCTATACCATCGACGAGAGCGCCGTTCCCTCCGACACCCTCAACCAGCGCATCGGTGTGCTCAAGGAGAGCATCAGCGAGAGCCTGAAGCACAACGACCTCTCGATGACAATGCTCATCGACGCGCTCGCCAAAGACCATAAGGGACTCATCTACCGCTACAACATGAGCAAATCGGAGAAGACCTTCGACATCACCTTCACGCCCGAAGAAGTAGTGCGCATACAGCTGCAGCAACAACAATAACCAAAAAAGAGCGGCACCTCACGGCGACGCTCTTTTCCCCAATTAAACTTATATAATACACTTCGGTTGTTCTCAGCCAAGGGTGAGCATCCGGTCGCAACCACGACCATGGCACCCACAATAAGCCCACAATGGTGCCTAAGACAAGACACCGGCACAGAGATAGCTCCTGCGCCAAAGGCCAAAAATATTTCCTCTTGTATGTCGCAATCCCCTTACATCGAGAGGATACGGCAAGCCAGATAAGCTTGAAAAGGCAGGTCTTCTGACTTCACCCCCGCCAACAGGCGCCTTCCCGTCTAAAAATTCCGACAGTGGCATTGTGCCTGAGGCGATAATAGGGCTCACAGCTGCGAGACAGTCGGGGACTCTCACCCCGTTCCCTTTGCTAATCGCGTATAGCGAACCTTAACGTTGCAAAGATAGGCAATTCTTATGAATCGGCAAAATTTTTGTAGGAAAATTTGCACGACTCAACAAAAGTCTATATCTTTGCAACGGATTGAAACGATAACAACCCAACACTGTTCACTATTTCACTATTATACCAACAACTTAAACACCATTGCCTATCGGAACAACATTACTTAATTATCAACATATTTAAGGAATGGAATATCTGAATGAAATGACCGACGAACAGTTGGCATTGTCATACATCAGCGGTAATAACAGGGCGTTTGATTTGTTGTTGTCAAGAACACAATCCAAACTCTTCACTTATATTATGTTCGTGGTGAGAGACCATGATGTGGCCAACGATATCTTCCAGGAAACTTATATGAAGGTCATCGTGAAGCTGCAGCAGGGCAAGTACACCAATTCGGGCAAGTTCAGCGCATGGATCGTGAGAATTGCCCACAACGTGATCATGGACTGGTATCGCGAGCAGAAAATGGAGAAGATCGTGGAGCCCACCGAGGACAACGACCTCTCCAACCTTGGTGGGAACGACCTGCTCGACCTCAACGTGGAGAACCATTTCGTCAATGAGCAGGTGCTCTCCGACGTGAGGAAGATGATGAATCTCTTGCCGCCCACCCAGCGCGAGGTGGTGTTCATGCGGTTCTATCAGGAAATGTCGTTCAAGGAAATAGCCGAGGCCACCAACGTGAGCATCAACACCGCCCTTGGCCGCATGCGCTATGCCATACTCAACCTCAGGCGCATGGCCAAGGAGCACTCCATGGCCCTACAGCTCGATTAATGCAGGTGTAAAAACATACTGTAGATCACTCAGCTTTAGCAAGTTGAGAGAACTCCAATAATTCATTCAAAGGTCCTTCAGGCTGCGGATAGTGGCGATGGGGTCGGTGGCCTTGAACACGTAGCTGCCGCTCACCAGCACGTCGACACCCGCTTTCACCAGGCGCGGAGCGGTCTCTTGCTGCACGCCGCCATCCACTTCTATCAGCGCATGGCTGCCGCTCTCGGCAATGAGGCGGCGCAGGCGGCCCACCTTCTCAATGGTGTGCTCAATGAATTTCTGTCCGCCAAAACCTGGGTTCACGCTCATCAGCAATACCATGTCTACGTCGCAGATAATGTCCTCGAGCATCGACACGGGTGTAGAGGGGTTGAGGGTGACGCCCGCCTTCATCCCCACGCGGTGAATCTCTGCCACCACGCGGTGAAGATGGGTGCAGGCCTCGTAGTGCACGTTCATCATCATCGCACCCAACTTCAGGGTGGGCTGGATGTATTCCTCGGGATGAACGGTCATGAAATGCACGTCGAGCGGCTTCTTGCATATCGAGGCAACGGCCTCGAGCACAGGAAAACCAAACGAGATGTTGGGTACGAATACACCATCCATCACATCCAGGTGAAGCCAGTCGGCATCACTGGTGTTGATCATCTCTATCTCATGGCGCAGGTCGGTGAAGTCGGCGGCCAGCAACGAGGGGGAAACCAGTACAGACATCTTGTTCCTTAGTTGAGACAATACACACCGCTCTGTCCGTTCATGTCAATCACTCTGAAGGTGTGGGCAAATTCGCGGATGAAATTGAGGGTACGTTGTGAGGGTTGGAGTTCTTCTTGGGTAAAAATCTTCATAGGCAAATCATTAATTGGTGTTCACTTATCTAACGATTCCTATATGCGTTTATTATATCAAAACCAAAAAATAATCGCAGTTTTTTAGCCTTTTTTATGGGCCTCAAAATGGTGATGAATATGAATTTTGTCTGAATCGGCAAAAAAAATGCCCAAAAATTTGTCGGATTGAATTATTCTCCTTACTTTTGCCGACGAATTATCAGAAATATCTCAAAATGAATAACAGAATGTTTAACGCATGGTGGTGGCGCAACTCAAGACCCTAAAGTCGTGAGTCAGCAACGCCGTGTGTAAACATCTACCATACCGAGGCCTGCCGTTCTTACGACAGGCCTCTTTCTTTTTTTGCTCAATCCGAATTAAAAAAATTACAAACCTACGGGAAGACAATATCTTCGACAACCGTAAAAAATCTTTGAGATTATGGAAATGAAAGACATTTTGCACCGGATGCTCAACCATGAGTCGCTGAGTAGGGAAGAGACGCACGACATCTTGGTCAACATTACCAAGAGTGCGTACCCCAACGAGCAGATCACCGCCCTGCTCACTGCCCTGCAGATGCGTGGGGTGACCGTCGACGAACTGTTGGGGTTCAGGGATGGCATTCTCGAGACGGGGGTGCCCGTGAAACTCAACTGCGACCGGTTCGTCGACATCGTGGGAACGGGTGGCGACCAGAAGAACACCTTCAATATCTCCACCTGCTCGTGCTTCGTGCTCGCGGGGGCGGGATACAAGGTGGCCAAGCATGGCAACTATGCCGCCACATCGGTGAGTGGGGCCTCCAACATCATCGAGGCGCATGGGGCACGCTTCTCCGACGATATCGACCAGCTCAACCGCTCTCTCGAGCAGAGCGGCATGGTCTATCTGCACGCCCAGCTCTTCGCCAAGGCCATGAAGTTTGTGGGACCCATCCGTAGGGCACTCCAGTTCCCCACATGCTTCAATCTGCTCGGACCGCTCGTCAACCCCTCGCACACTCAGTGCCAGTTGCTCGGAGTGGCCAATCTCGACCAGATGAGGCTTTACAACAATGTCTACCAGCGATTGGGCATCGACTATGGCATCGTGAACAGCATCGATGGCTACGACGAGATCTCGCTTACCAGCAACTTCAAGGTGACCACCAACAACTACGAGCGCATCTTCAAGCCCGCCGACCTCGGACTGCATGTGGCCGACCCGGCCAAACTCGTGGGCGGCAGTTCGCCACAGGAGGCCAAGGCCATCTTCGACAACGTGCTGCTCGACCAGGCCGAGCGCGACCAGAAAGAGGTGGTCATCGCCAATGCGGCCTTCGCCATCCAGGTGCTCGACCAGGAGAAGAACATCGACGAGTGTGCCGCTATCGCGCGCGAGTCGATAGAGAGCGGCAAGGCATGGAGGGCGCTCAAGAAGTTCGTCGAGGTGAACTCATAGTTGTTCGGCGGCTCCTGAAAGACAAAACAACAAACCAAAGCATAGCAAACAGATGAAGAAAGATGTTTTAGAAGAAATCGTGGCATGGAAACGAGTGGAGGTGGAGCAGTGTAAGGCCATCATGCCGCTCTCCGTGCTGGCCCGGCAAGTGGAAAGCAAGGTCGTGGCCGAGGCCCAGCCGCCACCATCGATGCGAGAGGCGCTCATGCGGTCGGCGACGGGCATCATCGCCGAGTTCAAGCGCAAGTCGCCATCGAAGGGATGGATCAACGAGGCTGCACGCCCCGAGCAGGTGACCCTCGGCTATCAGCAGGCCGGAGCCTCCGCCGTGAGCATTCTCACCGACGAGCGGTTCTTCGGAGGGACCGACGGGTTCGTCACCGCGGCACGTGAGGCCGGACTCACGCTCCCCGTACTCTACAAGAATTTCGTCGTCGACGAGTATCAACTGTTCCAGGCCCGCCTGTGTGGCGCCTCGGCAGTGCTCCTCATCGCTGCCGACCTCACGCTCGACGAGTGCCGCACGTTGCTCGGGCGCGCCCACGACCTGCAACTCGAGGTGCTGCTCGAGGTGCACGGTGAGAACGAACTCGACTATGTGGACCTGCAGCCCGATATGTGTGGCGTCAACAACCGTCATCTGGGCACCTTCGTCACCGATGTCGCCAACTCATTCCGTCTGGCTGCCCAACTGCCCGAAGGGATGTGCAAGGTGAGCGAGAGTGGCATCTCGAATCCCGACACCGTGGCACGTCTGCGCAAGGAGGGATTCCGCGGGTTCCTCATTGGCGAATTCTTGATGAAGGCCGCACAGCCTGAGCAACAACTGGCCGGTTTGTTACGGCAAATCGAAGCCCGACTCTCTTAAAATCTTTGACAATGATGGATGTTTGGAAAAAAATGATTACCTTTGCCACACATTTCATGGTCTATAAAAAGATTTGATATATGATTATTAAAGTTTGCGGCATGCGTGTAGCCGAGAATATACGCCAGGTAAAAGAGCTCGGTGTCGACTGGATAGGACTGGTGTTCTGCCCAGAAAGCCCGAGGTATGTCACACAGGTCTTCGCCAGCGGAGGGTTCGTGCCCGACTACTCGTCGTTTGAGGCTGAGCAACCCAAGTTGGGTGGCAAGCCCATCTTCCAGTACTTGGACAACCATCCCAAGCGAGTGGGGGTCTTCGTCGACGACATGCCTCAGACCATCGTGACCAAGGTGGCTATCTACCATCTCGACTACGTGCAGTTGCACGGCGAGGAGAGCACGGTGATGATAGAGAACCTCAAAGCCACGCTCTATCCTGATATCTCAACCAACGTCAAAATCATCAAGACGATACCGGTGGAGACGGCCGCAGACTTCGGAAAATGTACACCCTATGTGGGGTTGGTGGATTATTTCTTGTTCCACAACAAATGTGAGCAGAAAGGCGGCTCGGGCGAGAAATTCGACTGGAGCATCCTCGGCGAGTACAATCTCGACGTGCCTTTCCTCATCAGCGGCGGGATCGGTCCCGACGATGTGGAGGCAGTGAAGGCCATCAGCCATCCGCAGTTTGCCGGCATCGACGTCAATTCCAAGTTCGAGACAGAACCTGCTGTCAAGGACGTGGAGAAACTCAAGCCTTTCGTCGAGGCACTGCGGGCATAGGTCTCAACGACCACCCTTAATGAATCAAATCAACAAACTGTTTTCTTCGAGAGGCGACCGGAAGTTGCTTTCTCTATATTTTTGTGCCGGATGTCCAACACTTGATGGAACCGCACAGGTTATTCTCACCCTGCAAGACAGGGGCATCGACATGATAGAGGTGGGTATCCCCTTCAGCGACCCACTGGCCGACGGGCCGGTCATCCAAAGCGCCGGCACCGTGGCCCTGAAGAACGGTATGACGCTAAGTCTTCTTTTCAGCCAATTGGAGGAAATCAAGGACCGCGTGCACATACCACTCGTGCTGATGGGATATCTCAATGTGGTGATGCACTACGGCATCGAGCGCTTCTGCCAGCGCTGTGTGGAGTGTGGGGTTTCGGGAGCCATTATCCCCGACCTTCCTTTCAGCGATTATCTCGAGGTGGTGAAGCCCATCGCCGACAAATACGACCTGCGCATCATCATGATGATCACGCCCGAGACTTCCGACGAGCGTATCCGCTTCATCGACCAGCACACACAGGGGTTTATCTACATGGTAAGTTCGGCGAGCATCACCGGCGCACAGCACAGTTTCGATGAAGCCAAGCAAGCCTATTTCAGACGCATCGACCAGATGAACCTGCGCAATCCTCGGATGATCGGATTCGGCATCTCCAACCGCCAGACTTTGCAAAGCGCCTACGACAATGCCGCAGGGGCCATCATCGGAAGCAAGTTCGTTACCCTTCTCCGCCAGACGGAGAATCCTGCCGAGGCCATCGACCTGCTCTATCAGGCATTGGAGGCTTAGATAATAATCATCAGAAAAAAGAAAATCACTCAGTTTTCATTAGTTGAAAGGAGTCGCCGGGCTATTGTCTGAACTCCTGTAACTCCTGAACTTCTGAACTACAAGAAGTTGAGCGAACGCGAAACTTTAGGAACATTATTTTTTCAAGGCTATCAGAAATGGAAAAAAACAGTTTTTTCGTCGACGAAAACGGATTCTATGGTCCGTTTGGCGGGGCTTATGTGCCCGAAATATTATATAAATGTGTACACGACCTGCAAGAGGCCTATTTGCCCATCTTGGAGAGCGAGGAGTTCAAGAGCGAGTATCACCAGTGGCTGCGCGATTACGTGGGCCGTCCCTCACCGCTCTATTTCGCCAGGAGAATGAGCGAGAAATACGGGTGCCAACTCTATCTGAAGCGTGAGGACCTCAACCACACGGGCGCGCACAAGATCAACAACACCATCGGACAGATTCTCATGGCACGGAAGATGGGCAAGACGCGCATCATCGCCGAGACAGGAGCCGGACAGCATGGCGTGGCTACCGCCACCGTGTGTGCGCTGATGGACATGGAGTGTGAGATCTTCATGGGGAAGACCGATGTGGAGCGGCAGCACACCAATGTGGAGCGCATGAGGATGCTTGGCGCCAAGGTGCATCCCGTGACCACAGGCAATATGACGCTCAGCGACGCATGCTCCGAGGCCATCCGCGACTGGTGCTGCCATCCCTCCGACACGTTCTATATTGTTGGCTCCACCATGGGGCCGCATCCCTATCCCGACATCGTGGCCAGGATGCAGAGCGTCATCTCCGAGGAGATCAAATGGCAGTTGAGGGAGAAGACCGGGCGCGACTATCCCGACATGCTCGTGGCCTGTATCGGTGGTGGCAGCAATGCCGCAGGCACCATCTACCACTACATCGACGACCGCCGTGTCTACATCGTTCTGGCCGAGGCGGCAGGCCGGGGCATCGACACCGACTACACGGCTGCCACCATCCATTGTGGCACCGAGGGTATTCTCCATGGCGCCAGGACGCTCGTGATGCAGACCGACGACGGTCAGATCAAGGAGGCGTTCACCATCTCTGCCGGACTCGACTATCCCGGTATTGGTCCCATGCATGCCAACATGGCGATGAGGAAGCGCTCCAAGGTGCTTGCCATCACCGACGACGAGGCTATCCGTGCCGGATACGAGCTCACCCGCATGGAGGGCATCATCCCGGCCATCGAGAGCGCTCATGCCGTGGCTGCGTTGCGGCATATCAAGTTCAAACCCTCCGACGTGGTGGTGCTCACCGTGAGCGGCAGGGGCGACAAGGATGTGGAAACTTATCTCAACAACAAGTCAAAAGCAGGTGAATATGGACAATTCTAAGAACAACAATGTGGTGGCATCGTTCTGCTACACCGCTCTTCACAGGTCTCTCTTGGGCGACCTCTACACCCCCGTGGGGGTATACATGCGCTTGCGCGACACCTCTCCGCAGAGTGCCCTCATGGAGAGTTCCGACTATCACGACAAGAACAACAGCCGGTCGTTCATCGGCATCAATCCCATTGCCAGCATCGCCATCGGCCATGGGAGGATAGAATGCAGTTTCCCTGATGGCACTGTCACCACGCACGAGGTGACAGACGATTACAAGTGCCATCAGGCCATCAGCCATTTCATGGCGCAATTCCATATCGAGGGAGAGTTTAGTGATTGTTGCGGACTTTATGGATACACATCGTTCAATGCCGTGCGCTATTTTGAGCACATCGAGGTGAAAGACGAGACGATGGAGCGAAACGACGCACCCGACATGCTCTATGTGCTCTTCCGCGACATCATCGTGTTCGACCATTTCAACAGTAGGCTCTCTGTCGTGACGCTCGCCGACAGCCGCGCGGCCGACGCAGAAAAGACCGCCAACGATCATCTCGACCAGTTGCAGCGACTGATGAACAAGGACAATGTGCACCCTTACGGATTCAGTGCGGTGGGCGAGGTGGAGTCGACCATCACCGACGAGCAGCACAAGGCCAATATCCGGAAAGGCATACAGCACTGCCTCAGAGGCGATGTGTTCCAGATTGTGCTCTCAAGACGTTTCGTGCAACGTTACGAGGGCGACGACTTCAAACTCTACCGTGCTCTGCGGAGCATCAACCCCTCGCCCTACCTCTTCTATTTCGACATGGGAGGCTTCCGCATCTTCGGTTCCAGTCCGGAGACGCATTGCCGCATCGAGAATGGGCGGGCTTTCATCGATCCCATCGCCGGCACTACCCGGCGCACGGGAGATGCCGAGGCCGACCGCAAAGGGGCGGAGTTCCTCAGAAACGACCCGAAGGAGAATGCCGAGCATGTGATGCTCGTCGACTTGGCGCGCAACGACCTGAGCCGAAACTGCCACGACGTGAAGGTGGACTTCTACAAAGACCTGCAATACTACAGCCATGTTATCCACTTGGTGAGCAGGGTGTCCGGACAGCTTGACGACGGTGCCGACCCCGTGAAGGCCTTCATCGACACCTTCCCGGCGGGCACGCTCAGCGGGGCGCCAAAGGTGAGGGCCATGCAGCTCATCAGCGAGTATGAGCCCCACAACCGGGGTGCTTATGGCGGGTGCATCGGATATATCGGCTTCGATGGCAATCTCAACCAGGCCATTACCATCCGAACTTTCGTAAGCCGAAATGGCGAACTGTGGTTCCAGGCGGGTGGAGGTATCGTGGCAAGGAGCAACGAGGAGTATGAATTGCAGGAAGTGAACAACAAATTGGGCGCATTGCGCCGGGCCATCGACATGGCGCAGAAAATGTAGAAAGGGAAGAAATGATGAATATCGTTATTATCGACAACTACGACTCCTTCACCTACAACCTGGCTCACCTGGTGAGACAGTTGGGAGCATCGGTCACCGTCTATCGCAACGACCAGTTCGAGATGGCTCAGCTCGAGTCCTTCGACAAGATTATCCTCAGTCCGGGACCGGGAATACCCTCAGAGGCCGGACTGCTGCTCGATGTCATCCGCACGTATGCAGACCGCAAGCCCATCTTGGGAGTGTGTCTTGGGCATCAGGCCATTGCCGAGGTGTTTGGGGCTCGGCTCACCAACCTGGCCGATGTGTATCATGGTGTGGCCACCGAGGGCACGCAGTTCAACAACGACGTGGTGTTCGAGGGACTGCCTCAGCGCATCGTGATGGGTAGATATCACAGTTGGGTGGTCGACAGAGCTGGCTTCCCCGACTGCCTGCAAGTGACTGCCGTGAGCGATGATGGTCAGATCATGGCACTGCGGCATAAACAGTTGGATGTTCATGGCATACAGTTCCATCCCGAGAGTGTGCTCACCCCCATGGGTGAGCAAATGATAAGGAATTGGATGGAGTCTCCATGCCATAACGGCTGATATCATTCTATTACTTGATGACCTCCCTCGGTCCACCCTGAGAGGTGGGGGCTGATTAGCCAAGCAAACAATCCCCCCTCCTCTCAGGAGGGGAAGGGGGAGGTTGCCTTTTTCGGGGCTACATTTTGAGCGTTGCCCAATTCGCACCTCGGCATAAAAAACAAACAAGTTTGTTTTGTTCTGCTTTCGATTTTTCGTAACTTTGACGTAAACGTCGAAGTTACTTTCACTCGGCATAAAAAACAAACAAGTTTGTTTTGTTCTGCTCTCGTTTTTTCGTAACTTTGCAGCCCAAACCATTTTGACTGTTCTTTATGGACGAGAAAAACGAGAATCCATCCCTGGCCACTGCCGTCGACGAAGAGCGCGACCTGACACCTTGGTATGCCATCCGTCTTTACTCAAACAGCTTGAGTAAAGTGGCTGACTTTTTCAAGGAGAATGGGATGGAGTATTTCGTTCCCATGCAGTATCGCGACTATATGGATGAGAATGGCAAACACCGGCGAAAGTTAAGACCCGTGGTGAGCAACCTGATTTTCGTGAAGAAAACCGTTAGGCAGCAAGCCATGTCCGAACTCCTCATCCGATGCCAGTACAAAATGTCGGTGATCACCCGCGACCGCACCACCCGCGATTATTATGAGATTCCTGCCAAGCAGATGTACGAGTTCCAGGCCATGTGCAATCCCGATATCGAGATGCGCAAGTACCTGAGTTCGGAGGAGTCTCGTCTGAAGGTGGGTACTCCAGTCTTGGTGAAGCATGGACCGTTGAAGGGACTCTCAGGACGCCTTGTGCGGCAGAGCCACAAGTATTTCCTCCTCAAGGAGGTGCCTGGACTGGGCGTTATGCTCAAAGTGTCGCGATGGTGCTGCCAACCCATAGAGACGAAAAACCCTAAGGAGTGAATCCTTAGGGTTTTTCATTTCTTTCCATCCCTCTGAAGCAAGAATGGCGGTGCCTTGGCTTAAAACTCCGAGGTGAAGTGGAACTTGATGTGCTTGAAGTCTTCCTGGGCCATACTGAGCACATAGCCGCTGTCGGCGAGGAACACGTCGCGGCCCTCACGGTCTTTGGCCATATACTGGTATTTGCGCTTCTTGAAATTCTCCAGTTCTTTTTCGTCGTCCGACTCTATCCAGCACGCTTTGTGCAAGTGGACGGGTTCCCAGCGGCAACGGGCATTGTACTCGTTCTCCAGACGGTATTGGATGACCTCGAACTGCAACTGTCCGACCGTTCCGATGATCTTGCGACCATTGAATTGGTTGACAAACAATTGTGCCACGCCCTCGTCCATGAGTTGCTCAATGCCCTTGGCCAACTGCTTGGCTTTCATCGGGTCGTCGTTCTCGATGTATTTGAACATCTCGGGCGAGAAGGAAGGCAGGCCGCGGAAGTGAAGTGGCTCGCCTTCGGTGAGGGTGTCGCCAATCTTGAAGATGCCGTTGTCGGGCAGTCCGATGATGTCGCCGGGGTAGGCCTCGTCGACGGTCGACTTGCGCTGTGCCATAAACTGGGTGGGTGAACTGAAGCGCAAGGTCTTGCCTAGACGCACGTGCAGGTAGGGCTGGTTGCGCACGAACTTGCCGCTGCATACCTTGCAGAAGGCTATACACGAGCGGTGGTTGGGGTCGATGTTGGCCGTGATCTTGAACACGAATCCCGTGAATTTGGGCTCCTCTGGGGTGACGTCTCGTTCTTCGGCCTTCGTCGGACGGGGATAGGGCGCAATCTTCACGAAGCAGTTGAGCAGTTCCTGCACACCGAAGTTGTTGAGTGCGCTGCCGAAGAATACGGGTGCCACGGTGGCGGCACGGTAGTCGTCGACGTTGAATTCGGGATAGATGCCGTCGATGAGTTCCAGGTCGTCGCGCAGTTGGCCGGCGTCCTGGGCGCCCACGCGCTGGTCGAGGGCCTCGCTGTCGATATCCACCTCCACTTTCTCTGTCACCCTCTGCTTGTCGGGGGTGAAGAGGTCGAGTTTCTGCTCGTAGATGTTGTATACTCCTTTGAATTTCACGCCTTGGTTGATGGGCCATGACAGTGGACGCACTTGTATCTGGAGTTCTTTCTCCAGTTCGTCGAGCAGGTCGAAGGGGTCGCGGCCCTCACGGTCCATCTTGTTGATGAAGATGATGACGGGGGTGTTGCGCATGCGGCATACGTTCATCAACTTGCGGGTCTGGGTCTCCACGCCTTTCGCACCATCGACAACGATGATGGCACTGTCGACGGCAGTGAGCGTGCGGTAGGTGTCCTCGGCAAAGTCTTGGTGGCCAGGAGTGTCGAGGATGTTCACCTTGTAGCCCTCATAGTCGAATTCCATCACCGAGGTGGAGACAGAGATACCACGTTGTTTCTCAATGTCCATCCAGTCGGATGTGGCGGTCTTACGTATCTTGTTGCTTTTTACTGCGCCGGCCACTTGTATCTGGCCACCGAAGAGGAGAAATTTCTCGGTGAGCGTGGTCTTGCCGGCATCAGGGTGTGAGATGATGGCAAATGTGCGGCGGCGTTCGATTTCTTGATTCATTGCTGGTTGAGGATTGAGAGGCACTCGCGCAGAGAGTCTTCCCAGTGGGGAATCTCCAAGCCGTAGGCCTGTTTGATTTTTGTCTTGTCGAGAATAGAGTAGGGTGGCCGCTTGGCGGGGGTGGGATATTCCTCGGTGTGCAGCGGACTCACCTTGCAGGTGTCGATGCCGGCGATGCGGTGGATGGACTTGGTGAAGTCGTACCAACTGGCCACTCCCTCATCGGTGTAGTGGTACACGCCGGGCTGGATGCCTTTCTCAATGATATGCATGATGGCCTTGGCCAAGTCGCGGGCATAGGTCGGGGTGCCTACCTGGTCGAAGACCACACCCAGGGCTTCCTTCTCACGGCCCAGGCGGAGCATCGTCTTCACGAAATTCTTGCCAAATGAACTGTAGAGCCATGCCGTGCGGATAATCATCGACCGCTTGCAGAACTTCGATACGCCAAGTTCGGCAGCCAACTTGGTGCTGCCGTAGACGCTGTCGGGCGACGGTGTGTCGTCTTCCAGATATGGACGGTGGCTTTTCCCGTTGAACACATAGTCGGTGGAGATTTGTATCATCCAACCGCCTTGCTTCTCGATGGCGGTGGCAAGGTAGGCCGGTGCCAGCGTGTTGAGGGTAGTGCACTTCTCACGCTCGGTCTCTGCCAGGTCGACGGCAGTGAAGGCGGCGCAATTCACGATGCCTTCTATCTGGTGGCTGGCCACAAAGGCTTCTACAGCCTCCTGGTTGGTGATGTCGAGTTCCTCGACATCGGTGTTGAAGAATGTGTGGTTGGCACTGGCCGACTGCAGCAGGCGAAGCTCGCTGCCCAATTGACCGTTGCAACCTGTGATAAGTATATTCATATTGAGTGGATAATGTTGGTTCCTATAGTTGATGGGGTGGGTCAGTCGAATTCAAGGCCCTCTGACTTGTCTTTCAGGTAGTAGTCGGAGAGCATTCCTATCAGCGTGCTGATCTCTTTCACGGCATGCTCGGTGTCGGGAGAGATCTCACGCTGCTGCAGCCTGAGCAGCATCACGCCATAAAGGGCGTTCAGGCATGTCTCCACCTCGTTGGCGCTGGTGTCGCTGCCACGCTTGCGCAACTCCACGATGAAAGGCAGCACCTTGTAGTATTCGGAGCGGTAGAAAGGAAAACGGGGACTGTCGAGCAAGCGGGCATGCAGCTCGGAGAGGTCTTGCACCACAATCTTGTTGATTTGCAGGTGACCTTGTTCACGGCAACCTTCACGGGTGAGCATGCTGATGAGGTTGCCGTACCAGTCGGTAAGCTCTGCTTTGTCTTCCTCGGAATAGTCGAAACGCGAGATATACTCACGGCGAATCTTCGAGAGGTTGCAGCCATAGGCGCGTATGAGGTCTTCTACCTGCCACATATAGAGCAGGTATTCGGCAATGCTTTTCTTTCGTAATTCTTTAGCGATAAACATGATGTTGTGAAAATAATGAAGATTTGACCGCCGGGACAATAGGCACCGGCAATGGCAGGAACAGGCAGGGCGGTCAGTAATGGATGGTGAACAAATTGAACACCGTGCCAAAAAGAATAATGACGGATATAGCGATGACCAATGCGCCTATCAGCCTGTTGATGAGCACGATGCCATATTCCTGGAAGTTGGTCCTGATCTTGTCGATGAGCCATGTCAGCCCATACCACCATAGAATGGCTCCTGCCACGATGCTCAGAAATCCGATGGCCATCACGAAGGGCTGGTCGGGGATGATGAATGCGAACTGGGCGAAGCAGGCCATGAAGAGCAGGATGATTAGGGGGTTGGAGATGGTCACCAGAAAGGCCGTTACGCCATTGTGGATGAGCGTACCCTTCACGTTGCCGCTCCGGTGCATGTTCTTGGTGGGGTTGGAGCGATAACTGATGATGCCGAAAGCCAGGAGCATCAGGCTTCCGAGAATCTGAAGATAGAAACGGTAGGAACTGTTGTTCACGATATCCATCACGAAACTCATACCCACACCGGTGAGCGTGGCATAGAACAGGTCGCTCGCCGTGGCACCCAAACCAGTGACGAAACCATACCAGCGGCCCTTGTTCAATGTGCGCTGTACGCATAGAATGCCCACCGGCCCCATGGGAGCAGATGCCAACACGCCAATAATCAATCCCTTGATGATGGTGTCTACAATATCGATGTGGAACTCTATGGGCATATCGTTTGCAAAATTGATAAAAAAATGTGAAAGCAGCAAATTTTGCGTATAAAACTTTGTGCGGTGCCCGATTTTTAATATCTTTGCAAAACGTGTTCGGAAAGACAAAATCATTATTAATCATTCATAAATCAAACAATCATGAATACACAGGAAACAGTGAAACCCTATGTGATAGGGTTGGACTTGGGTGGCACGAACTCTGTCTTCGGTATCGTTGACAGCAGAGGCGAAATCAAGGCTACCACCGCCATCAAGACACAGGGCTTCGAGAAAGTAGAGGATTATGTGGATGCCTCGGTCGATGCACTTAAGGTGATTATCGAGCAAGTGGGTGGCATAGAGCTCATCAAGGCTATGGGCATAGGTGCTCCCAATGGCAATTATTATAATGGAACAATTGAGTTCGCTCCCAACCTGTCGTGGGGACATAATGGCGTGGTGCCTCTCGCCAAACTCTTCAGCGACCGTCTGGGTATCCCAGTGGCTCTCACCAACGACGCCAATGCCACTGCCATCGGCGAGATGACCTACGGTGTGGCCAGGGGAATGAAAAACTTCATCGTCATCACCCTTGGCACGGGCGTGGGCTCGGGCATCGTCATCAACGGACAACTGGTGTATGGATGTGATGGCTTTGCAGGCGAGTTGGGCCATGTGATCATGAAGCGTGAGAACGGCAGACCTTGCGGATGTGGACGAAAAGGTTGCCTGGAGGCTTACTGCTCGGCCACCGGTGTGGCCAGGTCGGCACGCGAACTGCTCTACTCCACCGACCGCCCGTCGTTGCTCAGAGAACTGAAGGCCGAGGATATCACCTCGCTCGACGTGTCGATAGCAGCCGGAAAGGGCGACGAACTGGCTAACGAGGTGTTTGAGTTCACAGGAGAGATGCTGGGTGCTGCCTGCGCCGACTTCGCCGCATTCTCCTCGCCCGAGGCATTTATCTTCTTCGGCGGACTGGTGAAGGCCGGCGACCTCATTATGGAGCCTATCAAGCGGGCTTACGATGCCAATGTGCTGCCCATCTTCCGTGGAAAGGCAAAATTCCTCATCAGCGGACTCGATGGCGCATCGGCTGCAGTGCTGGGCGCCTCGGCTATCGGATGGGAAATCTAACACGACAATGATTCAGGCGCTCTTACGGGAGCGCCTTTTTAACTTTAAGGATAACGAATGAGCATTTACGAAAAAGACATCAAGGCGGCCATCGAGGTGATGCGCAAAGGGGGTGTCATCCTTTATCCCACCGATACGGTGTGGGGAATCGGTTGTGATGCCACCAACCCCGAGGCCGTGGCGAAGGTATACAAAATCAAACGGAGGGAAGACTCAAAGGCGATGATTTGCCTGGTTGACAGCGACGCAAGACTGCAGCGGTATGTCAGGCAGGTGCCCAATGTGGCATGGGATGTGATAGAGTTGGCCACCAAACCGCTCACCATCATCCTCGATGGGGCCGTGAACCTGGCACCCAACCTTGTGGCCGAGGATGGGTCGGTGGCAATGAGGGTCACCAACGAGCCTTTCTCTAAAGAACTCTGCTACCGGTTCCAGAAGGCCATCGTCTCGACAAGTGCCAATTTCAGTGGCGAGCCACCTGCCTCCAACTACTGCGATATCGACCCACAACTGCTCGAGGCAGTCGACTATGTGTGCACCTCACGGCGACAGGAAAAGAAACCCCACACCCCGTCGGCCATCATCAGGCTCAAGCAAGATGGCGAGGTGACGGTGGTGAGAAAATAAAACATTATCTGGCGGCATCGCCCCACACCGATTATGCAGGACACCAATACCGAACGACATCCAGGCTTCTTTGAGCGGCTGAACGAATGGAGAAAACCATACGTGGCCGACAAGCAGTTCATGCTCTTGCTCAGCTTCATCGTGGGACTGTTGGCCGCCGTGGCCGCCTTTGTGCTCCACTGGCTCATCAACGAGATCGAGCTGGTGCTCACGGCTGGATTCAATTTCCGTTCCTACAACTGGCTTTACCTGGTGTTCCCCGTGGTGGGTATCTTCCTCACATCGCTGTTCGTGAGGTTCGTGGTGAGAGACGACATCAGTCATGGCATCACGCGTATCCTGTATGCCATCAGCCGGAAGAAGAGCAGGATAAAAGGACATAATTGTTGGAGTTCGGTCATCGCATCGGCACTCACCATCGGCTTCGGCGGAAGTGTGGGAGCCGAGGCACCTATCGTGCTCACAGGGTCAGCCATAGGCAGCAACCTGGGGCAGGCTTTCCGACTCGATGGGAAGACGCTCATGGTGCTTGTGGGATGTGGCGCTTCAGCTGCCATTGCTGGCATCTTCAAGGCACCCATCGCCGGACTGGTGTTCACCATAGAGGTGCTGATGGTCGACCTCACCATGGCATCGCTCCTGCCTATACTCATTGCCTGTGTCACCGCCACTTGCTTCACCTACATCCTTGTGGGGAGCGACTCGCTCTTTCATTTCACTCTCGACTCGGCATGGCAGGTGGAGAGGGTGCCCGCCACCATCCTGCTCGGTATCTTCTGCGGTCTCGTAAGCCTCTATTTCATCAGGCTGATGACGGCTTGCGAGGGGGTGTTCGCCAAACTGCGCAACAAGCCTTACCTGAAGTTGGCTTTGGGCGGGTGTGTGCTCAGCAGCCTCATCTTCCTCTTCCCTGCACTCTATGGCGAGGGATACTCCAGTATCAACATCCTGATCAACGGAAGGACAGAGGCCGATTGGGACACTATTCTCAACAACTCACTCTTCTACGGACACGGCAACTTGCTCTTGGTCTATATCGGACTGGTGTTGGCCACAAAGGTGCTGGCCACCTCGGCCACCAATGGAGGTGGCGGATGCGGCGGAACATTTGCGCCATCGCTTTTCATCGGTGCGTTCGCCGGGTTCTTCTTCTCGCGGTTGTGGAACGACAATGGCATCAGCATCTATTTGCCAGAGAAGAACTTCGCGCTCCTGGGAATGGCGGGGGTGATGGCAGGGGTAATGCACGCTCCGCTCACTGGCATCTTCCTCATCGCCGAGATAACCGGTGGCTACCAGATGTTCATACCGCTGATGATTGTCAGCATATGTGCCTATCTCACCATCATCGTCTTCGAGCCTCACAGCATCTATGGCATGAGGTTGGCAAGGGAAGGAAAACTCATCACCCACCACACGGATAAGGCGGTGCTCACACTGATGAGTCTGGAGAGCATCATCGACAGACATTTCACTGCCGTAGGACCCGACATGCCCCTTGGCAAACTGGTGAATGTGATCAGCATGAGCACCACCAGTTTCTTGCCGGTGCTCGACGATGCGGGAAACTTGTTGGGCGAGGTCGACCTGACCAAGATAAGGAACGTGATGTTCAGGACAGAACTCTATGGCCATTTCACCGTGGCACAACTCATGACTCCTCCTGCCGGAACGTTGGGCGTGGAGGACCCCATGGAGGATGTGATGAGGAAATTCGACGAGACCGAGGCGGCCGTGTTGCCGGTGGTGACCACCAGCGGTCACCTCATCGGATACATCAGCCGCACACGCATGTATGCCACTTATCGCAAGATGGTGGCCGACATGTCGCAAGAATAACCAAGGCGCAAGCCTACAATAACGAATATGATGACACGCGAACAACTGAGAATCGTTTTCATGGGTACACCCGAGTTTGCCGTCGCTACCCTTCGGCGACTTGTAGAAGGGGGGTATAACGTGGTGGCGGTAGTCACACAGCCCGACAAACCCGTGGGACGCCATGGCAGTGTGCTGCAGGCACCCGAAGTGAAGAAATATGCTGTAGAGAAGGGTATCCCCGTCTTGCAGCCCGAGAAGATGAAGGACCCGGCGTTTGTCGAACAACTGCGGCAGTACAAAGCCGACGTGCAGGTGGTAGTGGCTTTCCGCATGTTGCCAGAAGTGGTGTGGAATATGCCAAGGATGGGTACTTTCAACGTTCATGCTGCACTTTTGCCTCAATACCGTGGGGCGGCGCCCATCAACTGGGCCATCATCAATGGTGAGACACAGACCGGAGTCACCACATTCTTCCTCGACCATGATATAGACACAGGGAAGGTGATCCTAAGACGGCCTTTCGATATTCCTGATGATGCCGACGTGGAATATGTCTATGACGGACTTATGACACTTGGCGCGCAGGCTGCCGTCGACACCCTCGATCTGTTGCTGGAAAACGACGGGAAGGTGGAGGCGTTGCCACAGGATAAGCTTGCCGACGGCAACACCCCACTGAAAAACGCGCCAAAGATATTCAAGGAGACATGCCAGATTGACTGGACAAAATCGGCCAAGCAAATCTATGATTTCGTGCGTGGGCTGAGTCCGGTACCGGGGGCATGGACCACAATGCGGCCCGTGGAGGGAGGAGAGGAAAAAGTGGTGAAGATTTACCATACCACGAAGATGGAGGGCATGACGCCAAAAGGCGCGCCAGGCTTGATTCTGACCGAGAAGAACATGCTCCTCGTGGCCACTGGTGATGGAATGTTGCGTGTGGACGTCTTGCAGATGGCGGGAAAGAAACGGATGGAGGCACGCGACTTCCTCAACGGCTTCAAGAATGTTGCCGATTTTATCCTGGTGTGAGCCTGATCCAATGATTCAAATACTCGTGGAGTGAGCCGAAATTTAGCGTCTTATTTCGGCTGGTGCTTCTTGCGCCAGAAATAATGCTTGATGCGGAACCAGGGTTCCCACAGGCATTCTGAGGGGAAGTAGAGTAGCAGACGGATGTCGCGTGTCGATACACGGATATTGGTGCGGACACTGTCTTCTGTCAGGCCTCCAAAGGCACGCTCATCGTATTTGCCCATGTTGCCGCCTTTTATGATCTCATGGAGCAACACCCGCCCACGGCGCTCATCGGGCGGACAGACCAATAGGTTGTCGGGCAACCCCAAAACCTCATTCAACAGCCACATCAAGGCTCCTGCCACATGCCACAGACCCAGGGAGCGCAGTTCTTGCTCGCTGGGAAGCGGCTTGCCTGGGTTGTTGCGCAACAGGTGGTAGTAGTCGACCACATGCCGCAGTCCCACACCCTCACGGATGAGGTGGGAATAGAGATGTGAGAGAAGGTAAATGGTGTTGAACTCAAATGTGGGCACGCAGAACCCCCAGCCTTTGGCCTCATTGGAGAAACATTCCTCGGAATGCGCCAGAAACCATGCCTGCAGCCGCTTGTTATGCCATGGATTGCTCATCCATGACGGACGGTAGTGCACCTCGACGGGCACTTTGCCTGCTTTCAGGAAATCGATATGGTGATAGGTAATCTTATGGCCCGGGCGGAGGGAGTTGACATAACTGATGACTTTGTCGTCACCACCTTCCACCCAGATGTCGATGTCGCCGGGAATACGCATATAGGGAGTGGGGTAGAGCAGGGCATTCCCCTGACCCTTCAACAGGCAAGAGCGGAAACCCTCGCGGCGGAAATTGTTCCACACCCATGCCGCTTTCTCGTACACCATCCTGTTGTTGCGCTCAACCTTCTTGATGCGTGCCATCCACGTCAGTACCTCGGTCTCGGAGAGAGAGAGTTTGTGCGACAGGTCGAGGCGCTCTATGCCCTTCCACATGGTCGTTTCTACGGTCTGCTTGCGCGAAAACATATACAAGTCCGACCAGTCGAAATTGTCGACGGATGTGGGAAGGGGAGCACTTTCGTCCAGGCTCCAGCGCAAAAACTCCAAATATGCCGTGTTCTTATCCATCACACTGCAAAGATACGATTAAGCGAGGAAAGTGCAAAATATTTTTTGCACTTTCGAGCGAGAGTATCTTCGCCGCGCAGCGGCAAAGAACGATTAAGTGAGCGAAATGCCAAATTTATTTGAGCATTTCCGAACGAGAGTACCTTCGGCCGTAGGCCAAAGATAGTGCAAGGCCCTTGTCTCACGCCTCACCAATTCATTTGTTGCACTCGAACCTAAGGCAGCCAAAGATAGAATCAATAATAATTTTAATTAATTATTATCAATATAAAACACATAATTTAGTTAAAATCTATTTATTTCCCGATTTTAATTAACATAATTGTGTTAATCGATTAAGATTTTCCCTATTTTTGCGATATGAAAAAGAAAACGATATGGATGATAGCGATTATCATGGGCTTGTCGTTTCTCGCTCTCCTCTTCTTGCAGCTGAAATACATCAGCGAGATGGTGAGAATGAAAAAGGAACAGTTCGATGAGTCGGTGAAAAGGTCGCTTTACCAGGCATCCCGGAACTTGGAGCTTAACGAGACGCTGAGGTTCCTTGAAAAGGATATCAGCAATGTGGCGAGAAATGCTGCGAAAGAACCCGAGGAGTCGCTCGACAACGACAGTGCCGCGCATGTGTCACACCGTGGGGTGGGGAATACAGGAGCAGGATTCTCGTCGTTTGATGTGAAGACATCAAAGGTGAACCCCGCCTCGGTGCCCAAGGTGCTTATCGTGAGAAACGACAAGAACACGCAGTCGCAGACCAACAAGTCGATGCAGGAAATCGTGCGCAACCGATACATTTACCAAAAGGCGCTGCTCGACCAGGTGGTGATGAACATCCTCTACTCGGCGTCAGAGAAACCGCTGAATGAGAGAGTGAACTTCAAGTTGCTCGACCACGACCTGAAGGCTGAACTGCAGAACAATGGCATAGGACTGGCCTACCACTTCACTGTCTGTACCCAAGATGGCAGGGAGGTCTACAGATGTCCCGACTATGATGAGAACGGCGAGGAGTACACCTATGAGCAGCAACTCTACCGCAACGACCCCGACAATATGTCGGGTGTGGTGAAGATACACTTCCCGCAGATGAACAAGTATATCTTCTCGAGCATCAGGTTCATGATTCCAGCCATTGTCTTCACCATCATCCTGCTCATCACGTTCATCTTCACCATCGTCGTGGTGTTCAGACAGAAACGGTACTCCGAAATCAAGAACGATTTCATCAACAACATGACGCACGAACTCAAGACGCCTATCTCCAGCATATCGCTGGCGGCACAGATGCTCAACGACGACTCGCTCACCAAGAGCCCGGCCATGATGAAGCATATCGGAGGCGCCATCCAGGATGAGACGAAACGACTGAGGTTCCTCGTGGAGAAAGTGCTCCAGATGTCGATGTTCGACAAGAAAGACGCCATCTTCAAGAAAAAGGAGCTCGACCTCAACGAGATGATAGAGAACGTGGCCAACACCTTCACGCTGCGCGTGGAGCACACCGGTGGCAAAATCATCACCGATATCGAGGCGGTAGACTCGAAGTGCTATGTCGACGAGATGCATTTCACCAATGTCATCTTCAACCTTATCGACAACGCCATCAAATACCGGAAGCCCGACCAGCCCGTCAACCTCTTCATCAAGACGTGGAACACCAACGACCACCTGTGCTTCTCGATCAAGGACGATGGAGTGGGTATCAAGAAAGACAACCTGAAGAAGATCTTCGAGAAATTCTATAGGGTGCATACCGGCAACCTGCACGACGTGAAAGGATTCGGACTCGGCCTGGCCTATGTGAAGAAGATGGTGGACTTGCACAAGGGCGACATCAAGGTGGAGAGCGAACTGGGAAAAGGAACAAAATTCACAATATTATTACCAATCATTAAAGAATAAGCTTTATGGAAGAAAAACTTAAAATTCTGTTGTGCGAAGACGAGGAGAACCTCGGAATGTTGCTTCGCGAATACCTCCAGGCTAAAGGATATATGGCCGAGCTCTGCCTTGATGGAGAGGCCGGATATAAGGAGTTCCTCAAGAACAAGTACGACATCTGTGTGCTCGATGTGATGATGCCGAAGAAAGACGGTTTCACCCTGGCACAGGAAATCAGGCAGGCCAATGCCGACATCCCCATCATCTTCCTCACTGCCAAGCAACTGAAGGATGATATCCTCGAGGGATTCAAGATCGGTGCCGACGACTATATCACCAAACCCTTCTCGATGGAGGAGCTCGTGTTCCGTATTGAGGCCATCCTCAGGCGCGTGAGAGGAAAGAAAGTGAAGGAGTCGACTCTCTATCACATCGGAAGATTCACCTTCGACACTCAAAAACAACTCCTTACCATCGGTGAGAAGCAAACCAAGCTTACCACGAAGGAGAATGAGTTGCTGGCGTTGCTCTGCTCGCATGCCAATGAGATTCTGCAGCGCGACTTCGCACTCAAGACCATCTGGATCGATGACAATTACTTCAACGCCAGGTCGATGGATGTGTATATCACCAAACTGCGCAAGCACCTGAAAGATGATGAGCAGATAGAAATCATCAACATTCACGGAAAGGGATACAAACTCATCACACCCGACGGAGAATAAATTCAATAGCCTAAGCCCCTGCCGAAAGTCAGGGGCTTAATTATGAACCGGCCATTTTTGACAGGTTAACTCATCTTTCTTAAGTTGAGAGTTGTTCAGAAGTTTAGACATTACAACAGTCAGCAACCATTGAACCTAACAAGGTGAATTCGGACTATTGTCTGAACTCCTGCAACTCCTGAACTCCTGCAACTCCAAGAAGTTGAACGAATGTGAAACTTCAAAACTTAATATTTGCTGCGTCGTTTCAAGCAGACCACATACCACACCAGTCCCGAAAGCATCAGCACCACACACAACGCCAAATAGGCGTTGTAGTCGCACAAATGGCTGGGGATGCCCGCCAACAGCATCACCATGCCCAAAAACAAAATCGGCAAACCGCAATGGTTGAGCAATTTCCTCATAACTTGATGTTTGTGGCCATAAAAATGTGGGACATACCCCCGAAACGACCTTTGTGGGGCAAAGGTAATCACTATTATCCGATATTCGAAGCAAAAAAACAAAAAAAATTTTGTGGGGTGACGAAAAAAGAGTACCTTTGCACCGCATTTTGCAAAAACAACATTTTTCAATTCAATTTTTAGTATGAATCAATACGAAACCGTTTTCATTTTGACTCCCGTTTTGTCTGATGAACAGATGAAGGAAACGGTCGCAAAATTCAGAAACCTGCTTACTGAAAAAGGCGCTGAAATTCTGAACGAAGAGACCTGGGGACTGAAAAAAATGGCTTACGCTATTCAGAAGAAATCAACAGGTTTCTACTGCCTGCTTGAGTTCAAAGCTGAGCCAGAAGTGATCAAATCGCTCGAGACCGCTTATCGTCGCGACGAGAAGGTCATCCGCTTTATCACTGTGAAACTCGACAAGTATGCCGCACAGTATGCTGAGAAAAGACGTATTAAATTAGGTAAAAAAGAGGAGGCTTAATCATGGCAGAGAAAGATACAGAAATCCGCTATTTGACCCCGCCGTCGGTCGACACCAAAAAGAAAAAGTACTGCCGTTTCAAGAAGAGTGGCATCAAGTACATCGACTACAAAGATCCCGAGTTCTTGAAGAAGTTCCTCAACGAGCAGGGAAAGATTCTCCCAAGGCGCATCACCGGTACATCTCTGAAGTACCAACGCCGCGTGGCCACCGCTATCAAGCGTGCACGCCAAATCGCATTGCTGCCTTACGTAACTGATTTGATGAAATAAAGAAAAGGAGGACACAGCATGCAGATTATTTTGAAAGAAGACATCATCGGTCTGGGATACAAGAACGAGATCGTAGACGTAAAGCCGGGTTACGGACGCAACTACCTTATCCCCTCTGGAAAAGGTGTGATCGCTTCTCCGTCGGCAAAGAAAATCCTCGCTGAGAACCTGCGTCAGCAAGCCCACAAAATCGAGGCTCAGAAAGCCGCTGCACAGAAACGTGCCGACCAACTCGAGGGCGTGGAGGTGAAGGTAGAGGCCAAGGTGAGCACCACTGGCGTGCTCTATGGCTCTGTCAACGCTGGCATCGTGGCTGAGGAACTCGCAAAGAAAGGCATCGAGGTCGACCGCAAAATCATCACCATGCACGACATCAAGAACGTGGGTGAGTATGAGGCCACCGTGCACTTCTTCAAGGATGTGGAGGTGAAAATCCCCGTCATCGTCGTGGCTGAGGGCGTGAAAGAGGCTCCCGCTGCTCCCGCAGCCGAGGAAGCTCCCGCCGCAGTGGAAGAGGCTCCCGTAGAGGAGGACTTCGACGAGGAAGATATCCCTACAGCTGAGTAATTAAGGGAAACAACCAAGATAAGATTCATCCCGACGGACAAAGGTTCGCCGGGATGATTTTTTTCGTAACATTGGCGTAAACGCCGAAGTTACTCCGTCTCGGGATAAAAAAAGAACAAGTTCTTTTTGTTCTCCACTCAACTTTTCGTAACATTGGCGTAAACGCCGAAGTTACTCCGTCTCGGGATAAAAAAAGAACGAGTTCTTTTTGTTCTCCACTCAACTTTTCGTAACTTTGTAGCCCCGAAGCGTTTTAGGCGATTAGGGATAACATCATTCATTGTTACAAGCCCCATTGAGGGCGGAATAAAATCGTTTTTTAAAGTAAAAAGATGAAAGCATTTGTTTTTCCCGGTCAGGGAGCACAGTTTGTTGGCATGGGGAAAGACCTCTATGAGGCCAATCCTATGGCAAAGGAGTTGTTTGAGAAAGCCAACGAAATCCTTGGATACCGCATCACCGACATCATGTTCGAGGGAACTGACGAAGACCTCAAGCAGACCAAAGTGACACAGCCCGCAGTATTCCTGCACAGTGTGATCAGCGCAATGTGCATGGGCGATGACTTCAAGCCTGCAATGACAGCCGGACACTCGCTGGGAGAGTTCTCCGCACTCGTGGCTGCAGATGCCCTGAGTTTCGAGGATGGACTCCGACTGGTCTATGCTAGAGCCATGGCCATGCAGAAAGCATGCGAGGCCGCTCCGTCGACTATGGCTGCCATCATCGGTCTGCCCGACGAGCAAGTGGTGGAGATCTGCAAGCAGGTGAGTACCGACGACAACGTGGTGGTGGCTGCCAACCTCAACTGCCCCGGACAGGTGGTGATTTCGGGTAACATCGAGGCCGTGAACGAGGCCTGTGCGAAAATGAAAGAGGCTGGTGCCAAAAGGGCACTGCCGCTGAAGGTGGGTGGCGCTTTCCACTCGCCTCTCATGCAACCGGCAAAGGATGAGCTGCAGAAGGCCATCGAGAATACGGAAATCAAGACTCCAAAATGTCCGGTCTACCAAAACGTGGATGCCAAACCACATACCGACCCTGCAGAAATCAAGGCCAACCTCATTGCCCAACTTACCAGCAGCGTGAGATGGACGGAGAGCGTGCAGAACATGATTGCCGACGGCGCCGACGATTTCACTGAGTGTGGTCCTGGAAAAGCACTCCAGGGTATGATCTCCCGCATCGACAAGACCGTGGCTGCCCACGGCATCTAATTCATTGACATCGTATACGCAAAGCCATTCCTATGAAAGGATGGCTTTGCGTGCTTATATACTATTTTTCTGACCTAACTATGAAAGTGAAACCTGTCGTTTACCAAATACTGCCCAGGCTTTTCGGAAACAAGAACAAATCTTTGGTGCCCAACGGCAATATAGAGCAGAATGGCTGTGGGAAAATGGATGACCTGGACAGCGATGTGCTGTCGAGAATCCGGAAAATGGGGGCCACCCATATCTGGTATACTGGAATCATCAGGCATGCCACGACTACCGACTATTCGGGGTTTGGCATTCCAAGACAGCATGCCCAGGTGGTGAAGGGAAAGGCAGGCTCACCCTACGCCATCACCGACTATTACGACGTGGATCCTGATATCGCCACCAATGTGGAGAAAAGGATGGAGGAATTCATGGCCCTGGTGAGGAGAACACACGAGGCCGGAATGAAGGTGATTATCGACTTCGTGCCCAATCATGTGGCGCGCGAGTACCATTCGGTGGCCAAACCCGAACTGGTGAAAGACCTCGGGGCCGACGACAACACCCAGATGCATTTCTCGACAACCAACAATTTCTATTACTGTTGGGGAATGCCGCTCGACACTTCAGATATCCCCTATGATGGTGCAGAGAAATATGAGGAATGTCCGGCTAAGGCGACGGGAAACGACCATTTCGACAACCATCCGCACCGCGACGACTGGTATGAGACGGTGAAACTCAACTATGGCATTGACTATTGCGATGCCGGTGGCCGGTCGTGTCATTTCTCGCCCATTCCCGATACCTGGAGCAAGATGACCAACATCCTCATGTTCTGGGCATCGAAAGGCATCGACGCCTAAGGTGAAGTTTGCCTATCCCGACGTGAAGTTCATCGGCGAGGTATACGACCCGGCGCAATACCGCCGGTATATCCACGCCGGTTTCGACTTCCTCTACGATAAGGTAGGGATGTATGACTGTCTACGCGACGTGATGTGTCATCGTCGGCAGGCTGCCGACATCACCCGGCAATGGCAGGCGGTGGACGACATCTTCCACCATATGCTCTATTTCCTCGAGAATCACGACGAGCAGCGCATCGCCAGCGATTTCTTTGCCGGCAACGCGCAGAAGGGCATTCCGGGGATGCTCGTATGCGCATTGCTCAACAGCAACCCAGTGATGGTGTATGCCGGACAGGAGTTCGGTGAGCAAGGCATGGACGAGGAGGGCTTCAGCGGGCGCGACGGCCGCACCACGATTTTCGACTATTGGATGGTAGACACGTTGAGAAGGGGCTACTACGACCGGCGGGCGTTGAAGAAAGACCAGCGCATGCTCCACGACACCTATACCAAAATCCTCTCTCTCGCCAACAGCGAGGTGGCCCTCAGGGAGGGGAAACTCTACGACCTGATGTACGTGAACCCGCAGATAGCCGACCGTCAGTTCGCCTTCTTGAGGAAAGCCGACAGCCAACTGGTGCTGGTGGTGGTGAATTTCGACGACCTGGATACGGAGGCCGATGTGGTGATACCCCGCCATGCCTTCGAGTTCCTGGGCATCGATGAAGGGCAACATGTGGCTGTAGACCTGCTTACCGACCAGCAAACGGAAGTGATGCTAGGTTGTGACAAACCCGTCACCCTGCACCTGCCTCCATGTGGCGGCGTGGTGCTGAAGATTACCCCCCAGAAGAAAGCATAGTGCTCACCTTTTTTTGGGGGGATAAAAAGAGCCGATTCTTGGTGAATGTATAACGTATTAGCCTTGAAAGGAGATTTCACCGTTGATGGTGACGGTTTTCGCTTTATAAGGAAAAGTGCTATAGTCGCTTCCTTGATACTCCTCGAACGTCACATGGTCAAATTCTAGCGTAATCAGTTTGCGGGTTCCATCGGGATGGTCTGTATATGATACAAATCTGATTTTCCCTACAGCGGGACCTCTCCACGTATAGTCCTTGATACGGCTTGTTTTCATATCTTCAATTTCAAAGTCATTGAGGAAGTCAAACAAATACTTGGGGTCGTTGGAATCTGTCCTGTGCGATTTTACCACTTGGATTACCTCAAGTTCTTCTCCCTTTTTCATAGTCTTCGGATTAAATTTCTTGAATACGAGCATCACGGAAACACTGTAGTTCCAGTTGGGCGCAAGCATGTTCCCGTCTTCATCGAAATTGTCTTTCATGGAGCGTAATGGTACGTCCTGTCCGCCAAAAGAGAAATATGCACGGTCAGAACCCAATTCATAAAAATCATTTTGCAAATCGTATGAAGCGCCGATGCTCGTGCCATAGATGCCAAACGTTCCGCCATAGTAATACGTCTCTCCGTTTAATTGATACGTGTAGTATTTCTTTGCCGAACCGCCAGTGTCATAATCGTCATCGTCGCCACCACAAGCCGTGAGTGACAGGGAGCCGATGGCAACAAATGTTGCCATCAGCATGAAAAAGTATTTGCTCTTTGTCATCGCCTTAGAACTTATAGGCTACACCCACGCTGAACACGGCTTGGTCGAAGTCGCTGATGAGTTGGTATTTGGCTTCTGCGCTGAAGATGAGTTTGTCGGTAAGGTCATACTGAATACCTCCGCCGAGGTTGACGCCAAACTTGCTCTCACTCCAAGTGCCTAAGTCCTCGTCTTCCAAGTCTTCTCCAATGAGGTCTTTGATATCATCATCCCATTCCAGTATGAGGTCTGCTTTCCAGTTGGTGAAGGAGAGACCGGCAAGGGGATAGACCTTCAGTTTGTCACCAAGGGGGAAGAGATAGTGGGCGTTGAGGTTGACATTCCACATCGAGAGACCGTCTTTCTTCAGGAAATAGTCGAAGGAGGCTTCACCGCGTATGACATCGGTGAAATTGTATTGTCCCTTCACACCGATGCCGATGTTCTTGATTTCCGTGCCATAGGAAACATTCAGGCCTACGGCCTTTTCGCCTGTTTGGGCCAATGTGCCCATGCTGAACAATGCGCATAGCGCTACTAAAATGTGTTTTTTCATACGTTTTGATTTTTTGTGAATAGTGTTGTAATTTTGTTCCTTACAAAAATAGTCGTTTCCTCCCAACAAAACATCGTCCATTTTGTCCATTTCGGTTTTGGTGTATCTGAGATTTGCTGATGATGAAAAAAATGCGTACATTTGCCAATCGAAAGCCTACAGATAGCGAAGGCAAGGAAAAGAAAGGAAGAATATGATTTTTTCGCCATTTATTCAAAAACAACTCAAGCATAAGAGTGGTGTCGACTTCCAAGATCCCTCGGACGCCGCGCAACTGGCTCTCGACATCGAGACCGTGACAGGGGAGCACGTAGGCGTGAACACCATGAAACGCTTATTGGGGATGATTGACGATGAGCGCGAGCCACGTGTGTCGACCCTTAACATCGTGGCACGGTATCTCGGCTTTGCCGACTGGGAGGAACTGAGGCTCTTTGACAACGGCAGTAATTCTGACTTCGGCGATGACGAAGAGGGTGTGCTGGTGGCTTCTTCTCTGTCCGAAGGGTGTATGCTTTCGATATCCTATGCGCCCGACCGAGTTGTGAGGCTCTGCCATCTCCGCGACGAAAATTTCGTTGTAGAACATAGTGCCAATTCTAAGTTGAAAGAGGGCGACGAGATAGTGGTGACGCATTTCGTAAAAGGATATCCGCTGTTGGTCAGTGAGGTGATAAGGGATGGGGAATGCCTCGGACGGTTCGTTGCAGGCAAAGAGCGAGGCATTGACTTCAAACTATTATGATGGAGGATATGGAATCGTCCTTTTTTACCGGAAAACAGCCCACCTATCCCGATGCAGAGTTGCTGCAGATTGGAGGAGCCACTTGCCAATGTTATAAGGTGAAACTTTATGGTAAGTTGCACTTCTTGAAACAACTGAAACCGGAACTGCAGTCCGACCCACGCTATGTGGCTGCCTTGCGGAAGGAATTTGAGACCGGCTACCTGCTAGACCATCCTCTCCTTGTGCGGTATCTGTCAAGAACTGACGACAGTATATTGATGGACTATGTCGACGGTGAGACGCTCAACCAATTCATTGCTCACCATCCCGACTATTTCAAGGAGAAGAAGAATGTCGACCGATTTGTCTCGCAGTTGCTTGATGTCGTCGGCTATCTGCATCAGCACCAAATCATCCATCTCGACCTCAAACCCGCCAATATCCTTATCACCCGTATCGGCCATGACGTGAAATTGGCCGACCTTGGCTTTTGCTACACCGACACCTACACCGATACGATGGGATATACCGAAGGCTACGCAGCCCCGGAATTACTCAATGGCTCCACTCGCCCTGATGTCCGAACCGACATCTATGCCATTGGGAAGATTCTCCAGCAGATTCCATGCACCAACAAGTATCAGAAAATCATCAGGCGAGCCACTGCCTATGACCCGAACAGGCGTTTTTCTTCTGTAGAAGAGATGATGCTGGAGATTGAATCCAAGCACAGAAACTTGTGGCCGTGGATGTTGGCACTGTCCTTTGTTGTCTTGTCGCTATCGGCATTTTTCTTATTTCAGCAAAAAGAGTCTAAGCCTCCTCACGACACCACCACCCCTCAGGAGACTGCTCAGGTAGAAGCATCGGTGGATTCAAATGACGATTCAATAGCCCTCCCCATTGAGGAACAGCACATAGCCGAACAAAAGAATGAGGCCGTAGCGGAGCCCCCTTCCGTACGGGTAGAAGCATCACCAGTCGTTGCCCCTGAAAAGAAAGAGCCAACCACCCCAAAGGTCACAACGGTCGACTTATCCACACTGCGGAAAGAGTTACATGATCTCTGTCGCCCAGTGTTCGAAGAGCAGTTGGGTGCCTACCGCGACTCCTCCTACCAGTCGATGGGCTTTATCCGTTTCAACAGACTTACGACAAACTTTAAACAGAGCATGAATCCTCTTTTCGACCGCTTATGGGAACAACGTTATAAGACAAGCGGCATCAGTGAACGAGTTTTTTCCCACGAGTGCGTCAACACCTGCCATTCCTTCATCAATAACCTTTACGACGAGATGAAGCGTAACGATTGATAAGATTCCCCGTAAATGCAAATGGACGAAATGGATGAACCAAGCAGCCCATTTGTTCCTTATCTTTGTAGACATGTTCAATCTACAACAACATGCAACTATGAAGAAAAATTTTATCCCTACCATTGCGGTGATTACCACCATCATTTTCACCTCCTGCTCCAGTTATTTCAGTGTCGAGAAAATGAAGTCCAACTATGAGCGGCGCGCCCATTCCACTACCATCGTGGGAAAAATGCTCAGCACCGACAAACATGAAGCCGACGTTTACAACTCGGTCAGAGTATATATGAACGATAAAGAGGTGGAGCGTCCCTTTCAAGTCATCGCTTTGGGAGCCTATCGCCCACTCATCCTGCCACTTATCCGCCGAGAGCGTCCACGCATCGAGAAATACTATTTCCTGCGGGCAGCAAAGCAGGCTTATAAACTGAAAGCCGACGGAGTCATCATCGATGATAAAAACAATTACCGTATCATCAAATTTACCGACTGAAGGCCTCCTCATGATAATAGAGAAGGGATTCTTTCCATTCCACATATCACGAACTAACGGGATTCATTCCTTCTCATCAGAAAAAATAATAAAAAAGTCGCTCGCATGTTTGTGTCTTTGCGAATAATTCTCTATATTTGCAATGTCGCATCTTGTATGCGGCAAGACATGATCAGGAAGCGTTTTTGGCTATTCCACAATGGTGAATCTCGACAACTCACTGAGCAACAGGAATAACGGAAACGCTCCCCTTGGGTTGAATATATGTTTTAGCAACATATACTGCCTAAGGTGTGAGCGACTTTTCTTATTCGTTGCACGGCAGTCGAGAGCCTACCATTGGAATGAGTTAAAGTAGGCTCACACTTCTTTTTTGTGCCTTTGAGAACTGTTAGCCAATCTTGACCTTGTTATTGAGCCATGGGTCAAAATAATAGTCGTTATGTGGGAACTACTCAACCTATTGAAGTATTCTATCGGATGTGTTTTTTGGGGCGTTTTAATAGCTGTGTTATGCATGGCTTTGTTCGTGTTCCTTATTAAGGGATGGTATAAAGATGCGCAGTTTTCACCAGCCACCTACATAGTGGGAATAATTCTCTTTTTGTTGCTGTCTGTACAATGTATTCTCATAACAGGTTCTCTAAAGATTATTGACACTTCCGACTATTATGAAGTCCAAATACAGCGAATAGTGGAAAGAGACTATTCTCCTACGACAGACATTACCATACGACAATCAGATGATATTCTCAAAGAGATAATATATGAATACCCAATTCTCCAATATTATATAAGTGGAGGACATTTTCAAGGTTATCAAGCATATCAAGTGGCCCATGTTATGGTCGTGGAATTGTGCTCATTTATGAGATGGTATATCTTAAGGCGTATTTTATGGTGTTTGGGATTCGTGCTTGTGGGTGCTATTATTGTAATAAAAACAATGGATAGACCACAAACCTCGAGGCGTGGCAGTCAACGAACCACCTATAGTAGACAACGCCATGACCTGCGTAGGAGAAGAAGGTGATACGTTGTTGATGATCCATAATAGAAGACATATAATAATCAAAACATAGACAAAATGAAAACACAGACTTTTACAAACGGCAATCATGTACTTGTGGGTCTTGGTGGCACTGGCGGGAAAATACTGCGTGCTTTCAAGATGCGCATGTTCGAGGAGTTCCACGACGATGAGGAGCGCAGCAAACTCCCTGTCGCCTTGCTCTATATCGACTCCACGGAGGAGATGATGCCCAAGGACGGGAAGGCTCGTGCCGACTTCCGAGTTATGGGTAAAAACGCCTCGTTCACACGCGATGAGTTTCTAAACATCAAGGCCGTGGATGTAGAATACATCCTTGACCACATTGGAAGTTATCCATTGGTAAAAGGCATTGTAAACAACGTGTCTGCCGTGAAATCTGCCATCGGTTCTCTGGGTCAGGCTGCCGGACAGAAACGCCGCGCCGGACGCTTGCTTTTTGCAGCCAACGCTATCGCCTACGTCAACAGTCTTCGCAACAGGGTGGGACATTGCCAGTCCCTTTCGGGCATCTCCGGTGACAGTGAGCACACTCACATTCACATATTCGCCGGTCTTAGCGGCGGAACGGGGTCGGGCGCTATAGTCGATGCTATCATCCAAGCTCGCAAGACCTACCCCGACGCCAAGATATCAGTCTATGCGATGATTCCTGAAAAGACTCTCCCTAAGAGCGACATGGACCAAGGGCGCTATTATCCCAATGGTTTCGCTGCTATGCAAGAGCTCAACGCATTGCAAGTTGGAAGGTGGAATCCGCAGGATGTAACAGGTGCTGGTCCAGCTTACTTATACAACGACCGTGTAAAAGGCGTGGCTGACGGATTGACCGTTTATAGCAACGTTAACGAAAACGGCGAGGCCGTCAACTCTTTGGAGGACCTGCCACGCATTGTGAGCGACTACATTTTCGCACGCATCTTCCAAGTAAACGAGAACGACATGGTGAATAGTGACCTCATTCGAGCCTATAATTTCGAGAACATGGACGACTATGCACTTGAATTCGATGAGACTGCCAACCCGGGCTCCGACGGGAGAGTGCCCGTAGCACGCACGAAAAAAATCAATTCGTTTGGCATAAAACGAGTGATGTATCCCGAACTGCGCATTCTAAAACATATCACCTACACCGTGGGCGAGAGCATTCTCTACCAGTTCAAGTACAACAACTGGCGCGAGAATCAAGGCTTCGTCAATGAGGAGCGTAACAAGGACTATCGCAAAGAATACCTCAGTAAAGACAACCTTTCGGCTTGGATGCTTGACAATCAGCATCTCACTCTTGAGAAGAAAGTACTTGAATCGGATGCCGACTACCCACTTTTTCTTGACTATTGGAACGATAAGGCTATAGGATATGCCGACCAGGCAAAGAAGGACGACCCCCTCAACGACCTCAACGATATCATGAACGATTTCTACAACAACCATTTCCGTGATGAAGGTGTAGAAAACTTCTATTTGGGTAAGGAGAGGGCTATTCCAGATATAGCACACGAAATCCGGCATCGCATTGAAAATGAATTGTTTGAGAAGTGGAAGTTGGGCGACATTTCGATCGTAGAATTGCAGAAAGTGTCTCGCCTACTGCTAGAACACATGTCGGATTTACGCAAGGATTTGGAAAGCAAGTCGAAAGAAGAAGCTGATTTTTATGAAAAGACAGAAGATGATCGCGTAGCCAATGTGGCAGAGTGGAGCCGTTTGGGAATTCTGCAACGTATGGTAGGTGTAGGTGCACGCCGCTTTGGTGAGCACAAAAGCATTCTGACAGACTATTTTGTCTCGAAGACAATGCTGGTGGCATGGGAGTTCGCCAAGAAACTTGCTGCGCGAATCTATGTGGAACTGGGTAAGATGGATGCCGACATATCCGCATTTGGCCAAAAAATCAACGAAGCCCTCGATGAGACTGAGCGAATGGTTACCGCCCAGCGAAAGGTAAACAAAGGCTTGGAAGACTACAAGAGTGCCATTATCGAGGTAAGCGAAGAAGAGATGATGAGCGACTTTGAGGTAGAATTGAAAACTGACAAGGTAGAGATGCCCAACATCGCTCGTCAAATACGTGAACGAATACTCCCCTTAGGCGATTTTGTGAGTTTTGGACGACTTGCCTGCGACATCGATGTCGACATCATCAAAGATGCCTTCGACCTGCGCCTTGCCGAAATCATCAAGACCAAACACAATGAAAAGGCAGAGAGCGAAAGCAAAGTTCTTGGACTCAACATCCTTACCCAGTTGCAACAAAAGTTGCGCACAGAAGACCAAATCAATGAGTTTGCCTCAAAGATTGTCAACCAAAGTGGGGTTTACCTGAAGTTGAATACGGATCAAATCCAACTTAATGTCAGAAATAACGAAGGTGAAAAAAGTCCTCAGAATACAGCTAGTATCAACAAGAAAACAATCCTTATCTCCATCCCTTCGCCTGATGAAAATGAGGGCTTGAAACGATTTGCCGACAAATTGGAGAAGGCGTTCAAACAGTCAGTCAACCAAAGTATGTCACGCACCACCATAGAGGTCAACCGGAAAAGTCCGCGCAAAGACGAACTGTCAATCATAACAGTGGCATACTGCTTCCCCATGAGGGCCATCGACTGGCTGCATAGCTACAAGGAAAAATATGACCGTTTCCTTCACACTGGCAATCCTGCCACCGATGCCGGTAATGCCATCTTGCTTCATAGCGAGGGCGACGGAAGTGACTACCCATCCTTCTTGGTGGTGGAGAATGCCGAAGAAGTGGCTGCAGCCAAGGCGGCCACACAAGCAACAGTATCAGCCCCGGGCCAGCCTCTTTCTGGATCGGCTGTTCCACCAGCAATACCTGGAATGGCGTCCACGCCTCCACCTATTATGTCTGCTTCCGATATCAAGCTCTTTATCGCTGTCGGCGGTCAGCAGTATGGCCCATATGGCATGGACCTTTGCCGTCAAATGGTAACGAGTGGACAACTTACCCCGCAGAGTACAGTATGGATGGAAGGGTTGCCCGCATGGACACAAGCAGGGCTGGTGCCTGCCCTGCAACCTCTTTTTGCCCCATCCATGCCACCTCTTCCAACGAAGGGCGGTCCTACCCCACCCCCATTGGGATAAATCAATTTAATCAAAACAAAACTATAAGACATGCCTATCAATCAAGAACGCATCCGCTATAGATACGGAATGTGCCTCAACGACAAATGTGAGAAATGTAAATCGAAAGAAGTGCAGGAAATTTCTGCCCGCAAAGATTTCGTCTGCCCTGAATGTGGGAAACCCCTGCGTGAATGCCCTCCTCCCCGCAAAAAAGACAAGAAGAAACTGATTATTTTAGGTGCTCTCGCAGCTTTATTAGTCATTGGCTGTGGGCTCTTGTTGTTCTATCCCAGCAGCGAAGGTCCCGCTTCCAGTCCAAAAGAAAGAACCGGTGAGGCAAAACAGACTGCGACAGATAGCGTGAAAACGGACAGTATGGCGAAGGCTTCAGATACAGATAGTCTGGAGATAAGTGTCAACAAGACACAACAGGAGAGAGACAGCCTTCAGGCTGTAGCCGACTCTCTTTCCAAGATTGCCCGCCAACAGGCGCAGCAGTCTGCCCAACCTGTCTCTGCACCTGTTGTCACTACTCCTAAAGTTAAGGCCGAGCCGATTCCAGTACCTGCGCCCAAAGCAAGTCCGGCCCCTTCAGGAATCCGAGATTTAGGTTATGCCACTTTCAATGGCTCTTGGCCTAATGCCGTGAATGGACGTATGGTTTTCAAGACCTCTCATGCCATTGACAGCAAAGATCCAAAGGGAAGGATTGCTGAGCCTGGTGACTACGTGATAGGAGAATGGTCAGAAGGTCATCTTGTGCAGGGCATCTGGTATGGTGCCGATAACCAAGTGAAAGGAAGTGTTCTCATTGGCAAATAATCCCATTGCTATGAAATATAGAATCATAACCATATTGTTATTGATGGTTTTGCCTCAAATATCGTCTGCACAGCAACTCAAATTGTTCAGCGGTGAAATACGAGGTATAGCCAGTCAACAACAAGTGATGGTGATGGACTTTATGGAACGGTATTTTTCTGCTCTCCTCATGAAAAACCAAACCGATATGATGACACAGTTGGCTGACGACAAAGTATATTTTCGAAAAGGAAAACCAACAGACTTACGTCATGTGTCTGAAGATATGCCCGTGGAAATATCGCTTGTTGACAAATACTATGTTGTTAATTGGAACAAAGAGAATGCGCCTTTCGTCACGGTAGTTTTTCCTGCTCAGTTCGACTTGATATTCGGATTACGTCAGGATGAGGCACAGAAACAGTTGAAAGATGTCATATGCAACGTACGACAACAGAGGGTTACTCCTAATCCTCCAAATGATCTTAAAGAGGAAGGCGGCCTTTTCATATCACACAATAGTCACTTTGAGTTGGAGAGTCTTAATGATGCAAAATACTATCAGCAGACAGGCAATGAATATACACCCATATTCAGTTCTGCTTTCAAGGAATATTCGGCTGCAAATCTATTCCAAGGGCTCGTACCCTCAGATGGCTACCGCTTGTATATTGAACAGACTGTCTATGGAATGAAAACATCCAATTATACCATAACATTGTCTCAGTGGCTTGATTACTGTGCTTGGTTGGGACTGAAGGTGTATTTCGCTGTAGAGGAAGAACGTGTGGATGGTCTTCTCGCTATCGTTCTTGTACATAGTGAAGATTTCAATTTCAACCATATGTTGTCGGTTGTTATTCCAGACAGTTTCACAACCAATCGTCAGGTTGTATTGAAAGCCAGACTGACCTCATACATCCCTACACATAATCTCAAGAATCTGTATCAGAAGGAAACAAAGAAAAGGAAACGTATTCAATGGCAATAAAAACGAAAGTAATCATATACGCCTTGAGTTGTCTTTTCTGTGTCACTACAGTAAAAGCCCAACAAGTAGCAGATGTAACAAAAAGCATCAGTGCCATCAAACGCGACCGTCAATATCTGTATGCCGAGACTACGATGAAAGACCTTGATGAAGCATATAAAGGCGCCAAGGCCATCCTTGAATCCGTAGTGAGTGACTGGATACACGAACAATACCCCCAAGAGGATATAGAGTTGTGTATAGTAAAAGCAAAGAACCATTGTTTGCAGTTGCAGACGCGGCGGGGTGACTATTATAGGGCCTTTGTATATGTTAGAAAGAGCGATATCCTGCCCGTATCTGACAAAAGCGAGGTCGATGTTTTTCAAGTTAGTCCACAGATACAAGAGAGTGGATTTTCGGCTCTTCAAGAGGAAAACGTGCCAACTGTCACGCTCACCGACGAGGAACAGCGAATGAAAGATATACGTTCGTTTTATGAAATAGAGCCTTATGTCAAAGAATTACAGAAGTCAGGCAAGATAACCAATTTTGGTAAATATTCCACCATGCCGGTGGATATCGACTGTTATCTGTTTGTTTACAATAGGGTAGGAGAGGTCTTGGCTGTGTTGAGAAAAAAGTCGAGTAATACACTCAATCTCAATACTTTGCTTCAAGATGACGTTAAGAATTATAAGAATTGTGGAGCCATATGGTTTCAACTAAAATAAGGCAGAGAATGAAAAAATACATTATGACATGGATGCTGCTAATGCCTATGGTCATTAACAGCACTGCATCCAACATCACTGTTACCTTGACAGATGGTGTGGATAACGATGCTCTTCGCACCAAGATGGAGAATAGCATCGCCCGTATACTCAATGAAATTAATAATGCTCAAGCGGCTGACAGAGATTTGAATTTCAATGTTATGGGAATAGGGGTGACAGTGCAACGTTCACTCGCAATGCTATGGGAAAACACCCCTTTCCTTTGTACAGATGATGAGATTGTAGAGCATTGCATCACAACAGGCAATGGTTATCAAGTGCGGAACATTCCACTGATGATGAAACCAACTGCCGATCGTGCATTCAACGAGGAAGAGTACCAAGAGGCTGTCATCAGCTTCGATAAATATGGGGACGTGGAGAGTTTCTATCTCTCCATTAGTATGAACTTGTATATGAATGTCATCAAGAGCGACCTGGAGTTGACAGACCTACGCCGACGGCAAATGATCCTTGACTACGTGGAACAGTTCCGCACTGCATACAACCAGAAGGACTTGCATTTCCTCAATCAAGTCTTCAGCGACGATGCGCTCATCATCACTGGTAAGGTGATTATGCAGAGACACGCAGAGGGATTTTCCTCGCAGAAAATTGAATACAACAAACATACCAAGCAGGAATATCTCGCCAAACTGAAACGCATCTTCCAAAACGCACGTTACTTCAAGATTACGTTCGATGACATTGAGGTGATGCGACATCCCACCAATCCCAATTTCTATGGCGTGACACTTCTGCAGGGGTATACGAACAACAACTACCATGATGATGGTTATCTCTTTCTATTGTGGGACTTCACCGATGAGAATCGCCCGCAGATACATGTACGCACCTGGCAGCCCGACAAACTCAATGGAAAACCGTTGCCAAAAGAAGATGTTTTTAGTTTAAGTGATTTTAATATTAAGTAATTAGAAATGAGATTCATTTTTGTATTTGCTTTTATTTTCAATTTGGCTATTTGTCATAGTCAAACGTTAAAAGTAGTCAAGATGGAGATTTCTCCATTAGACATAGAAGCACGCACTTCACCACGTTTAGACAACAATGGCACCGCTGGAGCTTTGATCAAAATACAGCTGCCAGAAGATGGAGCAACTTTTGAAACGCCTTTGGGTATTCTTGGTGATGTTGCTGATAATAATGGTGAATATTGGGTCTATATTCCAGATAAGACTAAACAAATAACTATAAAATTGCCAAAGTCATTGCCTATAACAGTATATTTTGCTGATTATAATATCAAATGGTTAGAAAGTAAGACAAATTATATTCTACAAGTAGTTGTCAATCAAGAGGGAATATCTCATTTTAAAAGAAATTGTTTGTATGCAGAACCCAAATTCCAATTAGGGGGACTAACTGCATTCGGGGTATCTATTGGTGGATTCAAGAACCATCTTAATGTAGAGTTATCCTATTTAGTAGGATTATCTCGTAGTGAAGAAATTTTTTGGAATAACTCTTCTATAGAAGACAGTTCGTTGCATAGTTACACTTATAAATCCACCCAAATGGAGGGAAAAATTGGTTATGCCTTTTATATAGGAAAGCCATTTAGAGTGACTCCACAATTTGGATTGGGTGTCGTTGGTCTTAATGGTACCGAAAAACAAATTGGAACTTCTGGATTTGACGCTAAAGATGGTTATGCTTTGAATACTAGTATATCAGTCAGATTGGATTACTTGATTTTACCTTGGCTAGGGGTAGGCTTTTCACCCGAATATTCTCTGGTATTGAGTAAATCAGACATGTTTGAACGAGTCTCTGATGTATCTTCAAAGATTGATGGTTTTTCAAAAGGGTTTAATGTTAAACTTGGGCTTTTCTTTACAATTTAGGATGTTATTTAGCATGAGAATCAAATTAAAATTATTCGCATCGTTGATGGTGTTTCCCCTTCTGATAGGTTGTTCGGATAGTAATGTACCTGATAGCTACCTTCCTTCCTTGTCTGGGCATTTACTTGAGATAAGCAGCGGGCAGCTTTCGTTCGAGGCCAGGGGTGGAGTAGAGAACACAATTGTTCATGCCAAGAATGTAGCATGGAGATTTACGGGAATGCCTGGGTGGTTGACAGTCAGTCCTTCTTCTGGCTCATCAACTTCATCAGTGACCTTTACCGCTGTGGAAAACACATCTGCCGACACGGCACGAACCGCTTTGTTCTATCTTGAGTCTGCTGAAGATAAATGGAACTATAGGGTAATGGTTTCTGCCAATCAGAAAGCAGCGGTTGCTTATATTTCACCAGCATTGAATTCCATTAGCTTTACGGGTAGCGGCGGAAGTCAGTCCGTCAAAATATCATCCAATGTTAATTGGACGGCAACATCATCTGCTAATTGGGCTAGGGTGGAAGGCTCTTCTGATGGGGGCTCTTTAACGATTGGAGTGGAACCAAACATCTCAGATGTATCCCGAACTACTGTTGTGACGCTTTCTTCGGCAAGTGGAACCTCTTCCTATATCGATGTCACACAAGAACCTGCAGGCGTGACAGGTTCTACGGAAACCCTTGCATTTGAGAATGACGGTGGAACAAAAACGATTACCATTACTGCAGATGCAGATTGGGAAGCCAATACCTCAAGTTCATGGATTGCAGTGTCACCATCTTCTGGGGAAGCAGGAAATCACGTTCTAACAGTAAAGGTGCTGGAAAACAATTCCATAGGTGAACGAACGGGTAACGTCTATGTAAGTATTGGTGGCATTTACAAATTGGATATCCCAATCTTTCAAAGGGGTATTTATATAGAAGTCAATCCTGCTTCAGTGTCATTTTCTGCAGATGCTGAGACCAAGCAGATAGAGGTAAATAGTAATACGAATTGGATTGTTGCCTCCCTTCCAGAATGGTTGACTGCAAGCACAATGACAGGCAATAGGACAAGAACTATAACATTGACAACCCAGAGAAATCCAAACACATCCGTTAGAAGTGGAAAGGTAAGGATAGAGAAAGAGGGGGTGTCGTTGTTTGCGTATGTTGATGTTTTACAAGAAGGCATAGACTTATCTGTCGACCAAAACAACCTTCAGTTTACAGATAAGGCATCTTCACAGGACGTCGTTATTAATACGGTAGCGGAGTGGAGCGCTCTGAGTCTAGATGGATGGATACACCTTTCAAGATCATCGGGAATAGGGAAGTCGACACTCACGATTTCAGTTGATGAAAACACGGAAGAGAATCAAAGAATCGGAAGTGTTAAGATAACAGCAGCAGGCCTCTCCCAGATAATAAACGTTACACAGCAAGGTAAATACTTTACCCTAAATGATCAGGAGGCGATATTTAATTCAAAAGGTGGCACACATCAGATCTCATTCTCGACAAATGAGGATTGGACTGCAATATTGCCAACTGATGTTTCATGGTTGACACTGTCCAAGACAAGCGGGTCTGGTGATGCCACAATAGTTATCTCGGTCAGTGACAATGCTTCGATGTATTCGCGAGAATGCTCGATATACATAAAACCTAGCAATAGTCAAGGCGTGATTGTCAGTGTTAAGCAAAATGGTCGTTATCTGTCGTTGGATTGTGAAGAAATAAAGTTTGTTGCAGAAGGAGGGTCTTCAGACATAGTCCATGTCTCAACAGATGGCACTTTCGAAGTCGCTTCAGGTAATTCATGGCTGACAATTAAGGATGTCACGTCATTATCATTCTATGTTAAGGCATCTGCAAATGAAGGAAAAAAGAGACAAGGTGTTGTGTCTGTAAAAATGACAGGCTTGGCTAATGGTGAAACCTATAAGAAGGAAATCTTTATAGAACAGGAAGGTATTGATTTGAACGGTCATGTATATGTAGATTTGGGCCTTCCCAGCAAGACCCTGTGGGCAACCTGTAATTTGGGCGCAAGCAGTCCAAACGAAAAAGGCAGTCTATATGCATGGGGTGAATCAACACCGAGAACAGACTTTTCCACCATGTATAGTGATTATGTATATTCAAATCCTTATTCTGATGCTGCGACCATCGAATGGGGGGCGAACTGGTGCACGCCAACCAAAACTCAAATGGAGGAACTAGTGAACTTATGTGAGTGGAGAGGTTCCTATTCTGGGATTTATTTCATGGGTTATTATGTTTATGGACCAAATGGGAAATCGATATTCTTACCAGCAGATTGTGATTCAGATCAGATTTCTGGTTTCAGTCGTTTTTGGACAAAAACACTGTATACAAATGATAGGATGGCTTATCATTTGAGAATAGGTGGTTCAACGGGACCAGTAGTAATGGCCCATTACCGTTATATGGGTGCAGCCATACGTCCTGTATTCGTAAAATAAAAAAAATGAATCTGAAACTCAAATAAAAAATATTTATATAGTTATTGTCGTTTCCCTCTCTGATAGATTGTCCGGACAGCAAAGTGCCTAATAGAAGCCGTTCTTCCTCGTCTGGGCATTCACTTAAGATGGGAAGATGGTGGTGGCGGTTCAAACAGCTCAAGCGGCACATGGATCTCCACTGCCTACGATGTCATCGGGTATCTATCAGGGCGTACCTTCCGCGAAATTAGCAGTGGTGGGGTTCTGCAGATAAGACAGGAAGGTGTGTATGTCAACGGACAGTGTATGACGGGTGCACCAAGCGTCAGCAGTTTCTCCTCCACCAGTGCTGTTGTTAGGGCTTCTCTTATTCCCAGTGGCACCATCATCTTTCATGTAGATGCTCAGAATGGCACTATTACTGACAGCAGTGGATTCACATACCGATAGTAAAATAGACAAAGAGGTTGAGTTTTTCTATAATTCCCTATACAGCTTTTCCTGTGTTGGGATTTAAAGAAATATTCATGTCGTGTTGAAATCGTAGCGTTCGGAAAAGAAAGCAAAAACATTGGGTTTTATTTTGCTATTCGCTATGTAAATACTATCTTTGCGGTCTAATAAAGAATGTATGGCAGCAAAGAATAATTTTGACGTTCCTGAAGAGAGGGATGTGTCATTTCCCCCTGCACACACGGCGGAACATCTGCTCAACCAGACGATGATAAGAATGTTTGGTTGCGAGAGGGCCGTAGTAGCCCACATAGAGCGGAAAAAAAGCAAAATGACCTTCTTGCTCGACAGAAAACCAGACCGTAAACAGGAGAAGGAAATCGAACAACGGATGAACCAACTCATCGACGATGACCTCACGGTGACGTATGAATATGCCGACCGCGACGACCTGCCCGATGGCGTCAGCCTCGACCGGCTGCCCGACGATGCATCGGATACCATCCGCCTGGTGCGCATCGGCGACTACGACGTATGCCCCTGCATAGGAAAGCACGTGCGCTCGACGGGACAGATAGGGAAATTTGAACTCCTCGGCACCAATTGGGACGAGCATGAGAAAACCTTCCGTGTGAGGTTCAAGTTGATAAGCAAATAGCAATAAGTCTACGACTATGAAAAAAAGATACTACATGATGGTGCTCCTCATGTCGGTAGTGACAATGGGGGCAATGGCGAAGCCACGGGTGATGAAGGACATGATGCGCGTGGCACAGCAGGAACTCGCGCAAACCCATGTGGGCGTGGCAATGGCGAAAGCCAAGAAAAGCGTGAAACTGCTCGACGACCGGCAGACAGTGGCCGTCATCGGCTATGAGGATGGTGGCTTCGTGGTGATGGCTACAGACGATATGTATCCGGCCGTGCTGGGTTGCTCTGAAAGCAAATACAATCCAGAGACTGATAACGAGAACTTCAAATGGTGGCTGCATGCTGTGGAACAAGTGGCTGGGATGGCGAGAACGCAACCGCTCAAAACCATCACCCCCGACACCGACAAATATCCCGACCACGTCAGTCCGCTCTTGAAAACGAAATGGGACCAAGACAGTCCGTACAACAACTTCTGCCCGAGTGGATGTCCCACAGGATGTGTGGCCACTGCCACCGCCCAGGTGCTCAGATATCTGGAGTGGCCGAAAGTGGGAGAGGGACTCGTCTTCACTTATGTGCCATTCGGCGATTTTGATGGACATAGATATGAGGAGGACATCACGGATGCGGAATACGAATACGACTTGATGGCCAACAGCTATAGTGGGATGACATCTCGAAAACAAAAGGATGCTGTGGCCAAACTGATGTATCATGTGGGACTGGCCATGAAGGCCATGTATGAGTCGTCGGGCACGGGCTCGTATAACGAGTCGGTTACTCATGGGCTGCGCAAGAACCTGGGCTATCCCTATGCGGTGACCGTCGACAAGGACGACTATACCGAGGAGGAATGGATGGACATGATCTACCATTGCCTCAGCAGCGGACTGCCTATTATTTATGGCGGCTCAGACGAGTCGTACATGGGTCATGAGTTCGTGCTTCATGGTTATAACAAACAAGGAAAGGTCTTTATCAACTGGGGATGGAGCGGTTCGGAAGATGGCTATTTCGACCTGGCTATGCTTCTCGTTTATTGGGGAATCTATGATTTCAGACTTTATCAGAATATGGTGCTCAGGGTCGACCCACAGCGCGTGTCGACCGAGATGGTGGAGGTGACGGTGGAGACACCGGGAACCCTGGCTGACTTGCTTACCGATGAGCAGCGCGACACCGTGGTGTGGCTCAAAGTGAATGGACCTGTCAACAGCACCGACTTCAAGACCTTGAGGTGTATGTCGGGAAGCAACGAGCAGGCAAAGGGCACATGGGGGAATCTTTCCGTGCTCGATTTGTCCGACGCCTTTGTCGTGGCGGGAGGAGAACCCTATTTCGTCGATGGCGACAAGCAGTTGGTGACTTCCGACAACGAGATGCCCTACAAGGCTTTCTACAAGTGCCCGATGCTCATCGACGTGACCCTACCCAAGAGCCTCGTGCGGTATGCTGATGGAGTGTTCGCCCAGTGCAATAACCTCGAGAGGGTGAGCCTGGAGGCTGGCAACGGGTGCGAGTTCGTGGTGGGCGACAACCAGGTTCTCAGCACCGACCGTACCCAACTCATTGAGCAGTTGCCCTCCGAGGAGATAGGACTGAGCATTCCTGATGGTGTGAAGGTGGTGCATCCCTATGCCTTCTCGGCCAGATTTCATTACGAACGTGTCAGCATCCCGCAGAGTGTGGAGGAAATCGGTGCCTTTGCTTTCAACAGGTGCTTCGACCTATGCCGTACGTATGTCTTCGCTGAGGAACCGCCACAAATCGACCCGTCGGCTATCGACGACTTGGATTTGTCGCTGAGATACCTCTATGTGCCCAAAGGCTCGGCTTCGAAATATAAAGGTGCTCCCGGATGGAAGAAGTATAAAAGCCGCATCGTGGAGTTCGATGCTGAGACAGAGGGCATAGCTGATGGTATCGCAGACATGCCTGTCGAGGCCGATGTCTATGCCGTCGACGGACGGAAGGTAAGGTATGCCCATGAGGGTCTCAAGGGACTCCGACCTGGAGTCTATGTTGTGGGTGGAAAGAAACTGATGTTGAGATAGGATGTAGACACTTTATCCAGAATGTTGGAAAAAGCCATAAAAAAGTGGATGGGCCGCGGGCTCATCCACTTTTTAGTTTACTTTGTCTCAATCTCTTCCTTCATGTCGATGTACTGCTTTTTCGAGTCATAAAACTCATACTGCAAAAAAGCCATCTTCTGAGAAGAGATGACATGCACGCCAAGTCCATATTTGAATTGCCATTTGCGCTTCAGGGACATCAGTCCCTTGTTGATGTAGGCTGCCACGTATGGATGAACGTGCAAGTAGAAGGTCTTAACGCCAATCTTGTTGACTAAGTGGTCAATCTTACTCTCCAACTGGTCGGTGAAAAGAATACTCGACTTAATCTTGCCTCTGCCAAAACAGGTGGGACAGGTCTCGTCTACATTCACATCCATGGCCGGACGCACACGCTGACGCGTAATCTGCATCAAGCCAAATTTGCTCAAGGGGAGGATGTTGTGGCGGGCACGGTCTTTCTGCATGTTCTTGCACATCCGCTCATAGAGCATCTGACGGTCTTCTGCCAAATTCATGTCGATGAAGTCGACAATGATGATGCCACCCATGTCGCGAAGACGAAGCTGGCGCGCCAACTCGTCGGCAGCACCTAGATTCACGTCGAGGGCATTGGCCTCCTGACCATTTGCCCCACGGGTGCGGTTGCCGCTGTTCACGTCGACAACGTGCATGGCCTCGGTATGTTCTATAATCAGATAGGCACCGTGCTTGTAGTTCACCGTCTTGCCAAAACCCGACTTGATCTGTTTCGTCACGTTGAAATTGTCGAATATCGGCACGTTGCCTGAATAGAACTTCACTATGCCCGCCTTTTCAGGGGCTATTAGAGTGACATAGTGCTTCACTTCATTGAAAACCTCCTCGTCGTTGACAAATATGTTCTCATACGAGGGGTTGAACAAATCGCGAAGAAGGGCCACGGCACGGCCGGTCTCCTCAAACACCAATTGAGGGCGCGACTGCGTGCGCTGGGTCTTGGTGATGGCATCCTCCCATCTTTTCAGAAGAACCTTGAGCTCGGTGTCGAGTTCGGCCACTCTCTTGCCTTCGGCCACTGTGCGAACGATAACCCCAAAATTCTTGGGCTTGATGCTCTGTATCAGTTGCTTCAGGCGGGCACGCTCCTCACCGCTCTTGATCTTTGTAGAGACAGAAACTTTATCACCGAAGGGAATGAGCACCAGGAATCTGCCTGCAAAACTCAATTCCCCCGTAAGGCGTGGACCTTTCGTAGAGATAGGTTCTTTTACAATCTGCACCAACACCTCCTGACCCACTGTTAGCGTGGTGGCTATGCTCCCGTCTTTCTTCAGGTCGGGCAGGTGGGTGGCTTTGGTGATGGGATAAAGCTTCTTTCTGTCGCTCTGTACCTGTTTCAGGTACTTGGCATAAGAGTTGAATTGGCTACCTAAGTCAAGATAATGAAGAAAAGCGTCGCGTTCAAAACCAACATCCACAAAACAGGCATTCAGGCCTGGCATGAGCTTCTTGACCTTTGCAATGTAGATGTTGCCTACTGAAAATGATGCCGAGCGGGTCTCGTTCTGATACTCTACCAGTTTCTTGTCTTCCAGTAAGGCAATCGAAATCTCTTTCGCACGGACATCAATCACTACTTCGCTGGTCATTTCTTGATAGCTTAATTGATGTAACCAAAAAGGGCATGCCCCAAAATCCCAAAGGGACTCCGCGACACGCCATTCAGCCGAACAGGCTGTGGAGTGTTCTGCGCTATGGCTTACTTGCTCTTATGTCTGTTCTTTCTCAGTCTTTTCTTTCTTTTGTGAGTAGCCATCTTGTGGCCCTTTTTCTTTTTTCCGTTTGGCATAAATAAATGAATTGAATTTGAATTTATGATATGGTTGTTCTTACTCCAGTTGACGCAAGGATTAATCCTCGTCTTCTACAATCTCACCCTTCATGCGGCCAACAAAGCTCTTGGCGGGCTTGAAGCTGGGGAAATCGTGGGCGGCAATCACGATAGTGGTGTTCTTCGAGATGTTGCGGGCGGTCTTCTCAGCACGGTGCTTCACAACAAAACTGCCAAATCCTCTTAGGTATACATTCTCTTTGTTGAGAAGACTGTTCTTGATCACTTCCATGAACGACTCCACCGAAATAGCCACGTCTTTCTTTGCGAGGCCTGTCGAGGCTGAAATCTGATTGATAATATCTGCCTTGGTCATTTTTCTTATTCTTTTTTTTATTATTGTTGTATATTTTTACTTTGTTCTCAAAAGGGATTGCAAATATACAAGTTTTTGCCGTGATTTGGAAATTTATCTTTGTATTTTTTGAAAAAATCAATTCAAAATCACCCCACAGCTCTTTTTTCTACCTAATTCCCACTATTTTAATGGGTTATCTTTATAAAAGGGAGAGGGAACCATGAAAAAACCGCAAGTTGTCAATGTAAAGAAAAAATCAAGAAGCGCCTTCAGGGTCACCCTTCTTTCCCGCCTGCAAAAAAGGTGCGGTATGCTCAACTTGCATACCGCACCTATTTCTATATTATGGAATGAAGTGATGTCACTTGCTCCACCAACTCTTGCGCTTGGGAGCGGAATGGTCGCTCAGGCGGGTCTTCCGCGCTTCGGCAATCATGTCTTCAAACGACTTGTGCTCCTTGATCATGGTGTACATCTCGCCCCAGTCGGGCAGTCCGCCAAGGTTGCGGTCGTCTATCCATACTTCGGCCTTGATCTTACGGGAGAAGTGGTTGTTGTATTCCTTCTTCTCCTCAGGATAGTCCTTGTTGACGGCATAGAACTCCACGCCCCTCTCACGGCACCATTCCACGGCATCGTCGAGCAGTTTGCCTTCGCGAACAGTCCATAGAATCACTTTATGGCGGTCGGCAATCAGCATCTTCAGCGTGTCGATGGCAAAAGGAATCTCCCGACCAATCTCAGGATAGCGATGCTCCACTATGGTGCCGTCGAAATCCACTGCTATGACCATGGCTCAGCAATTAGAGTTTAATAGAGGTGTCGTTCTTGTTGCCGTAGTGGCTGTTGCTGTAGTTGCCATACGAACCGTATGTGCCATAACTGCCACCATAAGAAGAACCGTAGTTGCCATACTTGCCATAACTGGTGTAGCGGCTGTACTTGCCATACTTGCCATAGCCATAGTAGTAGCCATACTTCTTCTTCGACATATCGATACCGTTGATAACGATGGCCATGTTGGGCAACTTCTTCTCGTTGGAGAGGGAGTTCACCAGGTCGAAACTCGACTTCGGTGTGTAGTCGGCACGACACATATAGATGGTGGCATCGGTCACACGGCCCACCTGCAGCGTATCGGTAACCAGACCCACAGGGGCGGTATCGATGAGCACGTAGTCGTAGTTGTCTTTCAAGATGTTGATCACAGCCTCGAGCGAAGGACGTGAAATCAACTCAGAGGGGTTGGGGGGCACCGGACCTGCAAGCAGTAAGTCGAGGTTGCCGTTCACGCCAGAGGGGATAATCTGCGACCTCACGTCGTCCTCGCTGGGGTGCTCCTGTGCAAGCAGTGGAGTGATACCATGCTTGTGGTCGTCGATCTCGAACAACTCTGCCAGACGTGGCTTACGGATATCCAGACCCACCAACACCACTTTCTTGCCAAGCAGGGCGAAACTCACTGCAAGGTTGGCACAGTTGAAGGTCTTACCCTCACCCGATGTGGTAGAGGTGAACATGATCACCTTCTGGCCTTCGCGGAGCATGAACTGCACATTGGTACGCATGGCGCGGAAAATCTCCTCCATCTGGTTGTTCTTGTTCTCGTGCACCACGATGTCGGCCTTCGTCTTGGCAGTCTCGCTGGCCACAGCCACATCGGCGATGATGGGCAACTGGGTAAGACTGGCCACGTCGTCGTGACCCTCAATCTTGTATCTGAAGAATTTCAGCAAGAACAGGACGATACCTGGCAGGAGCAGACTGATAACCAAGGCGATAGGAATGATCACCGATGGCTGGGGGGCTACGCGGCCACCTGGTGCGGGCATCTCAACAACTTTACCTTTGTCGGCGGTAGAGGCCAGCGAGATGGAGTTCTCCTCACGTTTCTGGAGCAGCATCAGGTAAAGACCTGACCTCACCTCTTGCTGACGGCCGATCTGGGTCAGCATACGCTCTTGTTCAGGAGTGGCTGAGATCTGTGTGGCGTACTTGCTGAACTGACTGGAGATGGCGTTGCGCTGAATCTCATTGCTCTTACGGCTCTGGGCCATGGCGCGACGGATACTTCCCGAAAGGTCATCGAGTTGGGCTGTGAGAGGTATCACAGCAGGGCTCTCCTCAGAGGCTGTGCGCAGCAACTTGTTGCGCTGGAGCACAATCTCGTTGTATTTGTTAATCAGGCTGGAGGCGGTAGCATCGCTCAAACCAACGTTGGAGGGCAATGTCTGGTATTTGTTCTCCGGACGGTCCATATAGTCGCTAATGCTGTTCAGCAACTGCATTTGGGTGTTGGCCTCTGCCAAGCGCTGGTCATACTCGCCGGCACCACTCATGGCCTGGGTAGCGTTCATACGGAGCTCTGTCATGTGCTGGCTGCGCTTGTACGACTCCAACTGGCTCTCGGTCTCACCAAGCTCGGCGTTGATCTTCTCCAGACGGGCGTTGATGAATTCCTCGGTGCGGTTGGCTACTTCGTTCTTGTCCTCATTGGCCTGGCGGTTGTAGCAAATCACAATTTGGTTGAGGTAGTCCATGGCCCGGCGTGGTATCTCGTCAACCAATATCATCCTCACGATGGATGTGCTCTTCGACGTGGGGTTCACATGGAAAGCATTTTGGTATTTGTATGCCGCATTATAGGGTGACTGGATGGTAACCATCAGCATGCCGCCATCGCTCAGGGTGCTGTTGCCGTTAGCCACAAAAGAGATGTCGCCAGCTTTTGTCTTCAGGGTCTGGGGCAGCGAAGTAAACACCTTGTCGATGCTGAAAGGACCGGTGACCTTGTCGTCGTCGGTCGAAACATAGTAGCTTCCCTTCACCTTGTAGTTGCTCTTCTCGCGCTCTATGGTGAGGCGTATGGGCATGTTCAGCCGCTCCAGGTGTGGTGCGTCGATGTCTACGGTCACGGGCTGGCTCTTGTAAAGAATGGTGTTCTTCACACGGCCCTTGAGAATATATGAGGTGTAGAGCTTCAGGTCTCTTACCACATCAGTGGCAATAATGTGGGAGGAGAGAATTTCCATCTCATTATCAATACCCTCGGAATTCGACATCATACCCAGGTTGGTCATATTGAGAATCGAATTGTTTCGGCCACGGTTGTCCTCGTCTTTGATCAGCATCTTCGACTGCGCTGAGTATCTCGGTGTCGTGTACCTTAAATAAATGGCTGTGATGCCAAGCAAGATGATCACCGAGAGGGCAAACCATTGCCAGTTAAGAATGAATGTCTCGAAAAGTGTACGGAAATTGAAGAATGACCTTTCTTCATTTTGATCCCGCAAGATTTCATTCGTTGTTACATTTTTGTTCTCTTCCATTTTTTATTTTATTTGTTGTTGTTTTCTTTGGTGTCGGCTAGTTTCAACAGATACTTGCCATAGTCGTTCTTCTCCATCACACGGGCGCTCTCAAGGAGGGTGTCGCGGTCAATCCAGCCATTCAGGTAGGCAATCTCCTCAAGGCATGCTATCTTCAGGCCTTGCCGCTTCTCTATCACCTCGATGAAGGTGCTGGCCTCGGCCAGACTGTCGTGCGTGCCAGTGTCGAGCCAAGCAAAGCCACGGGGCAACTTCTCTACTTTCAGCTGGCCCTTTTCCAGATAGGCCTGGTTCACTGAGGTGATCTCCAGTTCACCACGCGCACTGGGCTTGATATGCTTGGCTATCTCCACCACCGAGTTGGGATAGAAATACAACCCCACTACAGCATAGTTGCTCTTCGGACAGGCGGGCTTCTCCTCAATACTCAGGCAATTGCCCTCGTTGTCAATCTCTGCCACGCCATAGCGCTGTGGGTCGTTCACATAATACCCGAAAACGGTGGCTTTGCCCTCAGAGGCTGAGGCTACGCTGCGCTGCAGGTATTTGGTGAAATCCGTACCATGGAAGATGTTGTCGCCAAGAACAAGGCAGACTGTGTCGTCGCCCACGAATTCCTCTCCGATGATGAAAGCCTGGGCAAGACCGTCTGGACTGGGCTGCTCGGCGTAGGAGAAACTCACGCCATACTCGTGGCCATCGCCCAATAACCTCTTGAAGCCAGGAAGGTCGTGGGGGGTGGAGATAATCAATATCTCGCGTATGCCGGCAAGCATCAATACTGATATGGGGTAGTATATCATCGGCTTGTCGAATATGGGGATTAGCTGCTTGCTGATGCCTTTGGTAATAGGGTAGAGACGGGTGCCCGACCCTCCTGCCAATACAATTCCTTTCATATTCCTGTGGTTTCTGAATGTCTGGGCATAACTTAATGCGCCATCCCGGCACCTTGAGGTGCGGAAATGGACGCCTTTGTCGAAATTTGCGTGCAAAGTTACAAATAAATGTTGTAAATAAAAAAACTTATTTGTTGATTTTGTGCTTTTTTTATTATTTGTTTAGAATCTATATGCCATCACCACTCCGACTGACGTGGTCTCAGACTCTTCAAGAGGCGTGTTGGTGGACGAACGACAGATTTTCACGATTATTCTTTGCCGTTTTTCCTTTTTTGTTGTAACTTTGTGCTCAAATCTATTTTTGTTATTATCAAAATTCTAAACATATTATGAGTTTTTTCTCAAGATTATTTGGAAAAAAGAGCGAAGAGACCAAAGTCGGAGGTATTGAAGACTATATGACTCTTGTCAGGGTGTATTTCCAGGCATGCTTGGCCGAGAGATTCGGTATTACTAATCTGGCTTCTCTTCCCGACTTGCGCACTTTCAAGACCACACTGCGTGTTCCTACTGTGAACAATAAACTGGGCGTGGGCGAGAAAAGTAGATGTCGGAAAATGATGAAAAGTATTTACAATACTGATGACGAATTCTTCAAGGAAATCGAAAATTCGCTGAAAAAGAACTGCAAGCGCATGCAAGACGTGCAACCCTATCTGATACAGTTCCAGGCTTTCTCGCAAGACCTCATGATGCTCACGGGCAACTTGATGAAATTCAAGTTGAGATTGCCGTCGTTTTTCAAGAGCGCCATTTACAGTATGACCGAGAAGACCGTCAATGATATCTTTCATAAGAACGACTACAAAGACCCGGCCGTGGTAAAGGCCGTGCTCGGGGTGCGTCAGTATAACGGAAAACTTGGTTTCAGCCAGAAGTGGATCACCGACTTCGTCTACCAAGTGGTGATGTTGGCAAAGAAGGAACCTAGGAAGAACGAGGAGCAAACGGCGAAGTAACGCCGTAGGTATCAGCCAAATGTTTGCCTTTCGTGCGCAAACAGGCGCTAAAACTACACATCTGCCAAAATTCACCTGTTTTTTTTGGTGATTCTAATTTTATGATGTAATTTTGTAGCCAAAATCAGAAGTATGACTGCCGAAGACAAGACTATCGCGCTTTTCTCAACACGTGTGCGACAGCTCATTATTCAGTATGAGAACCTCAAGAAGGAGAATGCCGACTTGAGGAGCAAACTCGATGAGCGCGATGGGCGCATCAAGAAGATGGAGACCACGTTGAGTGCGACGCAGAAAAACTTCGAAAACCTGAAGACCGCAAGGATGCTTGAGGTCAGCGACGGCGACTTGGAGGCAGCCAAGGCCAAACTGAACAAGCTCATCAGGTCGGTCAACAAATGTATCACGCTCTTAAGTGAGAAATGACGTGACAGATGTCTGAAGAAGGAAGAGAAAAACTACATATAAGATTGCATGTCTACGATACAGAGATTCCGATGAGGATTTTCCCTGAAGAGGAGGAATTGTATCGCAGGGCTGCCAAGCTTATAACCAATACGGTAACTACCTACACCGCAAGGGCACAGGGAAAGAAGAGCGCCATAGACGTTTTGTATATGTCGCTCATCGATATTGCACTCAGATATGAGAAAGAGTCTGAGCGCAATGACACTGCGCCTTTTAGTGATATTCTCGTAAAACTTACTTCGGAGATCGAGGAAGCATTGCAGGCCGACAAATGACGACCGGCACGGCTGCCTGTTGTCACGGGCATTCTTGCTGTCATCAGGGATGACAGCCACGTCAAGGGGATACCGAAGAAAGAAGAATATCATCAATAACATAACTTCTTATTAATAATGGATATCATAACAATAATAATTGTCGCAGTCGTATGCCTTATTTTAGGCGCGATTGCTGGCTACATGGGATTTCTCCATGTCATCAAGGGGAAATACAACGAGATGATAGATACTGCCCAAAAAGACGCAGAAGTCATCAAGGAGAAAAAAATGCTGGAGGTAAAGGAGAAATTCCTTAACAAAAAGGCAGAATTGGAGAAAGAGGTGCAAACCCGTAACCAAAAACTGCAGCAGAGCGAAAGCCGGCTCAAGCAGCGCGAGATCTCGCTCAACCAGCGTCAAGAGGAACTGGGCCGCCGCAAGCAAGAGGTGGAACAGGGACAGAAGAGAATCGACAACGAGAAGAAACTGCTCCTCATCAAGCAGGAGGAATTGGAGAAAATGCAGTCGCAGGAGAGGGAAAAACTTGAGGAACTCTCTGGATTGAGTGCCGAGGAGGCCAAGAACCGTCTCGTGGAAAGCCTTAAGGATGAGGCCCGTACCGATGCTGCCAGTTATGTGAACGAGATTATGGACGAGGCCAAGCTCAATGCCAACGCCCAGGCCAAGAAAATCGTCATTCAGACCATTCAGAGGGTGGCCACCGAGACCGCTATTGAAAACTCCGTCAGCGTATTCCATATCGACAACGACGAGGTAAAAGGACGCATCATTGGCCGTGAGGGAAGGAATATCAGGGCTCTCGAGGCTGCCACAGGCGTGGAAATCGTGGTCGATGATACTCCCGAAGCTATCGTTATCTCAGCTTTCGATCCCATACGCCGTGAGGTGTGCCGTCTGGCGCTCCACCAACTGGTGGCCGACGGCCGTATCCATCCCGCCCGCATCGAGGAGGTTGTGGCCAAGGTCAAGAAACAACTCGACAACGAGGTGATTGAGATTGGAAAGCGCACCGCCATCGACCTGGGTGTCCATGGCTTGCACCCCGAACTCATACGCATCATCGGAAAGATGAAATACCGCTCATCCTACGGACAGAACCTGTTGCAGCATGCACGCGAGACGGCCAACCTCTGCGCGGTGATGGCCTCCGAACTTGGCCTCAATCCGAAAAAGGCAAAGCGCGCCGGACTGCTCCACGATATCGGTAAGGTGCCCGATGAGGAAAGCGACCTGCCACACGCACTATATGGTGCCAAAATCGCAGAGAAATACAAGGAGAAACCCGATATCTGCAATGCCATTGGCGCTCACCATGACGAGATGGAGATGAACACTCTTCTCGCTCCTATCGTGCAGATTTGTGATGCCATCTCGGGTGCCCGTCCTGGTGCACGAAGGGAAATTGTGGAGGCATACATCAAGCGTCTCAACGACCTTGAGGCCATTGCCATGAGTTATCCTGGCGTGACAAAGACCTATGCCATCCAGGCCGGTCGCGAGCTCCGCGTCATCGTGGGGGCCGACAAAATGGACGACAAGGAGACAGAGGCTCTCTCTGGCGAGATTGCCAATAAGATACAGAACGAGATGACCTATCCCGGACAGGTGAAGATCACGGTCATCCGCGAGACCCGCTCGGTGGCTTACGCCAAGTAACCGACTGGCCGCTATTGCAAACCACACATTGACGTCGTTTTCCTGCGACATCAATGTGTGGTTTTTACTTCCCATCCTACCTTGAAGCTAATTTTTCCCCTATCGCGATGCAAATCTTATATAACCCTTTGTTCAGAAATGTCGTGCTCTTCCTTGCCATCGTAGTGCTGATGGTGTTTTGTATTGACAAGTCCAGACAAAACAAACGCACACGCAACGCGCTCTACAACTGTGTGTATGTGCTTTTCGCCGGTGCGGTGCTCAAACTCATCCAGATTGTCGACCTCCTGCTGCCGTTCGGTTTCCTGGAACGTCAGATGATGGGCTTGGCGGTGATGGTGATGGCGGTGATTGGTTATTGGCGGTTTCTCAAGCCGCAGGACGACATCCCCTTCAACAAGGTGTTCTATTGGCTGGGGTGGATAGTCCTTGGGGTGTCGGTGGCCTTGCAGGTGGCGTTCTTCGTGATGGCGCTGATGAGTGGCGAGGATATTCAGGCATAGGAGTGCATCCCGCCAAGGAAATAGTTGACGCCGAAGTAGGTCATCAGTAAGGTGAGAAAGGCGAGAACCATGAACAGATGATAGGTGCGCGCTCGTTGGAGTGACGAGAGGGTATGCCTGTGGGCTGCCACCGCATAGGTCATGAGCGTGATGAGCGCCCAGGTCTCCTTGGGGTCCCAGCTCCAATAGGTTCCCCAACTGATGTTGGCCCAGATGGCTCCTGTGAAGATGCCTATGCCCAAGGCCGAAAGCGAGGGATAGAGAAACAACATGGAGAGTCGCTGCAGATAGAGGGCTTTCTGGGGTCGGAGGAGTGCGGTGACCCCGCATGCGAAGGTCATGCAGAGCAGCGTATAGGCCAGCATGATGATGCTCACATGGATGCTGAGCAGAGGTGAGTTGAGCACGGGCATCAGGTGACTGATTTGTGGGTTGAGTTGTCCGAGATGTGATACCAGCAGGAAGAATCCACTTGTGAGAAAGCCAAAGGTGACCATGATTCGGGCGCGGCGGGCCATCGCTATGGCCAGCCATGTGGCTATCCAAGCCATCAGCAACATCGTTTCATAGCCATTGCTCATGGGCGCGTTCCCGCTGATGATCCACCTCAGGGCCAGTACCAATGTCTGCAGCAGGGCCGAGACCACCAATACGATTCTTGACAGTCTGCCCGCAAACAGCGATACGATGGCCATGCCCAGGTTGAGCATGAAGAGCAGGGTGGTGAATGGTACACCGTTGTAGGTCCGCTCGGCCCAAGTGCGTACTTGACTGGGCAATGACGTCCCCCCATAACGCTTCTGGTATCCCTGCATCTTGCCGATACCCTCTGCCACCACGTTGTCGTGTCCTGCCTTGGCTGCGTCGCGTAGGAGTGGCATGATGGCATGGATATATTGTTGTCGGCTTTCCTCCATTTCTGGGGGCAGTTTGTCGGCTGGCGAATACCACTTCAGTCCTTCCTTGCTGCTGTAGGGAAAGAGTTTTAGTGGCACTTCCTGGCGTAATTCGAATATGAGTTGGAGCTTGTCGTCAAGTTCAAGCACATCTTTATGCAACTTGTCTTGCTGGCCCTGATAGTATTCCTGAAGCAATGGCCCAAGGATGTAGTCACCATTGCCGAAGAAGTCGTCCACCGATACATTTTTTCCTAGTCCCAGCCTTTCTCTCACCGCACCGCTCTTCACTTTGACGAGGGGCTCGTGGCTCCAGTCGGCGTGGTAGAAAATGAATCCGGTGAGCACTTGCTCAGCGCTGTATCCGTTGTAACTTCGCTTGCCACAGATCTTCTTGGTGAAGTCGAGGGCGTAGGTCTGCAATTGGCAGATGCGGCCGTTGTAGAGCATGTGGAGACGGCCGAATTGCTCAGCTGTTGTCTCAGGGAGCACGCGGGGAGCGGCCGATAATTTCGGCGTGCCATATCCAATGGACAGGAGCACGAGGAGAACTGTTGAAAACAATCGTTTGTCGCTCAGTAGTTTGCGGAATGTGCCTTGGGGGGTGATGAGCATCCAGATGAGTGATATGAAGAGCAGGGCGTAACCCAGATAGTTTACGGCGATGCCCCACGGGTCGATGCTTACGGTGAGGAAGGAACCTTTGCCGTCGGTGTCGAAACTGTTCTGATAGAGCCGTACGCCTTTTCGCGTGAAGATATTGTTCATCGAGACAATGGCCTGCATGGTGTCGGCAGGGGTGGCCACCTTGATGTGTGATACATAGTCCGAAACCGACGAGGTGCCCTCGTGATAAGTGATGTCGAATCGTTCGAGACGAATGCTGAAGGGCAGTTTCCCGGGCGTGGTGCTGCCGTCATCGCCCCATTGTTCATAATGGCTGACTTCCATGCCCTCACGTAGATGCATCATGCCGCTTCTCGAGGTGAGGCGGGTGAGCAGTGCGCCGGCAAGGATGACGACAAACGAGAGATGCAACGTGAGAAGATAGGCTTTGCGCATGCGGCGTCTCACTATCCATGCTATGCCCAGGGCTGTGAGCACGGCCCAGAGGACGGTAAACCACCATGAGGCATAGATATGCGATTGAGTAAAGGCTGTGCCTTGGTACTTTTCCACAATGGTGGCAATGGCCATTGTCACGACAAGTACCGAATAGACGAAGATGAGCAGTCGTTTGAGCATGGAGTGTGAGACAAAGAAAATCTAGGGCGTGCATACGGCACGCCCTAGAATGAGTGGATTTTTAAATTGATCGGATGAATTTCACAATGGCGTCACGGTCGCTCTTTTTCAGGTTGAAGAACCTTAACGTCGACTCGTAGGCGTCGCTCTGCTTGCTATATCCGTGCCACATGATGGCCTCTATCTCGGTGCGGGCACGACAGTCATGCAGCCGGTCGTCGGCACCAGTGAGCTGGCGCGACAGGCCACGGCCCCAGAGCGGGGTGGTGCGGCACCAGCCGGTGCGGATGTCGTTCAACATGAAAAGCCGGTGCTGCACCATGTCGGTGTAGGGCCAGATGGTCTGCTTCGGGTATTTGGGAAGCAGTTTGGTGTAGTCTCCGTCATGGGCCAAGTTGTTGGTGTTGGCGTATGACTTGATGCTGGCGTCCACCCACATGTTGTCGTCGCCTGTCGTCCACGACGGGCGGTGGCACTGGGTACAGCCTATTTCGGTGAAGAGCTGCTTGCCACGTTTCACGTCGGAGTCGTTCAGGTCGCGTGCGGCGGGCACGGCCAGGCCACGGTGCCATACCATGAATTGGTAGTATTGTTTGTCGCTCATCTCCTCCTCGCCCAAGTAAGGTGCTCCATTGAAGAGATATTTGTCGAATGTGGGCTTGGCGGCGATGGAGGTGACGCTCAATATCTCTTTCACGCGCTCGGCAATGCCTTCGTCGGTGCCGTCGGCATAGTAAGGATGCAAGATGCTGGTGACATCGGCTCCATGCTCTTTGATATAGCTGATCACCTCAGGGTCCTGGCTTTGTGCATTGGCCCATGCCGGAGAGGAATAGAGGTAGTGGCGGTCGGAGCGGGTCACGTTGGTGATGTTCCAAATGGCGTTTGCTCCGGCACCATCTTGCAGCGAGCCGCGTGTCATGGCGTAGGTGAAGCGCTTCACCGGACCGTGAGTGCCGCGGAAGGTGCCCAGGTCATTGTAGGGGGCTTTGTAGTAGGCACTGGCGGCGAAATCGTTGGCTGCTTTGTCCCACATGGCTGGGTTGAGTTCCACGTAGGGCGCTTCCTTGCGGTATTGCTCACGCATGTCCTCATCGCTGATGGCATCAAGGAGTCCGGTTCCATAGATACCGATGGTCGACTCAAGTCTCACTTCGTAGTTCTCGGGCTTGGGGTCGGTGTTGAAAGCCGATTGGGGTATGCGGACTTCTGGGTAAATCAGCGAGTAGGTCTCTCCGTCGGCAAACTGCATGGGTATCCCGCTCTCCATAGCCGTCACGTTCTTCCACTCAATACTGATCTGGTTCTCGTCGATGGGCGCCTTGAAAGGTGTCATGGCCTGTGTCTGGGGCATTCCGGTCACCTCGCTGATGTAGGCATTGTTGTCGGGATGGTAGATCACGAGCAGATAGCCGTTGCCAATGGTGTTGGCACGGTAGTTGGACTGGCGCTTGCCATGGCCGTATGAGGGATGGCAGTAGATGCAGCCATTGCGCACCCATGCTGGGCCAAGGCCTTTTCGGGGGGCTTGCTCGAAGGTGTAGAGATGTTCGAAGAGGTCTTCGCCAGTGTTGAAGTCTTCTTCCATCCCTGCGATGTGCTCTACAGCGGGGGCGGCTGCCGAGTAACTGGCTTTTTCGGTGGTGCCTAGCACTCCGCCCGGATACCATTCCTCGGCACTGAACACGTCGTTGGCTTTGCCGAAGACTTCCTCGGATGGGGTGAGTGTTCCGAGGCCGTTTTGAGTGTCATCATTGTCATCATGGCATGCTGTGCCCAGCATGAGCGTGGCGGCACAGATCATTCCAATTTGTGCGAGGTGGATGTTTCGTGTCGTTTGTTTTTTCTTCATTTTGGTATTGTGGGATTAAACCACCAAAACGTCTTGCCCTAAGGCAAGGCGTTTCGGGTGGCAGGTTGTTTACGTAAAAATGATGTCCGAGAGAATTAGTTCCATTTGTTATATTCAGAGAACTCGATGTTCCAGATGGTGGAGCAGTATTTCACGAAGGGTGAGGGCATGGAGCCAATCTTGCTGATGGCATCGTTCACGGCATCGTTCACGGCTTTGTTGGTGCTGTCCTGCCCCACGTTGGCGAAGAAGCTGTTGAAGCTGTTGTCGGCCACTTTGCCGTCGGTGCTGCCATACCAGATGTTGCGTATCGAGCGGATGTTGTCTTGGAAGTCGGTGATGGAGTTGTAGCTGTAGGGCGACTCTACATAGCTGATGTCGCCTGCCGAGAATGGATTGGCTATCTTGGCGGTGCCCACCTCGTTGGCTATGCCCACGCAGCTGCCCTCGTCGTCGGAGAGCACTTGGGCTATGGCGGCTTTCAGCGAGCGGAAGGTGCTCTTTGCATTGGTGCCGGCCTGGGTCAGGTTCTCACCATAGTTGAGGCCATTCTCTGTGGTGTAGTCAAGGTTGGCGGCTTTCACTACCTGCATGCGACTGGCATTGGCTGTGGTGGCTCCTTCCCACGACACTTGCAGCTGGAAGCAGCGTTCCTTCAGAAGCTTGCAGATGGTCTGTGCATAAGAGAGCTCTTTCTCACCGGATATTTTGGTGAACAGTTTGTAGGTGTCGTTGCCCTTGAACTCTTCTGCTTTTCGTGGTTGTCCGTCACGGAAGAGGATGAACTCCAGGGCGTGGAAGCCCAGAATGGTGGCGTCTTCGAGCATCTCGTCGTTCATGCCGTTGTTGAAGTAGCTGAGTAATAGCGTACGGTTGAGTGGCCATGAGTCGATGGTGGGGTCGATGTCGAAGTCGGAGGCGGCACCCATTAGGAAGGCCTCGCTGCGCTCCCAGTTCTCGCGGGCGCCCTTGAAGTCCTCGCAGGCCTTGTTGATTTGGGCCTGGGTGATGCTGTTGACGGTCAAACCGTTGAGGGTCTTCTCCAAGTCTTCCACGTCATCGGCCAACTTGGTGTATGTGGGTACAATGACACGGCTCACCAGGTTGCTGAGCACGTTGCGTAGGTAAGTCTCCTGGTCGGCTGTGAGGCTTGCTTGTTGGATGGTTTTGTTGGCCGACTCAAGTTGTGACACCAGGTTGGAGCAGGCGGTGATGGCCGCTGCGCCATAGCTTTTGTCTTTGAAGCGAGGGTCGTCTACGATCGACGAGGAATTGTTTTTGTTGTCATCGTCATCGCTGCATGAGACAAAAAGGGTTGGAGTCACGAACGTCAGTGCTGCGAGCAGCACGAATTTGAATACATTTTTCATTTTTATGTTTGTTTTTGATGTTGAAATGGCTTATTTGAAGAATCCCTCGTAGGCTATGCCGATGCTCACTGAGGGCTCGTCGTTGTAGACGTCCTTGAGCAGACGGTGAGAGTATTCTGCCTTGACGGCAATCTGGGGAAGGGGATAATAGTTCACACCGGCAGCGATGCGTTTCACGGCTGTATAGTCATAGGCAGTGCCGTTGGTCTTGCTGGCGTAGGGGTCGTACATTTCATAGCGGCCGAAGACATAGAACTTCTTCTGCTGGGCACGCAGGCTGCTCACTTGAGAGAATACATCGTATCCTGCCTCAATGCCGATGGCATAGGCATTCTTGCTCACAAAGGCCGAGTGCTTGAAGGGCGATTTCGAATTGAGGCGGTTGTAGACATATTTCAGTTGGTCGGCATCGCTCAGGTAACCATAGTCGGCTTGTCCGCGCAAGATCCAGTTGTGACCTTTGTAGCTGAAATCAAATGAACCAATGACTACCTGACCTTTGTATTCGGCGTCCACACCATTGGCATTGCGTGGGTAGCTGTTGCCGATGCTGTGGCCGTAGTAGGCACTAACGGCCATGCGCAGTCCGGCGATGGAGTAGTTGTCCACGCGTAGTGCCACGCCATATTTGTTGGCCACGTCATACTCCAGGGGCGACTTGGGTCCTTTCTTTATCCACCCTGTGTTGGTGAAGTTGTCGGCATTGAGCCCGGCAAGCAGCTGCGCCTCATACCTGAAGTCACCACTGCGTCCCCAGAAACTCACACCGGTCTGGTGCCATGTGGAGGGCATGATGGTGCTCTCGCCTTCCGGACGATAGACGGTGAAGAAGTTGAGGGGTTCATGGTGGGCATTGTTCAGACCCACGGGAACCACGATGTGGCCGGCCCTGATGTTGGCCTGACGGCCGAATGATTTCTGAATCCAGAACTGTTCCAGCTCCACCTCGCCGCCTTTCTCCATCTCCTGTTCCCATTCGCCACCTTCCTCGTCTTCTTTCTCATACGAGATGCCGGTGCCGCCATGCTCAAACTCAATCTCGGTTCCCATCGTCCACCCTTTGCCGAAGTCGTAACCCATATATACCACCACATGGGGAAGGTCGAATTTGCCGTGGCTGGGGTCGTCCTTGTGCATCTCGGGCTGGCTGTAACGGCTTACGTGGTCGCTGAAGAAGTTGCGCGTATAGCCCACCTCACCATATCCGCCCACGGTGAGCCGCTTGCCGTTGGCGTGGGCCATCACGCTGTCGCCGGCATTCACTTGGCCAAAGATGGCCATCGGGGTGAGGCATATCATGATGCCCAATGCTGTTCTTTTGATTCTATTCATTTTTTCTTCTTACTTTGTTTATTTCACGTTTTTGGTAAGCCAGTTCCTCTTTCCTTCAGAAAGGCAGATGCAAAGTTAAAGTGTTGTCGTGTGGTGTACAATACTTAAAAATTGGTAAAAATACCTCCTTTGGTTTTATGTGGTGTGTCATTTCTAATCATTTTTGATGATGCCCCGACCATCTTCTTGGTAAAAATACCTATTTGTGATTATTGCAGACTTGATTTTTTTTTCCTTATTTTGCATGTTCACTCATGGCAGTGAAATGGAATAAATGTAGAAGTCATGAAAAATCAGAAAATGTATGAAGCCGACGACCAGATGATATCGCTCATCCGCGACAACTACAACCTGCTCCAGAGTCTGGGTAGTTTCGGCATCAACCTGGGATTTGGCGACAAAACCGTGCGTGAGGTGTGCGAGGAGCAAGGTGTCGATACCTATACTTATCTCGCGGTGGTCAATTTCACAATCAATGGCTATCGTGAACTCGACGATGTGTCGAAACTGTCCATTCCCACACTCATGCAATATCTCAAGGCAAGTCATGAGTATTATCTGGGATTCCAACTCCCATTCATCCGAAAGGAACTCGTAGAATCGCTCGACGAGAACGACAATCTCGCGCGCCTCATCATCAAACTCTACGATGATTACGCCCGTTCCATCAAGTCGCATATGAAATACGAGGAACGCACGGTCTTCCCATATGTCGAGGCTCTGCTCAACGATGGAACGACCGGCGACTATGATATCGAGACCTATTCCAAACACCATGGGCAGACCAATGTGCTCCTCCGCGAACTCAAGAGCATCATCATCAAATACCTGCCCAGCGACCCCATGCGCAACAACCAACTCTCGGCCTGCCTATATGATATATATAATAATGAGGAGTGGCTGGCCTTGCATGCCGAGGTAGAGGAGTCGATTTTCATCCCGGCCATCAGATGGCTGGAGAGAAAGACAAGACAGAATGATGTCTCGGCCAAGATCTCGAGCATGATTAATCAGAATCCCGACAATTCAGATGCGCTCAGCGACCGCGAGAAGGATGTCATCGTCAGCCTGGTACAGGGAATGACCAACAAGGAGATTGCCGACCATCTGTGCATTTCCACCAACACCGTCATCACCCACAGAAGGAATATCGCCAGGAAATTGCAAATCCATAGTCCGGCCGGACTCACCATCTACGCCATCGTCAATCATCTTGTCGACATCTCTAGCGTACGCCTCTGAGAGAACCTTATGACATCCTCATCATACAATTCCGTTTTGCACACTTGGGAGGTTTTCGCAACAAGTGTGCATTTTTTTTCGTAATTACCTATCTCACAACAATTCGCATCCAAAACTTCATTCTTCCGTTTGTAAAATGTAAGGAATAAATCATTAAAATACCTTAAATCCGTATTTTTTCATGAGTGATTATGATAAGATAAACGGATAATTATATTAACTTTGTAACCGATTTCAGAGAACTAATTTATCAATTTACTGACTTGATTATTTAAAATAGTTGACCAAAAGGGAAAACTTTTTTTTGATTGCGAATGGAAATGTTTTCCAAAACGAACAACAACTACCATGAGAGAATTTACTATTCTGAAGCGTGACGGTAAGCGAGACCGCTTTTCACTCGACAAAATTATGACTGCCATCATCAAGGCTTTCCAGTCGGTTGGTGAGGAGGTCGATTTGGGGTCTATCTCTAAGATTCTCAGCCACTTGGATATTCACGACAACATCACTGTCGAGGACATCCAGAACGAGGTGGAGGAGGCGCTTATGCGAGAGGGGCACTACCAAGTGGCCAAGTCATTCATGCTCTACCGACAGAGGCATACTGAGGACAGGGAGACAATGGAGAAATTGAAATTTTTGGCCGACTACTGCGACGCAGCCAATGCTGCTACTGGTTCAAAATATGACGCCAATGCAAACGTCGAGCATAAAAATATTGCAACTCTCATTGGTGAACTGCCCAAGTCGAGTTTCATCAGGCTCAACCGCCGACTCCTCACCGACCGCATCAAGAAAATGTATGGTAAGGAACTGGCCGACGAGTATATCGACAAATTGTCACATCATTTCATATATAAGAACGACGAGACGTCGCTGGCCAACTACTGTGCGTCCATTACCATGTATCCTTGGCTCATTGGCGGTACCATGTCGATTGGCGGCAACTCCACTGCTCCCACCAACCTGAAATCGTTCTGCGGCGGATTCGTCAACATGGTGTTCATGGTGTCGAGTATGCTCTCCGGTGCATGCGCCACACCCGAGTTCCTCATGTATCTCAACTACTTCATCGGACTCGAATATGGCAAGGATTATTGGAAGGAGCCCGACCGCGTGGTCGACTTGTCCATCAAGCAGCGCTCCATCGACAAGATGATCACCGACTGCTTCGAGCAAATCGTTTACTCCATCAACCAGCCCACAGGAGCACGCAACTACCAGGCCGTGTTCTGGAACATCGCCTATTACGACCGGTATTATTTCGAGAGCCTTTTCGGCAACTTCTATTTCCCCGATGGTTCGCAACCCGATTGGGATGGCCTCTCATGGCTCCAGAAGCGTTTCATGAAATGGTTCAACCGCGAGCGCACGAAAGCCGTGCTCACCTTCCCGGTCGAAACCATGGCCCTGCTGAGCAAGGATGGCGACGTCATCGACAAGGAATGGGGCGACTTCACCGCCGAGATGTATGCCGAGGGACACTCCTTCTTCACCTATATGAGCGACAATGCCGACTCGCTCAGTTCTTGTTGCCGTCTGCGCAACGAGATACAGGACAATGGGTTCAGCTATACCCTGGGAGCCGGTGGCGTGTCGACGGGTTCGAAGAGCGTGCTCACTATCAACCTCAACCGCTGCATCCAGTATGCCGTCAACAATGGCAAGGATTACAAGGAGTTCCTCTCCGAAATCATCGACCTCTGCCACAAGGTTCAGCTCGCCTACAACGAGAACCTCAAGGAACTTAAGGAGCATGGCATGCTGCCGCTCTTCGACGCCGGCTACATCAATATCGGACGCCAATATCTCACCATCGGTGTCAACGGTCTTGTGGAGGCAGCCGAGTTCATGGGACTGAAGATCAACGACAACCCCGACTATCTCGCTTTCGTACAGGAGATTCTCGGTTTGGTGGAGAAGTTCAACAAGCAATATCGCACCAAGGACGTGCTCTTCAACTGCGAGATGATTCCTGCCGAGAACGTGGGCGTGAAGCACTCGAAGTGGGACCGCGAGGATGGCTATTTCGTGCCACGCGACTGCTACAACTCATATTTCTATATCGTGGAGGATGACTCGCTCAATATCATCGACAAGTTCAAACTGCATGGCGCACCCTATATCGAGCACCTCACTGGCGGCTCGGCGCTGCATATGAACCTCGAGGAGCATCTCTCGCAGAAACAATACCGACAACTGCTCAAGGTGGCAGCCAAGGAAGGATGCAACTATTTCACTTTCAACATACCCAATACCATTTGCAACGACTGTGGGCATATCGACAAACGTTACCTCAAGGAATGCCCAGAATGCCATTCAAAAAACATCGACTACATGACGCGTATCATCGGATACCTGAAACGTGTGAGCAATTTCTCTGAGCCGAGACAGCAGGAGGCGCACCGCAGGTATTATGCAGCGTCCGACAAACTTTAATCGAAGCCATTCATAACCTACACCAATAAAAATAATTGAATAGATGTTGAAGTACGTCAATACGGGAGTTGTGTTCCAAGAAATCCCCGACGAGGTCACACTTGCTGTTAACATTGCAAATTGTCCCTGCCACTGCCCCGGTTGCCACAGCAAATACCTGTGGGAGAACGTGGGCAAGCCTCTCACGCCTATGGTCATCGACCAGCTGCTGAAGCAGTACGACTCCGACATCACTTGTATCGCCTTCATGGGAGGCGATTCCGAACCGACCTACATCAATACGTTGGCACGCTATATCCACCGCGAGCACCCAGAGTATCGCGTGGCATGGTACAGCGGTCGCCAGCGTATACCGTCGGCGGTGAGAAAGTCGGATTTCGATTACATCAAGGTGGGGCCTTATATCGCCCATCTCGGATGTCTCAAGGAGCGCACTACCAACCAAAGGCTCTACAAGAAGGCCTCGGGTGATGATTTCACCGACATCACATCCCGTTTCTGGAAGTAATGCCTGAAGGAAAACAACCGAGAGTAGCCATCGTCTGCCCCAACTCGCTCTCCGTAGTCGGGTTGAGGCAGTTGATAACTGGTGTCAACTCGATGGTGAGCATTGATGCTTTTGCCACAGCCGATGAGTTCAGGGCTGCTGGTGTCGACAATTATTTTCATTTCTTTGTCGACGTGGGTGTGCTCATGGCCGAGAGGAACTTCTTCCTTCAGTACAGCCACAAGACCATTGTGCTCACCACGCAGGCCGACCACCAGAAAACGCTTTCCGATTTCCATTGCCTTTGCATTGCTGGGTCGGAAAGTCAGATGGTGCGCTCGCTGCTCGCGCTGATGAGCACGGGACATGCACAGCATCCGGCGCATGCCACGACCTCTATCCCACAGAAAAAGGTGTTGCTGTCGCCCCGAGAGATAGAGGTGCTCTCACTGGTGGTGCAGGGATTCATCAACAAGGAGATAGCCGACAAACTCAATATCAGTCTTACTACAGTCATCACGCATCGCAAGAACATCACCGAGAAACTGGGCATGCGCAGTGTCTCGGCACTCACTATCTATGCCGTGATGAACGGGTATGTGGATATTGGGAAAATATAAGGTTGACTGCCTTTTCTAAAAGCACTTCACGTTACTACAACCATGCGCTGAGCAGGTGGGCAAACCATCCGCGGAATTTCTGCCATGGCGTGCGGAACTTGTCCCAGGTCTCAGGGGTAAGATAGAAGCTTTTGGTCTTGTCGTAGTCAAACATGTCGCTCAGTTGCTTGGTCACGCACGAGTCCACAATCACCGCGTTCTCCTCATAGTCGAAGCGCAGGCTTCGTGCGTTCAGGTTGGCGCTGCCCACTGTGCAGAATCTCCCGTCTACCATGATGATTTTCGTGTGGTGGAATCCCGGCTCGTATATCCATACGTCTGCACCATGTTTCATCAGTTTGTGGACGTTGTAGAACACGCAGTCGGGGGTGAGCGGGATGTCGCTCTTCGCCGATACCATGATTTCAACCTTTACGCCTCGCTTCACGGCATTGCGCAGGGCTTTTTTCAACTTGTGGTTCAGGGTCAGGTAAGGGTTGATGAGTTTGATACTGTCGCGGGCATCGTCGATGGCATCGACATAGAACTTACGGATGATTTTGTTCGAGATACGGGGCTCGCGGTTGATGATGCCCACCGTGTGGTGGTGCGCCGTAAGGGTAGTGTCGGGCTTCAGGTCATGGAAGTAGTCACCGCTCTGTGGGGTCAGACGGAAATACTTGGGGTTGTCCATCAGCCGCTCCTTGGTCACTTTCTCCCATATCCGCATGAAGATGCGCTGCAGCGTGTTCACCTCCTCGCCTTCGATGCGGCAGTGCATGTCGCGCCACTCGCCCACGACATCCGTTCCATTGATGTAGTAGTCGGCCACGTTCATGCCACCGGTATAGGCGATCTTACCGTCGATGATCACAATCTTGCGGTGGTCGCGCGAGAACACGTGGTTCACCCAGGGAAAACGGATGGGGTCGAACTCATAAATCTGTATCCCCCGCTTGCGGATAGATTCCAAGTGATGCTTCTTCAGGGGCTGGTTGTTGGAGTCGTTGCCAAAACCGTCGAAGAGGGCTCTCACCTCCACTCCTTCCTGGGCTTTCTCGCCCAGAATGTCGAAGAGCAGGTTGGCAATGGAGTCGTTGCGGAAGTTGAAATACTCCAAGTGAACGCTGCTCCTGGCCTGCTTGATGGCGGCAAACATATCATCGAATTTCTCTTGGCCCGACATGAGCAGCGTCACGCTGTTGTCGTTGGAGAATGTCACGCCTTCTTTGCGCAGTTGGGAGATGATGAGAGAGTCGCTGCGCTGGGCGCCTATATGGGTGCACAGCAGCAGGAACAGTAGAATAGTAGTCAGTTTCTTATAGTTCATCATTCTTGTGTTTCCTTGGTCAGCCATGGTTGTCATAACATGCATCGGTAGTGGTCTACGATGCCCAGCAAATGCCGCTGTTGGTCTACTACAAGCACAGTATGCACCTTGTGCTTGTTCATGATACGCTGTATCTCAGTCACTTTGGTGTCTGGGGTCACGCATTTCGGCGTGCGGGTCATGATATCACCCACGGTCTTGTCGAAGAACTGTGCTTGCCAGCGCTCCATGGCCCGGCGGATGTCGCCATCGGTAATCAGACCCTCCACCTTGTCGTCCACGAGCGATACACCAAGACCCAGTTTGCCTTTGCTCACATGGATAATGGCCTCGCCCAGATGCATGTCGGAGGGGATGATGGGCAGTTCGTCGCTCTTCATCACGTCGCGGGCGGTGGTGAGCAGGCGCTTGCCCAACTCGCCACCAGGGTGGAACTGTGCGAAGTCGCGGGGCTTGAAGTCGCGCACTTCCATCAAGGCCACAGCCAGGGCGTCGCCCATGGCCAGGGCTGCCGTGGTGCTGCTGGTTGGGGCAAGGTTCAGCGGACAGGCCTCTTTCACCACCTTCACCAGGATGTGTGCGGTGGAATATTTGGCAAGCAGCGAGTCGGGGTTGCTGGTCATGGCGATGATGGGCACGTTCATATGCAGCACGATGGGGATGAAACGCAGCAACTCGTCGGTCTGTCCCGAATTGCTCAGGGCAAGTACGATATCATCAGAGGTGATGACGCCCAGGTCGCCATGATACACATCCAGTGGGTTGATGTAGAAAGCGGGCGTGCCGGTGCTCGAGAGGGTGGCTGCTATCTTGGCACCTATATTGCCGCTCTTGCCCACACCGGTCACAATCACCTTGCCACGGCAGTGGTAGATCATCTCCACGGCATGGTCAAACGACTCGTCCAACTGACCTATCAGGTCGGTCAGTGCCTGGGCCTCGTCGCGAAGGCATTGGGCGGCATATCTCCTGCTCTGGCGCAGGCGTTCGGTGATACTGTCGTTCATATCTTCTGTGCGGTTCTTTTGTGTTGGCGAAAACTTATTTTAGCAGTGAGGCGACCACCTCGCCCAGACGTGAGAGCTCAAGCATGTTCGGACCGTCGCTGAGCGCTTTGTCGGGGTCGGGATGCACCTCGAAGAAATAGCCGGTGGCACCGAAAGCCTTCGCGGCCAGGGCCATCTGCGGTACAAAACGACGGTCGCCGTTGGTCTGGCCGTTTCCTCCACCAGGCCGTTGCACGCTATGGGTACAGTCCATGATCACACGGGGCACGATGTCGAGCATGTCGGCCAGATTGCGGAAGTCCACCACCAGATTGTTGTAACCATAGATGTTGCCGCGCTCAGTGAGCCACACTTCGGTGGCTCCTGCGTCGAGGGCTTTCTCCACAGGGTAGCGCATGTCCTTGCCACTCAGGAATTGTGCCTTCTTGATGTTCACGATTCGCCCGGTGCGGGCCGCAGAGGCCAATAGGTCGGTCTGGCGGCAGAGAAAGGCGGGTATCTGCAGCACGTCGGCCACTTCGCCAGCTGCCTTGGCTTGCCAACTCTCATGGATGTCGGTAAGAATCCTCAGACCATACCTCGACTTGATGTCGGCCAGCATCTGGAGGCCTTTTTCTAATCCTGGCCCACGGAACGAGGATACCGATGTGCGGTTGGCTTTGTCGAACGACGACTTGAAGATGATGTCGATGCCCAGTTGGGCGTTCAGCTTCACGATCTCCTCGGCCACAATCCGCAGCACCTGTTCCGATTCTATCACACATGGGCCTGCAATAAACAATGGCGCTTTTTCCATAACTGTATCTTTTGTCCTTTGCGAAGCAAAGTTAGTGCAAACCGAGTGAAAAGCAAAATAAAACCGATTTTATTTTCTCTTACAGGTGCCGGATTGGTGTGCCATCATCTTGAAATAATGGGCACGGCAGGTGGTGTGGCCATTTTATACCGGCCTTACTGATCAGATAAAATGAATCGAACCTAGGACGAAGAGCACCACATAGCCCAGGGTGATGCTGAGCACACCCACCATCAAGCCGATTTTCGACATGTCCTTCTGTTCAACCAGGTTGGTGGCGTAGGCCAGGGCATTGGGTGGGGTGGAGATGGGCAGTACCATGGCACTGGAGGCGGCGATGGCCACGCCTATCAGCACGGTAGATGTGCCGCCTATGGCATCCAACTTGTCACCCATGGCGGCGCACACCACGGTCAGGATAGGCATCAGCAGTGCTGCCGTGGCCGAATTGGAGATGAAGTTCGACAACCCATAGCATACCAGTCCCGACAGGAGCAATATCAGAATGGGCGGGAATTGGGCGAATGGTATGTTCTTCACCGACAGTTCGGCAAGTCCTGAGGCATTGAGTGCATAACCCAGGGCGAAACCGCCTGCCACCATCCATATCACCGACCAGTTGATTTCCTCCAGGTCGCGGCGGTCGATGATGCCGCAAAGTGAGAACACCACGAAGGGTATCAGGGCCACAGTATAGGAGTTGATGCCTGTCACGGAGTCGAGCAACCAGAGCAGAACGGTGACAATGAAGGTCACAATCACGATGTAGGTCTTCTTGTCTTTCTTCATCTCGCCTTCAATATTCAGTTCAATGGTCTTCTGGGTGAAGGGGAATATCCATTTCAGCAACAGCCAACTTGCAAACAGAAGGATGGCCACAAGAGGAACCATGAACAGCATCCACTCACCGAAACCGATGTCCAGGTTCAGACCCTCGGGGTCGTTCAGGTATTTCATCGCGATGGTGTTGGGAGGAGTGCCGATGGGGGTTCCCATACCGCCCAGGTTGGCGGCTACGGGTATCGACAGGGCGAGGGAAATGCGGCCTTTGCCCTCAGGAGGCAACTGGCGGAACACCGGGGTGAGGAAGGTGAGCATCATGGCGGCGGTGGCGGTGTTGGAAACAAACATCGAGAACAGACCCGTGATGAGCAGGAATCCTAACAGCACGTTATTGCTTTTTTTGCCGAAAGGCTTGAGCAGCACCTTGGCCAACAGGGCATCTAGTCCGGTCTTCGTGGCTGCGATGGCCAAGATGAAGCCGCCAATGAACAACATGATCACGGGGTCGGCAAAAGTAGCCATTATCGATTTGTATGAGAGCAAGGTTCCCACCCGTTCCTCATCGCAAATCCATTTTATGCCACTGTCCGATGTAAAGAGAAGCAGACCGCCAATGATGGCCACCGACGTAGCCCACGAGGGCACAATCTCGAAAATCCACATCAGGGTGGCGAAGGCAAAGATGGCGATGATTCGTTGCTGCACGATGTTCAGACCGTCGATGCCGAACGCACTGCTGGGCAGATTCCATAACAAGAGCGTCACAAAGGCCACGAAAAAGGCCTCATAGGTCTTGATGACTACTTTGCTGGGATGAAAGAACTTGTCGAAATTTGATTGGTGTAAGGATTCAACAAGATGAAAACCAGTAAAATTCTTAAACATAACTCTGAATGTTTGTAACTAATACCATGAATAAAAAACTACATAGTGACATCTCTCCGATGTCATTTTTCCTACTGCTGATTCGGATTGCAAAGGTAAGACTAAGTGAGCGAAAAACGAAAAAAAACGACGTCATTTGCAGACCAAATGTGGATAAAAATGGCGTGAGAGGCCTTTTCTTCAAGATAAGGCATAAAAATGCAAAATGGATATTGCATTTTCGCTCGACTTTTCCTAACTTTGCCTCTGTGAGGCGAAGTTAACCCGTATTGGCATGAAAAATGAAACTTTGTGACAAATGCCTATGAGAACAGCGATAATCGGAGGTGGGGCTGCAGGTTTCTTCCTCGCCGTCAACCTGAAAGAGATGATGTCACCCACTGGGGATTGAGCGGACCGGCCATCCTCCGTCTCTCCAGCTATGCCGCCCGCCTCTTGCACGATGTGGAATATAAAACTCCGATTTCTGTCAACTGGGTCGGGCTGCCTATCGACGATATTGGTTCGGCGCTCACGGAGATAGCCACCCTCCATCCCCAGAAGAGGATAACGGCCCTGGCTCCATGCCGGCTCACTCAGCGTCTCTGGACCTATCTCGTCGAGAAGGCATTGGCAACAAAGGCTGCTGCAAGATGGTGCGATATGGGGAAAAAAGACTTCAATCGGCTGGCCAATGCCGTGGCCAACGACCTTATCATCACCACCGGACGCGCTCCCTTTCACGACGAGTTTGTCACTTGTGGCGGAGTGTCGCTCAAAAGCGTCAATCCGTCCTCTCTGGAGAGCAAGGTCCGCCCACGGCTCTATTTCGCAGGCGAGGTGCTCGACATCGACGGGGTGACGGGTGGTTTCAATTGCCAGGCTGCATGGACCACGGCCTATGTCGTCGCACAGTCTGTCGCACAGTCGGCAAAAACAGATTCTCAACGCTAATCGATAATCATGAAAAAGACGCTAGCCTTTCTCCTGCTCATTTTGGTGTGTGGCGCACTGCCTGTTGTCGGCGCACTGCCAACTTGCCCTCCTTCAGGGGCCAGAGGGAAAGTCCTGCTGCCTTATCAGGATGCCCGTCTCTCTGCCGGCCAACGTGCCGAGGACCTGCTCTCGCGAATGACCTTGAAAGAGAAGGTGGGGCAGATGGTATGCCTCATGGGATGGGACTCCTACGACCTCGATGGTCGGAAAGTCTCCACTTCGGAACAATTCCGCAATGAGGTCGACCAGTTGTATGTGGGCAACTACTGGGCCACGTTCCGTGCCGATCCTTGGACACGAAAGACCCTCGACAACGGCCTCGACCCCGAGCGGGCAGCAATGGCGGCCAATGCCATGCAGCGCTACGCCATCGAGCATTCCCGTCTGGGTATCCCCCTGTTTCTTGCCGAAGAGGCGCCTCATGGCCATATGGCCATTGGCGCCACCGTCTTTCCCACAGGATTGGGTCTTTCTGCCACCTTCGATACGGCGCTTGTGGCACGTGTTGGTGCTGCTGTGGCCCAGGAGGTAAGGTTGCAGGGGGCACATGTGAGTTATGGTCCGGTCATCGACTTGGCTCGCGACCCTCGATGGTCGAGGGTGGAGGAAACCTTCGGCGAAGACCATGTGCTCTCGGGCGAGATGGCAGAGGCCTGCATACGTGGGATGGGGGGCGGCCGACTCCAACAGCCGTTTGCCACACTGGCCACACTTAAGCATTTCGTGGCCTATGGGGTGCCCGAGGACGGACACAACGGTGCTCCGGCTCATGTCGGACTGCGCGAACTCCATGAGTGCTTCCTCCCGCCTTTCCAAAAGGCGATAGCGGCTGGTGCCCTCTCGGTGATGACAGCCTACAATGCCATTGACGGTGTGCCTTGCACCTCTTATACGATGCTCTTGCGTGAGGTGCTCCGACAGCAGTGGGGATTCCGTGGACTGGTCGTGTCCGATTTGTATAGCATCGATGGCCTGCGGGGCACTCACCACGTGGCTTCCTCCATCCGCGAGGCAGGAGTGATGGCTGCCAAGGCAGGGGTCGACATCGACCTTGGTGCCAATGCTTTCTCGCAACTCGTCAGCGCGGTGGAGAACGGGGAAATAGGTATTGAGGTCATCGACGAGGCGGTGAGGCGCATTCTCACAATGAAGTTCGAGATGGGCCTTTTCGACCATCCTTATGTCGACCCCAAGGCGGCTGCCCGTGAGGTGGGCTCTGCCAAAAATGTGGCATTGGCCCGGCAGGCGGCTCGCGAGAGCATCACGCTGCTCAAGAACGACAACCACCTGTTGCCTCTCCAACGTAACCTTCGGGTGGCGGTGGTGGGCCCCAACGCGCATAACGTTTATAATATGTTGGGTGATTACACGGCACCCCAGTCCGAAGGCAGGGTGAGTACCGTGCTCGACGGCATCCTTCAGAAGATTCCTGCTGCCCAAGTGACATACGTCAGGGGATGTGCCGTGCGCGACACTGCTTCGTGCGATTTCGAAGAGGCTCGAATGGCTGCCCTCCAGGCCGATGTTGTCGTGGCGGTGGTTGGCGGTTCCAGTGCGAGAGATTTCAGAACTTCCTACGAGGAAACGGGAGCGGCTGTCAGTCAACCCCTGCAAGTGAGCGATATGGAATGTGGCGAGGGATTCGACCGCGCCACCCTCGACCTGATGGGGCGTCAGGAGCAACTGCTCCGCATGCTGAAGTCCACTGGCAAGCCATTGGTGGTGGTCTATGTCGAGGGCCGGCCGCTGCTCAAGAACTGGGCTGCCCGTCATGCCGACGCACTCCTTACGGCCTTTTATCCTGGACAGGAGGGCGGCAATGCCGTGGCCGACGTCCTCTTTGGTGACTACAACCCCGCCGGACGGCTTAGTATGTCGGTGCCGCGCAATGTGGGACAATTGCCAGTCTACTACAATCGCCAGCAGGGTGGGGGAAGTCCCTACATCGATTCAGAGTCAACTCCGCTTTATGCCTTCGGTTACGGACTGAGCTACACTTCGTTCCGCTACTCCGACTTGAAGGTGCGTGCAGCAGGCGACGGGTTCGAGGTGAGTTTTATGGTTGAGAACACGGGTGGTCGCGAGGGTGACGAGGTGCCACAGCTTTACTTGCATCCACGGCGTGCCTCGGTGGTGCAACCCCCTATGCAACTGCGACATTTCTCACGTATTCACCTCAAGGCGGGTGAGCATGTGACGGTGACTTTCTTTCTTCCAGAATCTGATTTCAAGGTGGTCACGCCTTCGCTCCAACAGGTTGTCGAACCAGGCGACTTCGACGTGATGGTGGGCAGTTCCTCCGACAATATCCTCCTACGTGGGGTAATCAATATTCCATAAACCCAGAAAACATCTTTTGCTATGCACACATCCATACGCCTTACTCTGATCGGTGGGCTGCTCTCCATTATTCCAATGGTAAGTTGGGCAAAAAACGGCCTGCCTGCCTCCATCGCATCTTCACTCACCAGTCAATCGTCATTTTCCTGCGAGGTGAACCCCTATATCGGGACGGGAGGTCACGGACATACATTCCTTGGGGCCAACGTCCCCTTCGGATTGGTGCAACTTGGTCCTACCGAACCTGTACGTGGATGGGACTGGTGCTCAGGTTACCATTACTCCGACTCGGTGCTTGTTGGATTCTCGCACATGCACCTCAGCGGTACAGGGATAGGCGACTTGGGTGATATCTCATTCCTGCCCGTGAGTCATCCTTCTCAGCGCAGCATGGTGTTCTCTCATCGCAATGAGCACGTGGCTCCTGGCTACTACTCGCTCTATCTCGACCAAGTGGAGGTGATGGTAGAACTCACCGCCACCGAGCGGTGTGGCATGCACCGCTATACGTTCGGGGCACTTGCCGACCGACAGCAGTTGCTGCTCGACCTTGATATGGGCATAGGATGGGACTCCACGCGGGAGTGCATGATGCGCCAGACAGACGACCACACCATCGTGGGCATGCGGCGGTCGGTGGGATGGGCGCGCAATCAGGTCATCTATTTCGCGGCCGAGTTTTCCAAACCAGTAAGCATGACACCACTGGCGGCCGATACCCTCGCACTCGTAAGTGCCGCTAACGATGACCTGCCGTTGTTGGTGAGAGTGGGGCTTTCGCCCGTGAGCACCGACAATGCGATGGCTAATCTGCGGGCCGAGATGCCCACATGGGATTTCGGAAAGGTTAGCCGCAATGCCATGGAGGCTTGGGAAAACCAACTTGGCAAGGTGCGTATAGCCACTGCCGACACCGCGGCACGGCACATCTTCTATACGGCTCTCTACCACACCATGGTGGCTCCTTCGGTGTTCTGTGATGTCAATGGCGACTATAGGGGAGCCGACGGGGAGGTACATAATGACGGATTCGTCAACTACACCACGTTCTCGCTCTGGGATACCTATAGGGCAGCTCATCCGCTTATGACGCTTATTCACCGTGAACGGCTCCACGATATGGCTTCCACCATGCTGCATATCTACAGGCAGCAGGGCAAACTGCCGGTGTGGCACCTGATGGGCAACGAGACCGACTGTATGGTGGGCAACCCCGGCATTCCAGTATTGGCCGACATGGCGCTCAAGGGTTGCGATGTCGACCTGCGCGAGGTGCTCGAGGCTCTCCGTGGGTCGGCCATGCGCGATGAGCGGGGCATGGAGTTGCTCAAAGAGTATGGGTATTTGCCTTTCGACCTCGACTCCACCTACGAGACGGTGGCCAAAGGCTTGGAGTATGCGTTGGCCGACGCTTGTGTGGCTAAAGTGGCGGGAAAGGTGGGCGATAAGCCGCTCTTCCGCTATTTTGAGCAGCGGAGCAAGGCCTATCGCAAGTATTTCGACGCGCAGACGGGATTCATGCGTGGCCTGTCGAGCAAGGGCGAGTTCCATACTCCGTTCAATCCCTTCCATGCCGTTCACCGGCAAGACGACTACACCGAGGGCAACGCATGGCAATATCTGTGGCTAGTGCCGCACGATGTGCCCGGACTATGCCGGCTCCTCGGTGGAGAGCAACGGTTCGTGCAGAAACTCGACTCGCTTTTCATCGTCGAGGGTGACTTGGGCGAGGAGGCTTCGCCCGACATCTCCGGGCTCATCGGCCAGTATGCGCACGGCAACGAACCGAGTCATCACATCATTTATCTCTACCACTATGTGGGCATGCCTTGGCGTGCGGCACCATTGCTGCGCCAGGTGATGGACGAGATGTACCATGACCAGCCCGACGGCCTCTGTGGCAATGAGGATGTGGGGCAGATGTCGGCATGGTATGTGCTCTCGGCCATGGGCCTCTACCAGGTGGAGCCTGCCGGAGGCCGTTACCTCATAGGCTCACCGCTGTTCGACAATGTGGAGATGGAGGTGGGCGATGGGCGTATCTTCCGGATAGTGGCGCACAAAAATGGCCCTACCGACATCTATGTGCAGCGGGCCATGCTCAATGGACGTAAATATACGAAATCGTATATCGACTATCCCGATATCGTAAGAGGGGGAACGTTGGAATTGTTCATGGGACCAGAGCCTTCAACCTACGGAAGTGCCCGAAAAGACCGTCCGTAAGCCTTTTTCCCCCTGGCATCATTGCAATCCAAGGATGTATTTCCTGGTGTTGGCGTCTTCCTCGGCTGCCTTCTGCGAGATTTCCTCCTTGATACGCGAGAGGGCTTCCTCGTCTTTGTTGGTCACCTTTTGAATGCCGAAAAGGGCATTGGTGTAGGTCGACCATGCACCGGCATACATTCTGTTCTCAAACTGGGCGTTGCCCCACCAGTTCTCTGTCTTGCTGGCTTGTACCAAAATCTTGTAGTTGCCGTTCTTCACCCTTATCCACTCGTGTTTGCCGGGGGCAAGGGTCTTGCTGTATCCCGTCGGACCTTTCAGCGAGATGGTGATGCGGTTGTTCTTGTCGATGTTGCTCAGGCAGATCATGGAGTAACCCGGACGTGAGCAATAGCCAACTAGCGAAATAGAGTTGAACGAGGGCGCCTCCTTCAAATAGGGGGCCAGCCTGATTTCCGTAATCTTGTTCTGTGCCTCATTGGTGTAGTATCCATTGGGATGGTTGGCCACGAAACGCTCATAAGCAGCCAGCGTATGCTTCTTCTTGGCGGCATTCCAGTCGCTTGCCTCGTTGTCTTGCAGCTTCTCGATGGCCTCGAAAGCGTGGATCCCGTCGGGATAAAGGCTGTAGTATGTGCAATAGTCCATGTAGTTGTCGGTCTCCACGCACCGCTGCCATAACTCCATTTGGGCGATGTTGTCCTCGGCAAACCACACGAAACGGCCGTCGGCATGCTCTTCCACATACTTTTTGAACGAGGTGATATCGTTGCCTGCCTTGGCTGTCTTCCAGTCAAACTTGTCCTTGTTCAGCGACAAACTGTCGCGGGCGGCATCGGCGAAGACTGCACACTCGGCATACTTGTCCAGATAGTTGGAGTAGTCGGCATAAATGCTGGGGTCGGTGCCATATGAGCGGTCGGTGAGGGCATACCATGTTCTCACGGCTTCAGCCCTCTTGTGGTTGGCCTGACTGATGACATCGCAACCGTCGTAGTCGCATGTGGAGTGGCTCTCGCAGCAGAGGGCAAAAGCCTCGTAGGCCGTCCTATTGCCCGATGCCAGGGCTTCGGTCCAGGCTTCGTTCTCCTCGAAACAGTGCTGGCGGGCCAAAGCCTCGCTGGCATATTTGGAGTTAGGATACCTCTCCATGTACTGGGCGAAATCGGTCGATGACGTGCTGTATTGGATGGATAGGAAATCGTTTTTCTCGTTCTGCTTGCTGCCATATTTCGCCTTAAGCAGGGTGGTGAGGATATCGCTCGAGCATGATTGGTCGTCGAAACTCACTTCTTCCTTCACCTTGAGCGCTTTCTTCAGGTGTGCACCCATCGTCTCCATCGTCTCTTCGGCGATGGGGGTGAGCAGGGAGAACTCGTCAGGCGTGTTGCCTTGCTCTTCCCAGAGACTTCTGAGCAGGGTAAAGGGAGTGGCCGCGGCTTTGGTAATGCCACGGTGATTGGCGAAAGTGGGAACGGCAAACCCGCAAAATGCTGCTACGATGACAAGGACACAATATGGTCGGGATATTCTTTTCATAAATAAATTGCTGTTAATCAGTAAGATATAAATCTATTCCGATTTGTGGTTGAGACCCCCGTGGGCTTCTTTTAGTTGTAGAAAATGCTGATTTCTGAATTCAATCTGAATGCTGATTCTTTTCGTGCTGCAAAAATAGGAAAAATTCTTCACATCACTGCATGAATTTTCCCTAAAAAATGTAAAGCTGACGTGAAAAACCGTCAAAAGTGTTGGTTGTCTCTATGTGGGCGGCTTATTTCACTTCGATGCTCCTCACATCCTCTACGATGTGCAGGTCGCGTTGCGGGAAGGGTATCTGGATGCCGTTGCGATTGAGCGTGTTGTATACGCACTCCAGTATCTCGCAGTCGTTCACATATTGGGTGAGCACAGGCACCCATACCAGCAGTTTCAGGTTCACGCTGCTGTCGCCAAACTCTCTCAGCACCACGCGCACGCCATGCTCTTTGTCGATGAAGTCGAGTTTGGATATCTCTTCCACCAGTAGTTTGCGGCAGCGCTCGATGTCGGTGCCGTAGGCCACGCCCACATCGAGGATATGCATCTCGTAGCCGTGGTTCTTGGTCATGTTCTTGTAGTTCTTGGTGAAGAGTTGGCTGTTCTGGAATGCGATGACCGAACCATCGATGGCCTCGAGCATGGTGCTGGTATAACTGATGGAGTTCACCTTTCCCCTCACACCGTCGCACACGATCCAGTCGCCTACCTTGATACGGCCTGCCATGAGCGAGAGACCGTAATAGATGTTCTCAAGGATGTCTTTCGATGCGAAGCCGATGCCCGTGGAGAGTCCGCCCGACACCACCACGAGCCATGTGCTGTTCACATGGCAGATGGCGAGGCTGATGATGAGCCATAGTCCCCATACCACCACCTGGATGATGTTCTTGCCCATCACGAAGCGGCTCTCGGCCGTGGAGGGGTCGCTCTTGGTGTAGTGGTGCTTGAGCAGGGCTTTCGCCGTGTGGTTGATATACGAGAAAATCATCCACAGGATGATGACGATGGCGATGTTCATCACACTGATGGTGATGTTTTTGGAGTCGATGAACTTATAGGTGAACACCCGCCAGGTAACTCCGGTAAGATTGAATACGGCTGCGGCCCAGAAGATGGAAATCAGTACCGACACCACGGCCAGCGAGGGCAGCAGCACGCTGTAGAGCAGGTCGTAGACCCACGACTCGGTGATGGGCTTCGACTCGAATTCGTGTCGACGTCCGTAGTCATTGATCCACGAACGCAAGAAGGTGATGGTGAGGATGCAGGTGAGCTGCATGATCCACCAGATGAGCAACTGCACGCTCATCAGCGTATATCCCATCCACGAGGCCACCACCGCTGCGACATACACCAGGAGCGACACATAGGTGTAGAACTTGTCGCTTCGGGGAATGTGGCTGTTGTAGCGCTTGATTACCCACCATTGCCACAGTGCGCACACTAATAGCATCGGTGGGAATATCATGTTCACTAACTCGTTGGGAATCAGTATGATGCGGAAGGCTATGACAATGAAGCCTATGGCCAGCAGAGGGGCATAGATGCGAAGGGCGTAGCGCAACTGGGTGGCCTCCACACGGGCGAGCAGTGAGAGGAGAATGACGCCAAGAAGCCATGCGTACTGCGTGAGCAGACTGCTGGCCATGATGTAGAAATTCTGGCTCCAGGTAAGCCTGATGACCTGAAGGGCCACTGCGAAGATGAGTACGGCAGCGGTGAGGATGATGAGTGAGCGCTTCTGCTTGAATGCCTCGGTGCGCAAACTTCTCGGGACGAGGAATTTTGCTCCAGAGTAACTCACCAGCATGGCGGCGAATCCGAACACTCCCATGGTCACGAAGAGCCAGATAATCATGCGGCTGTCCCATTGCGAGTCGGCCTTGTCGTTGGGCTCATATTTCTCTTTTACAGTCTCGGTGGTCTTCGAAAGATGATTGCCAAGATTGGAGAGGATGCTGAAATAGTTCTCGCCACGGTTCACGAAGATGCTGTTCTGTATCTCATTGTACCGCAGGTTGGCGTAGTCGTTCAGCGCACTGAGCTGACTCTCCGTCGTGCGGTAAATGTTGATATAGTCGCTCATGTTTTGCCGGTTCTCTTTCAGCGTGCGGTCGATACATACCGCCAGCGTGAGGCATACGTCGCGGTCGGTGGCGGCTTCTTCTGTGAGACTCCGTGTCGACATCTTGTTCAGACTGGTCACCAGACTGTCGTATCGTGCGATCTCAATGTCGATGTTCTCGATGCTCGAGCGGAAAGGCATGATCTTGTCATGGTAGTCGCGGTAGAGATTGGTCACCTCGTTGCAGGCGTAGGTGAGGTCGAACACATAGTCGGGTTTCTGCGAGTAGAGCATCAGTGCGCTCTGGTTGCTGCGCATCGAGATGTTGATAAGGTCGCTGATGATATGGTTGCGGTAGGCCTTGTGCCCTTCTGCCTCGGCCTGCAACGTGGTATAGTAGTTGGTAAGTTCTTGGCGTAGAATGGTGAGCGTACTGGCCAGGTCGGCTTCTTTCAGTACGGCATGCGATGGCATGGCTGCTGCAAACAGAATCAGCATACACAATAACGTCTTCCTTATCATCTTCTTTTCTTTGGGGGATAACTTTTCCAATCTTTTCTTCGGTAGGGTGGGGCCTTTCCTTCAGTGAATGGTGGCTTCTATAGTCTATGAATGATAGCCAATGTCTGTTCGGGCCGCTACCATGCCGCAAAATTAATCAAAAATCCCGATTAAAAAGATTGTCAACGGATAATTTCTGTGTCGGGCCAACAAAAAAGTCAGGAAAAACAAGAATAAAAAAATAATTCCCCGTCTTATCCGGGGAATTTCGATTTCAGGTAGTTGGTGAACTGCTCCCGATAGGCATCGGTCACGCGGATGATCTCGTCTCCGATATAGATGCAGTCGTTGCGGTCCACACTGCGTATTTTGTTCAGGGCCACGATATATGAGCGGTGCACACGCATGAATAGGCTTTCGGGCAGCAGGTCTTCCACCGCCTTCATCGTAAGGTGGGTGATGAGTGGCTTGCGCTCGCCTTCAAGATAGAACATCACATAGTCTTTCATGCCACCTACATAGAGGATGCCTGAGAGCGGAATCTGGCGGTATTCCCCATCCACCTTCAGGAATATCGTCTCGGGAGTGGGAGCGACGGCAGTGGCGACGGGCTCGGGCGAGGTCTTTCCAAACCATGTCTGCGCCTTCTCTACAGCCGCCAGGAACTTGTTGTAGCGGATGGGCTTGAGCAGGAAGTCGAGCGCCGACACCTCGTAACTCTCCAGCGCAAACTCTTGGAATGCCGTGGTGAAGATGATGCGGGTGTCGCCCTGTATCATCCTTGCCAGTTCCATGCCATTGATATCGGGCATCTGGATGTCGAGGAACAGCAAGTCGGGCGGTGTCTCCTTCACATAGGCGATGGCCTCTACAGAGTCGGTGAATGAGGCCAGGAGGTTCAGCCCTGGTGTCTTGTTCACAAACGATTCGAGGAGTTTCACCGCAAGGGGCTCGTCGTCGATGATGACGCAGTTGAGGGTTTTCATGGATGAATGTCGATTTTGATGTGGTAAATATCGTTTTCGAGGGTCTGCTCCCAAGTGTAATGGTCGTGGTACATCAGTTCCAGTCTTCGTCGGGTGTTCTCCAGTCCGATGCCACTCCCGCTACGGTCGTTGTCGTTCTTGGGGTAGTTGGTGTTGTCGCATACGAAACTCACGGTGCCGCCCTTTGTGCTCAGGTTGATGTCTATCTGTGAGGCCTTATTGCTGCTCACGCCATGTTTGAACGCATTCTCTATGAGTGAGATGAAAATGAGCGGCGCTATCTGCAGTTCGTTGTTGTCGATGTTGAAGGTGGTGCTCACCTGGGTCTTCTCGTTGCAGCGCAGTTGCATCAGTCCGATGTAGTTGCGCATGAACTCCACTTCTCCGGCGATGGGCACCTGGGGCTTGTCGGTCTTGTAGATAGCATAGCGCAGCAGGTCGCTCAGTTGGGCTATGGCATCTTGTGCCGCGTCGGCGTCAATCTGTGTGAGGCTCGAGATGTTGTTGAGCGTGTTGAAGAGAAAATGGGGGTTGATCTGGCTCTTTAGCCAAGCCAGTTCGGCCTCCACGTTCTTGCGCTTCTCCTCCTCGAGTCGTCTCATTACCTCGCGCGTCTTGAGGAAGTGCCTGATGGTGATGGCTACGGTCACGGCGGCGCAGTTGAGAATGAAGTAGACGAAGAGTCCGGCAAACATTCCTATCCACCAGTTGTGGGGCAGTTCCATCCCCGAACGTGTGTAGAAGTCTTTGAGGAAGAACAACCGGTAGTTGAGTGCGGCAAACAATATCACGTTCACCAAGAGAAATGTCTTGTAGCGTTGCTTCTCGAACAGGAAGGTCCACAGCACGTAGAAGTTGATGAAGTAAAGAATGAGTGGCGATTGAAGGTTATACCACGTCATCCTCATCGACTGTATGGTAGCCGAGGTCTCATGTGTGGCAAGGACGGTGGTGACAGCGGGAAAGAGCAGCATCATCGCCCAGATGATCAGCTGCACCATCAGCAACCAGAAATCTCTCTTCGTGAAATTTTTCATTGTGGCAAAATTAGTGATAAATTGTTAAATGGCAAGTGCTTGTGACGCTTTTTTTTTGAAAAAAATGGGTGTGCCGGCAGCCTTTTGCTGATGTTCTTACAGATGCTGTCCCGACACACCCTCGAGTTAGTTAGAATAATGAGGAGTTTATAGTGTTGATAATAAAAAGAATTTACTGTGGCATGGTTCCCATTCCGGCTCCTGCTCCGGCTCCTGCGCCTGTTCCACCACCGGCGCCTCCGCTGCCTGCGCTGTTGATCACCTCGCCTTGCGACTGCTGTTCGATGTAGTCGTTGGTCACTTTCGATACGTGGTACTTAGCCCTGAAGTTCGACTTGCCGAAGGTGTAGCTCACGCTAAGTGTCAGACCGCTCATGGGTACCTTGATGGATGAGCGCTGCGAGAAATTGGCGCCGCTGCTGTAGCTCTCGATCTTCAGCTTGCCACCATCCGATAGACCGGTCATGGCCGAAAGGCTCACGTTGAGCTTGTCTTTGAAGAACGATTTCGAGAGACTGGCGGTCAGCATGTTGAAACCACTGGTGTATCCTTGCAAGGTCTTGGTCTTGCTCGAGGTGATGAGGTATGCGCTCAGTTTCAGGTCGAGGGGCAGCGTCTGCTGCACGCCCATCATGCCTTGTGCCTGCCATCCGTGGTTTTTCGACCCCACGTTGTCGCTGTGCATGTCGCTATAGTTGAGGCTGCCGTTCACGAAGATTCGGGTGTTTTTCGTTGCCAGCCAGTTGGCATACATGTTCACGCCTGTCATCGAACGCTTCACGATGTTGCCATAGGTGGTGTTGAGTAGGTCGCCATTATAGAAGCTGTATTGCTCGATACCATTGCCGGTGTAGTTGTAGTGCAGGTTCACGTTCATCATCAATTTGGTGGTGAACATGTTGTACACCAATGCGATGTTGTGCGATTTCTCCACGTCGAGGTTGGTGTTGCCATAACTCAGACTGTTGGGGTCGCTATGGTCGACGTAGGGGTTCAGGTAGGTGATACCCGGACGTGAGATGCGCAGGTTGTAGGTCAGTCCGATGTTGCTGGTCATCGTCGGTGAGTAGGAGAGGCTTGCCGATGGCACGAGCACGCCATAGTCCTTCGAGAAGTTGGTGCCGTTGCCGAAGTGGTATTCCACGTCTTGCCAGGTGTGCTCGTAGCGCAGGCCGCCCTTGGCGCTCCATTTGTCGAACGATCCTTCATATTCACCATATCCGGCCAGGATGGTGTTGCGATATTCGTAGTCCAGACTCATGTCGTTGTTGAACACGTCGTCCAGGTAGTATTTCGAGTCGGAGGTAGCCTTGCGAGTCATCAGCTTGGCACCGGTGTTGAATTTCTGCCCTGTGGCCAGTGGGGTGGTGTAGTCCACCTGCACCGTATGGTCGATCGTATTGTCCTTGCTCTCCGAGAAACGGTCGGTGAGGTCGATGAACGAGGTGGAGCCTTGCTCGAAGTCGTTGCGCTGCTCGGTCTTCGACGGACTGAGACTCAATTGGTAGGTCACTATGATCGATTTGGTGCGCTCGGGGTTGAAGAACCGCTGGTAGTCGAGGTTGCCGCTGAAAGAGGTGCGGTAGTTCTTCATCTTCATATTGTTGTCGTAACTGTACCCGCTGCCGCCTTCTCCGAAGAGCATCTTCGTGGTGGTGAGGCCGCTGTTGCGCAGCGAAAGACTGGTGAGCGAGAAGGTGGCGTTGAGCGAACTCATGGGGTCGATCTCATAACCCAGGCTCAGACTACCCAAAGTGAAGGGCACGCGGGTCTTGGTCGATGCCGAGGTGATGATCGAGGTGCCACCATTATTCTGTTCCATATCCACCTGCGGGGCTCTGGGCTTCGAGTAGTTCTCCATCACGTTGGCACTATACGAGAATTTTCCCTTCTGTCCACTGATCATGGCACCGCCACCTATCGAGTTGTTGCCCACCGAGGCCCTGATTGTTCCATTGTATCCGTCGGCACTTGGAGCACCACCCGGAGCACCGGGCATGCCACCCATGGCTTGCTTGTTCATCACGATATTGAGCACGCCTGAGGCACCCTCTGCGTCGTAACGGGCACCGGGATTGGTCACCACCTCTATGGTCTTCACCAATGAGGCGGGCATACTCTTGAATATCATTGAGGGATTGCTCGAGAACATCACGTTGGGCTTGCCGTCCACATATACTTTGAAGGCAGATGAGCCGTTCACGGTGATGTTGTCCTGTCCGTCGACCGACACCATGGGCACCTTGCGGAGCATGTCGAGCACGGTCACCGACTTCGAGTCGGTATCGTCTTCCACGCGGTAGGTCATCTTGTCTACCTCCATCTTCACCAGTGGTTTCTGTGCCACCACTTCCACACCGGCCAGCTCCTTCGCGTCGTCTGCCATCTCGATGACACCAAGATTCAGTTCGTTCTTCTTGCCCAGGGTGATGGTCTTGCGCACCTCTTCCTTACCGATGCTGCTTACAACGATGTCGTAGGTGCCCTCACCTTTCACTTGCTGGCTGAAATTGCCGTCGGCGTCGGTGAGGAACATGGCGATGGCGCCTTCTGATTTACCTTTGGGGAATATCCTGACCGTGGCGAACGACTCGCCCTCGCCTTGGGTCTTGCTCTTTACGCAGCCTGTCACCACGGTGTTTTGGGCCATTGCGAAAGTGGCAATGAACATCATGAGGATGCTGCACAACAATCTGAGGTTGATTTTTTGCTTCATTTTGTATGTTGGTTTTTGTGGTTCTACTTTTGTGGTGTGTTGATGACGATGCAAAAGTATAAAGATATAAAAGGTGGCCAAAATGGTTTTCGACGACTTTCGGGGAATTTTTCGACGAAATTTTCCTCTCGAAGCAAGTGCGGCATTCTGTCGCGTGTCTTGCTATATATATTTTAATGTGTCCGGACTGTTGGCTTGATGGAGATGAAGAGGTGTCCATTCTTCAATTGTTAATCTTTCAAAATAGAAACAGGGGGCTTTTTTACTTTTTTCACTTAAAAGCGTCTAAAAATGGTCAAGAGATAGTCATTTCTAATTTCTAACTTTATATCAAAACCATTCAAATTATTGCTTATGAAACGTGTGTTTCTTATGACGGCCGCCTTTTTCGCAATGATGGCTAATGCCCAGGTTGTAGAAGATTTCAAGCCGGCCACCACCAACCAGGAGGGAAAAGAATACCCGATGGTCAACTCGCAGCGCATGGTGCGCGCCCAGATCTCAGCTCCCGATGCCAAGAGCGTGAAACTGGATATCGGCGGTGTGAAATACGACCTTGTGAAAAATGCAGAAGGCGTATGGACCGGAGAGTCTGCTCCCCAGGATGAGGGCTTCCATTATTATCAGCTCAACATCGACGGAGCCTCAGTGCCCGACCCGGGTAGTAAATATTATTATGGTGCCAGCCGCTGGGGCAGTGGCATCGACGTGCCTGCTGCCGATGAGGATTTCTACACGGTGAAAAACGTGCCCCAAGGTTCTGTCAACGAAGTTTACTACTATTCTACAGTGACAGAGAAAATGCGCCACTGCTATATCTACCTGCCTGCCGCCTACCGCCAGAACCCCACACAGAAGTTCCCCGTGCTCTATTTGCAACATGGCATGGGTGAGAACGAGACCGGATGGTCGGCACAGGGAAAGACCGGCATCATCATGGACAACCTGATAGCCGCGGGCAAGGCCGTGCCGTTCATCATCGTGATGGACAATGGCCTGAATGCGATACCTGCCCATCCCGATACCACCCAGGCTGCACAGCAGTTCCCTGGCTTCCCCAGAATGGGGAACCGTCCACAAGGTGCTCCTGGCGCACGTCCGCAGGGAATGCCTCAAGGACCACGCCCCGGTGGACCTCAGGGTGGCCGTCCTGGCGGACCTCGCCGTGGATTTGGCGGATTTAACGGCTTCCAAGAGGTGCTGCTGAAAGACATCATCCCGATGGTGGAGAGCAACTACCGTGTGATTGCCGACACTGAGCACCGTGCATTGGCCGGCCTGTCGATGGGTGGTATGCAGACCCATATGATCACCTTGGCCAACCCCACGAAGTTCGCTTATGTAGGCATGTTCAGCGGAGGAACCTTCCGTACCGAGGAACTCGAGAATGCCACCGACTTCAAGAAGACCAACAAGGTGCTCTTCATGAGTTGTGGAGGAAAGGAGAACATGGGCGTCGACCAGGCTGCTGAGAGCCTCAAGGCAATGGGCATCAATGCTCATTCGTATGTGTCGCCTGAAACTGCACACGAATGGCAGACATGGCGCCGCAGCCTCTACCAGTTCGCCCAACTGTTGTTCAAATAAGCCAGCAATAGCCCGATAGACAGCCCTGGTTCACGGTTAGGGCTAGGCGTAAGGATAGACAGCCCTGGTTCACGGCTAGGGCTAGGCGTAAGGATAGACAGCCCTGGGTTCATGGCTAGGGCTAGGCGTAAGGATCGACAGCCCTGGGTTCATGGCTAGGGCTAGGCGTAAGGATAGACAGCCCTGGTTCATGGGCCACCGTGGGCTAGGCGTTAGCCTAGCCTATCTAGGGCTTCATCCATCAAGCAAGCGCTGCTCCTTGCAACGCCCTGATTGAAACCGGGAGGACACCCCATCCTCCCGGTTTTATTAAAAAGCCTCTGTTCTTGTATGGCCTGCCAGAAGTTTTGTGAAGACTTTTTATCTAAAGATAGAATATGTGTCTTTCATTTGGCTATTTCCCCTTTTTGTTGTAATTTTGTCACCCAATTCAAGAATATACATACCGGCATTTGCCGAATTACACGATCAATCCATTTTAGAGCCTGATTTTTATGAGATTTTTGCTTACCTTCGTGTCTTTGTTTATGGTCGTTATTTGTGCCTTTGGACAAGGGCAAAACGAGAAACTGACAATTAGCGGACGCCTGATAGATGGTGATACCAACGAACCGATGGACATGGCTACTGTACAGTTGTTCTGGGTCAATGACACCATATTCGTAGGTGGAACCATTTCCAACGAAAAAGGCAACTTCTCTATTGAGGCTCCATCAAATGGCACTTTCAGAATCAGAATATCATCCATCGGGTACCAGACGCTGGAGCGTGAGGTCACGTTGCGCAACGACCGTAACCAGGAGTTGGGAGAACTCAGGGTTTCGCCTGATGTCATCTCGCTGAAGGAGGCCGTGATTACCGGACAGGCCCCACAGGTGGTGGCGCGGAAAGACACCTTGATATACAACCCTGAGGCTTACCGTACGCCCGAGGGGTCGGCCATAGAGGAACTCATCAAGCGTATTCCCGGTGCAGAGGTCGACGAGGATGGAAATATCACCATCAATGGAAAAGAGGTGAAGAAAATACTGGTCGACGGAAAGGAGTTCATGCTTGGAGATGTGGAGACGGCACTCAAGAACCTGCCCGTGTCGATTATCCAAAACATGAAATTCTATGACCAGCAGAGCGACCAGTCACGTATTACAGGCATCGACGACGGCGAGAAGGAGACGGTAATCGACTTCACCATCAAGAAGGGTATGAACCGGGGCTATATGACCAATCTCGATGTCGCTGGTGGCACCCACCACCGCTACGCCTCAAGGGGAATGGGCAGCAGTTTCACCGACAAGACCCGTATCGTGGTGCTCGGCAATTTCAACAACAAGGAGGAAAATGCGGGATGGTGGAACCGTCGTGGACTCAACACACGAAAGATGCTGGGTACCAACCTGAACTACGACGACGGGAAGAAGTTGAAAGTGGATTTCAACGTGAGATGGAACCACCGGAATGGGGACAACCAGAACGACAACACCAGTGAGAATTTCTACATTCAGTCTGAACAGACTTTCTCGAACAGCAGTTCGAAAAACCTAACGCGGAGCAACAACTGGAATGGGAACATGCGCGTGGAGTGGAAACCCGACACGCTGACCAATATCCTGTTTCGCGCCAATGGCAGTTATGGAACCAACGATGGCACCACCACGTCGGAGTCTGCCACATTCAATAAAGACCCTTATCTTTATGTGGCCGACCCTCTCGCTGCCGTGAACCAGATCGACCCTTCTGATCCATTGTACCCATACATGGTGAACCATAACAAGAATGCCAGTCTTACTTACGGACTGAACAAGAATGCATGGGGCATGCTTCAGATTTACCGCCGGTTGAATCCCAAAGGGCGTCACATTACCTTCCGGGTGGAGGGCAACGGCGGCAGCAGCCAGAACGAGAATGTCACCAACAACGATGTGCATCTCTTTCTCGTGAAAGACCAGACCGGGCAAGACTCTGTCTATTATACAGCACGATACAATACCACACCTTCTTATAATGGCGGGTATGTGCTGAGTGCCACCTATAGCGAGCCGTTGTGGAAAGGGGCACACCTGCAGGCTAATTACGAGATGCGCTACAGCCAGAATAAGAGCGACCGCCAGACTTACGACTTCAGCCATCAGCCTGTGAATATCTTCTCGGGCATCACGCCAAGATACCGCGAGTGGGACCCGTGGCTCTCGACGGTCGAAGACCATATGGACGATTTCCTCGACCGCAACTTGAGCCGTTATTCGGAATACAAGAACTACACGCATAACCTCAGGCTCACATTGAGGCATCGTGTCGAGAAATACGACTACAATGTTGGCTTCCTCGTTCAGCCACAGCATTCCAACTTCATCCAGGATTACAGGGGTATCTATGTCGACACCATACGCAATGTCACCAACTTCACACCTACCATCGACTTCCATTACAAGTTCAGCGACCAGAATAATATCTGGGTGCACTATCGTGGCGACACACGACAACCCGAGATGACGCAACTGCTCGATATCACCGACGATTCCAACCCGCTTTATATCACACAGGGAAATCCCGGACTGAAACCGCAGTTCACCAACTCGCTCAATGTATATTACAACACCTACATTGCCAAGCATAAGCGCTCTATAGTGGCCTATGCCAACTATAGGCATACGCGAAACAGCATATCCAACCTCGTGAGATACAATCCCTCGACGGGTGGAAACATCTCGCGCCCAGAGAATATCAATGGCAACTGGAATCTGAACGGAGGCCTGACATTCAACACCGCCGTCGACTCGGCCGCTCATTGGAACGTGGGCATTGAGAACCGCGTGCGCTACAACAACTTCGTGAGTTATGTGGCTCAGATGCAGGCCGACGCACGGAAAAACACAACCAAGTCGATCAATCTCAACGAACGACTGACCGCCGGATACCGCAACGACTGGCTTGAGGTGACGCTCGACGGCCAAGTCAATTACCAGCATTCACGCAACGAGCTCCAACCCAATGCCAACCTCGATACCTGGCAATTCAACTATGGAGGACATTTCCTCCTGCGCTTGCCATTGGGAATAGAGGTGAGCAGCGAGATACACGAGTATAGCCGCCGTGGATACAACGACCCGTCGATGAACACCAATGAGTTGATATGGAACGGACAGGTGTCGAAGGCCTTCCTCAAAAGCAAAACCCTCATCGTGGCCCTCAACTTCTATGACCTCCTGGGCCAGCAGAGCAACTACGAGGGATGGGTGAATGCCACCAGCAGGAGCGAGACGCGATACAACAGCGTCAACTCGTATGCCATGCTCCACGTGCGCTACCGACTCAATATGTTTGGCGGAAAGGTTGACACCGAGGGCCGCTACGACAAGAAATGGGGTAACAGAGACCGTCGCTGACCCTATCCACGCACCGTCTGCTTGTTGCCTGACACCAGCCCCCCCTTCTTTTTGCTTTGTATCAAAATATTTTCCAAATGTTATCTTGGGAAAATATTTATACATATTGGCATTGCACAAATTGAAAATAATTGTATATTTGCCAACAATGGATTGCCATGTGTCATGGCTTGTCCATCTGATAATCTATGCCTATTTTGAAATGCCTGTATCAGGCGGTTTTTTGAAGCCTAATGAATGTCTTAATGTAATGAGTCGAAAGACTTGACTTAAATCTTACTTCTATTTATATCTATCTATTTTAACTAACTTAAATCACTATGCCAAATTATCGTAGTTTATTTGTAGTAATCTGCGCCGGTATGGCAGTTGCTGTTTCTTCTACAGCGCAATCTATCCAACCTGTGGAGACCGTGCTCCAGACAAGGGCCGTCATACAGGTGAAGGGCGTTGTGCACGATTCAAGCGACCAGCCCATCATCGGAGCGACAGTTATGGAAATTGGCTCCAACAATGGAACGGTAACAGCCACCGATGGCTCGTTCTCCCTCTCTGTACCAAGAGGAGCCAGTCTGAGAGTCTCTTATGTCGGCTACCAAAACGTTGATGTGAAAGCCGTCGAGGGAAGAACAATGGATATCCTCTTGGCTGAGGATTCAGAACTGCTCGAAGATGTGGTGGTGGTAGGTTACGGTGTGCAGCGCAAAAAACTGGTCACCGGTTCCACCGTCCACGTCGATGCTGACGCCATCGCCGCCGCCAATGCCGTGGATGCTTTCGGAGCATTGCAGAGCCAGGCAGCAGGTATGAATATCGTCATGAACTCAGGTCAGCCTGGTGAGAGCTACAAGGTCACCATCCGTGGTATGGGTACCGCAGGCTCCAACACACCGCTCTATGTGATCGATGGCGTGCCGGGTGGCGACATCAGCGACCTCTCGCCCAATGATATCGAGTCGATCGACGTGCTCAAGGATGCTGCCTCGAGTGCCATCTACGGAGCACGTGCCTCGAATGGTGTCATCCTCGTCACAACCAAGAAGGGTAAGGCCGGAAAGGTGAAAGTGTCGTTCGACGGTTACCTCGCATGGCAGAACCCCAATACCAACGATGTGACACCGCTCAATGCCAAGCAGTATATGGAGATCAACGACAAGGCCTATGAGATTCAGGGCGTCTCCAAATACGATTGGGCCACGCTTATCCCCAAGCAGTATGCTCAGATCATGAACGGTACATGGAACGGCACCAACTGGCTCGATGAGACCACTATCGAGAATGCCCCCATGAACAATGCTTCGCTCAATATCAACGGCGGTAGCGATGTGTCGAGATTCGCGCTCGGTTTCACCAAATATCACCAGACGGGTACCATCGGTTATCCCGCCACACCGAAGTTCGACCGCTATACGGTGCGACTCAACTCCGACTATTCACTCATCAGGAAGAAAGGACGCGATATCCTGAAATTCGGCGAGAACGTCACTTTCTCGGCCATCGAGAAGAAAGGTATCTCCATCGGTGGCATCTATGGCAACAGCATCCGCAACTTGCTTGCCATGTCGCCGCTGCTCCCAGCATACAACGACAATGGCGATCTCTATGAGTATGCCGATATCCTGGCCGATGGATGGGACTTCAGTTCAGAGATGGCCAACCCGCTGGCAGTCATGAAATACGACGAGGGAAATAGCTATACCAAGCGCTATAGGTTGCAGAGCAACTTCTTCCTTGAGTTCGCGCCCATCAAGGGACTGACTTTCCGCTCAAGCGCCGGATGGCTCTACCGCCACTCCGAGAGCCGCAGTTACGTGCCTGTATATGAGCTCAGCGCCAAGAAGTCGAACCCCAACGACGACGTGAGACAAAACCAGTCGTACAACACGAGATGGTCGTTGGAGAATACGGTCAACTGGGTGAAGTCGTTCGAAAACCACAATGTCGATGTGCTCCTCGGACAGTCGCTCGAGAAATGGGGATATGGAAACAGTGTGGGAGTGACCAACTCCAACTCTCTCTTCCCAGGCTCGTTCGAGCATGCCTATATCAACAATGCCAACGTGGTCGACCCCGCATACACAAGCATCAGCGGAAGTCCCAACGACCAGGGTGCGCTCTCCTCGTTCTTCGGACGTGTCAACTACAACTACAATGAGACTTACCTCCTCTCGCTCGTGCTTCGTGCCGACGGCTCTTCCAACTTCGCAAGAGGTCACCGCTGGGGTTACTTCCCCTCGGTATCGGCAGGTTGGGTTGTCACCAACGAGCCCTTCATGGAGTGGTCGAAAGACTGGCTCGGATTCTTCAAGATACGTGCCAGCTGGGGACAGAATGGTAACTGCAACATCTCCAACTTCCAGTATGTGGCCACCGTCGCCTTCGACGACCCCTACTATTTCGACAGTAAGGATAATCCCGGAATCGGCGCCTATCCCAATATCCTTCCCAACGAGAAGGTGAAGTGGGAGACCTCTGAGCAGACCGATATAGGATTCGATGCCAGGTTCCTCAACAACAGGCTCGCCGTATCGTTCGACTGGTACAACAAGAAGACCAAGGACTGGCTCGTCAGGGCACCGGTATTGCTCTCTTATGGCACCGGAGCGCCTTATATCAATGGTGGCGACATCGAGAACAAGGGTTATGAGATTCATGTGGCATGGAACGACCGCATCGGAAAGGACTTCATCTATGGCATCACGGCCAACCTCTCGCACAACAAGAATGAGGTGACCCGTCTGGCCAACTCCGAGGGTATTATCCATGGTGGCTCTAACGCCATCGCGCAGAACACCGCCGAGCTCTATAGGCTCCAGGTGGGATACCCCATCGGTTACTTCTGGGGCTACGAGATGGATGGTATCATCCAGAACGAGGAAGACCTGCAGGACTATCTGAACAAGCACTGTGGAGGCGACAAGAAGAACTCACTGCAGGGTGAGTCGCTCCAACCGGGCGACGTCAAGTTCGTCGACTACAACGGCAATGGCAAGATCGACAAGGGCGACGACGACAAGACCATGATCGGTGACCCCAATCCCGACTTTACCATGGGCCTCAACATCAACATCGCATACAAGGGATTCGACTTCTCGCTCAACGGCTATGGCTCGTTCGGACAGCAGGTGGCCAAGAGCTACCGTCAGTTCTCCGACCATCCCGACGACAACTACTGTACAGACGTCTATACCAAGTACTGGACCGGTGAGGGAAGCACTAACCGCTATCCTCGGTTCTCTGACGGCAAGACGGCCAACATGTCGGAAATCTCAAGGGTATGGATCGAGGATGCCGACTTCTTCAAGATTTCCAGGATCTCTATCGGATATGATATCAAGAGAGTGGCCAAGTTCCTGCCCGTGGCAAAATGCCGCATCTATGTCTCGGCAAGCAACATGTTCACATTCACCGACTATTCGGGTATGGATCCTGAAGTGGGATTCGGAAACGGAACAAGTTGGGCTTCTGGTATCGACTGTGGTTATTACCCATCATCACGCTCGTGGCAGGTGGGCCTGAACATCAACTTTTAAATACTAACCCTTGAAGATCATGAAAAAGAATTTAATATACTTCGTGTCAGCATTATGCATGATACTGGCCGGATGCGACGATTTCCTCGATACCGAGAGCCTCACCATGAAGGATACGTCCAACTTCCCTGTCAACGAGGTCGATGCCATACAGATGGTGAACGGCATCTACTCCGTGATGAACAGAAACCTGGCCGACCCTGAGGAAGACCCCTTCTTCATCTTCGATATCGCTTCCGACGACCGACTCGGTGGTGGAAGCCAGAGCAATATCGGCGCCCAGGGCGTCGACCGACTCATGAACGCTTATGTCGACTGGATGAAGCCGCTGTGGCAGCAGCGCTATGCCGGTATCAACCGTGCCAACAGTGCACTGGAGACCATCGACAATGTGAAGGATTGGTCGTCGGATACCAAGAAAAACCAGTTGCTCTGCGAAATCCATTTCCTTCGCGCGTTCTATTATTTCAACCTCGCACAGGTGTTCAATGGTGTGCCATTGGTGCTGTCCACACAACCCCAGAACCTGCCAAAGGCCACTCCCGACGAGGTGTATGCCCAAATCGCTTCCGACCTCAAGAAGGCCATCGAGTACGGACCTTCGGTCAAATATCCTGAGTTCGGTGAGGGACGTGTCTCAAAATGGGCTGCCGAGGGTATGATGGCCCGTGTGTGGCTGTTCTATACCGGATTCTACGGCAAGCCCGAACTGCCTCTGCCCGCCGAAGAGGGTGGGTCTGTGTCCAAGCAGCAGGTCATCTCCTGGCTCGAGGATTGCATCCAGAACAGCGGGTTCGGACTGGTCTCCGACCAGCGTAACCTCTGGCCCTACACCAATCCTTATACTGGCAAGGACTATGCCTATGACATCGAGAACGGACTCAACTGGGAAACCGACGAGAACAAGGAGAATATGTTTGCCATCAAGATGTCGAACAAGCCGGGATGGAGCGCCGACTCCCAACTGCGCCACAACCGTATCGTAGAGTTCTACGGACTGCGCAAGACCAATGCCGCCGCCTTCCCGTTCTCCGTACAGGGCTATTCCAACGGACCGGTGTGCGAGAAACTGTGGACCGACTGGGCTGCCGACCCCGACTATGCGGGCGACTACCGTCGTACGGGTTCCATCTGCGACCGTAAGGTGGAGATTCCTGAATACAAGGGCGACCCTGCCAAGGAGGTGGAGAATACCGAGCTGCTCGCCAAGAAGTATATTGGCTGCGAGGCTTACGATCCTGAATCCGGACAGCGTATGCTCAGTTATGGCTATTTCTATGGCAGCGAGAACAACCGCCAGACAGGTCTTACCCAGTCGCTCGTGTGGCTGAGGTTCGCTGATGTGCTGCTCATGCATGCCGAACTTTCCGATGGAAAGGTCGTCTATAACGGTAAAAACGGTCTCAACGCCGTTCGCCAGCGTGCCAACCTGCCCGACATCCCCTATAGCCTCGTCAACCTGAAGAAGGAGCGCCGCTATGAGTTGTGCTTCGAGGCGATTCGCTGGAACGACCTCCGTCGTTGGGGCGATGTGCAGGAGAAGGTGAAGAACCAGGTGGGTAACAACATCCTCAATCAGGGTATTCCCGGACAGTATGCGTTCACCAACGACTTCATGCAGCGCTACACGGCTACTGGTGGTGGATTCTTCAAGATTCCTGAAGATCAGGTGACCCTCTCTGAAGGCGTTTTGGAGCAGAATCCAGGATGGGAACCCGGAACCGAATGGGCCAAGGGCGACCTGCCTTACAAGTTCAACTAAACTCGTATTTATCATTCATTACTCAACTTTGGTGCATACCCATGCATAAGAAGGAGGGGCGTTTGCCATTCGGGCAGACGCCCCTCTGTTTTCCTGGCGCCATACTGCCCTGCGTCATGGCCTTTTCCATGAATATTATTGCCAAAAAGCCGTTTTTTTCCTAATAATTTTGAAAAATCAAAAAAAATACTTTATTTTGCACGGCAAAGCCAAAATAGCCTAAGATAGATTTTTTAAAACAATATGATTATGAGAAAATTTTTAATCGCAATCGTAGCATGCATGTTTGCTGCTCCTTCGTTCGCTCAGTTCACTAGTGGCGGATTCTCATTCGATGAAGAGCACCTCTATTGGGGCGTACGCTTCGGTATCAACTTCGGTAGCATCAGTGGCGACCTGAAAGCCGACAAGGGACGCACCGGTATGAATCTCGGTGGCGTGGTGGGACTCCGTGTTACCGACTCGGCTCCCGTATTCCTTGAGAGTGGACTCTATTATACCCAGCGTGGCGCCAAGAAACTCACCGGATTCCATCAGGCTGATGTTCCCAACGTGAAGAGTTTTGATGGAAAACTCAACTACCTTGAGATTCCTGTCATCATCAAGTATGGCATCACTACCGAGAACAATATTGCCGTTCTGCCGTTCATCGGCCCCTACTTCAGTTTTGCCGTGGCCGGCGACACCGACTACCTGAAGCGCAACGATATGGGATTCAAGATAGGATGCGGCCTGGAGTGGAGCAACCTCTATCTGGAGGCCCTGTATCAGATGGGCGTGCTCAACATCAATGACTATGATACCGACAACTTCTCCTCACATGGCAATGCTTTCGGTATCAACTTCGGTATCAACTTCTAAAACAGTAGGGTTATTCCCTTCAACTATAAGGCCACTTGTCACAACAGGTGGCCTTTTTCGGCACAGACAACCGTAATGCTAAAACCTCCATTGCATGATTAAGGAATTACAAGTGAGGGTATTGCCCCATCAGGCCGCGTCGATGCAGGCCATCGCCAGATATGTGGCCGATGAGCAGGGCATCGACCAGCGCACCGTCACCCATGTAAGGGTGCTCCGCAGAAGCATCGACGCCCGTCAGCGTACCATCTATGTCAACCTCACCATCAGGGTGTATGTCAACGAAATGCCCGCCGACGACATCTATGCCAAGACCGAATATGGTGATGTGTCGGAAGGCAAGGTGGTGGTCGTGGTGGGAGAGGGACCCGCAGGTCTTTTCGCCTCGCTCCGCCTCATCGAACTAGGACTGCGCCCCATTGTGGTGGAGCGGGGAAAAGATGTGCATGAGCGCAAGCGCGACCTGGCTGCCATCACACGCAACCAAAAGGTCGACCCTGAGAGCAACTACAGTTTTGGGGAGGGTGGGGCAGGTGCCTTCTCGGATGGAAAACTATATACCCGGTCGAAAAAACGGGGCAACGTGGAGAAGATCCTCAACGTGTTCTGCCAGCATGGGGCCTCGCCCGACATCCTCGCCGACGCACATCCGCATATCGGCACCGACAAATTGCCAAGGGTCATCGAAAACATGCGCAACACCATCCTTCGATGTGGGGGCGAGGTGCATTTCCAGACCCGCATGACCCGACTGCTGGTGCAGGCCGACAAGGTGGTGGGCATCGAGGCCGAATGTATGGCCGACGGACAGACCAAGACCTTCCGCGGACCGGTTATCCTCGCCACCGGGCACTCGGCACGCGACGTCTACCGATACTTGCATACGGCGAAGATTGAGATTGAGCCCAAGGGACTGGCCATTGGGGTGAGGCTGGAACATCCTTCGCACCTCATCGACCAGATACAATACCACAACCGGGAGGGTAGGGGAAAATACCTGCCTGCGGCCGAATACAGCTTCACTACCCAGGTCGACGGGCGAGGGGTTTACTCGTTCTGCATGTGTCCGGGTGGTTTTGTCATCCCGGCTGCCACCGGACCACGTCAAATCGTGGTCAACGGCATGAGCCCGAGCAATAGGGGAACCAAATGGTCGAACAGTGGTATGGTGGTGGAGGTGAGACCCGAGGATGTGGAAGGCGACGATGCCTTGCGCATGCTCGATTTGCAGGAGCGCCTGGAAGGTGATTGCTGGGAACAAGGAAAGCGTCGGCAGACCGCGCCGGCGCAGCGGATGGAGGATTTCGTGAAGGGAAAGTTGGGCTACGACCTGCCCGACTCCTCTTATGCTCCAGGACTGGTGCCCAGTCCGCTTCATTTCTGGTTGCCAAAGATGTTGTCGTCTCGTCTGCGGAAGGGATTTGAGACCTTCTGCCGTCATTCGCGTGGCTTCCTCACCAATGAGGCCGTGCTCATCGCCATCGAGACGCGCACGTCGGCACCCGTACGAATCGTCAGAGACAAGGAGTCGTTACAGCATGTCCGCCTTGAGGGCCTCTTTCCTTGTGGTGAGGGCGCAGGATATGCCGGAGGCATCGTCTCGGCAGGGGTCGATGGAGAGCGCTGCGCCGAGATGTGCGCCGCATACATCCAAAACTCCTGAAGAAAAAGTATTGTCTGAACTCCTGAACTTCTGAACTCCTGAACTTCTGAACTCCTGATTCTCATTCAATCTCGATGCGCTCCAGGTCATCGGGCACGAAGACACGTCCGCTGAATACCGACGAGGCCTCGGCGGTGTAGCGCTCGCGCCGCGTGGATAGCGTCTTGTCTTCGGTGTGGTAAAGGATGAGGTTCTTCACGCCCAGGCGCTCGGCCAGTTGGGCGGCGTCGAGGGCGGTGCTGTGATGTTTCTCATAGGGATTGAAGCGATCACGGTCGGCATACAGACAGAACGCCTCACTCATCAGCCAGTCGGCACCTTGGGCATAAGGCAGGCAGAGCTCGTTGAATGGCTCGTCGCCGAGGCATGTCAATTTCTTTCCGCCGGGCAGGATGGTGGTAAAGCCAAACTGCCGCTCTTTCGTCGACTGGATATCAAAACTCTGCAGGCTGAGGTCGCCCACCTCGAATCGGTCGCCGTCTTCCAGGCAGTTCATCTCCACCACGGTGCCCAGTCGCACGGTCATTTTCGACGGGAGCAACTGCTGACAGATATAGGTAAGCACATCGAGCACTTTGCGATGGCTCCACACCCGCAGCGGGTTCTTGTATTGCAAGGCATAGCGCATCACCCAGACCGCGCCAAGCAGGTGGTCGGTATGGGCATGGGTGACATACAGGTCGTGGATGTCGCGGAGGTTGATGCCGGCACGCTCCAGTTGTGTGAGAATGCCATTGCCGCCGCCCGCGTCTACCAGGAGCAGTGCTCCTCCCTTGCTTTGGAGGGTGAAACAAGTGTTGAAACAATGGGTGACAAAGGCATTGCCTGTGCCGAGAATCGTAATCGTGTTGGTTGCTGACATGGATTTCTTTTTGAAAAACAAAAGGAGCCGGCTGATATAAGCACGGCTCCCTTGTGTATGGTTAGATATTCCTCTTCCCTTCTGGGAGAATGGAGATTACAGGTCGCTGTAGTTGCCGGTGAATGTGGTCGTGCTCATGTCGCCAGTCAGATAGCCACGCTTCAGCCAGCGCATACGTTGGTCGGAGGTGCCATGGGTGAACGACTCTGGCTGAGAGTAGCCCTGGGCCTGCTCCTGCAAGTAGTTGTCGCCAATATGCTGGGCGCAGTTGATGGCTTCCTTCAGGTCGCTCTCGTCCAACGAGCCAAAGGCCTCGTCCTCGTAGTGGGCCCACACGCCAGCGTAGTAGTCGGCCAACAGCTCCAGACGCACACTCACTTGGTTGGCACTGGTCTTGTTCATACGTTGCATCTGGGCATGGGCCTTGCCAAGAATGCCCAGCAGGTTCTCCACATGATGGCCCACCTCATGGGCAATCACATAGGCACGGGCAAAGTCGCCGCCCGACTTCAATTGCGTCTCCATCTGCTTGAAGAACGACAGGTCGATGTAAAGCTTCTGGTCGGCGGAGCAATAGAATGGGCCTACTGCCGATGTGGCACCACCACAGTTGGTCTGCACGGCGTTGGTGAAGAATACCAGGGTGGGAGGGGTATACTCGGCGTTGAACTTCTGGCGGAACACGGCCGACCAGATGTCCTCCGTACTGCCCAGAATCTGCTTGCAGAACTTCACCTGTGCCTCTTCCTCGGGCGAGAAGGTCCTTTGGCCTTCTGGCACTTCTTCTTCACCGGCACCCATCGTCAATCCACCGGTCTGCTGGATGACATCCATCGGGTTACCGCCCATGAGCAACGTTATCAGTCCTATGAGGAGCAAACTGCCGATACCCATACCGGCTTTTGCGCCAGTACTCATACCACGGCGATCCTCAAAATTCTCGCTTTCTCTTCTTCCTTCAAGATCCATAATATCAAAGATTGGTTAATGGTTCGCTTTTCCTTGCACGATTCATAAATATCGTGGTGTGCAAAAATACAAAGTTTTTTTTGTTTATCATAGTTTTTCAACATTCTTTTTTCGTAAAATGCCAAATTCAGCCCACATGCCCCATCATGATGGGGTTTGCTGACGATGACAATGGATTCATCATTCTTGATTCTACAGCACGCATTTTATCAAAAAATCTTAAGATTATTTGCATGTTTCGCTTTTTTTCCATAATTTCGCAACATAAGATGATATTAACGTAAACTTGAGTATTATGAACAAACACGAAAAATTCGTCATTACCATCAACCGCCAATTCGGAACAGGCGGCCATGAAGTGGGGGCGGAAATCGCCAAGCGGCTAGGAGTGAAACTGCTTGACAAACAGATACTTCAAGCCGTAGCAAGAAAATTCGATATCGGACAGGAAACCGTAGAGAGACTGGAGTCGAGAAACCAATCCTGGTGGGACGATTTCACACAGTTCTACAGATCGTATATCGTCGACAACGAGTACCAGGGACTGGGTGAGGAACTCACCTCGGGCGAACTCTTCGAGGCCCAGGCCACGGTCATCAGGCAAATCGCCGCCGAGGAGTCGTGCGTCATCGTGGGAAGATGTGCCTCTTTCATCTTCAAAGACCACGACAACGCCTTGAAAATCTACCTGCACAGTCCGATGGAGAAACGTATCAAGCGCATCGTCGACAAATATGGCGTCACCGAGGCCGATGCCAAACTCATGATTGTCGACAACGACTACACCCGCGAACTCTACACCAAGAAATACACTGGCAGTGAGTGGTTCGACGCCCGCAACTACGACATCGCGCTCGATGTGAGCAAGTTCGGATTAAACGGCTCGGTCGACTACCTGCTTGCCTTTGTGGGAGAATGAATGAGGCGTGGCCTCCACATTCGGGCCACACCTTTCACGACAAAAAACGGCGCAACAACGTATTGTTGCGCTTTTTTTTGTTGATTTCATCAAAATTGTGTAATTTTGCACGAATTTTCATGAAGTAATAAATTTGAAAAAATGAATATCTCTTACAAATGGCTTAAGGAATATGTGGATTTCAACCTTTCTGCAGAGGAAGTGTGCAAGGCGCTCACCTCTGGCGGACTGGAAGTGGACGCACTCGAAGAGGTGCAGACGATTAAAGGCGGGCTCAAAGGCCTCTTCGTGGGAAAGGTGCTCACCTGTGAGCCACATCCCAATTCCGACCACCTGCATGTGACGACTGTAGACCTCGGTAAGCAACAACCTTCGCAAATCGTGTGTGGAGCGCCCAATGTGGCAGCCGGACAGAAGGTCATCGTGGCCGACCTGGGCTGCGTGCTCTACGATGGCGACAAGGAGTTTGTCATCAAGAAGTCGAAACTCAGAGGCGTGGAATCGTGTGGCATGATCTGTGCCGAAGACGAGATTGGCGTGGGAACAAGCCACGACGGCATCATTGTGCTCCCCGACGACGCAGTGGTGGGTACACCGGCAGCCGAATACTACCACTTGGAAAGCGACTGGCTCATCGAGGTCGATATCACTGCCAACCGTGCCGATGCCCTCTCGCATTGGGGCGTGGCCCGCGACCTCTATGCCTGGCTCAAGCAAAACGGGTATGAGACATCACTCCACCGCCCATCGTGCGATGAGTTCGTGGTCGACAACAACGACCTGCCCGTGCGTGTGACCATCGAGAACGAGGAGGCTTGCCGACGCTATGCTTGCGTGAGCATCACCGACTGCGAGGTGAAAGAGTCGCCCGAATGGCTGAAAAACAAACTCCTCACCATCGGACTCCGCCCCATCAACAATATCGTTGATATCACCAACTATGTGATGCATGCCTATGGACAGCCGCTCCACTGCTTCGACGCCGACATGGTGACGGGCCACCACATCATTGTGAAACCGCAGCCCGAAGGCACCAAGTTCATCACGCTCGACGGCGAGGAGCACATCCTTGGCGCTCACGACCTGGCCATTTGCAACGAGGAGGAGCCGATGTGCATCGCTGGTGTCTTCGGCGGAAAAGGCAGCGGCACCTATGAGACCACTCGCAATGTGGTGCTCGAGAGCGCATACTTCCATCCCACATGGATCAGGAAGAGCGCACGCCGGCACGCGCTGAGCACCGACGCTTCGTTCAGGTTCGAGCGTGGCATCGACCCCAATGGCGTCATCTACGCACTCAAGCAAGCCGCCATCCTCTGCAAGCAACTGGCAGGCGGAAAAATCTCGATGGAGATTTGCGATGTGTATCCCAACCCCATCCCCGACGCACACGTCACACTGAGATACGACTACGTGAACTCGCTCATTGGCAAGGTGATAGAGCCTGAGATCATCAAGAGCATCCTCGAGAGTCTGGAGATGACCATCGAGAGCGAGGACAGCGAGCAACTGCAACTCGTGGTGCCTGCCTACCGTGTGGATGTGCAGCGCCCATGCGATGTGGTGGAGGATATTCTCCGTATCTATGGCTATAATAATGTGGAGATTCCCACCCAACTCAAGAGCTCGCTCGTCATCAAGAACGAGGAAGACCAGAAGCATAAACTCCATAACCTGGTGGCCGAGCAACTCGTGGGCTGCGGATTCAACGAGATTATGAACAACTCGCTCACCAAGGCTGCCTACTACGATGGGCTGAATGCTTACCATACCGACAACCTCGTGCGCATCATCAACCCGCTGAGCAGCGACCTCAACGTGATGAGGCAGACCATGCTCTTCGGCGGACTGGAGAGCATCGCCTACAACGTCAACCGCCGTAATCCTAATCTGCGATTCTTCGAGTTCGGCAACTGCTACCAGTTCGACCCCGAGAAGAAAAACGACGAAGACCCCATGAGGGCATACAAGGAGGAATACCACCTCGCCATGTGGGTCACCGGAAAGCGCGTGAGCGGCAGTTGGGCACACCCCAATGAGGACAGCTCGTTCTATGAGCTGAAGGCTTATGTGCAGAATGTGCTCGCCCGAATGGGTGTGCAACCGGGCATGGTGGTGAGCAAGGTGTCTGAAAATGACGTCTTCGCCAAGGCCACCGCTCTGGAGAACAGAGGTGGAAAACTGCTCGTCGAGATGGGTGTCGTGAGCAATCAGCTGCTCAAGAATGCCGGCATCGACCAGCCTGTCTATTTCGCCGACCTCAACTGGACTGCCCTGATGAAGATGATCAAGAAGAACAAGGTGCAGTTTGCCGAAATCGGCAAGTTCCCTGCCGTGAGCCGCGACCTTGCCCTGCTCATCGACAAAAACGTGGAGTTTGCCCAGATTGAGCAAATCGCTAGGGCTACAGAGAAGAAACTGCTCAAGAGCGTGGAACTGTTCGATGTCTACGAAGGTAAGAACCTGCCGGCAGGCAAGAAGAGCTATGCCGTGAACTTCATCCTGCAAGACGACCAGCGTACACTCAACGACAAGCAGATCGAGGCCATCATGAGCAAGTTGATTGCCAACCTGAAGGCCAAACTCAATGCCGAACTCAGATAAAACAACAAATACATAAGTAATAATAAAACATTTACTCCAATGGGAAGAGCATTCGAATATCGTAAAGCGACAAAACTGAAGAGATGGGGCCATATGGCCAAGACTTTCACCCGTATCGGCAAGCAGATCAGCATCGCTGTGAAGGCCGGCGGACCAGAACCGGAGAACAACCCCACACTGCGTGCCATCATCGCCAACGCCAAGCGTGAGAACATGCCCAAAGACAATATCGAGAGGGCTATCAAAAACGCAATGGGAAAAGACCAGAGCGACTATAAGGAAATGGCCTACGAGGGATATGGACCTCATGGCGTGGCCATCTTCGTCGAGACACTGACCGACAACACCACCCGTACGGTGGGCGACGTGCGCTCGGTGTTCAACAAGTTCAATGGCAACCTGGGCACTCAGGGCTCACTCAGTTTCCTCTTCGACCACAAGTGTGTGTTCACCTTCAAGAAAAAAGAGGGAATCGACATGGACGAGCTGATTCTCGATCTTATCGACTATGGTGTGGAGGATGAGTTCGACGAGGACGAGGAGACCAACGAAATCACCATCTACGGCGAGCCAAAGAGCTTCGGCGATATCCAGAGACACTTGGAGAGCGAGGGCTTCGAGGTGACCGGTGCCGAGTTCACCCGTATCCCCAACGACCTGAAGGACGTCACCGCCGAGCAGCGCGAGACCATCGACAAGATGGTGGAGAAACTCGAGGACTTCGACGACGTGCAGACCGTCTACACCAATATGAAACCCGAGGAGTAATGGCCATGCGCACCGTCACATACAAAACACAGGGCACTTGCAGCCAGTTCATCGAAGTGACTGTCGATGACAATAATGTGGTGCAGGATGTTCAATTCGTGGGCGGCTGCAATGGCAACCTTCAGGGCATATGCTCGCTCGTGAGAGGAATGAAGGTCGAAGACGTGAAGCGCAAACTCGACGGCATCCGTTGTGGAATGAAAACCACCAGTTGCCCCGACCAACTCTGCCGCGCGCTCGACCAACTGGGATAAACATCAGATATTGAAGTTTCGCTTTAGCTCAATTCCTGAACTCCAGAGCAATTGTCTGAACTCCTGAACTTCTGAACTTCTGAATTCCAGAGCAATTGTCTGAACTCCTGAACTCCTGAACTCCTGAACTCCTGAACTCCTGAATAACACTGCGGCCTCCCTTGCATCGCAAAGGAGGCCGCGGTGCTTTATTGATAGTCGTCCTTGGTGATGGTGGTCTCGAAGAGTACCACCCCTTTGTTGCTGGCCGAACGATAGACAAAGTAATAGGAGAAACCTGCCTCCTTGAACTTCTGCTCGTTGGGGGAGTTCTTCGTCTCGGCAATTAGTGCCTCGCGGATGCGCGGGGCATTGGCCTGGGCGGCAGAGAGGTCGTCGGCCACGCCTTCAAGGGTGAAGAACGAGCGTTTCGTCTTCGTCGCCTTGTCGAAGACAATGCTGTCGAGTGTGGTGCTCGCATCCACCCGCTGCGGACAGAACTTCTTGTTGTATTCACGGGTCTCACGCACGGCACGGTCCTCAAGCGACTCCTGGCATCCCACCAGCATGGCCAGCAGAGGTATCAAAAACAAAAGTTTCCTCATATATGGTCTCATCTTCTGTAGTTTTATGGTTCATATAGGGGCGTTGGCCCTCTTTGGGCATCAAAGTTAGTGCAATCCCATGATATATCCGCCCAAATTATCCGTTAAAATTCTTAAAAAAAATACCCGACCGGTGTTTTTGCAGTAAAATCCGCATATTTTTTCTTATTTTTGTAGTTTAAAAAGTCATAAGGATTTAGGATCGTTGTAAACCGTTTGAAGAATAATGGAGCTAATTAGGAATTTTTGTATCATCGCGCATATCGACCATGGCAAATCCACTTTGGCCGATAGGTTGCTCGAACATACAAAAACCATACAGATAACCGAGGGGCAGATGCTCGACAACATGGACCTTGAGCGCGAGCGTGGCATCACCATCAAGAGCCATGCCATACAGATGGAGTATGCGCTTGATGGGAAAAACTATGTGCTCAACCTCATCGATACTCCGGGACATGTCGACTTCTCCTACGAGGTGTCGCGCAGCATCGCTGCTTGCGAGGGAGCCTTGCTCGTGGTGGATGCCACACAGGGCGTGCAGGCGCAGACCATCTCCAACCTCTACATGGCTATCGACCATAACCTCGAGATCATTCCCGTCATCAACAAAATCGACATGCCATCGGCCATGCCCGACGAGGTGGAGGATGAAATCGTGGAACTTATCGGCTGCGACCATGAGGATATCATACGCGCGTCGGGAAAAACCGGCGAGGGCGTGGAGCAGATACTCGAGGCCGTCATCAAGCGCATCCCGCATCCCGTGGGTGATCCCAAGGCACCGCTGCAGGCGCTCATCTTCGACTCGGTGTTCAATTCGTTCAGAGGCATCATCGCCTACTTCAAAATCACCAATGGCTCCATCAGGAAAGGCGACAAGGTGAAGTTCTTCAACACCGGCATGGAGTATGATGCCGATGAGGTGGGCGTGCTCAAGATGGACATGATACCTCGCGACTCGCTCAGTACGGGCGAGGTGGGCTATATCATCAGTGGCATCAAGGATGCCAAGGAGGTGAAGGTGGGCGACACCATCACCCATGTGGCCAACCCGTGCAAGGATGCCATCGAGGGATTCCAGGAGGTGAAACCCATGGTCTTCGCCGGTGTCTATCCCATCGACCCCACCGACTACGAGAACCTCAGGTCTTCGCTCGAGAAACTGCAACTCAACGATGCGTCGCTCTCATTCACTCCCGAGTCGTCGGTGGCGCTCGGATTCGGCTTCCGCTGCGGCTTCCTCGGACTGCTCCACATGGAGATTATCCAGGAGAGACTCGACAGGGAGTTCGATATGGATGTCATCACCACCGTGCCCAACGTGTCGTATATTGTCTACGACAAGCAAGGGGGATCGAAAGAGGTGCACAACCCGTCGGGACTGCCCGAACTCACGCTCATCGACCATATCGAGGAACCCTATATCAAGGCTTCGGTCATCACCACCACCAATTTCATTGGCCCTATCATGAAACTCTGCCTCGACAAGCGGGGCGAGCTCATCAGTCAGGAGTTCGTGAGTGGAAACAGGGTGGAACTGCTGTTCTACCTGCCTCTGGGTGAGATCGTCATCGATTTTTACGACAAACTCAAAAGCATTTCGAAAGGCTATGCCTCGTTCGACTACTATATCTGTGGGTATCGGCCGTCGAAACTCGCCAAACTCGACATCCTGCTCAACGGTGAGCCCGTGGATGCGCTCTCTACGCTTACCCATCAGGACAATGCCGTGGCTTTTGGCAGGCGTATGTGCGAGAAACTCAAGGAGCTGATACCCCGACAGCAGTTCGACATCGCCATTCAGGCGGCCATCGGTGCCAAAATCATCGCCCGTGAGACCGTGAAATGTGTGCGCAAGGATGTTACCGCGAAATGCTATGGTGGTGACGTGTCGCGCAAACGCAAACTACTTGAGAAACAGAAGAAAGGAAAGAAGCGGATGAAGCAAATCGGAAATGTGGAGGTGCCGCAGAAGGCTTTCCTCGCCGTACTGAAACTCGACTGAACTATTATAGTATCCCAACCATCAACCAATAAGATAATACCACAAAGATCGCGCACTAACGCAGAGAAAGGAGAAAGAAATGAGGGAAATACACACTACACGCGACATCGCCCGCGAACTGGCACGAAAATACAGTACCATGACTCATGATGAGCTGGATATTCTCGAGAGCGTGCTCGTGCCAAGGAAATACACCAAAGGACAGATGATCCTGTCTGAAGGTGACATTTGTCGTGAAATCCTGTATATCGACATCGGGCTGGTCAGGCAATTCTATGAGAAGAACGACCGTATCGTCACCGAACACCTGGGGGTGGACGGAGGCATTGTGATGTGCATCGAAAGCCTGTTTAGGGAGGAACCCACCAAACTGCAAATCGAGGCCCTTGAGAACTCCATTTGCTATGCCCTGCCCAAACAGCGGCTCGAGGAGGTCGCTCTCCACAACGTCAATATTCAGATACTCTACCGCAAAATCCTTGAGGAGTCGCTCATCCTCTCGCAGGTACATGCCGATCTGGTGAGATTCGAGACCGCGCAGAACAGATACAAGCGCATGTGCAAACTCATGCCGAAAGTGGTGCAGAGAGCACCGCTCAACTATATTGCCAACTACCTGCAGATGACACCCGAAACCCTCAGCAGGGTGAGGTCGGCATCGCTCATCGACTGATGCCGGCATACCCGGTTTTTTCCTTTCCTATCCGCTGTTTTTTCTCCTCTTCTCTTGCGTAAGTTGGTGAAAATTGCTATTTTTGCATAAACTTGCAGTTTTTATCAGGCTAACCATGTCTAATAGTATTGAACACAAAAGCAAAGGCACTCTTCTTTACCATATTATAGCCATTGGTGTGGTGGCCGTTTGGGGCAGCACGTTGGTAAGCACCAAAATCCTGATGCTGGATGGGATGCGCGCCGACGAGGTGTTCATTGTGCGCTTCGCCTTGGCCTACCTGGCCATCCTGCCTTTCTCGCCACGCAAGTTGCTGGCCGACAGTTGGCGCGACGAACTGATGATGGTGGCGCTGGGTGTCACGGGTGGCTCGCTCTATTTCATTACCGAGAACCTGGCGGTGGGCATTACCTATGTCAACAATGTGAGTTTCATCGTGAGTTGCTCGCCACTGTTCACCATGGTTTTCGTGCTGATGACCTACAGGTATCTCAAGGTGAGGAAGATCCTGATCATTGGTTCGGCAATGGCATTGGTGGGTATTGCGATTGTGATCTTCAATGGGCAGGTCATCCTGAAACTCAACCCCCTGGGCGACTTGCTGTCGGTAGCGGCTGCGCTTTGCTGGGGCGTATATTGCTATCTGGTAAAGGTAATGGGCGACAAGTACAATTCTGTCTTCATCACCCGGAAGGTGTTCTTCTATGGCGTGCTCACCTCGATGCCTTTCTTGTGGTTCCAACCTTGGCAGTACGACCTCTCCGGCTTGATGAAGGGCACTGTGATGCTCAATCTGCTCTTCCTGGGCCTTGTGGCCTCGTTTGCCTGCTTCGTGATGTGGAACATCTCCATCAACAAGCTTGGGGCAGTGACCATGTCGAACTATATCTACCTTATCCCTGTGGCCACGGTCATCTTCAGTGCCATTTTTCTCGACGAGCCGATGACGGCCATCGCCTATTCGGGCAGTGCGCTCATCCTCGTCGGTGTGTACTTGGCCAATAAAGGTTGTGCCGACTGAGATGATAAAGGCTCGCCACCGCAGTGACGAGCCTCGCTTTCTCTGATAATCTCTTGTCTTATTTTTTCGGGTTCTCAGGTTTTTCCTGTGCGTAAGTCTGTGCTAGCCTTTCAGGTAGAGGAACCGCTTGATACTCTTTTTCGGGGTCTTCTCAAACTCCTCGTCCTGTATGCGTATGGATGAGATCTTGCTGTAGGAGGGCAATACGGCATTCAGTTCCTTGCGGTTCTGTTCCATGATGTTCTCCAGGTCGCTGTGGGTGAATCCCATCGACTGGGCCACTTCGGTGTCGGGATGCACCAAGCCCACCAGGCGGTCCTCCTCCTGTATCACGATGCTCTCGTTCACCATCGCCATGGAGTTGAGCTTGTCTTCTATCTCCTCAGGGTAGATGTTCTGGCCGTTGGCACCAAGCAGCATGTACTTCGAGCGGCCTTTGATAAACACGTTGCCCTCATAGTCCATCACGCCAAGGTCGCCGGTGTGATACCATCCGTCCTTGTCGATGGTCTGGCGGGTGGCCTCCTCGTTCTTGTAGTAGCCCAGCATCACGTTGAGTCCTCTTACCAGAATCTCACCAGGGATGTTCTGCGGGTCGCGGCTGTCGATGCGGATCTCGTTGTGGATGGCCACCTTGCCGCAACTGCCTTGTTTGAACTCATGGTAGTCGGCGTAGCAGATGATGGGGGCGCACTCAGTGGCGCCATAGCCCACGGTATAGGGGAACTCGATGCGCTTGAGAAATGCTTCCACCTCCTGGTTGAAGGCGGCGCCACCGATAATCACCTCGAAGAATTTGCCGCCAAAGGCTTCCACCACTTGCTCGCGGATGGTCTGGCGTACTTTCTTGTTGATGACGGGCATGTTGAGCAACAGGCGCATGCGGTTGTTCTGTATCTTTGGGAACACTTTCTTCTTGATGATCTTCTCGATGATGAGCGGCACGGCGATCACGATGGCGGGCTTCACCTCGGAGAAGGCCTTCGCGATGATGGCGGGCGATGGCACGCGGTTCAGGTAGAAGATGTGGCATCCCTTCAGAAACTCATAGATGAACTCGAAGGCCATGCCATACATGTGGGCCATGGGCAGCACGCTCAGCACGTTGTCGCCTTTCTTCACGTTGCTGCCCATAGCGTGGCAGGCAAAGTCGAAGTTGCTCCAGATGGCGCGGTAGGGTATCATCACGCCCTTCGAGAAACCGGTGGTGCCACTGGTATAGTTGATCAGTGCCATCTCGTCGGGACTCTCCTCCTTGTAGTATTTCACGTGCTCAGGCCTGAAATACTTGGGGTATTTCTTGCCGAACATCTCGTTCAGGTGCTCGCGTGCGAAGGTGAGCTTGTCCGAACGGGAGAAAAGCAGCGAGTAGTCGGGGATATAGATGATGCCTTCGATATGGGGCATCTTGGTGGGGTCGACCTGGGTCGACACCACGTCGCCGGCGAAGAGCAGTTTCGCGTCGCTGTGGTTCACGATGTTGTGTATCTGGTCGGCGGTGAATTCATGGAGAATGGGAACGGCTACGGCACCATAGGTGAGGGTGGCGAGGAAGGCCGAGGCCCAACCGGCGCTGTTGCGCCCGCAGAGGGCTATCTTGTCGCCGCGTTTCACGCCGCTGCTCTCAAACATGATGTGCAACTTCTCTATCTTCCGCGCCACATCATGATATTGCAGCGTAATTCCCTTGTAGTCGGTCAGTGCATCAAGGTTCCAGTTCTCGATGATGCTTTTCTCTATTAAGGTGTTGAAATTCTGTATCGATTCCATAACGTGTATTTTTCAGACGTTTTGGTATAAGTATCTCTTAATGCTTTTCTTGGGTGTCTTGGCAAATTCCTCTTGGTGCAGTTCCACCGACGTAATCTTGCTGTAGGCGGGAAGCAAGGCGTTCAGGTCCTTGCGGTTCTGCTCCATGATGTTGGAAAGGTCTTCGTCGGTGAAGCCCAGGTTGCGGGCCTCGTCGTAGTCGGGATGGATGATAGCCACGAACTTGTCGTCGCGCTGCACCACGATGCTCTCGCTCACCATTGCCATGCTGTTCAGGCGGTCTTCTATCTCTTCGGGATAGACGTTCTGCCCGTTGGCGCCCAAGAGCATGTTCTTCTTGCGGCCGCGGATGAAGATATGGCCGTCGGCGCTCATCGTTCCCAAGTCGCCGGTGTGATACCAGCCGTCGGCGTCGATGGCCTCGCGGGTGGCCTCCTCGTTCTTGTAGTAGCCCAGCATCACATTGTAGCCACGGGTCACAATCTCGCCTTCCACATGCTCTGGGTCGTGGCTCAGGATACGCACCTCCATGCCTTTCACAGGCGTACCGCAACTGCCCGTAATGCAGTCTTTATAGTCGCTGTAGGCAATGAGCGGGGCACACTCGGTGGTGCCATAGCCTACGGTGTAGGGGAAATCGATGCTGCGGAGGAACGACTCCACCTCTTGGTTCAGGGCAGCGCCACCGATGATGATCTCGTAGAAATTGCCACCGAAGGCCTCATACACCTGTTCGCAAATCTTCTGCTTCACGCGCTTGCTGATGACCGGCATGGTGAGCAGCAGGCGCATGATGTTGTTCTGTATCTTGGGGAATACTTTCTTGCGGATAATCTTCTCGATAATCAGGGGCACGGCCACGATGAGCGATGGTCTGATGTCGGAGAAGGCTTGTGCGATGATGGCTGGAGAGGGAAGACGGGTGAGGAAAAAGATATGGATGCCATAGATGAAGGGGTAGAGAAACTCCACGGCCATGCCATACATGTGGGCCATCGGAAGGATGCTCAGCATGTTGGTATGGGGCTTCATGTAGGGATGGCCCAGGTATTCCAGGATGAAGTCGATGTTGCCAGTAAGAGCGCGGTAGGGCAGCATCACGCCCTTCGAGAAGCCTGTGGTGCCGCTTGTGTAGTTGATGAGCGCCAGTTCTTCCTCGCTATCCTCATAGTAGTGCACATCACTGGCCTTGAACACCCTGGGGTATTTCTTGCCGAAAAGTTCGTTCAGATGCTCGCGGCCATAGGTGAGGGCGTCGGAACGGGATACCAGCAGCGAGAAGTCGGGCAGGTAGATGATTCCCTCGATGTCGGGCATGGCGGTGGCATCGATGGTCTTGGCCACCACGTCGCCTACGAAGAGGATGCGCGACTCGCTGTGGTTCACAATGTTGTGTATCTGTTCGGCATTGAATTCATGCAGGATGGGCACGGCCACGGCTCCATGTGTGAGTGTGGCAAGAAAAGCCACAGCCCAGTGTGCGCTGTTACGCCCACAGATGGCCACCTTGTCGCCCTTCTTGATTCCGATTTGTTCCAGCAGGATGTGTACCTTTTCTATCTTGCGGGCCACATCGTTGAATTGGAGCGTTGCTCCCTTATAGTCGGTAAGGGCATCGTAGTTCCAATTCGTTACGATGCTTTTCTCAATAGTCTTGTTGAAACTCATAATGTGTCAGTTGCACAAAATTTCAAATTTTGTGCAAAGATAACATCTAATTTGCACAAATCAAAAAAAAATGTGCAAATTTTATGGTTTAATACCGATTAGGTGCGAAATGGACTACAAAAACCGACAAATCTACTCATATTTGATGGCTTTTGCAGGCTGAATGTGGGTGATAAGGAAACTGGGGGCTATGAGCACTACCACGCTGATGAGCAGTGTGGCAAGGTTGAGCAAGAGGATGAGGGGCACGTTGATCTCTACGGGCACCACATCCACATAGTAGGTCTCTGCGTCGAGTTTCACCAGTCCGCAGTAGCGCTGAAGCAGGCAGATGCCCACGCCTATCAGGTTGCCTATCACCATGCCTTTCACAATGATGAAGACGGCAAACCACAGGAAGGTGTGGCGGATGGTGCGGTTCTTGGCTCCGAGGGCCTTCAGCGTGCCTATCATGCTGGTGCGCTCGATGATGATGATGAGCAGGCCCGAGACCATGGTGAAACCGGCTACGGCAATCATCAGAATGAGGATGATCCATACGTCGAGGTCGAGGAGTTCGAGCCATGCGAAAATCTGGGGATACATCTTTTGTATGGTGAGCGAGGAGTAGACAGCGCCATAGCGGTCGGTAGTGCGGTCTACCTTGGCAATCATCTCCTCGTCGATGGCGTCGAGCGCGTCAAAGTTGTCAACGGTGAGTTCGGCACCGCTCACTTGGTCGCTCTCCCAGCCGTTGAGTTTCGTCACGGTGTAGAGGTCGGCCAGGCATAGGTTCTCGTCGAAGTGTTTCAGGTTGGTGTTGTAGATGGCGGTGATGGTGAGGCGGCGGGTGCGCACGTCGTTGTCGTTCATGAAATAGGCGAAGATGCGGTCGCCGCATTTCAACTGCAACTTGTCGGCGATGAGTTTCGATATCACCAACTTGTTGGTGCTGGCAGAGTCGCTGAAGACTGGCATGGAGCCTTCCACAAGATGCTGACTGATGAACGTGGTGTCGAATTCCGGACCCACACCCTTGAGCACCACGCCTAGAAAGTCGTTGTCGGTCTTCAGAATGCCTTGCTTTTGTGCGAAGCGCTGCACATGGGTCACACCATTGATGCCACTCAGCACCTCCATCATGCTGTCGCCCATGCAGATGGGGTAGGGGGCATCGCTCTGGAGCGTCATGTAGTCGGCCACGGTGATGTGGCTGCCAAATCCCACCACCTTGTCGCGGATGGTGTGCTTGAACCCTATCACCACGCACACCGAGATAATCATCACGGCAAGTCCTATCGCCACACCAGCGGTGGCGATGCGGATAGCGGGACGGCTCACCTTGCGGCGGTCGTCCTCATCGTGATAGATGCGGCGGGCAATGAATAGGGGCAGGTTCATGCGTGAGGTGGAGTTATTCGTCTACTCGTCCGGGATAGGCCTCCAGTGCCTTCCTGAGCACCACAAGGGCTTGTGTCAGGTCGTCTTTCTTCAGCACGTAGGCAATGCGCACCTGGTCGATGCCGGCACCAGGGGTGGTGTAGAATCCTGCGGCGGGGGCCATCATCACGGTGGCTCCCTCATACTCGAACTTCTCCAGGCACCAGCGGCAGAATTTCTCGGCATCGTCGACAGGCAACTTCGCCACGGTGTAGAAAGCACCCATAGGGATGGGGGAGTAGACTCCGGGAATGCGGTTCAGACCATCAATGAGGCATTTGCGGCGCTCCACATACTCGTCGTAGACGTCGCGGTAGTATTCCTCTGTAGCGTCGAGCGAGGCCTCGGCCACGATTTGTCCGATCAGTGGGGGAGAGAGGCGGGCCTGGCAGAATTTCATCACGGCGGCACGCACGGCGGCGTTTTTCGTGATGAGGGCACCGATGCGGATACCGCACTCCGAGTAGCGTTTCGACACGGAGTCGATCAGTATCACGTTCTGCTCGATGCCTTCCAGGTGGCAGGCGCTGATATAGGGTGATCCGGTGTAGATATACTCGCGGTAGACTTCGTCGGAAAAGAGGTAGAGGTCGTATTTCTTCACCAGGTCCCTGATCTGGTTCATCTCACGGCGGGTGTAGAGATAGCCGGTGGGGTTGTTGGGGTTGCAGATCATGATGGCGCGGGTGCGCTCGTTGATGAGTTCCTCGAATTTCTCCACCTTGGGCAACGAGAATCCCTCGTCGATGGTGGTGGCTATGGTCTTGATCTTGGCACCAGCCGAGATGGCGAAAGCCATATAGTTGGCATAGGCGGGCTCGGGCACGATAATCTCGTCGCCGGGGTTCAGACAGGAGAGGAAGGCAAAGAGTACGGCCTCGCTGCCGCCCGACGTGATGATGATGTCGTCGGCGGTCACGTTGATGTTGTATTTTTGGTAATAGCCCACCAACTTCTCACGATAGCTCAGATAACCTTGCGAAGGGGAGTACTCGAGTATCTCGCGGTCGATGCTTTTCAGTGCCTCCAGTCCCTCACGGGGGGTAGGCAGGTCGGGCTGACCGATGTTCAAATGGTATACTTTCGTTCCTCTTTTCTTGGCTGCGGCTGCAAGGGGGGCCAACTTCCTGATTGGCGACTCCGGCATCTCGTGTCCGCGTATGGATATCTCTGGCATAATACTCTATTGATAATTTGGCTGCAAAGATAGTGAAAACCGAATGGAAAGCAAAAGAAATCGTCAGATTTCTTTTGCTTTCCTGAGTAACGAATTGGGCGACACACAAAATGAAGTCCCGAATAAAAAAAGACCTCCCCCGTCCCCTCCTGAGAGGAGGGGGGAGTGATATGCGATG